>WOUR01000037.1 GCA_009772935.1 Rhodospirillaceae bacterium
CTGGAGGCGATGGGCGCGCCGGCCGATCTCGCCCGGCGGGCCGCCGCGCTCGAAGCCCTGTCCGCCGCCGGCGACCTCGCCCTGGCGGCCGAGGCCAACGGCTGCACGATCGGCAGTGCCGCGCGGCTTTATTTCCGGCTGGGGGAGCGGCTGTCGCTCGCGCTGCTGGCCAACGCCGTGCAGAAACTGCCGCGCGACGGACTATGGCCCTCGCAGGCCGCACTCGCGATGCAGGACGAGCTGGCCGCGCTCCATGCCGACCTGCTGCGCTCGGCCCTGCGCGCGGGCGACGGCGGCGACTGCGATCCCGACGCGGCCCTCGTTGCCTGGAGCGACCCGCGGAGGCTCGCGCTGGAGCGGGTGGACCGGCTCCTGAACGAGGAACTCACCACGGCGGGGACCATCGATCTCGCGATGCTGTCGGTCGCCACCGCCGAATTGCGTTCGCTGGTCTAGCGACGCGGAGAGGCGAGCGGCCGGTCGGGGAGCGCGTAGAGCACCTCGACGAGCCGGCGCAGGTTGGCCTGCACGGCGCGCTCGTTGGCGAGGACCAGCCGTGTGTCGTTGTCGATCGCGTCGTCCAGGGTCGCGGTGCCGGGCGTCGCGAGCGAGGCGTCATAGACCACCGCACCGGTGACCGTATCGGTCAGCCGGTAGGCGACGACGGCCTCGACGGTCATGCCGTAGCCCGCGAAGGGCCTCTCGAGCCTCATAAGCGTGGCGTCGAGCCGGAATCGGCCGCCGTTGGTCTGACCGAGGCCCGCGTTGGCGAGCGTGCTCACCAGCGCGGCCTGGAACTGGGCGTTGTCGATCCTGGCCGTCCACAGCGGCGAGACGCCGGGTCCCCCGCCGACCGGCGCCGCCGCGATCGACTGGCGATAGGCCGGTGCCGGGCCGGGCGCGAGGCCCGCGAGATCGGGCACCATCGCCGACGGCCTGACGGAAGGGGCGGCGCAGGCGCCAACCAGCGCCAACAATAGGGCGGAGATCACGAAGGTCCGTTGGTGAGTAGGCATCCCGAAACCTTCTCAGAGGCCCTCGAGGAATTCAATCAGCAGACGGTTCACCTCGGCCGCGCGTTCCTGCTGAACCCAGTGGCCCGCGCCGTCCAGGATATGGCTGCCCCGAAGACCCGGCAGGGTCGTCGGGTAGGCTTCGAGCTGGCTCTTGGCGGCCGGGAAGCGCAGCACACCGTCGCGGCTGCCGGCGATGAATTGCGAGGGCTGGCGAATCGGCTGGCCACGCCACGGGCCGCTGAGCTCCCAGTTGCGGCGCAGGTTGCGATACCAGTTGAGCCCGCCGCGGAAGCCGGCCCGGGCGAACTCGCCGGCGTAATAGTCGAGATCGGCGTCACTCAACCAGCCCGGCAGCGTCTCGGGGTCGACGGTGTTGGCCAGGAGCGTGCCACCCGTGAGGCGACCGAAGCCCTTGTCCTTCTCCACCATCTCGCCGCCGGCGGTGTAGTAGAGCTTGCGCAGGGCGCCCCGAATGTCCTGCTGCAGCTCGGCCTCGGCGACGCCCGGCTTCTGGAAATACTGCAGGTAGAAGTTGTCGATGCCGAGCTTCTCCAGCGCCGAGAGGATGTCGACGTATCCGGGCGGCGCATAGGGCACGCTCATGGCCGACACGGCGGTGAAGAGATCGGGTCGCCACAATGCGGCATGCCAGGCGACGGGCGCGCCCCAGTCGTGGCCCACGATCACCGCCTTGGTCTCGCCAAGCGCCTTCACCAGCTCGGCCATGTCGCCCACGAGATGGAAGAGCGTGTACTGGTCGATCGGTTCAGGCGATTGCGTGCCGCCATAGCCGCGCATGTCGGGCGCGACGGCGCGGAAGCCCGCCGCACTCACCGCCTGGAGCTGGTGACGCCACGAATACCAGCTCTCCGGCCAGCCATGGCAGAACAGGACGAGAGGTCCCGTGCCTGCTTCGGCGTAGCGCATATGAATGTTGTTGGCCGTCGTCGTCTTGAGCGTGACGCCCGGCACCGGCGAGTTGGTCATTCAGGTTTCCTCCGTGGAGGTCAGCCTAGCCTGACGCGTCAGGCGCGCAAGTGAACCGGTCGTGACAGCCGCGCGCGCACCGAGGCGCGCGAGCCGAAGAGCAGCGACAGCAGGAAGAAGCAGCTGGCGAACAGCACGATCACCGGACCCGAGGGCAGGCCGGCATGGAACGAGACGAGAAGACCGACGGCGGCCGAAGTGAAGGCCATCGGCGCCGCAACCAGGCTCATCGACCAGACCTCGCGCGCCCAGAAGGACGAGGCGACGGCCGGCAGCAGGATGAGGCCCAGCGCCATCAGCGTCCCCAGCGCCTGGAAGCCCGCCACCATGTTCAGCACCGCGAGCGACAGGAAGAGATAGTGGTAGAGCGAGCCACGGACGCCCATGGCGGCGAGGAAGCCGGGATTGAAGCATTCGACGACCAGCGGCCGGTAGATGGCGGCAAGGCCGATCAGGGTCACGGTCGCGGTCGACACGACGAGGATCAGCGCCGGCTCGTCGACGGCAAGGATCGCGCCGAACAGGATGTTCATGAGATCGACCGCCGATCCGCGCAACGAGACGATGAGCACGCCCAGCGCCATGGCCGTGAGGTAGGCGGCGGCGAAGCTCGCATCCTCGCGCATGCTGGAGAAGCGCGCGATGATACCCGAGAGCAGCGCCGTTGCGACGCCGGCGAGGAAGCCGCCGAGGCTCATCGCCGGCAGGGACAGGCCGCCGATCAGGAATCCCATGGCGGCGCCGGGCAGCAGCGAATGCGCCAGCGCATCGCCCATCAGGCTCATGCGGCGCAGGATCAGGAACACGCCGATCGCCGAGCCGCCCACCGACAGCGCGAGGCTGGCGACCAGGGCACGGCGCATGAAGCCGAAATCGGCGAAGGGCGCGATCAGATACTCGTAGAACATGGCGCGAAGCCTTCGATCAGGCGCTGAGCCGCATCGGCACGTCGCAGGCACCGGCATTGTCGTCCCAGGCCTCGGCCATCGCGCGGGCCCGCAACAGGTTCTCGGACGACAGGACGCGCGCGGTCGGACCGGCATCGACCAGCTCGCGCGCCAGCAGCAGCGCATGCGGGAAGTCACGGCGGACCTGGTCGAAATCGTGCAGCACGGCGACGACCGTGCGCTTCTCCTCCCGCCAACGACGGATCACCACCATCAGGTCGGCCACGGTCTTGCTGTCGATGGCGGCGAACGGCTCGTCGAGCAGCACGAGGTCGGCATCCTGCAGCAGCAGGCGGGCGAACAGCACGCGCTGGAACTGGCCCACCGAGAGCGAATCGATCGGACGGCGCTCGAAGCCCGAGAGACCGACCGATTCGATCGCGCGCCAGGCATCGTCCAGGTCGGCCGGGCGAGCGGCGCCGAAGACGCCGAAGCGCGACCAGCGGCCGAGCAGGACAGTATCGAGCACCGAGATGGGAAAGGATCGATCGATTTCCGCCTGCTGGGGCAGGTAGGCGATCCGCTTGGCCGTGCATTCGATGCGGCCTTCGACCCGCGGCGCCAAACCGAGCAGCGCCTTCAGGAGCGTGCTCTTGCCCGCCCCGTTGGGACCGACGATGGCCGTCATCTCGCCGGCCGGGATCTCTGCCGAAACATGATGGACCGCCGGGTGGCGATCGTAGCTCACGGTCAGGTTGGTGAGGCGCAGCGCGGCCGTCACGGCGGACCTACAGCGCCCACCACGCACAGAGCCACAGCAGCGCCGCGAGGCTCAGCGCCGCGGCAATGCGGGCCGGAGCGCTCATGGCGAGCAGGAACGTGCCGGGGGAGATGGGTCGGTGCATGCAAGCAGACTGTTATAATATTACCCATCGGGAGTCCACTGGCGACGGCGCCTGCCTCACGTCACCGGGCAGTGAACGGCGAGTGACCGATTGTTGATTGGCAGGGCGGGGACGGTGCGCGCATCTTGTCGGCCATGGCGTTACCCCCCCTTCCTGGCCGCCGGTCGTTCCTGATCGGTGCCGCCGCCGTCGCGGCCGGCCTTTCCGCATCGGGCCAGCCGCAACGGGCCTCGGCAAGGCCGGCTGTCGAAGGTCCGTGGGCGGTCGAACTCTTCACGTCGCAGGGCTGCAGCTCCTGCCCGCCGGCCGACGCCCTTCTCGGCCGCCTGTCGATGCGGCCCGACATCGTCGCCCTCGCCTTCCATGTCGACTATTGGGACTATATCGGCTGGAAGGATCCGTTCGCCTCGCGTGAAACGACGGAACGGCAGCGCGCCTATGCCCGCGTGCTGAAGCAGCGCTACGTCTACACGCCCGAGATGGTGGTCGACGGCATCGGCCACGACACCGGCCGCGATCGCGCACCCATCGAGGCCTTGCTGGCCAAGGCGCAGGCCCGGTCACCCCGGCGGGCGACGCCCACGCTTTCGCGAAGCATCGGCGGCCCCCTCACCATCAAGCTGGACTCCTTCCCGCTCGACGGGCGCATCGCGGATGTGACGCTCGCGATCTACGATCGCCGGCATGCCACACCGGTGAAGAGCGGCGAGAACCAGGGCCGCATGATCGAGAATTTCAACGTCGTGCGGCAGCTCGAACGCGTCGGCCAATGGGACGGCGCGGCCAAGGGCTGGACGATTGCCGGCGATCGCATCGGCCCGACGCAGGGCGTGGCTGTCCTGGTGCAGCAGGCCGATCACGGCCCGATGATCGGCTGCAACAAGCTGGAGCCCGCCTACTCGGGATGAACCCCGAGCCGTCTGCCTTGCTTCCGCCGCGGCTGCGCGCGAAGGTGCGGCCATGTCGTTCTCTGGCGCCTCCGGCCGCCTGACCGCCGTCCTCGGTCCCACCAACACCGGCAAGACCTATCTCGCGATCGAGCGCATGCTCGGCCACGATTCGGGCATGATCGGCTTCCCGCTGCGGCTGCTGGCGCGCGAGAACTACGACCGGATCGTCAAGTTGAAGGGTGCCGCCCAGGTCGCACTGATCACCGGCGAGGAAAAGATCGCGCCCTCCAGCGCACGCTATTTCGTCTGCACCGTCGAATCGATGCCGGTCGACCGACCGGTCTCCTTTCTGGCGGTCGACGAGGTGCAGATGGCGTCCGACCCCGAGCGCGGCCACTTCTTCACCGACCGACTGCTTCATGCGCGCGGCCTGAACGAGACCATGCTGCTGGGCGCCGACACGATCCGTCCGGTGCTGAACCGACTGCTGCCCGACATCGACGTGGTGGCGCGCCCGCGCTTCTCCAATCTCACCTATGTCGGATCGAAGAAGGCGACGCGCCTGCCGCGCCGCTCTGCGGTTGTCGGCTTCTCGGCCAACGAGGTCTACGAGATCGCCGAACTGATCCGCCGCCAGCGCGGCGGCACGGCGGTCGTGATGGGCGCGATGAGCCCGCGCACACGCAACGCGCAGGTCGAGATGTTCCAGTCGGGCGAGGTCGACTACCTCGTGGCGACCGATGCGATCGGTATGGGCCTCAACATGGACGTGAACCATGTTTGGTTCGCGTCGTTGCGCAAGTACGACGGTCGCAGCTCGCGTCCGCTGCGCACGGGCGAACTGGCACAGATTGCCGGACGCGCCGGGCGCCACATGAACGACGGAACATTCGGCACGACCGCCGGCGTCAGCGGCCTTGATCCCGACGTGGTTGAGGCGATTGAGAACCATCGCTTCGATCCGCTGCGCGACCTGCAGTGGCGAAACAGCGAGCTCGACTTCCGGTCGGTGCAGGCGCTGGTTGCCGCCTTGAACGCCCCTCCGCCGCATGCAGCGCTCCAGCGCGTGCGTGAGCAGGACGATCAGCTCGCTCTGCAGACTCTGGCCATGAACGCGGCGTTCTTGCCGCGTCTGCATTCATCCAAGCGGGTCAAGCTCCTGTGGGAGGTGTGCCAGGTCCCCGACTTCCGCAAGACGATGACGGAAGAGCATACGAAGCTGCTCAGCCAGATATTCGAACACCTGACGCAGGGCGGCGAAAGACTGCCGGAGGACTGGATCGACAGCCATGTGAAGCGCCTGGAACGGTTCGACGGTGACATCGACACCTTGATGACACGCATCGCGCACGTTCGGACCTGGACCTATATTTCACACCGGCCCGACTGGATTCAGCGCGCAAGCCATTGGCAGGAGCGCGCGCGTGCCATAGAGGACCGGCTTTCCGACGTTCTGCATCAACGTCTCACGCAACGGTTTGTCGATAGACGCGCGGCTTTGCTTGTACGAAGATTGCGCGATGAGGGTGAAATGAACTCGACGGTCGCCGCCGCAGGCGAAGTCATCGTGGAAGGCGAGCATCTCGGACGCATCGAGGGCTTCCGCTTCGTGCCGGATGCAACGGAAGGCCAGACCGACCAGAAGGCGGTGCTGAGCGCGGCTCTGCGCGCGCTGCGCCAGGATCTGCCCGATCGCCTGCAGGCTTTCGTGAACAGTCCCGATGGCGAGATCGTCTTCGATGGCCAGCTCCGCGTCTGCTGGGGCGGCGGTCCGGTCGCGCGGCTGTTGCCCTCGGGTGACGTGCTGGCGCCCAAGGTCGAGGCCATCGCCTCCGATCTGCTCGACGGCCCGGCCCGCGAGGAAGTGCGCAGGCGCGCCGCGACCTGGGTCGAGACCCGTATTCGCCTCGGCCTCAGCGAATTGATGGACGCGCGCGCCACGGCGGAACTACCCGCCGGCGCACGCGGCGTCATCTTCCAGCTCTGCGAGGGCCTTGGCGTGCTACCGCGCCGGCCGGTCGAGGAACAGCTCGCCCAACTCAGCGACGAGGATCGCAAGGCGCTGGCGCGCCTCGGCGTCCGCATCGGCGTCTTCTCGCTCTACTTCCCCAGCATGCTGAAGCCGGTGCCGATCCGCCTGCGCGCCGGCCTCTGGATGATCGCCAAGAACCGCGAGACGATCCCGGCGCTGCCGGCGGAAGGCCGCACCTCGATGGACCTGCCGAGGGATGCCGAGCGCGATTTCTACTCGGCCATCGGCTACCTGCCGCTGGGCGATCATGGCATCCGCGCCGACATGGTCGAGCGGCTGGCCGCGATGGCGCGCGCCGCCGTGCGCGAGAGCCGCGAATCGTCACGCCGCTCACAGCAGCAGGAGAGGCCTGAAAAGAAGTCCGCCACCGAGGCGCCGGGCGCACCGCCCGCCATTCCCGCGCCTGCGACGGCCGACGAAATCAGCGAATGGGCGATCGTCGCCGCGGCGTTCGGCGAGTCTGAACCGGCACCTGCACCCGAACCGGAGTCCGGGCTGGTGGCCGCCGCTCCCGAGCCTGTTGCTGCCGACGAGCCGGTTGCCGAACCCGAGGCAGAGCCCGTTGCCGAGGCCCCTGCCGAGGCCGCGACTGTCGCCGAGACGGCGTCCGCCGAGGAGCCCGCGGTCGAATCGCCCCCCGTCGAATCGCCGCCGGCCGAGGCTGCGCCGGAAGCGGCCGCGCCGGTCGATAGCGCCGCGCCACCGCAAGCTCCCTCGCCCGCGAAGAAGGAGCCGCGGCCGTTGCCGCCGGGCTGGTTCCGCGCGACCCCGCAGATGATGTCGCTGGTCGGCTGCTCCGAGCCGGAGATGGCCAACGTACTTCGTGCGCTCGGATACCGCGTGCATCCGCCGACGGAAGAGAGTGGACCGCTCTACGCCTTTTCGATCAAGCCGCGCTTCGTGCGCGAGCGCGAGGAGCAGCGCGAGCGGCAGCGCCAGCAGCAGCGTGAGCAACGCGAACAGCGCGACCAGCGCCGCCGTGACCGGCCGGAACGCCCGAACGAGCGTCAGTTCTTTGCCGACACGCCGCGGCCGCCGCGCGGCAAGGACGACGGTCCGCGCAGTGGACCGCGTCCTGGCGGCGGCCCACGCGCCGATGGTCCGCGTTCCGATGGGCCCCGTCAGGATCGCAGCAAGGACGGGCGGCCGCCACAGGAGAACCGCGGGCGGGACGACCGCCGTGGCCCCCGTCCGCCGCGGCGCGACAACGGCGGACCGGCGTTGCGGCTCTATGCAACGACCGAGACCAAGGGCGATGCGGCCGCCGATTCGCCCTTCGCCAAGTTGCTCGAACTGAAGCTTGGTGGAAAGAAGTAGCCACCCGTGAAGCGCTGAAGCGCCATGCGGCTCGACAAGTGGCTCTGGCATGCGCGCTTTTTCAAGACCCGCACGCTGGCCGCACGCTACGTCGAGAAGTCGCGCTGCCGGATCGATGGGCGAGCGGTCGAGAAGCCGCACGCGTCCGTCGCTCCCGGCATGGTACTTACCTTTGCTCTGGGCGCTCAGGTGAAGGTCGTGCGCATCATGGCACTCGGGGAACGGCGCGGTCCGGCGCCGGAAGCCCGTACGTTGTATGAGGAGATCGACTCGACCTGAATCGTCCACCTCCATCGCCAGCCTTGCGTCGCCGAGGCTCGCACGTTAAGCAGCCGCCGCTCGTTACCGGAGCCTATATGACCTATGTCGTTACGGAAGCTTGCATCAAGTGCAAGTACATGGATTGCGTTGAAGTCTGCCCCGTGGATTGCTTCTACGAGGGCGAGAACATGCTGGTCATCAATCCAGACGAATGCATCGACTGCGGCGTTTGCGAGCCCGAATGCCCACCCAACGCCATCCTGCCCGACACCGAAAAGGGCTTGGAGAAGTGGCTGGAGCTGAACCGCAGCCTGTCGGTTACGTGGCCGAACATCACCCGCAAGGGCGAAGCCCCCGCGGATGCGGAGCAGTTCCGGGACGAGAAGGACAAGTTCGAGAAGTACTTCAGCGACAAGCCTGCGGCGCGCTAGATTTCACTCCCGCAAGGTCCTTTTTGTACCTTTTGCAATAGTCATGCGGTTTTCGCATAGCTAGACCGTTGCTGAAATGCAACATAAAGCGCGACTCTGCGCCTAAATTCTGTTATGAAAATCCTGCTGGAAGCGGTCCGGGGTCCGGTCCGCCGCTGGCTCGGTGTCCGTATCGGTATCCGAAAGAAACTTACCGATGCTTGTGACGCCGGGCCGAATACGCAGGGGAGCGTATGCGGTGGGTCGCGGTATCGCAGAAAGCGGGGCTGTTGTGAAGGGACTAGATGATATGGCCAAGCCGAAGAAGGCGCCCGCCAAGGCGAAGGAATTCGCCTTCGAGAAGGGCGATTTCGTGGTGTACCCGACGCATGGCGTCGGCCGCGTGATTGATATCGAAGCCAAGGAAATCGCAGGTCACAAGCTCGACCTTTTCGTCATCTCTTTCGAACAGGAGCGCATGATGTTGCGCGTTCCGGTGGCGAAGGCGAAGATTTCGGGCCTGCGCAAGCTCAGCTCCCGCAAGATCATGGAGAGCGCGCTGGTCACCCTGAAGGGCCGCAGCCGCGTCAGCCGCGCCATGTGGAACCGCCGCGCCCAGGAATACGAAGCCAAGATCAACTCCGGCGACCCGGTGTCGATCGCCGAAGTCGTGCGCGACCTGCATCGCAATGCCGGCCAGCCTGACCAGTCCTACAGCGAACGGCAGATCTACGAAGCCGCGCTGGACCGGCTGGCACGCGAACTCGCCGCCGTCGAGCGGATCGACAAGGATCTGGCGACCCAGAAGCTCAACAGCGTCCTCCAGAAGGTCGCCTAGGCGGTCCTGGCGAGGATGACTTGAAAGGCGGCCCGACACAGCGATGTCGTGCCGCCTTTTTCATGCCCCGCCTTCCTGATTCATGAGCAAAGTCGCCTCGATCGCCCGCCTGCGTGACGGCGGCACCACCTGGGTGCTGGGTGCCCTGAAGGGCGACGATGCCGCACTGGAGCGGCTGGGCGGTGCCCTAATGCAGCGCTGGCAAGCGGGCGACCGGCTGGTCGTGCTCGGCAATATGCTGGGGGCGGCCGGCAACACGCCGCGCGCGCTCGATCTCATGCTGCTGCTGCGCCGCCGCCTGCTGGCCAGGCCCGGTGCCGAGGTCAAGGATTTCGTCTTCCTTCGCGGACCGCAGGAGGAGATCTGGCACAAGGCGCTGCAGCTCCAGTTCGCCCTGGCCCCGCTCGACGTGCTCGACTGGATGCTGTCGCGCGGGCTGGACGCCATCATCGAAGCCTATGGCCATTCGATCGCCGAGGGCCGCATCGCCAGCCGCAACGGGTCGCTGGCCATCGCCCGCTGGACCTCGGGCCTGCGTGCGCGCCAGGCAACCCACCCCGGCCACAGCGATCTGCTGAACGCCCTGTCGCGCGCGGCCCTCAGCGCCGACGGGCGCCTCTTGTTTGCCGCCACGGGTGTCGATCCCGGCCGGCCGCTCGACGGACAGGCCGATGCCTTCTGGTGGAGCACCCAGACCGATGCGGTGCTGGACGAAGCGCTGGGCAAGGCAAACGAGGGCGGCTGGCCGGCAATCGATCGAATTGTGCGGGGCACCGGCCCGACGAAGAATGTGGCCCAGGATACCGGCCGTGTGCTGACCGTCACGCGCAACACGCCGGCGCTGGTGGCGCTCGATGCCGACGGCAGGGTGCTGGAGCGGATCGAACCCTGATCCGCCCTTTCAGGGCTGCACGATCTTGATCTCGGACCGGCTGCTCAGATCGCTTGGCACTTGGGCCGCATTGAGCACCAGCAGGCGTTCCATCCTGAGATCGGGATAGGGCATCCCAGCCGCGAGCTGCGCCGGCGTTGATCCCGCCGGCGAGACGATGCGCAGTCGATAGGGCTGCAGCGATGCGGCCTCGGAGGGCGAGAGGGTGCGGAAAGTCCGCGCGGCCCGGACCATCGCCTCGATCTGCCGATCCTGGTCGGCGCCCTCGCTGACCAGGGCGAAGTTGCAGACCCGGGCGCCCTGCCGAATGACGATGTAGCGCGCCTGACCGAGGCCGGTATCCGAGCCGCGTGGCCGCGCGCCGATCGCCGCCTCGTTGCCGTTGATCTCCAGGACCTGGATGTCGGTGGGCGTCGGCTTCAGCTTGTTGCGCATCCAGTCGTCGAGCGGACCCGCCACCGGTGTCGACAGGCAGGAGAACATTATCAGCGAGCGGTCGCGATTGACGGCCAGCACCCCGTCACTGTCGTTGAACAACCGGAAGCCCGGTGGGACCGTGAAGGCGAGACGCAGGGTCGGATGGAGGAACGAGCGGCCGCGGATGAAGCCCTCGCTCGGCGGATCGTCGACCGACATGCCGTCGATGGCTGCGAAATAGCCCTTCTGGTTCGATTCGCCCGGCGCGCCCGCCAGCGGCAGGGCAGCGATCGCGGAGGTGCGTTCGACCGGCGCGGGATGGGTCGACGCCGCACTGGGCCGGTCGCCGATGTCGGGCGCCTCGCCCATGATTTGCGCCTCGAGCGCGCTCTGCCGGCGCAGCCGGTCGATCAGGGACACCACCGCATCGCCGCGATAGCCGGCCTTGACGATGTAGCCGAGCGCCAGCCGGTCGGCTTCGAGTTCCTGTTCGCGCGAGTAGCGCCGCAGGGCGAGCAGCCCGTCCTGCGCCACTGCACGACCGACGGTGATCGAACCGCTGGTGGCTGCGGCCTCGACTGCTGCGTCAAGAACGCCCTGGCGGACACGCGCGCGCTGCGCGGCATGACGCTGCACCAGATGGCCGAGCTCGTGACCGATCGCGGCAGCCAACTCGGCCTCGTTCTCGAGCAGGGCCAGCAGACCGCGCGTGACGAAGACGTAGGATTGCACCGCATGCGCATTGGCGACCGGCGAATCCAGCACGACGAAGCGGAAGCCGCTGACGCCGGCGGCCGCGACCACGCGCTGCCCCACCCGGTCGACATAGGCCTGGAGCGCGGTGTCCTGGTCGGCCGGGCCTACGAGCTTCTCGATCCCGCGCGGCAGGTCGATGGTTCCGCGTCCGGTCGCCGCAGCCGCGGACGTGGATGGCGGCTCGACCGCCGGCGCACAGGCGACGACGCCGGCCAGCAATGCGACCAGCGCCAGAATACGGCGAAATTCCACGAATCCTCCTGAGACTCCCCGACCTTAGACGGTCGGCGGACCGGGCGGCAATCGCCCGCAAGGCTGGCACGAAGGCCGCCGCTATGGCACTGATACCCGAAGGACAATCGCATGCCGCGTTCAGAGACTCCGCTCCGTTCCGACCTGTTTCCCGAGATCTCGCCGTACGCCAGCGGCATGCTGGCGGTCGATGGCCGGCACACGATCTATTGGGAGCAGAGCGGCAATCCGGAGGGCGTGCCCGTCGTCTTCCTGCATGGCGGACCGGGTGCCGGTTCCGCGCCCGTCCATCGCCGCTTCTTCGATCCGCAATTCTATCGCATCGTCGTGTTCGATCAGCGCGGCTGCGGCCGCTCGATGCCGTTGGGCGAGCTGCGGGACAACACGACGACCCATCTCGTGGCCGACATGGAGAAGCTCCGGACGCATCTCGGAATTGCGAATTGGCTGCTGTTCGGCGGTTCGTGGGGCAGCACCCTGGCGCTGGCCTACGGCCTCACCCACCCCGAGCGCACCACCGGCTTCATCCTGCGCGGCATCTTTCTCGGCGCGCGGCCGGAGATCGACTGGTTCCTCCACGGCATGCGCACGATCTTCCCGGAAGCCTGGCGCGATTTCGCCGAGCACCTGCCGCCCGATGAGCGTTCCGATCTGCTGGGCAACTACTACCGCCGCCTGATCGACCGCAATCCCGACCTGCACCGCCCGGCGGCGCGCGCCTGGAGCCGCTACGAGGCGGCCTGCTCGACGCTCTATCCCACTGTGCGTGCGCCCTTCGAGACCGACCATGGCGGCTTCGCGCTCGCGCTCTCGCGCATCGAGGCCCACTACTTCGCGAACGGCACCTTCGTGCCGGAAGGCTGGCCCTGGACCGATCTCGGCCGCATCCGCCACCTGCCCGGGACGATCGTGCAGGGCCGCTACGACATCGTCTGCCCACCGGTAACCGCCGATGCTCTGGCCCGCGCCTGGCCCGAGGCGCGCTACGTGGTCGTTCCCGATGCCGGCCACAGCGCACTGGAGCCCGGCATCCGCGCCGCGCTGGTCAACGCCACCGAGAGCTATCGTCTGTCGACCAGCGACACCGAACTCTTCGCCCCGCGCTTTCCCTGGGACGCCTGAGCGGGCGGCGAACCGCTCCCGACCATGAGGCCGCCCGTCGATCCCGCCAGCGTGCTCACGCCTGGCGGCCTGCTGACCGTCCAACCACGGGGAGCGCGCTCCCGCGCCTTCTTGACGGCCGGCCGCAACGGGTGGAATGACCTTGCAACGAAAGCGGGGAATCAAGACCCCGACCGAAGAGATTGAGGGACGAAACGACATGAGCTTCGAACTGCCGCCGGAGCAGACCGGCGCCGCCGCCTGGTACGGGCCCGAGATCGCCAAGCGCAATGACTGGCAGATGCCGCTCAGCGCCGCAGACGTGGCGGAAGTCGAGACAGCGACCCGTGCGCTGGTGGCGCGCGATGCCGACATCGCGGTGCTTAAGCCGCAGGATTTCCCGCTGCCGACCCTCGGATCCAAGCTCCGGTCGCGGGTCGACGACGAGGTGCTGAACGGCCGCGGCTTCCTGCTGCTGCGCGGCCTGCCGGTCGAGCGCTGGTCGATCCGCGAAGCGGCGACCGCCTTTTTCGGCCTGGGCGCCCATCTCGGCAGCGCCCGCTCGCAGAACGGCAAGGGCCATGTCCTGGGCCACGTGCAGGATCTCGGCCTCGACGTGAACGATCCCAACGTGCGCATCTACCAGACGCACGAGCGGCAGACCTACCACACCGATTCCTGCGACATCGTCGGGCTGCTCTGCCTCAAGACCGCGAAGTCCGGCGGCCTGTCGGCGCTGGTGAGCTCGACCACCATCTTCAACGAGATGCGTCGCCGCCGGCCCGACCTGCTCAAGCTGCTGTTCCAGCCGATCGCCACCGACCGCCGGGGCGAGGTGCCGGAGGGGCAGAAGCCGTATTTCGAGATCCCGGTGTTCAACTGGTACCAAGGCTACCTGACCGCGATCTACCAGCGCCAGTACATCGACTCGGCCCAGCGCTTCCCCGAGGCGCCGCGGCACACGCCGGAATTGATCGAGGCCCTCGACATGTTCGATTCGCTCGCCAACGATCCCGCGCTCAACATCTTCACGGAGTTCAAGCCGGGTGACGTGCAGCTCGTGCACAACCACACGATGCTGCACGACCGCACCGGCTTCGAGGACTGGCCCGAGCCGGAGCGCCGCCGCCACCTGCTGCGCCTCTGGCTGGCGGCCGAGCGCGCCCGGCCGTTGCCCGAGATCTTCGCCCAGCGCTACGGCTCGGTGACCATCGGCGACCGCGGCGGCATCATCGTGCGCGGCACCCGGCTGCAGGCGCCCCTTCAGGCGGCTTGACCCAGTTGACCCGGGCCGGGGTCGTCCCTAAGTGAAGGCCGCGTCAAGCAACCAACACACGCAACCAAAACACAAGGGGACAACACATGGCCAGCGATCCAACCGCGGGCGGCGCCCCGGCGGATATGCCGGTCGACCCCGACAATCTCGACATTCCGCCCCGCCCGGAAAGCGCTGCCGAGTGGCAGCGCCTCGTCGAGCAGCTCCAGGCCGAGAAGGCCGATCTCCAGGACAAGCAGCTCCGGGCCCTGGCCGAGGCGCAGAACGTACGCCGCCGGGCCCAGCAGGATGTCGAGAAGGAGCGCAAGTTCGGCGTCGAGCGCTTTGCCCGCGACGTGCTTTCGGTGGCCGACAATTTCGGCCGGGCCCTCTCGGCGCTGCCGGCCGATCTCGGCGCCATGGACCCGGCTTTGCGCAACGTGATCGTCGGCATCCAGGCGACCGACCGCGAGCTGCAATCGGTCCTGGAGCGCCACGGCGTCACCCGTATCGAGAGCCTGGGCAAGCCTTTCAACGCCGAGTTCCATCAGGCCATGATGGAGGTCGAGAATGCCGACGTGCCGTCGGGCACGGTCGTCCAGGAGCTGATCCCGGGTTACCTGATCGCCGGCCGCCTGCTGCGCGCGGCCATGGTCGCCGTGTCGAAGGGTGGCCCGGCCGCCAGCCACACGGCCAGCAATGAAAACTAGGGGGTCCGGCGCGCTGCCGGCCCTCCTGTCGCGAATCCGCCGGTAGTGTCCCAAACGGCACTTTCCAGCGGAGAATTTGGTCCTTAGGTCCATTGTAGGCAGCCGGATAGGACCTATATAGCCCCTGTCCTGATCCGGGTTTTCCGGCAGGTAACATTCATACGGGGGTCGATCGGGTGCCTTTGGGGTCCGGCCGATCTGCCGAGGGAAGAGAGTAGCATCATGGCGAAAGTCATTGGCATCGATTTGGGTACGACCAACTCGTGCGTCGCGGTCATGGAAGGCGGCGACACCAAGGTTATCGAGAACTCCGAGGGCGCGCGCACCACGCCGTCCATGGTCGCCTTCACTGACGGCGGCGAGCGGCTGGTCGGCCAGTCGGCGAAGCGCCAGGCGGTCACCAATCCGCTGAAGACCCTCTATTCGGTCAAGCGTCTGATCGGGCGCCGCTTCGACGACCCCATGGTCGCCAAGGAGAAGACGCTCGTCCCCTTCAAGATCGACAAGGCCCCGAGCGGCGACGCCTGGGTCGAGGTGAACGGCGAGCAGTACAGCCCCAGCCAGATCTCGGCCTTCATTCTCGGCAAGATGAAGGAGACGGCCGAGGCCTATCTCGGCGAGAAGGTCGACCAGGCGGTCATCACCGTCCCGGCCTACTTCAACGACGCCCAGCGCCAGGCCACCAAGGACGCCGGCCGCATCGCCGGCCTCGAAGTGCTGCGCATCATCAACGAGCCGACCGCGGCTGCCCTCGCCTACGGCATGGACAAGCGCAAGAGCGGCACGATCGCGGTCTATGACCTCGGCGGCGGCACGTTCGACGTGTCGATCCTCGAGATCGGCGACGGCGTGTTCGAGGTCAAGGCGACCAACGGCGACACCTTCCTGGGTGGCGAGGACTTCGACCAGCGCATCATCAGCTACCTGGCCGACGAGTTCAAAAAGGAGCAGGGTATCGACCTGCGCAACGACAAGCTCGCCCTGCAGCGCCTGAAGGAAGCGGCCGAGAAGGCCAAGATCGAGCTCTCCAACTCCAAGGAGACCGAGATCAACCTGCCGTTCATCACGGCCGACGCCAGCGGTCCGAAGCATCTTGTCATCAAGCTCTCGCGCGCCAAGCTCGAGTCCCTGGTCGACGACCTGGTGCAGCGGACGCTCGAGCCCTGCAAGGCGGCGTTGAAGGACTCCGGCCTGCAGGCCGGCCAGATCGACGAGGTTATCCTAGTCGGCGGCATGACGCGCATGCCGAAGGTCATCGAGGTCGTGAAGCAGTTCTTCGGCAAGGAGCCGGCCCGCAACGTCAATCCCGACGAAGTCGTCGCGGTCGGCGCAGCGGTCCAGGCGGCCGTCCTGAAGGGCGAGGTCAAGGACGTCCTGCTGCTCGACGTGACGCCGCTGTCGCTCGGCATCGAGACGCTGGGCGGCGTGTTCACGCGCCTCATCGAGCGCAACACGACGATCCCGACCAAGAAGAGCCAGACCTTCTCGACGGCCGACGACAACCAGACCGCGGTCACCATCCGCGTGTTCCAGGGCGAGCGCGAGATCGCGGCCCAGAACAAGATGCTGGGCCAGTTCGACCTGGTGGGCATCCCGCCGGCGCCGCGCGGCGTGCCTCAGGTCGAGGTCACGTTCGACATCGACGCCAACGGCATCGTGCAGGTCTCGGCCAAGGACAAGGCCACCGGCAAGGAGCAGCAGATCCGCATCCAGGCTTCGGGCGGCCTCAGCGAGGCCGACATCCAGAAAATGGTGAAGGACGCCGAGCTGCACGCCGAGGAAGATAAGAAGAAGCGCGAGCTGATCGACGCCCGCAACCAGGGCGAGGCGCTGGTCCACTCCACGACCAAGCACCTGGCGGAGTACGGCGACAAGGTGAGCCCCACCGAGAAGGCCGAGATCGAGGGTGCGCTCGAGGGCCTCAAGACCGCTCTGGCGGGCGAGGACGTCGAGGCGATCAAGAGCAAGACCAACGACCTGACCCAGGCCGCGATGAAGCTCGGCGAGGCCATGTACAAGGCCCAGCAGGCCGAGGCGCAGGCCGGTGCGGGTGCCGCGACGGGCGGCGGCGCGACCGACTCCAAGGGCGAGAAGGTCGTCGACGCCGAGTTCGAGGACGTCACGGACAAGAACAAGAAGACCGGGTCCTGAACCAGGACATCCTGGAAGGCAAGGCGGCCTCCCGCGCAAGCGGGAGGCCGACCTGTAAGGGGCGAGTAGGGGCTGCGTAGAACATCATGTCGCAAGACTTTTACGAGCTGCTGGGTGTCAGCCGCACGGCCAGTGCCGACGACATCAAGAAGTCGTACCGCAAGCTCGCGATGCAGTACCATCCGGACCGCAACGACGGTAACGCGGAAGCGGAACGGAAGTTCAAGGAAATCAACCACGCCTACGACATCCTGAAGGATCCGGAGAAGCGTGCGGCCTACGACCGCTACGGTGCAGCGGCCTTCGAAGGCGGCGCAGGGCCGGGCGGCCCCTTCCAGGGTGGGCAGGGATTCGATTTCGGTTCGGTGTTCGGCGACATCTTCGAGGAGATGTTCGGCGCCGGCGGCCAGCGCGGTCGCGGCGGACGCGCAGACATGCGCGGCCAGGACCTGCGCTTCAATCTTGAGATCACGCTGGAGCAGGCCTACGCCGGCACCGAGGCCACGGTGCGCGTGCCGAGCTCCGTTTCCTGCGAGGTCTGCCACGGCAGCGGAGCCGAAGCCGGCTCCAAGCCGCAACAGTGCCCGACCTGCCAGGGTCGCGGGCGCATCCGCGCCCAGCAGGGTTTCTTCACCGTCGAACGCGCCTGTCATACCTGCCACGGTGCGGGTCAGGTGATCGACAAGCCATGCAAGCACTGCGGTGGCCAGGGCCGCGTGCGTCGCGAGAAGACGCTCAAGGTCAACATCCCCGCCGGCGTCGAGGACGGCACACGCATCCGCCTGAGCGGCGAGGGCGAGGCCGGCGCGCGCGGCGGACCGGCCGGCGACCTCTACGTCTTCCTCTCGATACGCCGCCACCAGCTGTTCGAGCGCGAGGGCGCCGACGTGCATTGCCGCGTGCCGATCTCGATGGTTCAGGCGACCCTGGGCGGCAACATCGAAGTGCCGACGCTGGACGGCAAGATGGCGCGCATCAACATCCCCGCCGGGGCCCAGGGCGGCCACCAGTTCCGCATGCGCGGCAAGGGCATGCCGATCGTGCGCTCCAGCCAGCGCGGGGACATGTATATCGAGATCAACGTCGAGACGCCGACCAACCTCACGTCGAAGCAGAAGGAACTGCTCAAGGAATTCGAGAAGGCCGGCAAGACCAGCCCCGAATCCGAAGGCTTCTTCAGCAAGATGAAGGAAATGTTCGGCGGCTGATCGCGGCGTTGGCGAGCCTCGCGTCGCCTTGAGGCGGCCGGGGCAAGGCGCCTTGGCCGGATTGCCCCTGGACAATCGCCCTCAAGAGCGAGAGGCATCGACCGCTACATTTGCGCCCCCTGCGCCAACCAAAAGCTTTTCAGGAGAGATGCAACGATAGAAATGAAGAGCACGTTGGATGCCACCCACCATTTAACGGAGGCACTCCATGCTCAATCGTATCATCCTGGCGACTCTGATCACGGCCGGCGCCACGTCCGCCTACGCTCAGTCACCGACCGCTGCGCCCCAGCCGTCCGCGACTCCGCCGGCCGCCAGTTCTCCCGCGGCGAAGCCGATGCCGTCTCAGGCCAGTGCCGACACACGCAAGCTGATCGGCCGCAACATCCAGAACGCTCAGAACGAGACGATCGGCGAGATCAAGTCGGTCTTCATCGGCAAGGACGGCAACGTAGACAGCGTGATGGTCGGCGTTGGTGGCTTCCTGGGCATGGGCGAGCGCGAGGTCCGCCTGAACTGGAGCGAGCTCAATGTTTCCCAGAACGGGGAGAAGGTCACCGTCAATCTCACCAAGGACCAGTTGAAGGCAAAGCCCGAGTACAAGTACGGCAACACGGCGTACCGCGGGCAGGTCTTCAATGATGCCGGCATCTGGAAGGATGACGGCACGCGCACCGATATGACGACGCGTTCCTCGACCAATCCGCAGGGCGCCCCCAACACGATGGCGCGCACCAGCGGCGGCGACTTCAACGCCGAGGGCAACGTGTCGGGCAATGCCCTGCTCGGCGCGAACGTCAGGAACCAGGCCAACGAAACGGTTGGCGAGATCGAGGAGGTCTTCGTCGGGACCGACGGCGCCATCAAGACAGTGGTGGTTTCGGTCGGCGGGTTCCTTGGGGTCGGAGCCAAGAATGTCGCGGTGAAGTGGAGCGACCTCAAGGTGGAACGCGACGGCAAGGACCTGCGCGTCAAGACCAACTGGACGAAGGACTCGCTGAAGGCGATGCCGGACTACAAGGAAGATCAGGCGGCTGCGCCGGCCACCAAGTCCGGCGGCTGATTGAACTTCGGGGCGCGGCCGGGCCGCGCCCCCTCTTCCGGACTGATTTCCTGCTCTACTGCGCCGCGATCTTCGAGGCGGCCGGCGCGAAGTCGCGCTCCATCTCGCGGCGCAGCTTCACCGCGGTCAGCGATTCGTCCATCACCACGTCGGCATAGGTCAGCGACTGGCCGGCCTTGATCGGCTTCACCAGCTTGACGTTGTGCGCGAGGCCGAGCGGCAGGCTGCCGAGGCCGGTCGACTTCTCCGACGGGAACAGCTTGCCGTAGACCGTGTAGCCGCCCTCGCCGTCCAGCACCTCGCCGGGCTTGAGGTCGCGCTTGGCGGTGGCGATGACGTCGGCATGGAACCCGATCGGCGTGCCGGTCGGTTCCTTGCGCAGGCCGATCGAGGCGACCGACATGCCGACCTCGAGGCCGATCAGGTGCCAGCGCTTGTACATGACCGAGTACCGGCCGCTCGGGTCGGTCTGCAGCATGTACTCCTCGAAGCAGTTCTTCTGGTACTCGGTGGCCGCCTCGAACACGACCCACACGCCCTTGCGGATCTCGTAGGGGATGGCGCGACCGTCCTTCTCCAGCGACGAGGCCACCTCGACCTGGCCCTTGTGGTGGAGTTGGCCGCCCTCGGAGATCGGTCGCATCACGAACGGCAGGTCCTCGACCGAGCACGGCGGGAAGGCGAGCCCGTCCGGCGCCGGCGTGAGGCCGGTGGCGTTGGCGACAGCCGTGCTCTCGATGGCGGGCTTGGAGCCGTCGAGGAACGAATTGAACATCTTGGGGTTCAGCCCGCCGCGCTTCGCCTGCTCCTCGTTGAGGCCCCAGTATTTCCAAACAGTCTCGGGCGTCGACTGTGCGAAGTGCGGCAGCCACTTGTGGCCGCGGCCAGCCGCCGTCACCTCGAAGCCCGAGGTGCGCGCCCAGTCGACCAGCTCGCAGATCAACGCCGGCTGGTCGCCATAGGCCAGGGAGTAGATCACGCCGACAGCGGCCGCGCGTTTCGCGAGCAGCGGGCCGCAGAAGGCGTCCGCCTCGACCGTGACCATCACGACGCTCTTGCCATGCCTGAACGCTTCGAGCGCATGCTCGACAGCGGCGATCGGGTCGCCGGTCGATTCGACGATGATGTCGATCTCGGGATGGCTGACCAGGGCGCGCCAGTCGTCGGTGAGATGGGTGCTGCCGTGCTTGCGGGCGTCCTCGAAGGAGGTCGCAGAGGTCACGTCGGGCTTCCAGCCCAGCCGCGCCAGGTTCTCGCGCGCGCGGTCGGGCGACAGGTCGGCGATACCCAGCAGATGGATGCCGGGTGTGGTCGGGATCTGCGACAGGTACATCGAGCCGAACTTGCCGGCGCCGATGACGCCGATGCGCAGCGGCCTGGCTTCGGCGGCGCGCGCCAGAAGCATGCGATGGAGACTCATGGGTTCCTCCGGCGTTTCCTGATTATTCCGCTGCAGCCTTGCGGGTGGCGGCGCGGATCACCGCATCGTCCTCCCACGCATCGACCGGCGTGAAGTCGCGGTGCGCGATGTATTCCGGTCGCTTGAACTGACGGATCGCGTTGCTGACCGCGTTGTAGGTCACATAGATGATCTGGCGATCCCACGGCGACAGGTTGGGCGGGCTGCCATGGACCAGCGTGCCGTGGAAGAAGATCGCCGAACCGGGGCCACCCTTGGGCGAGACGATGCCGCCCTGGTGCACCAGCCTGGCGATCGTGTCGTTGTCGATCGTCCACAGCGGATAGGAGGTCGTGGTGAGGTCGTGCTTGGCCTCGATCGCACCCTTCTTGTGGCTCCGGGGAATGAACCAGAGCGGGCCGTTGAACTCGTTCACCTCATCGATGAACACCGCGAGGTTCATGGCGCGCGCCTCGGGCATTGCATCGTCGGCTTTCCAGGTGCCGTAGTCCTGATGCCACTGCCAGACGTCGCCGTCGAAGGCGGCCTTCCCGTTGATCTTGAACTGGTGAATGTAGGTCTTGTCCTTCAGGAGCTGCTCGGCCGGCTCTACGAAGCGCGGATGATGGACCAGGGCCTCGAACACCGGGTGATAGGTGTGGACCGCGAAGGCGGTGCGCACCACGTCGCCCGTCTTCTCGCGCACGTTCTCGGGGCGGCGCTGCGCGAAGACCTCGGGCACCGAGGATTTCAGGATCTGCGTCTCTTCCGGCGAGAAGTAGTCGGGGAAGAAGAGATAGCCCTCTTCGTCGAATTGTTTCAGCTGCTCAGAGGTGAGCTTCATGGCGGTTCCTCCTGTGCTTGTCGTCTTGCTTTGTAGCGCGCCGTCTTCAGGCGGCGCGGGAAATCACGACCTTCAATCGTCCCGTCAGAATGTCGGCCATCTGTTCGGCATGGCCGCGGCAGAGCGCTTCGGCCTCGGCCGCCTGGCCCGCCTCGAGCGCGCGCAGGATGCCTTCGTGTTCGTCCCACACACTGATCCGCAGATCCTGTTCGCTCAAGGCCGCCGCCATCACCCGACGCAGATGCTGCCAGTGCGGCTGGGCGGTCTCGCCGATCAGTGGATTGCCCGACGCCTCGTAGACGAACAGGTGGAAATCGATGTCGGCCTCGATCACCGACGGCACATAGCCGCTGGCCACAGCGCGACGGCCGACGTCGAGCAGGGCGCGGCCACGCTGTACGAGGTGCGGCGTGTAGTTGCCAGCGGCGAGCCGCGCGGCGGCGCCGTCGAGCGCAGCGCGGACGACGTAGAGATTGCGCGCCTGCTGTACGTCGAGCGGGGCGACGCACACGCCCTTGCGGCCGGCATCGATCAGAAAGCCCTCTCGGCGCAGCAGCATCATGGCCTGCAGGACCGGCTGGCGCGACACGCCGAACTGCTGGGCGATCTCCTCCTGGGTGATGCGGGCACCGGATTTCAGCTCCCCGGAGCAGATCGCTTCGAGGACGGAATCGTGGATACGCTCGGAGAGATCGGGTTCGGGCTGGATGGGGCGCATGTTCTGTATACAGAACACAGACACTGCCCGAGTCAACCGCCTAGCGGGCTTTCAGCCCTTTGGCAGCAAGAATCTGCGCCCCGCGATCGGGATAGTCGGTGATCAATCCGTCGACACCCAGGTCGATCAGCCGTCCCATCTCGGCCGGCGCATTCACCGTCCAGGGCACCACCTTGAGGCCGAGGGCGTGCGCTTCCTTCACGTTCTCCGCCGTGACGTTGCGCCAGAACGGCGACCAGGTCGCGCAGCCGGCTGCCTTCGCCAGTCGGGGCACCGAGCCGCCGTGGGCGGCGAGGTCGAGCCCGCCCAGCCACGGCGAGGGCCGGCCACCGCTCCGCTGCACCGTGTCGAAGTTGGTGCTCTCGATGCTGAGGCAGCCGGTGGCGATTTCGGGCGCCAGCTTCCGGACCTCGAGCAGGCCGCGCCAGTCGAAGGACTGCAAAGTGCTGCGGGCCGCGGCCTTCCCCTCGCGGATGCCCTCGACGGCCAGCTTTGCAAAGGCCGCCGGATCGAGCGTGAGCTCGGGCTTGGACGGATCGGTCTTGATCTCGATGTTGAAGCGGACCTCGGGCGCGGCCTGCGCGAAGAACTCGGCCAGGGTCGGGAAGCGCTGGCCGTCGGCCGGCTTCTGCTCGGGATACTGCTGGCCGTATTTGCTGGCCGGGTTTACGCGACCGATGTCGTAGCGCTTCAGTTCCTCCAGGCTCAGCGTGCGGATGGCGGGGCCTGCCGCCGTGAGCCACTGCCCGTCCGGTCCGCGCGTCAGGGCGGGATTGAGGACCGGATCGTGGCTGATGACGACGACCCCGTCGCGCGTCACCGCCAGGTCCGTCTCGAGGGTCGTGACGCCGAGATCCTGCGCCACCTTGAAGCCGGCCAGCGTGTTCTCCGGCGCCAGCCCGCGCGCGCCGCGATGGCCCTGCAGGTCGAACGCCGCCGCGAGCCCGGTGCTAGCCGCCCAGATTGCGCAGGCGAGCGATGCGATCCTCGATATCGGGATGCGTGGCGAGGAGTGCCGGCGTCTTGGACGTGAACTGGTGGATCGGATTGACGATGAAGAGATGTTGCGTGGCACGACTCACTCCGGGAAAGGGTGCGGCCTTCTCTGCGAGTTTGCCCAGTGCAGAGATGAGGCCATTGGGATTTCGCGTGAACTGCACGGAGGTCGCGTCGGCGAGATACTCGCGCTGCCGCGACACCGCCATCTGCACCGCCTTGGCTGCGAGCGGCGCCAGGATCGCGACGACCAGCAGGACGATGATCAGGATGCCGCCGCCCGAACTGCCCTTGCGGTCGTCGCTGCGCATCCGGCCCCAGTTCAGCGTGCGCAGCGCCATGTCGCAGACCAGCGCGATCAGGCCAACCGTGACGCCGACCACGACCATGTAGCGCGTGTCGAGGTTGCGCAGATGCGCCATCTCGTGCGCCACCACGCCCTGCAGCTCGTCGCGGCTGAGCGCATTCAGCAGCCCGCGCGTGACCGCGATCGTGCCGCTGCCGACCTTGTTGCCGGTGGCGAAGGCGTTCAGCGCATCGGTCTCCAGCACCATCACCCGGGGCATCGGCACGCCGGCAGCGATCGAGATCTCCTCGACCACGTTGTAGAGCTGCGGCGCGTCCTGCTTTTCGATCGCCTTGGCGCCGGCCATGGACAGCACCATCCGGTCGCCCACCGCCAGCGAGATCGCGCTCCAGCCGATGCTGGCGGCCGCCATCAGCCCGGCGGCCGCGATGCCGACCTGGCTGACCGCGGGCAGGGTGCCCGACGACTCGGTTTCCAGCAGCGCACCGACCAGATAGCCGATGCTGCCCGCCAGCAGGGTGAGCACGGCCAGCAACACCATCGTGTTGCGACGGTTCTGGTTCTGGGCGGCAACGAAGTCGGTAGTGGCGCTCATGCGCCTTGCCCTCTCAGCGCAGCGCAACCTTCGGCACTTCGCGCTCGGACTCCGGCATGTTGAACAGGTCCATCGGCCCGAAGCCCAGCGACGCCGCGGCCAGCACCGCCGGGAAGCTCTGGCGGCGGGTGTTATAGGCGTTCACCGAGTCGTTGTAGAACTGGCGCGCGAAGGCGATCTTGTTCTCGGTGGTCGTCAGCTCTTCCTGGAGCTGCATGACATTGTCGTTGGCCTTGAGCTGCGGATAGTTCTCCATCAGGGCGAGCAGGCCGTGCGTCGCCTCGCTGAGCGCCGCCTCCGCCGGTCCCGATTGCGCGGCGTTGCCGCTCGCCGCCACCGCGTTGTTGCGCGCCTGGATCACCTTGGTGAGCGTCTCCTGCTCGTAGCCCATGGCGTCCTTCACCACCTGCACCAGGTTGGGGATGAGATCGTGCCGGCGCTTCAGCTGCACGTCGATCTGGCTCCACGCGGTCTGCGCCTGGTTGCGGCCGCCGACGAGGCCGTTGTAGACGGCGATCAGCCACAGGCCGATGGCGACGACGATGCCGAGGAAGATCCATGTGCTCATGCCAGTTCTCCTTTGCCGCGGCCGCCAGTCTAGTCATGATCGGGGCCGTTCGGGAGGAATAACGATGGATACGTCAGAGCTGCTGAAGGCTTTCTGCTCGGCGGTGGAACGCCGCGACGGCAAGGGCTTCGCGAGCCTGTTCACCGAGGACGCCGTCTATCACGACGTGTTCTATGGCGACTTCAAGGGGCGCGAGCGCATCGCCGAGATGATCGACGACTGGTTCCATCGCACTGCCCACGAGTTCCGTTGGGACATGCACCGGCCGGTGAGCGACGGCCGGATGCTCTACGCGTACTACACGTTCAGCTACGTCTCGAAGCTTCCCGGCGCCGAAGGCAAGCGCGTCGGCTTCGAAGGCTGCTCGATGATGCAGCTGCGCAACGGCCTGATCGCCGACTATCGCGAAGTGGCCAATGTCGGCCCGGCCTTCGTCGAGTTGGGCTTCGCGCCCGAACGCACGTCCAAGATCCTCGCCAAGGAAGGCGCGCATCTTCGGGCCCAGCCGGAGTGGAAGCGGCACGCCGGCTGATCGTCGAATCTTCCCTTCCCCCTTGCGGAACCCGCAGAGGGGAAGGAGCTGACACTAGTCGCGCAGCAGCTCGTTGATCGAGGTCTTGGAGCGGGTGCGCTCGTCGACGGTCTTCACGATCACGGCGCAGTAGGTCGAGGGCCGATCCGGGCCGCCGCCGATGTTGCCGGGCACGACCACCGAATAGGGCGGCACCTTGCCGATGTGGATCTGGCCGGTGGCGCGATCGACCACCTTGGTGGTGGCGCTGATGAACACGCCCATCGAGAGCACCGCGCCGGTACCGACGATCACGCCCTCGACGACCTCGGAGCGGGCGCCGATGAAGCAGTTGTCCTCGATGATCACCGGATTGGCCTGCAGCGGCTCGAGCACGCCGCCGATGCCGACGCCGCCCGACAGGTGGCAGTTCTTGCCGATCTGGGCGCAGGAGCCGACCGTCGCCCAGGTGTCCACCATGGTGCCGGTGTCGACATAGGCGCCGAGGTTCACGAAGGACGGCATCAGCACGACCGACGGAGCAATGTAGGAGCCGCGGCGCACGATCGAGCCGGGGACCGAGCGATAGTTCGCCTTGGCGAAGCGCGCGGCGTCCCAGCCCGTGGTCTTGAGCGGCACCTTGTCGAACCAGGGCGCGGCGCCCATGCCGGGGAACGAGGCGCCGCCGTCCATCGGGACCGAATCGTAGAGCCGGAACGAGAGCAGCACGGCTTTCTTCAGCCACTGGTTCACGACCCATTCGTCGCCCAACTTCTCGGCAGTGCGATAGGTGCCGTCGTCGAGGCCGGCGATCGCCGCTTCGACGGCGTCGCGCACCTCGCCCTTGGTGGCGCTGTTGACGCCGTCACGTGCTTCCCATGCCGCGTCGATGGTGGCCTGTAGCTGCTTGCTCATTGTTCCCTCGGAATTCTGCCGCGGGACCTTATATGCTGCTCCCGATGGCCTTCAAGCTCCCAGAATCGGTGCTGGTCGTGGTCCACACGCCGCGTTTGGACGTGCTCCTGCTGGAACGCACGGGGACCGGGCTCTGGCAATCCGTGACCGGCTCGCGCGAACCCGACGATCCCAACCTCGAGGCGACGGCGCGCCGTGAGCTGCAGGAGGAGACCGGCCTCGCGGTCGGCACGCTCACCGACTGGCGGCAGACCAATCGCTACGAGATTTGGGCCCAATGGCGCGCCCGCTACGCGCCCGACGTCACCCACAATGTCGAGCATGTCTTCGGCTTCCAGGTCCCCGAACAGACCGTGGCGACCCTCGACCCGTCCGAGCACGTCGCGCAGCTCTGGCTGCCCTGGCAGGACGCCATGGTGAAGGTCTTCTCACCGACCAACCGGGACGCGATCTGGCAATTGCCAGGGCGCATCCGTTGACATGTGCGGCACATGTGATTAGCTGTTTCGCATGTCGATGATGATCCAGATTCGCAACGTCCCCGACGCGCTGCATCGCCGACTGAAGTCGCGAGCGGCGCTGGCGGGCATGTCCTTGTCCGACTATCTGCTGCAGCAGATCCGGGAAGTGGCGGAGCGTCCGACCCTTGAGGAAATGCGCGCGAGACTGGAACGACGGTCGCCGGTTGCGGTCTCGGTCGACCCCGTTCGCGCCGTCCGGGAAGAGCGCGATAGCCGGTGATCGTCGTCGACGCGTCGGCCATGGTTGCGCTTCTGCTGCGCACGTCCGCAGCGCCGGCGATCGAGGCGCGTCTGTTCGGCGGGCGTCAGACGTTCCATGCCCCGGAGCTGATCGACGTCGAAGTCACTCAGGTACTCCGCCGATATTCGATATCCGGGCAACTCGACGAGGAGCGTGGCCGTACCGTCCTGACCGATCTGATGGAGTTCCCGATGAGGCGTCATGCCCATGGCATTCTGATGCAGAGGGTGTGGCAGCTTCGGCACAATCTCAGCGCCTACGATGCGGTCTATCTGTCCCTGGCCGAATCTCTCGATGCAGCGTTGCTGACCGATGATCAACGCCTCGTCACCGCGGCGCGCCGACATTCATGGGTGCAAATTCTGTGAGTGAAAATGTAACGCCGCCCGTCCGCGAAGCCTCGACGCTCGGCCAGTTCAGCTGGGCGCTGTTCGACTGGGCCAACCAGCCCTTCTTCACCATCATCACCACCTTCATCTTCGCGCCCTACTTCGCCAACGTGCTGGTGGGCGACCCGGTGAAGGGGCAATCGGCCTGGGCCTTCACCCAGTCGGCCTCGGGCATCCTGATCGCACTGATGAGCCCGTTCCTCGGCGCCATGGCGGACGCCGGCGGCCGCCGCAAGCCCTTCATCCTCGCGTTCCAGCTCCTGCTCGCGGCGGGGTGCGCCGGCCTGTGGTTCGCCTATCCCAACCGGCCCGATCTCATCCTGCCGATCAGCTGGGCGGTGATCCTGGCCACGGTCGGCGCCGAGATGTCGATCGTGTTCAACAATGCCCAGCTGCCCAACATCGTGCGGCCCGAGCGCATGGGGCGGCTGAGCGGCTTCGGCTGGGGGCTTGGCTATTGCGGCGGACTGATATCGCTGTTCATCGTGCTGGCCGTGTCGATGCCCGCGATGTTCGGCCTCGCGGCATCGAACGACCGGCCGCTGTTCGGCCTGGATCCCGCCAGCCACGAGCTGGAGCGCCTGGTCGGCCCGGCCTCGGCGCTCTGGATCGCGGTCTTCGTCTTGCCGATGTTCCTGTTCACACCGGATTCCGCCGGCGCACGCCGGCAGCCGCTGCTTGCCGCCGCGCGGGAAGGCGGCCGTTCGCTGCTGTCGACACTGCAGCGCATCCCGCGCTTCGGCAACGCCCTGCGCTACCTCATAGCCTTCATGCTCTACAATGACGGACTCGCCGCGATCATCGCCTTCGGCGGAGTCTATGCCGCCGCGACCTTCGGCTGGAGCACGGTGACGCTCGGCATCTTCGGCATCATCCTGACCGTCTTCGCGATTCCCGGTGCGTTCCTCGGCGGCCGGCTCGACGACTGGATCGGCAGCAAGCGGACCGTGCAGTTCGCGATCGCCGGCGTGATCGTGGCGACCGCGGGCATCGTCGGCGTCACCGCCACGCACATCCTGTTCGTCGTACCGGTCGATCCCATCAGCCCGACGCGCGGCTTGTTCGGGTCGGTGCAGGAGAAGACCCTGATGGGCTTCGCGCTGCTCCTCGGCTTCTGCATGGGCCCGATGCAGGCGGCCAGCCGCACCATGGTCGGCCGCATCGCGCCACACGGCATGACCGGCGAGTTCTACGGGCTGTTCGCCCTGTCGGGCCGCGCCACCGCCTGGATGGCGCCGCTGGCCATCGGCCTCGTCACCACCGCCACCGGCTCGACCCGCACCGGCATGGCCTGCGTTCTCTTCTTCCTGGTGCTAGGCTTCGTCCTGCTGTGGAGCGTGCGCGAAGAGCGTGCCCAGGCCTAAGGAGGATTCCATGATCACCGCCATCGTGAACTTCAAGCTGCCGGCCGATGTCGACGCGAAGAGGGCCGCCGAGCTGTTCAAGGGCTCGGCGCCGAAGTATCGCGGCATGAAGGGCCTGATCCGCAAGTACTATCTGTTCGATTCGGAGAAGCGGATCGGCGGCGGCGTCTATCTCTGGAAGAGCCGCGCCGACGCCGAGGCGGTCTATACGCCGCAATGGCAGGCCTATATCGCCGAGCGCTACGGCGCCCCGCCCGACATCCGCTATTTCGAGACCGCCGTCGTGGTCGACAACGACAGCGACACGATCACCGCCGACGCGGCATAGGAACCCACCTCACCCTGAGGAGGCCCGAAGGGCCGTCTCGAAGGGTGGGAACGAGCACCTTGCCTGTTGCCCATCCTTCGAGACGCGCCGCTTCACGGCGCTCCTCAGGATGAGGACAATGTTTGAAGCGATGGCTTACTTGCCTCGGCGCGCCGCCTCGATGCGGGCGACGTCGATCTTCTTCATGCCCATCATGGCGCCGAAGGCGCGCTGCGCCTCATCGCCGCCGGCGGCCATCGCTTCGGTCAGCACGCGCGGCGTGATCTGCCACGACAGGCCCCATCTGTCCTTGCACCAGCCGCAGGCGCTTTCCTGGCCGCCGTTGCCGACGATGGCGTTCCAGTAGCGGTCGGTCTCCGCCTGATCGTCGGTGGCGATCTGGAACGAGAAGGCTTCGGTCTGCTTGAACATCGGGCCGCCGTTGAGGCCGAGGCAGGGGATGCCGCAGACCGTGAACTGCACGGTCAGCACATCGCCCTTCTTGCCCGACGGATAGTCGCTCGGCGCGCGGTGGACGGCACTGACCTCGCTGTCGGGAAAGGTGGCGGCGTAGAAGCGGGCCGCGTCCTCGGCGTCCTTGTCGAACCACAGGCAGATCGTGTTCTTGGGAACGGTCATCTTCCGGCCCTCAGACGTCCAGGATCGGCGCGAAGCCGCCGTAGATCATGCGCTTGCCGTCGAACGGCATCTGGTGATCCTTCATGCGCTGATCCTCCATCATCTTCTTCCAGCCCTCGTCGCGGACCTGCTTGGAGGGCCATTCGACCCACGAATAGACGATCTTCTCGTCTTGCGTGGCCTTCACGGCACCCTTGTAATCGGTGACCTTGCCGTCGGGCACCGCGTCGCCCCAGGTTTCGACGACACGGACCGCGCCGTAGTCCTTGAAGACCGACGCGGCCTTCTTCGCCATGTCGAGATAGGCCTGCTTGTTGCCGGCTGGCACCGCCGCGAGGAAGCCGTCGACATAGCCGGTCTTGCTACCCGGCTTGCCGGCCTCGTCGAGGATGGGCGTGAAGCCGGCGACGATCATGCGCTGGCCGTCGAAGGGCATGTCCATGTCCTTCATGCGCGGGTCGACCATGATCTTCTGATGGGCCGTCTCGGCGACTTCCTTGCTGGGAAACTCGATCCACGAGAAGACCACGACTTCACCGGGTTTGGCCTTCACGGCGCCCTTGAAGTCGGTGAGCTTGCCATCGGGCACGTCGTCGCCCCAGGCCTCGACCTGGCGGGTGGCGCCGAATTCCTTGGCGATCGGGGAGAAGTCGGCGGCGGCCTTGCGATAGGCCTCCTTCTTGTCGGCCGGCACCGGCAAAACAAATCCCTGCACGTAGGCCATTGGTTCCTCCTGCTGGTTGATTTCAAGATGATAGGTTGATATCAACTCAATAGCATCATGTCAAAGAAGCTGAACGCCTCGTTCGAGACGACGTTGCACGTCTACGACCACTGCCTGTGTTTCGCCGCACAACGTGCCGCGCGCGCTCTGGCGCGCCGCTTCGACGAAGCCTTGTCACCAATTGGTCTCACCAGCGGGCAGTTCTCGCTTCTCACGTCGCTCAACCAGCCCGAGCCGCCGTCGATGGGGTCGATCGCCGCCTTGCTGGTGATGGACCGCACCACGCTCACCGCCAACCTGAAGCCGCTCGAGCAGCGGGGCCTGGTGGAGATCGCGATCGACGAGGCCGACCGGCGGGTGCGACGGCTCATCCTGACGTCGGCCGGTCGCACGGTCCTGCAGTCGGCCATGCCGATCTGGGTCGACGTGCACGGCGAGATCGATCGGCTGTTGCCCGCATCCGACGGCCGTACCCTGCGCCGCGGATTGAGGGCGCTGGCCTGAAGCGTCAGGCGGCGAAAGCGCCGATCCCGACCACCACGAGAGGCAGGGCGACCAGCGCGAACAGCGTCTGCATCGCCGTGATGCCGGCCATCAGCGGCGCGTCGCCGCCGAGCTGCCGCGCCATGATGTAGGCCGAGGACGCCGTCGGCAGGGCCTGGAAGAGCAGGGCGATCACGAGGGCCGGTCCGGTCAGGCCCAAGAGCGAGGCGACGGCGACGGTCACGACCGGCATCGCCAGAAACTTGATCGCCGAAGAGGTGGCGACCGGCGCGATCCAGCCGCGCACCGATCCGAATTCGAGGGCCGCGCCGACGCAAAGCAGGCCGAGCGGCAGCGACGCCGCGCCGAGCGCCCGCAGCGCCGGCTCGATCCCCGCCGGAAGATTGAGCCCGAGCAGTTGAAAGCCGATGCCCGCGAAGGAGCCGAGCACCAGCGGGTTCGTCACCACCTGCCGGGCGATGCCGCGGCCGCTCAGCCGCGCGGCGCCGTGACGGGCGAAGACCAGCACGCAGAGAATGTTGACCGTGGGCACGATGGCGGCGCTGCAGAGGGCCGCGAGCGCGAGGCCCTGCGGGCCGAACAGGCCGGCGGCCAGCGTCACGCCGACATAGTTGTTGAAGCGGATGCCGCCCTGGAAGATCGAGGTGAAGGTAGGCCCGTCGACCTTCAGCACCGGTCGCAGCGCGACAAGCAGCGCGGCGACGGCGAGGATCGACAGAACGAGGGTCGTGACGAGCTCGCGCGCCGGCAGCGCGTCGAGCCTGGCGGTGGCGAGGCTGTGGAAGAACAGGCACGGCACCAGCACGTAGTAGCTGAGCCGTTCCGCCTGCGGCCAGAATCCGTCGGCGAGGAAACCGAGACGCCGCAGCCCCATGCCGAGCATGATCAGCAGGACGATGGGCAGGAGGGCTAGGATCACGTCGGCGCTCATGGCCCGATCTGTACGCCCCGCTGATCCCAAGCAAAAATTCTGAATACTCAATCGATCGATGACAATTTATCATTGATTGCATGTCGCTCCGCGCCCTTCGCACCCTTCAGGCCATCGCCCGCCACGGTTCTTTCGCCGGCGCCGGCAAGGCGGTCGGGCTGACCCAGTCGGCCGTGAGCCTGCAGGTGAAGGCGCTGGAGGAAGAGTTCGGCGCAGTCCTGTTCGATCGCTCGCGCCGCCTGCCGGTGCTGACGGAAGCCGGCCGGATCGTCGTGGCGCGGTCCGCCGAGGTGCTCGCGCTCTACGACGACATCGCGGCCGCGCTGGGCGACGAACGCTCGCTGGCCGGCCGCCTCAGGGTCGGCGCCGTGCAGACCGCACTGGCGGGCGTCCTGCCCGATGCGCTGGTCGCCCTCAGCCGCGCCCATCCGCGCGCCCGCGTCTCGGTGTCGGTCGGCCTGTCGGCGGAGATGGCGGAAAAGGTCGCGGCCGGCGAACTCGACGCCGCGCTGACCACCGAGCCGGTGCGGCCCTATCCGGCGGGCCTCGTCTGGACGCCGCTCTACCAGGACCGCTTCTGGCTGTTCGCGCCGCCCGGCCAGGCAAAGCGCAGCGCCCGCGACCTGCTGGCCGAACTGCCGTTCATCCGCTTCGACAGCAAGGCCTGGGCGGGCCGCGTCATCGACCGCGAGCTGCGGCGGATGCGGGTCGAGGTCCACGAGGAGATGGTGCTCGACAGCCAGGACATCATCCTGCGGATGGTCGAGAAGGGGCTGGGCGTCGCCGTGCTGGCGGTATCCGACGAGATCTTCGCCGGCCTGAAGCTCACCTGCCTGCCGTTCGGCGAACCGCAGCTGATCCGCAACATCGTGATGCTGGAGCGCCAGGACCGCCGCGGCGGCCGTCTCGCCGCGGCGCTGGCCGAGGCCGTGAAGGGCGCCAAGGACGCAGCCTCGGCGAAGACCCCCAAGGCTAGGCCGCGACGGTCTTCCCCTTGAAGGTGCAGAGGTCGTTCACGACGCAGCCGGGACACAGGGGGGTGCGCGCCTTGCAAGTGTAGCGGCCGTGCAGGATCAGCCAGTGATGGGCGTGCAGCCGGTACTCCTCGGGCACGCGCTTCAACAGCTTCAGCTCGACCTGCAGCGGGTTCTTGCCCGGCGCCAGGCCGGTACGGTTGCCGACCCGGAAGATGTGCGTGTCGACGGCGATGGTCGCCTCGCCATAGGCCACGTTCATCACCACGTTGGCGGTCTTGCGGCCGACGCCCGGCAGCGCCTCCAGCTCCGCGTGCGTGCGCGGCACCTCGCCGCCATGCCGCTCCAGCAGGAGGTGGCTGAGCGCGATCACGTTCTTGGCTTTGGTGCGGAACAGGCCGATCGTCTTGATGTGGTCGATCAGCTTCGCCTCGCCCAGCGCCACCATCTGGGCCGGCGTCTTCACGAACTTGAACAGGGGCCCGGTGGCCCGGTTCACCCCGACGTCTGTGGCCTGCGCCGACAGCACGACCGCCACCAGCAGCTGGTAGACATTGTCGTATTCAAGCTCGGTCTCGGGCTCCGGCATCGCCTTCCTGAGGCGTGCAAAGAACTCGGGGATGACGGCGGTCTTCATCAGGGCCATATAGGTCCATACCATGACCGAAGCGCCCGTTCCGGCGGTTCATTTCGCCACCTCGCTGAAGCCCTATCGCAGCCTGTCTGCGGACGGCTTCCGCTTCGTCATGCTGGCCGCCGTGGCCGCCAACCTGGTGATCGGCCTGCCCCTGTTCCTGATGGGCGCCTGGCCGGTCTTCGGCTTCATGGGCCTCGACGTCTTCCTGCTGTGGTGGCTGTTCCAGCGCAGCTATTTCGACGCCCGCCGCAGCGAGACGCTGACCCTGACCGACCACGACCTGGTCGTGGTCCGGATCGCGCCCGACGGCGAGCGCGAGGAGCTGCGGCTCGACGCCTACTGGCTGAAGGTCGAGGCGACCGAGGAGCGCCTGGTCGTCACCTCGCGCGGCAACCGCGCCGTGATCGGCCGCTTCCTCGGCCCCGACGAACGCCTGCGGGTCGCCGACCGCCTCAAGGCCGCCCTCGCCGACATGCGCGCGCCCCGATACGACCACGCCTGGGACGAATAGGGTTCGACCCTTTGAGTTTTTCCGCCTCTTCCCCATTCAAATGGGGAAGTGCCCCGTCATACGGGGTGATGGGGTCATATGCGTCGGCACCACTTAATCTGACCCCTCCGTCGGCGATTACGCCGACACCTCCCCATTTGAATGGGGAGGGAAGTGATTCTGCTTCGCCTGGAACAGCTTACAGCCCCAGCACGTCCTTCATGCCGTAGAGACCGGGCTTCTTGCCCTCCAGCCACTTGGCCGACGTCACCGCACCCGCCGCGTAGGTCTCGCGGCTGAAGGAGCGATGGCTGAGTTCCAGCCGCTCGCCAGCCGCCGCGAAATAGACCGTGTGGACGCCGACCTCCTCGCCGCCGCGCAGGGTGGCGAAGCCGATCTCGCCGCTCGGCCGCGCGCCGGTATGGCCGTCGCGGCTCTTACGCCAGACATCCTCGAGCTGGACCTTGCGGCCCGCCGCGGCGGCGCGGCCGAGCGCCAGCGCGGTGCCCGACGGCGCGTCGATCTTGTGGCGATGGTGCATTTCCAGCACCTCGATGTCGTAGCTGGGGTCGAGCATCGACGCGGTCTTCTCGACCAGCGCCAGCAGGATGTTGACGCCCAGCGCCATGTTCGCCGCCCACATGATCGGCACCTTCCTGGCCGCTTCCTGGATCAGCTTGGTTTGGACGGGATCGAGGCCGGTCGTGCCGATCACCATGGCGACGCCGTTCTCGCTGGCCACCTTCGCATGCGCCACCGTCGCTTCCGGCACGGTGAAATCGATCACGCAATCGGCGGCCCTGATGGCGGCGGCGCTGTCGTCGCCGATCAGCACCCCGTTCGGCTCGATCCCGGCAAGCTCGCCCGCATCCTTGCCCAGCGCCTTGCTGCCCGGCCTCTCGCTGGCGGCGGCCAGGGTCACGCCCTCCGTCCGTGCGATCTGGCGGACCAGCATCTGGCCCATGCGCCCCGAGGCGCCCACGACGGCGATCTTCATCTCGTTCCTCTTTCCATTGACTGGCCTAGACTAACGGACCGGAAGCGAGGGGAACACATGCTCTTCATGGTGGTCGAGAAGTTCAAGAACCAGGACGGCAAGGCCGTCTATCGCAAGCTGCAGAAGGGCCGCGGCCTGCCCGACGGTCTCGAATTCGTCGCGAGCTACGTGACCGCCGATCTCGGCCGCTGCTTCCAGCTCATGCGCACCGACGACATCACGACGTTCCAGAAATGGATCTCCGACTGGCAGGACGTCGTCGAGTTCGAGGTCGTGCCCGTCGTCGAAGGCAAGACGACGCGCGAGGCGCTGGAGCCGCTGCTGTAGGCAGAAGTCCAAATGAAGGAGAGCAGACGATGATCACAGGTGGCTGCCATTGCGGCGCGATTCGCTATCCGGCCGAGGGCGACGCCCTCCACCACGCGCTATTCCATTGCACGGACTGTCGCCGCCACGCCGGAGCGCCGATGGTGGGCTGGACGATGTACCCGCAGAACGCGGTCAAGGTGACCAAGGGGACCCCGAGGGTCTACGCTTCGTCGGAGCACGGAAGGCGGCATTTCTGCCCCGACTGTGGCACCGGGCTGTTCTACGACAATGCCACGACGCTGCCGGGGCTCATCGATATCCAGAGCGCGACCTACGACGATCCGGACGCCGTGCCGGCACAGGTCCACATCCAGGTCGCCGACCGGATCGGATGGATGAAGAACGCCCACGAACTGCCGGCGTTCGACCGCTATCCGCCGCAGCAGTGACGCGGGAGGCCCGGGGTCGTTACTCTAGTGGTTTGACTTCACTAAGCGCCGTCACGGCCACGGTGTTGGTGGGCTCCCGGATCCCGGCCGACGGGACAGCCGCTCGAGTTCCAGTGCAAGGGCGTGTTGATATCGCACCACCAGCATTTCCAGGGGAGCCAGATCACGGTTTGGACATGGCGCGTCAAAACTGCACCAGCCAACTGCGGGCACTTTGCTGCCCGGATGGCAAAGCCAGCCGACGCTGCGGACATATCCAGATGGACTCAAACGCCACGCCGTGTCGCGCATCCAGTTTAGCAAAGAGCGCCTGCTTTCAGGATCGCCGTGCTCTTTGACGGTCGACACACCCTGATCGGCCGCTTCGGGAAGCCTCGTTGCATCCCCTAACGAGAAGCGCTCGGTGCGGGAGACTTGAGGTCCAGGATTGCGCTTGTGGAATTCGCGTTGCTCCTCATTGGCTTCGTTGCTGCAGGCGACGACGAGCCGGTTCACTGATTCGCTGAAAAGCACAAGGTTTGATCGGCTGCTGTTTGCAAAATGAACGAGAAGGTGGGAGGGGGATTCGTCATCGAATGATGTGCCGATGAAGTCGCGTCCCAATGTTTTCTGGCTGGCCCACTTGCGAAAGACCGCCATTGTGTGCATGCCCCAACCATAGTTGACGGACTTGTCCAGCGGGTCATCGACCGAGAAATCGAAGTCCTGTCGGATGAATTTGGTCTGCATGCGTCTGCTGGTTTCTTACTTCCACGGATCCGCCACCTTCGGCCAGAACGGCGTCTTGCGCTTGGTGTAGGGCCAGCGGGTGACATCGGGGTCGGCGGCGCCGGGGGTGGCGACGTAGAGGATCTCCTTCGCGACACCGACGAAGCCGTTATAGAAATGCTGCGCCGACTTCACGACGACGACGCGGTAGTCGGCGGGCTCGGCGCCGACGGCGCGGAAGGCGTCGGCGTGGAAGGTCTGGTTGCGCCGCGTGCAGATCGCGATGTCGACATGCTCCGACGAGAGCAGCGCCATGTCGCCCAGCGGCGACATCACCGGCCCGTAGGGCTGGAAGACGTTGCGGGCGATCTTCTTCACCGTGACGTCGAGATCCATCGGATCTCCGCTCACCGTGCCAGACTTGCCGCCCAGCCGCATGCGGATGCGCGCGCCCTCGCCGGCCTCCTCGGCGATCTGGAAGGCCATCGGGTCCCACATCACGCCGAACAAAGCCGGGCCGATCTCGCGCTCGACCAGCGCCTTCAGCACGAAGGTCGAATCGCCCGGCGCGCCCGAGCCGGGATTGTCGGCACGGTCGGCCAGGACCAGCGGGCCCTGGTTGTGCGAAGCAGCTCGGTCCATCGCCTCGTCGACCGTCAGGTACTTGGTGGCATAGCGCTCGCGATTGTCCCACAGCTCGCGGCCCAGCTGCTCGGCCAGCGCCTCGGCCTTCTTCCTGTCGCCGTCGGCCACCACGAGGGTTCGGGTGCCCACGTCCTCGACGTCGGCGAAGGAGAAGCCGTGGCTCAGCGACACCGAGAGGATGCCGTCCTTGCCCTCGAGGCTCTTCATGCGCACGACGAACTCGCTGATCGGCGGCACCGAGGTGCGGTACTGCGCGATCATGCGGCAGTCGTAGCGCGCCATCACCGGCTTCACCTTGCCCTCGACCGTGTCGGCGATGATGGCGAACAGCTCGGCCGCGCGCTCCATCGTGTCGGTGTGCGGATATTCCTTGTAGCCGACCAGTACGTCGGCGCTGTCGAGCATCAGGGCGCTCAGGTGGCAATGCAGGTCGAACTCGGCGCCGATCGCGACCTTGGGCCCGACGATGGCGCGGATGCGCGACAGGAGATCGCCCTCGCAGTCGTCGTAGCCGTCGGCCACCATCGCGCCGTGCACGTTGATCAGCACGGCGTCGAGCGGCAGGGCGGCCTTCACGCCGTCGAGGATCTCGTCGCGGAAATCCTCATAGACCTTGCGCACGGTGGTGCCCGAGGGCGCGGCGAAGGTCGAGAGCCCCTCGATCACGGTCCAGCCGTGCTTCTCCGCCTCCTTGCGCCAGACATGCACCGGCGCCGTGAAGTTGGTGGGCTCATGCTGGGTGGCGTCGCCGTGCCAGATGCCATGCTCCTGGTAGCCGCGCAGGCCGGTCGGGAAGGGCACGAACTGGTTGGTCTCGGTCCCGAGGGCCGCGATGTACACACGCTTGGTCACGATCACTCCTTGGCGCAGTGGCAACCCACGACATGGTCGTCGACCATGCCCGAGGCTTGCATGAAGGCATAGCAGATGGTGGAGCCGACGAACTTGAAGCCGGCCTTCTGGAGGGCTTTCGACAGGGCGTCGCTTTCGGGCGAGCGGGCGGGCACGTCCTTGAGGGTCTTCGGACGGTTCTTCTTCGGCGTCCCGCCGACGAAGCTCCACAGGAACCTGGAGAAGGAGCCTTCGCGCTCCTGCAGCGCGAGATAGGACTGAGCGTTGGTCACGCTGGCGGCGATCTTGCCCTTGTGGCGGATGATGCCGGGATCGAGCAGCAGCTTCTCCAGCTTCGCAGGGCGATAGCGCGCGATCTTCGCAGGCTCAAACCCGTCATAGACCTTGCGATAGTGCTCGCGCTTGCGCAGCACGGTGATCCAGGAGAGACCGGCCTGACAACCCTCCAGCGTCAGGAGCTCGAACAGCGCGCGATCGTCGCGCAGCGGACGTCCCCATTCCGTGTCGTGGTATTGCTGGTAGAGCGGATCGTCCGACACCCAGCCGCATCTTGGCTTGCCGTCCGCGCCGCTCACTCTATCGTGCTTCCAAACCATGTGAGGAAGCTACCCAATGTCGAAGGTCCCCGCCAATCTGAAGGTCTGCATTTTCGATGTGTTCGGCACCGTTGTCGACTGGCGCGGCAGCCTGATCCAGGACATGCCCGCGCTCGGCAAGAAATACGGCATCGAAACCGATTGGACGAGCTTCGCCGACGACTGGCGCGGCCTCTACCAGCCGCAGATGGGCCGCGTCCGCAAGGGCGAGCTGCCATGGACGCGCATCGACGACCTGCACAAGGAAGCGTTCGAGATGCTCCTGCAGAAGCGGGGCCTGAAGCATCCGGGCGAGGAGGGCGCGTGGGAGTTCACCCACCTCTGGCACAAGCTGCGTCCGTGGCCCGATTCGGTCGAGGGCATCGGCATGATGAAGAAGAAGTTCGTCGTGGCCACGCTCAGCAACGGCAATGTCGCGCTGCTGATCAACATGGCCAAGAACGGCGGCATTCCCTGGGATCACTGCTTCTCCGGCGAGACCTTCCATCACTACAAGCCCGATCCCGAGGCCTATCTCGGCGTGGTCGACAGCATGTACGTGAAGCCCGAGCAGGTCATGCTGGTCGCCGCGCACAACGGAGACCTCGCGGCGGCGCAGAAGTGCGGTCTGTCGACGGGCTTCGTCCTGCGCCCCACCGAACACGGGCCCGGCCAGACCCGCGACCTCAAGGCCGAGGGCGAGTGGAACGCGGTCGGCACGTCGATGATCGATCTCGCGAAGAAGCTCGGGTGTTGATTCAGCCGAGTAAGGATCCTTCGCTGCGCTCAGGATGACACCGAGTGTCATCCCGAACGAAGTGAGGGATCCTTAACTGTCCTAGACCCCGATCGTCGACTCGCGTCAGAGCTTCGGCCGGTGCGAACGCCACGGCGTGGCGCGCTCGTAGGCGGCACCGGCGGCCAGGACGCTGGCCTCGTCGAACGCGCGGCCGGCGAGCTGGAAGGCGAGCGGCAGGCCGGCGGCATCGAAGCCGCAGCACACCGTGGCCGCGGGCTGGCCGGTGACGTTGAACGGCATGCTGAGCGAGGGCTTGCCGAGGAAGTGGAAGATCGGCGCCGGATCCTCGAAGACTTCCGGCGGCCCCCACTGGTTGGCCGTCATCACGAGGTCGTAGCCGCGCATCGCCTCGCGCGTGTCCTGCTGCAGCTTGCGCCTGAAGCGCAGCGCCGAGATGTACTGCTCGGCCGAGAGAAAGGCGCCGAGCTGGAAGCGGCGGCGCGTCGTGTAGCCGAACTTCTCAGGCCGCTCGATCACGTCGCGGCGATGGATGGCGTGCGCCTCGGTGGTGATGATGACGCGGCCGCAGATGTGATAATCGCGGATGTCGGGGAAGACGACTTCCTCGACCGTGGCGCCGAGATCGCGCACGACGCGCACGGCCTCTTCCATCCCCGCGGCCATGTCGTCGGAAAGCCTGCCCTTGGGCCCCTCGTACCAGCTCCGCGCCAGCGCGATCCGCAGGCCCTTGATCGGGCGCCGGGCCGCCGCGCCATAATCGACCTTGGGCGCGCGCGCCGAGGCCTGGTCGTTGGGATCGTGCCCGGCCAGCACGTCGAGCATCAGCGCGCAGTCTTCCGTCGTCCAGGCCATGGGCCCGGCGGTGTCGAGGCTGAAGGACAGCGGGAAGATTCCGCAACGACTCACCAATCCATAGGTCGGCTTGATGCCGGCGATGGCGCAATAGCCTGCCGGGTTGCGGATCGAGCCACCGGTATCGGAGCCCATCGCGCCCATGCAGAGGGCGGCCGCGATCGCCGCGCCCGAGCCGCTCGACGAGCCACCGGGCTGGTAGTCGGTGTTCCACGGATTGCGCACGGCCGGGAAGGGCTGGTCGGGCGTCATCGCGCCGTTGGCGAACTCGTGCGTGCCGAGCTTGCCCAGGATCACCGCGCCTGCATCCTTGAGGCGGCGCACCGTCTCGGCGTCGATCGCCGGTACGTAGTCGATCTTGAGATGCGAATGGCCGGTCGTCTTCACGCCGGCCGTCTCGTAGATGTCCTTCAGGCCGATCGGGATGCCGTGCATCGGTCCGCGTCGCAGACCGCCCTTCATCTCCATGTCGGCCTGCCGCGCGGCGTTCAGCGCCAGGTCCGCCGTGACCGTGACGTAGCTGTTGAGGCTAGGGTCGACAGCCTCGATCCGTGCCAGGAAGGCCTCGGTGAGCGCCGTCGCGGTGAGTTCGCCCCGCGCCATCAGGCGGCCGGCCTCGGCGATGCCCAGTGTCGTGAGATCGCTCGTCGTCAAATCGGTCATGGGAAACTCTACTCGTCGGCGCGGAAGACTTGCGGCGGCTCGGCGGCCCAGGCCCAGCGCTCGGGGATGCGCTCCATCAGGCCGAGCAGGCCGACATAGCCCTTGTGCAGATGGCCGATGTCTTCCTCGGTCAGGGTGAGACCGGTCAGCGCGGCGCGTGCCCGGAATTCCTCGAGCGTTGGCGCCCTAGTCGATGATGTCATGACATCCCTCCGCAATCGTTGATGCATGCAATCGACATGCCGCCTCACGCGTAGCGCGCTCATGTTGCATTGGCTTGGCCCTTGCATGACGGAACGGGACGGCGTCTCGCGTCGGGATTGCCAAACCGGAGAGTGGTGAATGTTCAAGCGTCTACGCGTCACTGTCGCCGGCCTGGCCATCCTGGCGGCAACCTCAACGCCTGCCCTTTCGCAGGGCACTCTGCGTATCGGCATGACAGCCGCCGACATACCCCTGACCACGGGCCAGCCCGATCAGGGGTTCGAGGGCTTCCGCTTCGCCGGCTACACCATCTATGACGCGCTCGTGAACTGGGACCTCTCGAAGGCCGACACGATCGCCGACATCCGGCCCGGCCTCGCGCTGTCCTGGGCGCCAGTCGAGGGCGAGCCGACCAAGTGGATCTTCAAGCTGCGCGAGGGCGTCAAGTTCCACGACGGGTCGGACTTCGACGCCGACGCCGTGATCTGGAACCTCGACAAGGTGCTGAACGACAAGTCGCCGCAGTTCGACCGCAAGCAGATGGCGCAGGTGCGTGCGCGCATCCCGACGCTCGTTGGTTACAAGAAGATCGACAAGTACACGGTCGAGCTCACGACGCGCATCGTCAACTCGCTGTTCCCCTACGACATGTCCTACGTCTTCTATTCGAGCCCCGCGAACTGGGAGAAGCAGGGCAAGGACTGGAACAAGGTCGCGCTCAACCCGTCGGGCACCGGCCCGTTCAAGGTCGACCGCGTCGTACCGCGCGAGCGCATGGAACTCTCGCGCAACGCCGACTACTGGGAAAAGGCCCGGGTGCCGAAGCTCGACAAGGTGATCCTGTTCCCGATGCCGGAGGCCGCAACCCGCACGGCGGCGCTGCTGGCGGGCCAGGTGGACTGGATCGAGGTGCCCGCCCCCGATGCCATTCCGCGCCTCAAGCAGGGCGGCATGACCATCATCACCAACAAGTACCCGCACAACTGGGCCTACCAGCCCTCCATGGTCGAAGGCTCGCCGTGGACGGACGTCCGCGTGCGCAAGGCGGCCAACCTCGCCATCGATCGTGCCGGCCTCAACAAGCTGCTGGGCGGGCTGATGGTCCAGTCGAAGGGCCATGTCTATCCCGGCCATCCGTGGTTCGGCTCGCCCGCCTTCGACATCAAGTACGACCCGGCGACAGCCAAGAAGCTGCTGGCCGAGGCGGGCTACAGCGCGACCAACAAGCCCAAGATCAAGATCGCCATCTCGACCTCTGGCTCCGGACAGATGCTGCCGCTGCCGATGAACGAATACGTACAGGAGAACCTGAACGCCGTCGGCTTCGACGCCTCGTTCGAGGTGATGGAATGGAACGCGCTGGTGAACTTCTCCTTCCAGCCGGCGACGGGTGACAATGCCAAGAAGGCGGGCGTCAACGGCATCAACATCAGCCGCGCCACCGTCGATCCCTATTCGGCCTTCACGCGCCTGATGAACAGCAACTTCGTCCCGCCGGTCGGCGCCAACTGGGGCATCCTGAAGGACGAGAAGCTCGATGCCATGATCAACAAGGCGCATACGAGCTTCGACAAGGCCGAGCAGACCAAGGCCCTGTCCGAGGTGCACGGCTACGTCGTCGACCAGGCCTACTGGGTCTGGATCGCGCACGACCTCAATCCGCGCGCCATGAGCCCCAAGGTGAAGGGCTTCGTGCAGGCGCAGAGCTGGTTCCAGGACCTGACGCCGGTCGAAATCAAGTAACTCACAGCAAACAAACGAGAGGCGGGCCGCAATGCTCCTCTATGCCCTACGCCGCCTGATCTACCTGATCCCCGTCGCGTTCGGCGTGTCGCTGCTCGTCTTCGCGCTGGTGCACCTGGCGCCGGGCGATCCGATCTCGGCGATCGTGCCGCCCGACGCGCCGAAGGAAGTGGTCGACAAGCTCAAGGAGTATTACGGCTTCGACAAGCCGCTGCCGGTGCAGTACCTGCGCTGGCTCGGCGTGACCCTGACCGGCGATCTCGGCACCTCGATCGGCACCGGCCGGTCGGTGGCGGCGGAAGTCGGCAGCGCCTTCGGCAACACCATCATCCTGGCGATCGCGGCCACGCTGCTCGCCTTCAGCCTCGCGGTCATCCTGGGCACCGCGGCCGCCTATGCCAAGTCGCGCATCGTCGACCGGCTGGTGACGGTGATCTCGCTGATCGGCGTCAGCGTGCCCCACTTCTGGCTGGCGATCGTGCTGGTCATCATCTTTGCCGTCGAACTGGGCGCGCTGCCACCCATGGGCATCGGGCCGGAGAATTCCACCGGCTGGAAGTTCGACCGGGCGCACCTCGCCCACATGGTGCTGCCGACCATCGCGCTGTCGGTGATCCCGCTCGGCGTCGTCACCCGCACGGTGCGCTCCACCGTGAAGGAAACGCTCAACATGGAATTCGTGACGGCGCTGCAGGCCAAGGGCATGCGCGACAGCCGCATCCTGTTCCATGTGCTGAAGAACGCCGCCCCGACCTGCCTCGCCGTCATGGGCCTGCAGGCCGGCAACCTGATCGGCGGCTCGATCCTGATCGAGACGGTGTTCGCCTGGCCGGGCACCGGCTTCCTGCTGAACAGCGCCATCTTCCGTCGCGACCTGCCGATCCTGCAGGGCACGACCCTGGTGCTGGCCGGCTTCTTCATGCTCCTCAACCTGACCGTGGACATCATTCAGACCATGGTCGATCCCCGCATCAAGCGAGGCTGACCCCCATGGCCCTGCAAAGCCCCTCCCTCGACGTCGGCGGCGCCATCCTGGTGAAACCGACCCCCACCTCCGCCGGCCGCGGCTACTGGCAGTCGGTCGGCCGACGACTGCGCCGCGACCCGGTCACGCTGATCTGCGCGGCCATCCTGATCCTGCTGGTGCTGGCGTCGATGGCCGCGCCCTATCTCAATCTGGCGGATCCCTACAAGACCTCGATGCTGCGCCGCCTCTATCCGCTGGGCTCGCCCAACCATTGGCTGGGCACCGACGAGCTGGGACGCGACATGTTCGCCCGCCTGATCTACGGCGGCCGGCTGTCGCTGTTCATGGGCGTGACGCCGGTCGTCTGCGCGCTGCTGATCGGCGGCAGCCTTGGCATTCTCGCCGGCTTCGTCGGGGGCAAGACCAACATGGCGATCATGCGCATCATGGACGTGTTCTACGCCTTCCCGTCGGTGCTGCTCGCGATATCGCTGTCGGGCGCGATGGGCGCCGGCACGGAGAACACGCTGCTGTCGCTCACGCTGGTGTTCATCCCGCCGATCTGCCGCGTCTCGGAGAGCGTCACCACGCAGGTGCGCGGCTTCGACTTCGTCGACGCGGCCAAGGCCAGCGGCGCCTCTTCCTTCACCATCGTCCGGGTCCATGTGCTGGGCAACGTGCTGGGGCCCATCCTGGTCTATGCGACATCGCTGATCAGCGTCGCGATCATCCTGGCCGCGGGCCTCAGCTTCCTCGGTCTCGGCGTCAAGCCGCCGGAACCGGAGTGGGGCCTGATGCTGAACACGCTGCGCCAGGCGATCTACGTCAACCCGGTCCTCGCGGCGCTGCCGGGCGTGATGATCTTCATCACCTCGATCTGTTTCAACCTGATGAGCGATGGCCTGCGCGCGGCCATGGACGTGAAGGCCTGACATGGACACGCTGCTCCCCATCCAGGATCGCGGCGGCCCGGCCCAGCCGCTGCTGCTGGCCACCGGCCTGCGCAAGCATTTTCCGGTCGCCGGTGGCCTGCTCGGCCGCACCACCAAGGTCGTGCGCGCGGTCGACGATCTCACCCTCTCGGTCGCCAAGGGCGAGACCCTGGGCGTGGTGGGCGAATCAGGCTGCGGCAAGTCGACGGTGGCGCGCCTTCTGATCCGCCTGATCAAGCCGGACAAGGGCACGATGGTGCTGGACGGCGATCCGGTCGACGAGCCGCACGGCATCACGGTGAACGAACTGCGCCGCCAGGTGCAGATGGTGTTCCAGGATTCCTACGCCTCGCTCAACCCGCGCCTCACCATCGCCGAGACGCTGGCCTTCGCGCCGCGCGCCCACGGGCTGCCGGCCGCCGAGGCGCGCGAGCGGGTGCGCGATCTTCTGAGCAAGGTCGGCCTCGATCCGGCGAACTACGCCACCCGCTATCCGCACGAACTGTCGGGCGGCCAGCGGCAGCGGGTGAACATCGCGCGCGCACTGGCGCTCAGGCCGCGGCTGATCATCCTCGACGAGGCGGTGTCGGCGCTCGACAAGTCGGTCGAGGCGCAGGTGCTGAACATGCTGGTCGACCTCAAGACCGAGCTCGACCTGACCTATGTCTTCATCAGCCACGACCTCAACGTCGTGCAGTATCTCAGCGACCGCGTTCTGGTCATGTATCTCGGCAAGATCGTCGAGCTGGGCCCGGTCGAGGCGATCTACGGCAATCCGCAGCATCCCTACACGCGGGCGCTGCTGTCGGCGCGGCCGTCGATGGATCCGCGCAAGCGGACCCACGAGGCGCCGATCCAGGGTGATCCGCCCAATCCGATCGATCCGCCCTCGGGCTGCCGGTTCCGCACGCGTTGCCCGTTCGCGGAAGACGTTTGCGCTCGCACCGAGCCGCTGCTGGCCGATACCGGACACCAGGCCGTGGCCTGCCACATGAGGGTGGCGGGCTCGGGCCATTCCAAGGCGAGGGCGGCATGACCAACCTGCTTCAGGTCCGCGACCTTCACGTCACCTTCGTGACGCCCGATCGCACGGTGCATGCCGTCAACGGCGTCAGCTTCGACCTGGCGCGCGGCGAGACGCTCGGCATCCTGGGCGAATCCGGCTCCGGCAAGAGCGTCACCCTGCGCTCGATCCTGCGCCTGCATCCCGAGCATCGCACGAAATGGTCGGGGAGCATCAAGCTCGAGGGCGACGAGATCCTCGACATGGCCCCCAAGGCGCTGTCCGACCTGCGCGGGCAACGCGTCTCGATGATCTTCCAGGAGCCGGCGACCGCGTTCGATCCGGTCTTCACCATCGGCCAGCAGATCGCCGAGACGGTCCGCCGTCACACCGGCAAGAGCGAGACCGAGGCGATGAAGCGCGCCAAGGACCTGCTGGAGATGGTGCGCATTCCCTCGCCGGCGCAGCGGCTCAAGGCCTACCCGCACGAGATGTCGGGCGGCATGCGCCAGCGCGCCATGATCGCGCTCGCACTGTCGTGCAATCCGACCCTGCTGCTGGCCGACGAGCCGACCACCGCCCTGGATGCCACGGTGCAGATCCAGGTGCTGCTGCTGATCCGCGAGCTGCAGCGCGAGTTCAACCTCGGCGTCATCTTCGTCACCCACGATATCGGCGTGGCCGTGGAGGTCTCCGACCGGATCGGCGTCATGTATGCCGGCAAGCTGGTCGAGATGGCCCCGGTCGAGCGCATGGTCGACGCGCCGCAGCATCCCTACAGCCGCGGCCTGCTGGCCTCGACCGTGCACGACGGCATGCGCGGCCAGCGCCTGGAATCCATTCCCGGCGCGCCGCCCGACCTCGCCGAAGTCCCCGCCGGCTGCAGCTTCGCCCCGCGCTGCAAGTTCGTCCGCCCCGACTGCACCACGGCGATCCCGTCGCTGCGCGATGTCGAGGCAGCGCACGCCGTACGTTGCGTGCTGGCGGCGTAGAACCGCTCGATCCTGAAATGCTCCGGGGCTGATCGTCCTTTCTTCGGCGCTCCCGGACATTGCTGCGCAATGTCCTGACGCTCGAAGGGCCGAGCTTCGCTCCGCCCTTCGCTTGACGTCTCCGAATGTTCATATGAAAGTCATGTGAACGAAAACAACGGCCTGCAGTGTTCGTTCGAACCATGCAGATCGATCGGGACAGGAAGCGGGCACAGGATCCGGGAATGCAGGCGGAAGAACGCGCCCGCGCCATCGTCGAACGCGTCCGGAGTGACGGGTTCCAGGCGATAGAGGCGCTGTCCCTCCAGTTTGGCGTCACGCCGCAGACGATCCGGCGCGACGTCAACCTGCTCTGCGACCGCGGCCTGCTGCGGCGGCGCCACGGCGGCGTCGAGCTGCCGCCCGAGGGCGAGAACCTCGCCTACCCCGCCCGCCAGGTCCTGAACATCGACGCCAAGCGCCGCATCGCCCGGCTGGTGGCGCGCGAAGTGCCTGACGGCGCCTCGCTGTTCTTCGGCATCGGCACCACGCCCGAGCAGTGCGCGCTGGCGCTGGCCGACCATGCCGGCCTGCGGGTCATGACCAACAATCTGAACGTCGCCCTGGCGCTCAGCCGCAGCGCCTCCTGCGAGATCACCGTCGCGGGCGGCCGCCTGCGCAACCTCGACCGCGACGTGGTGGCGGGCGAGGCGCACGGCTTCTTCGGCCGCTTCGCCGCCGACATCGGCATCTACGGCGTCGGCGGCGTCGCCGAGGACGGCACGCTGCTCGACTTCAGCACCGACGAGGTGACGATGCGCAGCGCGCTCGCCGCCCACTGCCGCCAGCGCTTCCTGGTGCTCGATCATTCCAAGTTCGGCCGCGGCGGCACGGTGCGCGGCGGCCACATCACCGAGGCGAGCGCCGTGTTCAGCGACCGCCCGGTGCCCGACGCCATCGCCCGCCAGCTGCAGGAGGCCGGCGTCCGTCTCGTCATCTGGTCCAACGAGTCCGAGTCCAACGAGTCGACAAGTCAAACAAGGAGGGGTTGATCTCATGCTGAAGCATCTCGTATTCGCGGCCGCGCTCGGCATCGCCGCCGTGGCCAACATCCCGGGCGCCGCCGCCCAGCAGCGGGCCATCTGCTACAACTGCCCGCCGGAGTGGGCCGACTGGGGCTCGCAGCTCAAGGCCATCCAGGCCAAGCTCGGCATCCAGGTGCCGCCGGACAACAAGAACTCCGGCCAGGCCATCGCCGCGCTGATCGCGGAGAAGGCCAATCCCGTGGCCGACGTCACCTATCTCGGCGGCATCGCGGCCGACCCGGCCAAGGATGCCGGCGTGCTGACGCCGTACAAGCCCAAGAACTGGGAGAAGATCCCGGCCGACCTCAAGGATCCCGACGGCAACTGGTTCACCATCCACTCCGGCACGCTCGGCCTGTTCGTGAACAAGGCCGCGCTCGGCAACAAGCCGGTACCGCAGAGCTGGGCCGACCTCTTGAAGCCCGAATACAAGGGCATGGTCGGCTATCTCGACCCGACCTCCGCGGCCGTCGGCCAGCTCGGCGTGATGGCGATCAACCTCGCGCTGGGCGGCACCTACGACAATCTCGATCCGGCCATCAAGTTCTTCAAGGAACTGGCCAAGAACCAGCCGATCGTGCCGAAGCAGACCTCGTACGCGCGCGTGATCTCGGGCGAGATCCCGATCCTGCTCGACTACGACTTCAACGCCTATCGCGGCCAGTACACCGACAAGGCGCCGGTGCAGTTCGTGATCCCGAAGGAGGGCACGCTGGTGTTCCCCTATGTGATGGCGCTGGTGAACAAGGGCCCGAACGCCGAGAACGGCAAGAAGGTGCTCGACTTCGTGCTGTCCGACGAGAGCCAGGCGATGTGGGGCAATGCCTATCTGCGGCCCGTCTTCGCCGACAGGCTTTCTTCCGAGGCCAAGGCCAAGTTTCTGCCCGACGCGGAATATGCCCGCGCCAAGGCGGTGGACCTGAAGAGCCTCGCCAAGGCGCAGCCGCAGATCGTCGAGCGCTACCGCAAGGAAGTGAACTGACCGTCAAAGGGTCATCGACAACGCAGCGGGACGGCCGCAAGGCCGTCCCGCTTCCGCTCGTTTGAGGAACCGCCAACCATGCGGCATGAAACCCGCCGACTGATCCTTCTGTTGCTGCCCGCCGGCATCGTCTTCGCGGCCTTCTTCCTGCTGCCGATGGCGCGCCTCTTCTTCATCGGCGGCAGCGGCAAGACCGGCTGGGCGGCCTATGCCGCCATCCTTACCGACTCGCTCTATCTCGACAGCCTGCTCTCGACGATGGCCGTGGCAGCCGCGACGACGGCGGTGACGCTGGTGATCAGCGGCGTCTCGGGCGTGTTCCTGCAGCGCCACAGGTTTCCCGGCAACGCGCTGCTCGTATCGATGCTGACCTTTCCGCTGGCCTTCCCCGGCGTTGTCATCGGCTTCATGGTGATCATGCTGGCCGGCCGCCAGGGGCTGATCGGCCAGGTGACGCAGGCGCTGACCGGCGAGAAGCTGGTATTCGCCTATACGCTCGCCGGCCTGTTCATGGGCTACGTCTACTTTTCCATCCCGCGCACCATCCTCACCGTGATGGCGGCGGCCGAGAAGCTCGACCCCAAGCTCGAGGAGGCGGCGCGGTCGCTGGGCGCCTCGCCATGGCGCGTGCTGCTCGACGTCATCATCCCCGGCCTGAAGCCCGCCTTCATCTCGGCCGGCGCGATCTGCTTCGCGACCGCGGTCGGCGCGTTCGGCACCGCCTTCACGCTGGCCGCCAAGATCAACGTGCTGCCCATGGTGATCTACACCGAGTTCACCCTGTCGGCGAACATCGCCATGGCGGCGGCGCTGAGCTTCGTGCTGGGCATCGTCACCTGGCTGGTGCTCGCGGTGGCGCGCACCGCCGCCGGTTCCAGCGTCGCGGCGGCAGGCTGACATGAAGCGCCGCGGCCTCTTCTATCTCCAGCTCGGCTTCACCCTGCTGGTCTCTGCCTTCCTGGTCGTGCCGGTGATCCTCTCGATCATGGCCGGCCTCACCGTGAACTATTTCGTCGGCATCGAGAGCGGCCTCACCCTGCGCTGGGTCATGGAAGTGTGGAACGGCTATCGCGACACGATCTTCCTCTCGATCGGCCTGTCGCTGGCCTGCCTCGCGGTGACGCTGGTGATCGGCGTGCCGGCCGCCTACGTGCTGGCCAAGCGGCAGACGGCGCTGACGCGGGCGCTCGAGGAGATGCTGGTGCTGCCGGTGGCGGTGCCGGGGCTCGCGACCGCGCTGGCGCTGATCGTCACCTATGGCAGCCTCTCGGGCTTCCGCACCTCGTGGGCCTTCATCCTGGTGGGCCACGTGCTGTTCACCCTGCCGTTCATGGTGCGCAGCGTGCTGGCGGTGCTGAGCGCCATCGACCTCAAGACGCTCGAAGAGGGCGCGGCGTCGCTGGGCGCCGGCTTCTGGCCGCGCTTCCGCGACATCGTCCTGCCGAACTGCCGGCAGGGCATCCTCGCCGGCTCGCTGATGGTCGTGACCCTGTCGATGGGCGAGTTCAACATGACCTGGCTGCTGCATACGCCCTTCACCAAGACGCTCCCGGTGGGTCTCGCCGATGCCTATGCCTCGCTGCGGCTGGAAGTCGGCAGTGCCTATACCCTCGTGTTCTTCCTGATGATCATGCCGCTCTTGCTGGCGCTGCAGGCCTTCGCCAAGCCGCGCTCCGCGAAGTTCGTGGCGGAGGACGCCGAATGACCGACGCCGGCAACAAACCCGTCTCCATTGCCCTGACGAACTGCGCGAAGACCTTCGCCGACGGCACCAAAGCACTGGAGCCGCTCGACCTCGCCATCGATGCCGGCGAGACCGTCGTGTTCCTGGGTCCCTCGGGCTGCGGCAAGACCACGACGCTTCGCATCATCGCCGGCCTCGAGGAGCCCGATGCCGGGGGCAAGGTGCTGTTCGACGGCGCCGATGTCACGCACCTGCCGATCGAGCAGCGCAACGTCGGCATGGTGTTCCAGTCCTATGCGCTGTTCCCCAACATGACCGTCGCCGGCAACGTCGGCTACGGCCTGAAGATCCGGAAGGTGCCCGACGCACAGATCAAGGCCCGCGTCTCCGAGATGCTGGCCATGATGCAGATCACGCGCCTCGCGGACCGCCGCATCGACCAGCTCTCGGGCGGCCAGCGCCAGCGCGTGGCACTGGCGCGCGCCATCGCGGCGAGCCGCTGACGGCGCTAGACGCCAAGCTGCGCGACACGCTGCGCCTGGAGATCGATTCGCTGCTGCGGTCGCTCGGCATCACCGCAATCTATGTGACGCACGACCAGGCCGAGGCGATGGCGCTGGGCGATCGCATCGTCGTCATGGAGCATGGCCGGGTCGCCCAGATCGGCAAGCCGCGTGACATCTACCAGCGCCCGGCCACCCGCTTCGTGGCCGAGTTCATCGGCACGATGAACCGCCTGACTGGCCGCGTGAGCAATGGCACCTTCACCTGCAAGGCGGGCGGCCTCGCCTGGCCCGAGGCGCCGGCCAGCGCGACCGAGATCCTGTTCCGGCCCGAGGACATCCGCGTGGTCGAGAGCGGCGAAGCGACCGGGCTGAACGGCACCGTCGCGGCCGCCTTCTTCCTGGGCGATCGCACGCGCCTGTTCGTCGACGTGGGCGAAGCGCAGCCACTGGTGATCGAAAGCACGGCGCGGCGCGATTTCAGCCACGGCGACGCCGTCGGGCTCGCCATCGATCCCCGTGGCCTGCTGGTCCTGTGAGGAGACTGCCATGCTGATCGCCCAGATCACCGACACCCATATCAAGCTGCCGGGCAAGCTCGCCTACAGGAAAGTCGACACGGCTTCGATGCTGCGCCGCTGCGTGCAGGAGCTGCTGGCGCTCAGCCCGCAGCCCGACATCGTCCTGCTGACCGGCGACCTGGTCGATCTCGGACGACCGGAAGAGTACGAGCACCTGAAGTCGATTCTGGCGCCGATCAGGCAGCGCGTCATCGCCATCCCCGGCAATCACGACGAGCGCGAGGCGATGCGCGACGCCTTCCGCGACGGCGGCTATCTGCCAACGGAAGGGAAGTTCCTCCAGTTCGCGATCGACGACTATCCGCTGCGCCTCATCGGCCTCGACACGCTGATCCCGGGGCAGGGCGGCGGCGAACTCTGCCACGAGCGGCTCGACTGGCTCGACCGCGCGCTGGCCGAACGGCCCGATGTGCCGACGCTGGTGATGATGCACCATCCGCCCTTCGTCACCGGCATCGGCCACATGGACAAGATCGGCCTTTCAGGCCGCGAAGCCTTTGCCGGGATCGTGGCGCGTCACGACCAGGTCGAGCTGATCCTGTGCGGCCATCTCCATCGCACGATCCACGCTCAGGTCGGCGGTCGCCCCGCCCTGACCTGCCCCAGTCCCGCGCATCAGGTCGCGCTCGACATCCATCCCGATGCCCCCAGCCGCTTCCGCATGGAGCCGCCGGGTTTCATGCTGCACTGGTGGAACGACGGCCAGCTGGTCACCCACGCCGCCGTCATCGGCGACTATGACGGCCCGTACCCGTTCTTCGACGCCGACGGCAAGCTGATCGACTGAGCCGCACTTTCCCGAGATCGGGCGAACGCGCCGGGAGAGATACCGACCCGTCGGCGAAAGGCCGTACTGAAAGCGCTGGCGGATTCGTAGCCGATGTCGTCGGCAAGACGATCGAGCGACTTCGCCCCGCGCCCGAGTGCATCCTGTGCCAGCGCCATCCGCCAGCGCGCGAGATACTCCATCGGGGCGCAGCCCAGCGCTCGGGTGAAACGGGCGGCAAACGCCGAGCGCGACATGCCGGCGAGACGTGCAAGTTCGGCGACCGTCCAGCCGCCGCGGACATCCTGATGCATCGCGCGCAGGGCGCCGGCGAGCGCCGGATCGCGCAGCCCCGCCAGCAGGCCGGTCGGCAAAGTATCGGCCTCGACACCGGGTCGACGCAGGCATTCGACCAGCATGACCTCGAGCAGGCGCTGCAGGATCATCTCGCGGCCGGGCTGGTCGGCCTCACATTCCTCGCGCAGCAGTTGGACGAGGCGCGCGAGGCGGGTCGTATCGCTTTCGGCGGCGCGGACATGGATCATGCGTGGCAACAGACCGGTCAGCAGCGCGGCATTGACCGGCTCGATCCGGAAGGCGCCGCCCAGAATCTGCACGTCGGGATCGCCGTCGGGGTCGCCGTGCCGGACAGGCTTCTCCGACGGCTCGACCCGCTCGCAGGCGACGCCGGGATGGCTGAACAGGGCGAAGGCGGGGGATGCAGGCAGCAGCACGAAGTCGCCGCGCTCCAGCAGCACCGGCTCGCCGCCGTCGAGCGCCAGCCAGCACCGGCCATCGAGCACGAGGCCGAAGCCCGGCTGATCGTAGGCGTCGTAGCCCACGCCCCAGCGGCCCCGGCCGGTGATCGGCTTGGACAGGGCAGCGTGGGGTCGCAACAGCCCGATGACGTCGCTGAACGGATCCATTCTGGACGATTCATAATCAATCACGGACTTCGGATTATATATCATCCCAGCCAGATGACTATCCTGGGCACACCAACCGCCAGCGGAGCATCACATGGCCCAGACAGTCCTCATCACCGGCACCTCATCCGGCTACGGCAAGGCGATGGTCGAGCTTTTCCTTGATCGCGGCTGGAACGTGCTCGCCACCATGCGGCGGCCGGATCCGACAGTGTTCGCCAGCTCGTCGGAGCGGCTGAAGCTGCTGCCGCTCGACGTCACAGACACCGCCAGCATCGACCGGGCGATCACCGATGGCATCGCCGCCTTTGGCGCCATCGACGTGCTGGTGAACAACGCCGGCATCGGCCTCGCTTCGGTCGTCGAGGCGACGCCCAACAGCCTGATGCGCGAGATCTTCGAGACCAACACGTTCGGCGTCTTCGCAACCTGTCGCGCCATCATCCCCCAGATGCGACGGCAGGGACACGGCACCATCATCAACGTGACGTCGAGCGTCACCCTGGGCGTCATGCCGCTGGTCGCGGTCTATGCCGCCAGCAAGTGTGCCGTCGAAGGTTTTACGGAGTCGCTCTCGTATGAGCTGGGCGCCTTCGATATCAAGGCGCGTCTGGTCGAGCCCGGCTACGCACCGACGACCAACCTCACGGCCAACGGCAGCGCGCGCATGCAGGACGTGTTTCCGGAAGAGTATGGCGCCTTCACACAGTCCTGCTTCGCCAACATGGCCAACTACCCGACGCGCTACTGCACCGAGGCGGAAGTTGCCGAAGCGACGTTCATGGCTGCGACGGACGAAAGTGACCGGATCCGCTATCCCGCCGGCGCCGATTCGAAGCTCCTTGCGGAACTGCGCTGGTCGACGTCGGAGGCGCACTACCTGCAGAAGATGCGGGACATGTTCGGGTCTCAAAGATAAGCGCGTCGTTCGAAAACGCTGCGATCGTGTTCGGCGCTTCGAGCCCGCCCCAAAGCGTCAGATCGCGTGCTCGGGGTCCTTGGCCTTCGCCTTGACCGGGCCGCGCTCGGCCTCCTCGCGTTCCTGTTCCTTCCGCGCCTTGAGGAGCTTGCGAAGGATCATGTTTCGCTTCAGCGCCGAGATGTGGTCGATGAACAGCACGCCGTCGAGATGGTCGATCTCGTGCTGGACGCAGGTCGCCAGCAGGCCCTCGCAGGCAAGGTCCTGCTGCTTGCCGTCGCGGTCGAGATAGCGGACGGTAACCTTGGCCGGACGGACCACATCGGAATAGTGATCGGGCACCGACAGGCAGCCTTCCTCGTAGGAGACGTCCTCATCGGAGGCTTCGACGATCTCGGGGTTGGCCATGAAGAGCGGGCCGGTCTTGGTGTCCTCGCGGTCGATGTCGAGCACGATGACGCGCTTCAGCACGCCGACCTGCGGCGCGGCGAGGCCGATGCCCGGCGCGTCGTACATCGTCTCCAGCATGTCATCCATGAGCTGGCGGACGCCGGCGTCCACCGTCTCGACGGGCAGGGACTTCTTCTTCAGGCGCGGATCGGGCGCGGTCAGGATGGGCAGGAGAGCCATCGGGCCTAAATATGCGGGGGAATGGGGCTTTTCAAGGTCACGCCGGGAATCACGTGCGGCGCACCATCGTGCCGACGCCGGCCTCGGTGAAGACCTCGAGCAGGAGGCAGTGCGGCACGCGCCCGTCCATGATGACGGCGGCTTCGACGCCCGAATTCACGGCATCGATGCAGTTCTCGACCTTGGGAATCATGCCGCCGGAGATCGTGCCGTCGGCGATGAGGGCGCGGGCCTGGTCGATCGTCATGTCGGAGATCACCTTGCCGTCCTTGTCGAGGACGCCCGGGACGTCGGTCAGGAACAGCAGGCGCTTGGCCTTCATCGCGCCGGCAATCGCGCCGGCCGAAGTGTCGGCATTGATGTTGTAGGTCAGCTCGTCGTCGACGCCGAACCCGATCGGGGCGACCACCGGGATAACATCGGCGCGGCGCAGCTGTTCCAGCACCATGACGTTGATGCGAGCGGGCTCGCCGACCTGCTTCAGGTCGACCTTGAGCAGCTCACCGGTCTTCGGATCGCGCATCTCGGTGACCTTCTTGGCCAGGATCAGGTTGCCGTCCTTGCCGCAGATGCCGACGGCGATGCCGCCGCACTCGTTGATGTCGGCCACGATCGCCTTGTTGATCGAGCCGGCCAGGACCATTTCGACGATCTCCATCGTCGCGGCGTCGGTGACGCGCAGTCCGTTCACGAACGTGCTCTTGACGCCGACCCGCTCCAGCATCTTGTTGATCTGGGGCCCGCCGCCATGGACCACGATCGGGTTCATGCCGACCTGCTTCATCAGCACGACGTCGCGGGCGACCAGGTCGCCGAGCTTCGGGTCGGTCATGGCGTGGCCGCCATATTTCACGACGAAGGTGGCGTCGTTGTGCCGGCGCATGTAGGGGAGCGCCTTGGAGATGGTCTCCGCCATGCGGATGAGCCGCTTCTGCTCCTTGTCCGGTTGAACAGCCTCGGCCATTTCACAGCATCCCCAGTTGAACGAAAGCCCTCTCCGGTTCGGGAGAGGGCCGAGCAATCGCCGAGGCGCATAATATATCAGGCGGCTTACGGATAGAAGAACCGGACCCGCCGCGTCAGGATGTCCGCATGGCAGCTTCCCACCGCCTCGACAGCGAAACCCTGGCCGATCGTGGCTTCACCGTGGTCCGCAACCTGATCGGCCCCGAGGAATGCCGCGCGCTGGCCGCGCTGTGGCCCGAGCAGGCGCGGTTTCGCAAGCATATCGTCATGCAGCGCCACGGCTACGGTCAGGGCGAGTACCAGTACTTCGCCTACGATCTGCCGGCGTCCGTCGAGCGGCTGCGCCAGGCGCTCTATCCCGAACTCGCCAAAGTGGCCAACGAGTGGAACGCACGGCTGGGGCGACCCAAGCGCTTCCCGCCCGACCTGAAGGACTGGCTGCGCGAATGCCACCAAGCCGGCCAGACCCGACCGACGCCGCTCCTGCTGCGCTACGGGCCCGGAGACTACAATTGCCTGCACCGCGACCTCTACGGCGAGATGGTCTTCCCGCTGCAGGTCGTCGTCCTGCTGAGCGCGCCGGGCCGGGATTTCACCGGCGGCGAGTTCATGCTGGTCGAGCAGCGCGCCCGCATGCAGTCACGCGGCGAGGTCGTGCCGCTGGAGCAGGGCGATGCCGCGATCTTCGCCGTGAACGAGCGGCCGGCGAAGGGGCTCCGCGGCTGGCACCGCACCGCGATGCGCCACGGCGTCTCGAGCCTGCGCACCGGCGAGCGCTTCACGCTCGGCCTGATCTTCCACGACGCGGCTTAGCCGGGAACGAACCTTCAACAACGACCTCACCCTGAGGAGCGCTCCACAGGAGCGCGTCTCGAAGGGTGGGCACGAGCACCACGTCCGTTGCCCATCCTTCGAGACGGCCCTGCGGGCCTCCTCAGGATGAGGTCGTATGAGCGCTAAACCTGTGCGACGGCGACGATCTCGGCGCGCAGTTCGGGAATGCCGAAGCCGGTCTCGCTGCTGGTCGGCAGGACCTCGGGATGGGCGGCCCCGTGCTTGCGGGCGATCGCCTCGGCCGCCTTGACGGCGCGCGGGAGGTCGGCCGCGCGCAGATAGTCGGTCTTGGTGAGGAGGAGCTGGTAGGAGACGGCGGCGCTGTCGAGGTTGCGCATCGTCTCGCGATCGCTCTCCTTCACCCCGTGACGGCTGTCGATCAGCACGAAGATGCGCATCAGCGTCGGACGGCCGCGCAGGTAGGCCGAGGCGAGGTCCTGCCATGTCTCCTTCATCGAGCGCGACACCTTGGCGAAGCCGTAACCGGGCAGGTCGACCAGCATCAGACGGTCGGCCAGGTTGAAGAAATTGACCTGCCGCGTGTGACCGGGATTGGCCGAGACGCGCGCCAAGGTGCGCCGGCCGGTGAGGGCGTTCACCAGGCTCGACTTGCCGACGTTGGAGCGGCCGGCGAAGGCCACTTCCGGCAGCGAAATGCCGGGCAGCGATTCGATCGACGCGGCGCCCGAGACGAAGTCGCAGGGGCCCGCAAATAGCTTGCGGGCCGCCTCGATCTCGGCCGGCGAATGCCCCTTCTCGATCTCGTCAGGCGACTTGTCCGGCATCAGTTCTTCTTGCCGGAGCCCTTGCCGCCCTTCTTTTCGTTGGCCTGGGCCACCGGTGCGGGTGTCGCCGGCACCGCCTTGCCGCCGATCGGCGCGCCGTGGCGGCGCATGATCATGTACTGCTGCGCGATCGACAGCGTGTTGCTCCACGCCCAGTAGATCACCAGGCCGGCGGCGAAGGGCGCCAGCATGAAGGTGAACAGGATCGGCAGGAACTGGAACACGCGCGCCTGCACCGGATCGGTCGGCTGCGGGTTCAGCTTCTGCTGCAGATACATCGTGACGCCCATGATCATGGGCCAGATGCCGATGTTGAAGAAGTGCAGGAACGACGGGACGTCCCACGGGAACATCCCGAAGCCGGTCAGGATCGTGAGCGGATCGGGCGCGGACAGGTCCTTGATCCAGCCGTAGAACGGCTGGTGCCGCATCTCGATCGTTGTGTAGAGCACCTTGTAGAGCGCGAAGAACACCGGGATCTGCACGAGGATGGGCAGGCAGCCCGCCGCCGGGTTCACCTTCTCGCGGCGATAGAGCTGCATCAGCTCCTGGTTCATGCGCTGGCGGTCCTCGCCATAGCGCTCCTTGAGCTTCTCCATTTCGGGCTGGAGCCGCTTCATCTTGCTCATCGCCGCATAGGACTTGTTGGCCAGCGGGAAGAACACGGCCTTCACGATCACGGTCAGCACAAGAATCGACAGGCCGAAATTGCCAAGATGCACGTAGAGCCACTCGAGCAGCCAGAACAGCGGCTTGGTGAAGAACCAGAACCAGCCCCAGTCGATCGTGAGGTCGAACTTCTCGATGCCGTACTTGCTTTCGTAGTCGGAGATCACCCGCACGATCTTCGCGCCGGCGAACAGCTTGGCATCCGTCGTGGCGTTGGCACCGGGAGCGACCGTGACTCCGTTCGCGACATAATCGATCTGGTATTTCACGTCGGCGCCCGCGCCGGTCTGCTTGATCGAGACGTCGACCTTGGACTTCTGGTCGGGCACCAGCACGGACATCCAGTACTTGTCGGTGATGCCGACCCAGCCGCCCGTCGTGGCGATCTTCTGCTGCTTGTTGCCCTTGAAGTCGGAATAGCTGAATTCCTTCAGCGTGCCGTTGAAGACGCCGTACGGACCCTCATGCAGGATGTACATGCCCTCATAGGTCGGCTCGCCGTAGCGGACGATGAGGCTCCACGGGAACAGGGTCACCGGCTTGTCGGTCTTGTTGTCGACGCTCTGCTTCACGTCGAACATGAAGAACTCGTCGATCGAAACCGTGAGACCGAACACCAGCCCTTCGCCATTGTCCCAGGTCAGCTTGACCGGCTTGCCGGGCGCCACCGTCGGCGAGTCGGAGGTCCACACCGTTTCGGGGCCGGGAACCTTGATCGCGGCATCGGACGAGGACCAGCCGAACTCGGCGTAGTAGGGATGCGCGCTGCCGACCGGCGACAGGACGGGCACCGGCGGGCTCTTGGGATCGATGGTTTCGCGGTACTTCACGAGCTGCACGTCGTCGATGCGCGCGCCCTTGAGCGAGAGCGAGCCGGTGAGCTCGGCGGTGTTGAAGGTGACACGCGGCGTGAGCGCCACGGCTTCGCCGCGGCCGACCACCCGCTGCTGCGTCGGCACGGCGCCCGGACCGGGTTGCGTGCCGGGGGCGCCCGGCTGTCCCGTCGGTGCGGCGGGGGCACCGGACTGCGTCGTCGCCTGCTGCTGGGTCGTATTGGTCGCCTGCTTGGACGGCGGGAACGCCACCTGCCAGCCCACGATGATCAGCACCGAAAGGACGATGGCGACGATAAAATTCTTCTGATCCATTTGTCGGCGATCTTTC
>WOUR01000105.1 GCA_009772935.1 Rhodospirillaceae bacterium
CAGCGGGCGCTTGACTTGGCAGAAGCGGAGCATCGCCGCCCAGGACAGCTGCGGCGTCGTGATGAACTGCGCCGGGTCGAGCCCGTAGTGGAAGTGGAACTGGTTTCGGAACTCTTCGAACAGGTCGGCCAGCTGAAGCACGTCGCACTTGAGGTAGTGGTCGTGGTAGTCCTTCATCGTGCGGCAGCCGAACTCGGCCCAGACCGCCTTCGCCCGCGCATAGTCGGCTTCCGAGCAGGGCTCGTCGCGCAGGCCATTGTCGAATGCAGCGCGCACCGGCAGGTGGTCCTCCTCGAAACGCGCCCACGCGTTCATGTAGTCGTAGGGGTACACGCCCTTCGCCAGCAGCAGCCCCTTCTTGCGGTACCGTTCGATGATGTCGACGATGTAAATCAAGCGGAAATCGTCCCTCACGTTCGTGAACTTGCTCGGCTCCATCGACTTGACCAGCCGCTCGAGCGACGCCGTCAAGAACTGGTAGGAGTCCTTGAAGCTGATATCGTGGCCCCAGTCGATTGTCAGGTACTTCTCCATCGACTGGCCGACGACGTGCAGCGTGCGCTCGGGGGAGAGGCGGAAGGCGCGCATGATCAGGTGCGAGTCGTAGCCGCGGAAGTTGTGGATGAAGACGTGCAAATGCTTGACCTGCCTCGACTTCAGGTTGCACGCCTGATGCATGACGCCCCGGAAGCGGCCGCTCAGGTGGCAGTGGTCGCGCACTTTCACATCGCCGTCGACGAATGCCTTCTTGCAGCCGGTGCAGTGTGTCGCGGCTCGGTACTTGTCCCAGTCGCGCCACGTCATGCTCATCTCGATGATCTGGTCCCACGCACCGGCACACAGGTCGCGCAGCTCGAGCAGGCGAGCCAGGAAGTGCTCGACACAGTCCTCGCCGGTGTAGCTCTCGTAATCCATTGAATTGATCGCGGCGCATCGAGACACCATCTTCAGGCCGTACGAGCAGGGCACGTGCCGCTGGTAGCGCGTCGTCTGGCGCACCCGCTCATCGATTGGCATTGTCAGCGACTCGAAGTCGGCATAGACTGTGAACGGGGCGAACTGTATTGCCGGCCAGTCCCGGTTGCTGAACTTGAGCATTTCGCCAGGGTCCGGCATCGTGATGTGCTCCTCGGAGAAGTCGTCGTGGTCGCAGTAGGGCGTGTGCTTGTCGAGCATCGGCTGCGTGCTGAAGTGGCCGAGGCAGCGGCGGCAGAAGAACTTGTGCCCGTTGTGCTTCGTGACATCGGACATGAATCGGCTGAAGCTGCGGATGCAGAACCAGTGGTCGTTCGCATAGAGCAGGTCGACTGATTGCGGGAAGTGCTGGCGGCTCACGAAGAGAGGGTAGCGCATCCTGCCCTTGTCGTCGCCGATTGCGTAGGCGTTGATATTGACTTGAATTGTCTGTTCGATTTGCAGG
>WOUR01000038.1 GCA_009772935.1 Rhodospirillaceae bacterium
CGAGGGGCGCTAAGTACTATTTTCTGTGAATGAACCCACCGAGACCGTCGCCTCTGCTATGCGGCGGCTTGGAAAAGCAAGTAAAGCTGGTTGCGCTCCCCCGCAACCAACCCAAAAACGCCGCCCCCTCAAAGGGCGGCGTTTTTGCGTCCGCCACCAAAACACATAGGCGCCCCCAGGCCCCGATGGGACGTGGCACTCCTGCAATTCGCCCGGCAGCAATTTGCTGCGCCGACGGCGTCCGCCACTTGCCGGGACCAGCCTGGCCCGCATAGTTGGTCGATGATCTGCACTGCGCCCCAGCCCGGCTCCGCGACCACCGCCCGTCGTCCAGGCCGCCCGCGTTCGACGGCGGCGCAGCAGGCGATCCTGCAGGGGACCTATCTCCTGATGGCAACCAAGGGCCTGTCGGCGACGACCTATGAACGCGTCGCGGCTGCCACCGGCGTCTCCAAGGTCACCATCTACAAATGGTGGCCGACCCGCGAAGCGCTGCTCGTCGATGCCTTCCTCGAACAGGCGCGTACCTTCCTGCCGCTGCCCGAGACCGGCCATCCGATTGCGATCGTGCGAGCGCATGCCGTCTCCTACGTCGCGGCCCTGAACGGTGCCTTCGGTCGGGTGCAGCTCGCCGTGATCGCCGAATGCATAGGGTCGACCGGAAACGCGGCCACCTTCGGCGAGCGCTATCTTGGCGAACGCCGGGCAGCCGGTGTGGCGCTTCTGATGCGTGCGCAGAAGGAGGGCCTCATCGCGGCCACTGACCCGCCGGCCGATCTCTACGACATGATCTACGGCACGCTCTTCTATCAATCGACCTTCGGGCTGAAGCGGCTCACCGCCACAGCGGCCCGTCGCCTGGTCGACCGGGTTCTGCGGCCGGCGGGCTAGGTCTCGAGACGCAGGGCGCGCCAGGCGGCCCTCATCGACCGGGGATAGCCAGCCTCCGTGTGCCGGAGGCCGGAGGCGATCAGCGCATTCGCCGCGGGGAGGGCGTGGAAGGGGACCGACGGATAGGCGTGATGCTCGGCATGATAGGGCATGTTCCAGGCGAACCAGCGGATGAGCGCATTCGAATAGGTCGTCCGCGTGTTCTCGAAAGCGGACCGGCTGCGGCCGCACCCCGTATGCTCGGTGTAGAGATAGGGGCGGAGAGCGAACTGGCCGATCAGCAGCGGGCCGAGCCAGACCGTGAGGATGAGCGGAGACGCGAACAGGAGGGACGCCGCCGCGAGTCCCACATAGGCCGCAAGGTAGAGACGCGCCTCGCGCACGATCAGCGCCCTCTTGTCCGCCGGAACCCAGGGCAGGGTGCTGGTCCCCGTCAGCGCATGGCGCAGCAGCACACGAAACCGCCCATAGATCTGGAGCGCGCCCGAGAAGGCCAGCAGCCGTTGCCACAGGGAGCCCGCGGACGGCATGACCGCGAGTTCCGGATCATGACCCTCGTCCTGCGTATGCCGGTGATGAGCCCAGTGGAACACCCGGTAGTATTCCCAAGGGAAGCAGATCGCGAGGCCGCAGAGATGGCCGAACACGGTGTTCAGTGCTTCGGTCCTGAACGCCGTGCGGTGCACGGTCTCGTGCAGCGGCATGAACAGAAAGGCCGTCAGCAGGCCCTGCGCCGCCATGAACGGCAAGGCCCACGGGAAACCCCAGGATTCGGCAACGGCGATGCCTGCCGCCGCCAGTGCGAGGACCAGGCCGAGATGGGTCGCCATCCGGACCATGGCCGGACCGTCGCGCCGCGCGGACAGCTCACGCAGCCGGCCGGCATCGATCCGCACCGTCTGGCCAGATACCCCGAGGCTCATCGTCGCCCTCCCTAATACTGTACGATGCGTACAGAAAAAGATCCGGGCCTGCAACATGGCCGTCGCGGGCCTTTGGTTCGGCGGGAGACACCCGGCGGCGTGCGGCGCCGCCGCTCCAGACAAATGAGCGAAGCGGGCGCAACCACCGACCGGCGGGCTCCTTGTTGGGGCTCACGCGCGCTCTGACGCGACCGCCGAATCATGGAGATGCCGCGATGACCTCCGATCCAATGTCCGATATCGGCCGGGTCCGCCTGGATCGCGCCCATGCCGACACATTCGCCAAGTTCACGGTGCTGGTGGCGATGGGCGGCGTTCACGTGACCATCGTTCTGTCGGCACTGGCGCTCGCCTTCGTCGCAAAACTGCCGCTGCTCGCTTTGGCCTGGGCCGTGGCCGGTCATCTCGCGCTCGCCGTGGGAGTGATGCGGTCGTGGGCGAAATCGCCGGCGATATCGCTGCCCGGCGCACGTTCCGAGAGACCAGAAGGCAGGTCTCGAGGCGGCAGGGGCGGAGTGTCGATCCTGGCTAGCGGCAGATCACCGGTATCATCGATTTAGTGAAGGCCCGCAGGTCGGCGGCCGGGACGCCGAGCCGCGCCCTTATGCCAGTGGCGGTCAGGATGGCGGCCGCCATGCTGGCGCGCTCCGCGGGCGAGGGGGCGGGTTGCAGGTGGCTGGCGATGAAGCCGCGCTCGAAGGCCTTCTCGAAGCTGGCCAGGATCTGGTTCGCCGCGGCGCCGATCGCCGGGTGGCTCGTCGCTTCGACGGTTGCCGTACCGACGATGATGCAGCCCGGCGGGTTGGGTGGCCTGGTGTAAATATCGATCGCCCCCTTGTAGAGACGCCCCAGACGCCGTTCGATCGGGTCGGGTCCCGACAGGATCGCGTCCATCGCCTCGACGCTCCCCTGCCCGATGTGACGCAGCATGCTGATGTAGAGCTGCTCCTTGTCGCCGAAGGCCGCGTAGAGGCTCGGACGATTGAGGCCGGCGGCAGCGCAGAGTTCGTCGAGCGAGGCGGCCGCGAAGCCTTTCGCGAGGAACACGTCGCGTACCCGCTCCAATACCTCACTGGTAATAAACCCGCGCGGACGCCCGCGTGGGCGCGGCTCCTTCGCTATTTTTGTACCGTTTCGCATAATTATCCTTGACGACGGGCGTCATCCATATTTTTGTACCACATCGCATATAAATGCGAAAGCAACCCACCATGAGCCAGTTGAGCCATTTACGCCGCGACTTGTTCCCGGTCGACCCCTTCCACGAGGACGCGACCTTCCAGTCCGTATCGCTGCCGCGGGCGCCACTGTACCGCCGGCTCATCGCGAAGCTCCGCCTGTGGCGCGAGCGGGCGCGCACGAGGGACGCGCTCGCCGCGATCGACGCACGCAGCCTGCGCGACGCGGGAGTCTCTCCCGCACAGGCCGAGTTCGAAGCCAATCAACCGTTCTGGCGCCGGCCGGGATCGCTTCGCTGACCGTTCAACCAAGGAGAGAGAAGATGGAACTGTTCGCTTCGCCGATGGCCTGCTCGCTGGCCTCGCATATCGCCGTGATCGAGGCCGGCCTGCCGGTCGAGGTCCGCTTCGTCGAGAACAAGAAGACCGACGATGGCGGCGACTTCTTCACCGTGTCGCCCTACGGCTATGTGCCGGCGCTGCGGCTAGACGACGGCCGGATCCTGAACGAGGGCGCGTCGGTGCTGCAGTATCTCGCCGACCGCAAGCCCGAAGCCGGTCTCGCCCCGGCCTGGGGTACGGCCGAGCGCTACCAGCTCATCGACACGCTGCACTATCTCGGCACCGAGGTGCACAAGCGCGTCTTCTACAACATCTTCTCGGCCACGGTGCCGGCCGCAGCGAAGGAGGCGGCAATAGCCGAACTCGAGCCGACGCTTGCCGCGATCGCCAGGCGCCTCGGCGACCGCGGGACCTTGGTCGGAGACAGCTTCACCGTCGCCGACGCCTATCTCCTGACCCTGCTCAACTGGGCCGTGTTCCTGAAGGCCGACCTCGCGAAGTGGCCGGGCCTGCAGGCCTACCATCGCAAACATCTGCAGCGGCCGTCCGTCGTCCGCGCGATGGGGGTCGAGATGGAAGAGCGCAAGCGTCGGGCGGTGTGATCGAAGAGGAGCGGGCGGCTTCGACCGCCCGCTTTCCCGCCGCGATTGGATTTGCGACTGGTAATTAATTGCGTTCATGATAGAGGTCTCTTCTTCGGAGGACATCGACCATGCGTATCGTCATCGCCGCCCTTCTGTGGCTCTCGTTCGCCGGCGCGGCGTCGGCCCATGCGCTCTGGCTCGAGCCGGATACGGCCGGCTACCAGCTCAATTTCGGCGAGTTCGGCGCGAACCTGCGCGAGGGCTCCCCCGGCCTGCTGGATCGTTTCGAACCGATGCCGGCCGCCAAGGCGTTCGGCGCGTCGGGCGACCTGGCGCTGAAAGCCGAGAAGAAGCCGACTTCATTCCAGTTCGCCGGTGCCCCCGAAGGCACCGGCAGCGTCGTGGCGGAACAGGCGAGGGTCACCGAGCGCACGCAGAATGACAAGGTGACGCGCACGCTCGGCCGGTACTCGGCGCGCTACGTCGCCGATTTCAGCGAGCGCAGGCCGCTGATCCCGCTCGACATCGTGCCGACCGGCAAGCCGGGCAGCTTCAAGGTGTTCTACGACGGCAAGCCGCTGCCCAAGGCCAAGGCAGAGGTCGTGACCGAGTTCGGCTGGACGAAGGAACTGAAGACCGACGCCAACGGCGCCTTCGAGGTCGAACTGCCGTGGAAAGGCACCTACGCCGTCGAGGTCTCGCTGGTTGACAATACGCCGGGCACGCACGGTGACGCGCCCTATGACGGAATGCGCTTCGTCACCACGCTCACCTTCAAGATCGCGGACGGACTCGCGGCTCCGTCGCGTCCGCCGATCGTGACGCCCAAGCGCTGAGCGGTCAGCCCGTCTTCTTGTTGAGCACGCCGAAGCGATCCTTCGGCGCCTTCTCGCGGGTGGCGGGGCCGTAGGTTCCCATCTCGATGCGGTGCGGGATGGTGAGCATGTAGTTCTTGAAGGCGTTCTCCATCGCCTGTCGCCATCCCTGCGCATCCTGGGTCTCGTTGACCGAGGCCTTGGCGAGCTTCAGCGCGTAGGGATCGCGCCTGCCTGTCGGCCGCTCAGGCACGCGGCCTCGTCCTCGCCCGAGCCGACGCAGAATCTCGACGCCGCCACCGCGCACCGGGTCATCGGCTCCCTGCGCGCAGTCATGCAAGGCCGCACAGTCATCCTGATCACCCACGATCCGTGGCGGCCGCCGCGTCGTCGGATAGCCCCGCTCGACCAGGTGGCATTAGACAGAGTTCTCACCACTTGCCGTGTGTTGAGGGTCAAGCGAGAGTGAGCCTCGGAGTCATCATGCAGTTCGGCTTTTGCGTGATTTTCTTGGTGCAGGCTACAGTTGCTGCGACGGGGACAGCGGCGCAGACGAGCGACCTTGGGCCAATGCCGCCTCGACCAACTGTTGACTCCATGATCGACGACATTCTGCAGGGTAGGGCGTCATCGCAGAAATCGCCGACGCGTGAGACCAACGCTCAACACGTCAACGCAGTTCCCGCTTCCGCAACGGGCCGGGGCGCTGCGCGATGCGGGGGGGGCTTAGCGCCCCGGCCCGTTGCAACACCGTCCTTGAAGAGACAATTGACCTCAGTGAGAGAGGAAGATTTCGATGACTCATACGAGGCCAACCCGGAGACACTTCGTTGCGGGCGCTGGCACTGCAGGGCTGGCGACTATGCTGTCTGGTTGTGCGCCAAGCGTGGGAGCACCGATGAAGCAGAACCTGCCTCATCATTTTGCCCTGTCTCCGGATGGTCGAACGATTTTGGTCAACGGAGGAACCAAGGGAGCGGGATTATATGATTGGCGCACTGGCCAAATGCGCTATGTCCCGCTTCCGGCGGGCTTCGACGGCTTCGGCTGGGGGAGTTATTCGCCAGACGGCAAGAATCTTGTTGGCGTCGCAGGAATGGCGCGGCAGCATCCTCAGGTGATGCCGGAGATGCAGCTCGGGATCATTGATCTGGCGACTGAGAAGACCGTTACTTTCTCCGTTTATTCCAGCACGCGTGTCTTTCGAAGCCCTGTATTTCGGCCGGACGGCAGAGCCGTCCTGTATGTGGGAATGGGCGAGACCCTGTTCCTGTTCGACCTGAAAACACAGAACTCAAGGGCGCTTCTTTCGGCCGAGGACGGCTTCTACTCAATCGACACACCAAGCTTCATCAGCGCCGATACAGTCTTTTTTGTTGGGTCGGGACCTCGGAATCCGGAGCTAAGGGAGACCGTGAAGAAACTTGGCGCAACGTCGCCCTCTGTCTCCATTCCTTATGTCCTTCGAGTTGGATCGAGGCCGGAAGTTGCTCACTTGGACTTCGTGAAGAGAGGGCTTTCCAATCGGGACGGATTGCCGCTGCTCATGCCGGCTTCCCGCAATGGAGAGCGTATCGCGTTCATCGGTTTGTCTGGAAGCGAGAGCGCGCGTAAGGCCCATTTGTCGGGGGGCGTTCGTCGATACGACCTCTTCGTCATGGAGCACGGTCGGGTGCGTCAGGTGACTCATCTGGAAAATTACATGGCTTACTGTGCCATATCGGACGACGGGTCCACGGCAGCGTTCGGGCTTCACACAGGGCCGGTGTCGGATGTGCGCAGCTTGGGGCGTGGAAGGATTCCCCTGGAGTTGACGATCGTGGATCTCAACACCGGTCAGGTGACACACACGGATTTTCTCAGGCGCGTGTACAGCGTTGCCAGCAACTAGACTCAACGACACGCGAATAGTCTGTGGCGCGATCCCGATAACTGCTACAGCCTTGGATCTCCCCTTTCGTCAGCGTTATGGCGCATGGACAGGCTCCCGGCTATGGATGCTGGTTGACGCCCGTCGTGACGCCGAAGCGCTGAGCGATCACCCCGTCTTCTTGTTGAGCACGCCGAAGCGATCCTTCGGCGCCTTCTCTCGTGCCGCGGGCCCGTAGGTTCCCATCTCGATGCGGTGCGGGATGGTCAGCATATAGTTCTTGAAGGCGTTCTCCATCGCCTGCCGCCAGCCCTGCGCGTCCTGCGTCTCGTTGACCGACGCCTTCGCGAGTTTCAGCGCATAGGGGTCGCGCTCGGCGATTCTCTGCGCGAGCGCCATCGTCTCGGCCTCGAGCCTGTCGCGCGGGACGACGCGGTTCAGGAGGCCTGCCTTCTCGGCGTCGGCGGCGCTGATGAAATCGCCGGTGAACAGGTATTCCTTGGTCTTGCGCGGACCGAAGTCCCACGGCATCGAGAAATACTGCACGTGGCTGCCGCCCCACTTCACGGCGCGGTCGGCAAACTGGGCGTCCTCGCTGGCGACGATGATGTCGCAGGCCGAGGCGACCATCATGCCGCCCATGATGCAGTAGCCTTGGACCTGCGCGATGGTGGGCTTCGGCAGGTCGCGCCAGCGCATCGTGTTCTCGAAGAAGCGTTCCCAGAGGCGGCGATACTCGCCTTTGAAGCCGGGCTCCAGCGGCGTCTTCTTCTGGTCCTCCATCTCGTGCGGGCTGCCGAGATCGTGGCCGGCGGAGAAGTGCTTGCCGGCGCCGGCCAGGATGATGACCCGCACGTCGCTGTCCCTGACCGCGCCGGCGAAGGCGTCGTCGAGCTCCTCGAGCAGGATGCGGCTCTGCGCGTTCAGAACCTCCGGCCGGTTGGTCGTGATCTTGAGGACGGGCCCGGTGCGTTCGGTCAGAAGCGTCGAATAGGTCATGCGGCTGCCTGTACGGGGTGGCGGAGTTCGGGCGCGAGACCGGCGCCCATCAGGTCGATGAAGTTGTCGCAATAGAAGCGCTGCTTCTGCGCCTCCGTGGTGCCGGCCTTCTCCATCGACGCCTCGAAGCGCTTGATGGGATGGCGGCCGCCCTCGACATGCGGATAGTCCGAGGAGAAGAGGCACACGTCGTCGCCGGTGTTGGCGATGATCCAGCCGGTATCCTCGTGCGGGTAGGGCGTGACGCGCACCTGGCGCTGCACGAACTCGCTGGGCTTCAGCGACATCTTCTGCAGCCGCTCCTCGTTGCGGTAGAAGGCATTGTGCGCACTGTCCATGTTGCGCATCCAGCCCGGCACCCAGGACGCGCCCTGCTCGATGACGCCGAACTTCAGCGCGGGGAAGCGGTCGAGAACGCGGTCGACGACCAGTGCCGTCAGCGCCTTCATCGGCGGATAAGCGATCGCCATGTAGTCGATCGACTTGAAATTGTCGTCGCCGCCGTGGAAGTCGGGCACCGGTGGCAGGCCGTTGTTGAAGTAGGCCTCCTCCAGCAGCTTGCCGCCGCCGCCGACATGGAGAACGATCGGCAGGCCGGCTTCCTGCGCGACCGCCCATAGCGGATCGAGTCCGATATGGCTGGGCGAATGGCCGTCGGGACAACGCGACGGGATCATCAGCGCCTTGGCGCCCAATTCGATCGCCTCGCGCGCCGCCCGCGCTGTACGTTCGAAATCGACCAGCGGCACGTAACCGGTCGGCAGCAGGCGCCGGTCGACGGAGCAGAACTCGACCATGTGGCGCGTATGGGCGCGCGCCACGGCATAGGTCAGCTCGACGTCCTTACCGCCTTCCAGTACCGACGAGTAGTTGAGCAGCGCCGTGGTGAACATGAGCTGGCTGGCGAAGCCCAGCAGGTCGATCGAACGCGGACGGTCCTGGCGGCTCGACGCACCGAGCGCCTCCCAGTTCTTGCGCAGCATGATCTGCGCGTCGTCGAATTCCTGTCCCGGATCGGCCTTGAGGCGTGTGCTGTGGAAACCCTCGTGGCGCGGGAAGAGGACCTGGTCGGTGACCGCGCCGCGATGCCGGGCCTCCAGATAGTTCTCCAGGAATCCTGGCACTTCCATGATGTGCGCATCGGCGTCGTGAATGACGCGGCCGCTGGCGTAGGGCATCGTCTCCTCTCCATTTTCCTTGTCATTTTGCGAGAGCTTAGCATGAGCCAGGACATTTCCCACGCGGTGCGGACCCTCCTCGACGCGCGCCGCACGGGCCGCCAGGCGACCCCGCCCTTCGTCTTGAAGGACCGCGCGGCGGTCTATGCGGTCCAGGACGGTGTCGCGGCGGCCACCGGCCCGGTGGCGGGCTGGAAGGTCGGTGCCCGCACGCCGACCGCCGAGCCCAATCCCGCGCCGCTGCTGGCCGGCGCGCTGGTGCCGTCGCCCGCGCGCTTCGACGGCAGGGCGATGCACATGATCGGCGTCGAGGTCGAGATCTCCTTCCACATCGTGCGCGACATCGAAGGCCGCGCAGCCCCGGTCGAGCGCGAGGAAGCGCTTGCGGCGGTGGGCGATGCCTTCGTCGGCATGGAGATCGTCGACACGCGTCTGGCGGATTTCAGGAACGCAGATCCCGAATGGCTGCTGGCCGACAACCAGATGAACCACGCGCTTGTGGTCGGCGATCCGATCGGCAACTGGAAGTCGCTCGACTGGCCGAAGCTGCAGGTGAGGCTCGTCGTCGACGGCACGACGATCGTCGACCAGCAGGGCGGCCTCGGCGCCATCGATCCGGTGCGCCCGCTCGCCTGGATGATCGATCACGCCGTCCGCCATCGCGGCGGCCTTCGCGCGGGGCAGGCGATCACCACCGGCTCGTGGACCGGTCTCCTCTACTTCCCACCGGGCTCTCACGCGCGCGGCGAGTTCGTGGGCCTCGGTGCCGTCGAGGCGAGTGTCTGACGCCTTGTCATCCTGAGCGCAGCGAAGGAACTCACGCCCGCCAGGGAATCCGATGGTCGGTGCGCCAGGTCCTTCGCTCACGCTCAGGACGACCGGTGACGACGCTTCGGCCGCAGCCGTAGCAACGGCGTACCTGCTGGCGGCAGTGTCCGCCGCATGACAAGTCTTGCTTCTCCCGCGCCCTTCTTCGGCCGCCGCGTCGTCGCGGCTGCGTTCGTGCTCGCCATGTTCGGCTGGGGCCTCGGCTTCTATGGGCCGCCCGTCTATCTCCAGTCGGTGCGCGAGATGCGGGCCTGGTCGCTCGTATTGGTCTCGTCCGCCGTCACCCTTCATTTCCTGGTAGGCGCGCTCGTGGTCGCCAACCTGCCCTTGCTCTATCGCCGCTTCGGCCTGCCGGCGGTCACCAAGGCCGGCGCCGTGCTGCTGGCGCTCGGTGTGCTCGGATGGGCAGTGGCGCGCGAGCCGTGGCAGCTCCTGCTGGTCACGTTCCTGAGCGGCGCCGGCTGGGTGGCGATGGGCGCCGCCGCGGTCAACGCCATCGTGGCGCCGTGGTACGCGGTGCGCCGGCCAGCGGCGCTGTCGATGGCCTATAACGGCGCGAGCATCGGCGGTGTCGTCTTCTCGCCGCTGTGGGTCGCGGCCATCGCCGCGTTCGGCTTTCCGATCGCGGCGACGGTCATCGGTGCGATCATGATCGTCACCGTCTGGTTCCTCGCCGATCGCGTCTTTGCCCATACACCGCAGTCGCTGGGCCAGGTCCAGGACGGCGAGAACCTGACGCCCGCCGCCGGTACAGCTATTGCAGCGGGGCGTACCCTGCCGGGCGCCCTGCTATGGCGCGACGGTCGCTTCCTCACCCTGGCCGCGGCGATGGCGCTCGGCCTGTTCGCGCAGATCGGCCTGATCGCCCATCTCTTCTCGCTGCTGGTGCCGGTGTTCGGCGGACCGGCAGCCGGCATTCTCATGGGCCTGGCGACGGCGGCGGCGATCGCGGGCCGGACGCTGGTAGGCTGGCTGATGCCGCAGGGCAGCGACCGGCGGCTGGTCGCCTGCCTCAGTCACGTCGTGCAGATCGCGGGATCGCTGGCGCTGCTGTGCGCCGCTGGAACGGACGCGGTGCTCCTGGTGGCGGGGGTGCTGTTGTTCGGCGCCGGGATCGGCAACACGACGTCACTGCCGCCGCTGATCGCGCAGGTCGAATTCGGCAAGGCCGACGTTCAGCGCGTCGTGCCGTTGATCGTGGCGATCGGTCAGGGAACCTATGCATTCGCGCCGGCTGCGTTCGGCTGGCTGCGGACGCTGTCACCGGCGGAAGGGATGCCGGTGTTCGTCGCGGCCGCCCTGATCCAGGCGGCCGCGATCGCACTCTTCCTCGTCGGAAGACGTATCTAGCCTTGGCCTAGTAGTACCAGCCGGGATACGGGTAACCGCCCCAGGGGCCCCAATCCCAGTCGTTCATCGCGTTCTCGTCGGCCGTCATCTGCTGCTCGTCCGCCAGGTTCTTCTGGAAGACGTTGTTGCGATAGGTGCCGTAGGCCGCCGAGTTGCCGACATAGATGCACACGCAGACCGTCGGATCCGGATAGACGTAGAACACCTGGCCGTTCTTGATCTCGCGCGAGAACTTGTGCGGCGGCAGGTTCTTGAACGCCGCCTGGCGCTGCGGCGTGTTCGCGGGCACGAACTTGAAGCCCGCCGCCACCATCATGTCTTCCTTGTTCGCGATCACCTGCTGCGGGTTCTGGCAGGCGGCGACGGCAGCGCCCATTCCAAGAACCAAAGAGAGAGTGGCAATCCGCTTCATCTACGTCCTCCGTATCATTCCTCTGTCAGGCGCCTGACCATTTGGGTGCCCGCTTTCCCAGGAAGGCCGCCATGCCCTCGCGGAAGTCGGCGCTACCGTAAGCCAGTCTGACGAGATCGTCGATGTTCTCGTCGCCCAGGCGCGCCTGCAGGCGCCGCAGCGCCTCCTTGGTGACCTGCATCGTGAGGGGGGCATGTCCGGCGACAATATTGGCCAGTTCGTCGGCACGGGCGAGGAGGGTGGCCTGGTCGGGTAGCAACTCGCTGATCAGGCCGCAGGCCAGTGCTGCCGGCGCGTCCATGAGCTTGGCCAGCAGCACCATCTCCTTGACCCGCTGGGGGCCGATGAGGGCCGCCAGCCGGGCATAGTTGGCCATCGACAGGCAGTTGCCGAGGGTGCGCGCGATCGGAAAGCCGAACTGGGCGCTGGCCGACCCGATCCTCAGGTCGCAGACCGCCGCGATCGCCGCGCCGCCGCCGGTGCAGAAGCCGTGGATGGCGGCGATGGTCGGCACTTTGCAGCGCTCGATTTCGCCCAGGATGCGATCCATCTTGAGTTCGTAGGCGATGCCGTCCTCGCCGCTCTCGAAGCTCTGGAACTGGGCGATGTCGGTGCCGGCCGCAAACGCCTTGTCGCCACCGCCGGTGACCACCAGGGCGCGGACCTCGCCGGTCTTGCCCACACGGGCGCAGATCTCGGCCAGACCCTCGTACATCGCGAAGGTCAGCGCGTTGCGGGCCTTGGGCCGGTTGAAGGTCACCCAGCCGATCTCGCCACGCTTCTCGAAAAGCAGTTCTTCGGTCATGTCATCCAATGTTGCTGGTTTGTGCGCCGCGACATCATCGTCTATGTCGCCTGGGGCCGCAAACGGGCATAGGCAAGGTCATGGCATTCGAACGGCTTCTCAAGGGCTTCGCGGATTTCCAGGTTGGTTACTATCGAGAGCATCTCGACCTGTTCGAGAAGCTCGCGACGGAAGGCCAGTCGCCCAAAATCCTGATCATTGGTTGTTCCGACGCCCGGGTCGATCCGGGCATCCTGACGCAGACCAAGCCGGGCGACATCTTCACGGTGCGCAACGTGGCGGCAATGGTGCCGCCGGCCCAGATTCCTCCCGACGAGCGCCACCACGGCACCTCGGCCGCCATCGAGTTCGCCGTCCGCGGCCTCGGCGTCGAACACATCGTCGTTCTGGGCCACGCGCTGTGCGGCGGCATCGGCGCGCTGGTCGACGGCAGCCGCGGCGCCTATGCCCACTACGACTACCTCTCGACCTGGACCAGCATCGCGCAGGACACGCGCGACCTCGTCGTCGAGGAGCTGAAGGGCCGGCCGCGCGACGAGGTCGTGCGTGCGGTCGAGCAGGCCGCCGTCGTGAACAGCGTGAGCAACCTGATGGGCTATCGCTGGATCGAGGAGCGCGTGAAGGCCGGCACGCTGACCCTGCATGCCTGGTGGTTCAACCTGACGCTGGGGCAGCTCTACGCCTTCAATCCCGAGACGCTGAAGTTCGCCGCCGTCGTCGGCATCAAGCTCGACGGTGCTGTAAACGGGCACACCCCGCTCTCGGCCCTGAAGCCGGAATCCTTTGCCGCGGCGCTCGCCGGCCGGAAGCCGGCTTTCTAGTAAATTCGTGCTCCCCCGCCAGGCGGGGGAGTGGCCGCAGGCCGGAGGCGGGCAATCCCGATCTGACCTCTCACAATATCAGAAATAGCTCCCTCTCTCCCTTTCCACTCTCGATGGTCGGCACAAATGAGCAACGGCCCTCGTACGTACAGGTGCCGGCGATAAAGTGCGGACTTGCGCAATAGGATGCCGGCTTGAGGCAACTACATGTAATGTTCATGCCGTTTGCGACGCTTTGCCGGCATGCAGTAGGGCATTTGTCTCAACAACCGAACTGTCATCGCTTGAACCGTGATTAGAGAAAATTGGGTAATTCCGATGAGTGACGGTCATCCTCAACATCCCAAAGGTCGCTGGTTCGACTTCATCGTCGGCGCAGTCGTAGGTGGATTAATTTCCGCAATCGCAACTGTCGCTGTAGCTGAAGGCCGCTTCGCGCAGCGATCACCAATAGCCGTCATGGAAGAGCTTGCACGAAATTCGGCCTATCCTCGGTGGGATTTGACACATGGAATTTTCGCGATTTTCTCATCGCGTCCAGTGACAGAACAGCTTGGATTGCGATGCCGAGTACAACCCAATGACGGTGACCCAAAAATCTATCGCATCGACTGTCAACAGAATGACCTATTTTACTCTCCGCTCTCAGTCGGGCGCCCCCGTTTCACGCTGAAAGTATGTGACAGCCAAATTTGCGACTTCGGTCGCTGGCAACTCTAGCCGGAAAGATGCGCTGTGGCTGATCCATTTGTTGCTCGTCAGATTGTTCTACGCGCCGTCCAGTCGAGGGTGGGGCGGCTACTACGTTCACACTTTCTTGGCGTAACAGGAACTTCTGATCTATCCGCCTGAGGACAACTACACTCGTCCGCGCATGGGTACGATCAAAGAGGAATTGCTTTCTGCGGGCCCATCCAATGGTCAGGGAAGCGCCTTACTCAATGGATTGCTTCCTGTTGGCAACCAATGGATGGGGTCATCCAGGTACTGGATGTTTAGCGCCGGCCTCCCCCGGTTGACGGGGGAGGTGGAAGAGATACTTAAGTCGACAGAGACTCGATCGCCGCGTCGACGCCGCCCGGCACGAACGGCACGCCCGAGGCTTTCATGGCGAGTTCGGTCGTGGCGAGGCAGCCCAGCAGCATCGGCTCGTTGAGGTCGCCCATGTGGCCGATGCGGAACATCTTGCCCATCATCTTGCCCAGCCCGCCGCCCAGGGACAGGTTGAAGCGATCGATGGCGGCCTTGCGCAGCGGATCGGAGCTGACGCCCTCGGGCATCACGACCGCGGTCACCGAGTTCGAAAGCCGGTCCTCGTTCTGGCAGAAGAGCTGCGGCCCCTTGCCGTCGGAACCCCACACGCGCACCGCGGCGCGCGTCGCGTCGGCGAGGCGGGCATGGCGTGCGAACACCGAGTCGAGGCCTTCCTCCTCCAGCATCTTCAGCGATTCCTGCAGGCCGAAGAACATGTGCACGGGCGCGGTGCCGACGAATTTCTGCGGCGCGCGGCCGGTCATCATCTCCCAGCTCCAGTAGTGGCGCGGCGTCTTGGACTTGCGCGACACTTCCAGCGCCTTGTTGCTGACGCCGGTCATCGACATGCCGGTGGGCAGCATCAGCCCCTTCTGGCTGCCGCCGACCGTGAGGTCGATGCCCCAGGCGTCCATCTTGTATTCCATGCTGGCGAGCGAGGAGATCGTGTCGCTGAGCAGCAGCGCCGGATGCTTGGCCTCGTCGATGGCGCGGCGCACCTCGGCCAGCGGCAGGACCATGCCGGTCGCCGTCTCGTTGTGGACGGTCAGGACCGCCTTGATCTTGTGTTCCTTGTCGGCGGCGAGACGCTCGGCGATCCGGGAAATGTCGGCGCCGCGGCGCTGGTCGGCGGGGATCGTCTCGACCTTGATGTCCAGATGGTGCGCCATCTCGGTCCAGCTCTCGGAGAAGTAGCCGGTCTCGACCATCAGCACGGTCTCGCCGGGCGAGAACAGGTTGGCGAGGGCGGCTTCCCAGGCGCCGTGGCCGGTCGAGGAATACATGAACAGGTTCTGGTCGGTCTTCAGCACCCGCTTCACGCCGTTGTGGCAGGCGTGGTGGATCGCGACGAACTCTTCCGACATGAAATCGATTACGGGCCGGTCCATCGCACGCAGGATGCGGTCTGGAATGTTGGTCGGGCCGGGGTTGTTGAAGAATTGGCGGCCACGGGGCTTGGCGTTCACGGCGTTCCTCCACCTTGGGACGGCGGACTGTGACGCGAGGCCCTTGGCGAAACAAGCGAGACAAGCGATGCTCAGCCATTAGCTGGGTTGAGGGCAAGTATGACCGTACAAGAGAAAGATTCATCGCAGACGAACTCGGCCGTCGTCGCCGACTACAAGGCGAAGACGGGCAAATCGGCGGCGCTGTTCGAGCGCGCCCACAAGGTGCTGCCGAGCGGCATCACCCACGATGCGCGCTACCTCGATCCCTATTCGATCCACGTCTCGCGCGCCGTGGGCCCGCGCAAGTGGGACGTCGACGGCAACGAGTATGTCGACTATTTCGGCGGCCACGGCGCCATGCTGCTCGGCCATTCGCATCCTGCCGTCGTCGAGGCGGTGAAGCGCCAGATCGAACTCGGCACGCATTACGGCTCCAGCCATGAACTCGAAGTGCGCTGGGCCGAGTTGGTGTGCGAGCTGACGCCCTGCGCCGAGCGCGTGCGCTTCACCGCGTCGGGCACCGAAGCCTCGCACATGGCGATCCGTCTCGCGCGCGCCCACACGGGCAAGGACAAGATCCTCCGCTTCCTCGGCCACTTCCACGGCTGGCACGATCATGTGACGGCTGGCGCGGGTGCGACCTATGACGGCGGCACCACGCCCGGCGTGCCGCAGGAGGTGAGCTCGCTGTCGATCGTCATGCCGAGCAGCGACGTCGCCGCGGTCGTCAAGGTGATCGAGGAGCGCGACGACATCGCTGCCGTCATGTTCGAGCCGTCGGGTGCGTCGTGGGGCCAGGTGCCGCTGCCGCCGGGCTTCATCCAGGCGGTGCGCGATGCCACGACGAAGAAGGGCGTCGTCATGCTGATGGACGAGGTCATCACCGGCTACCGCTGGTCCTCGGGCGGCGCTCAGAAGGCGTTCGGCATCACACCCGATCTCTGCATCCAGGCCAAGATCGTGGCCGGCGGCCTGCCGGGCGGCGCGGTTTCCGGCAGGCGCGAAATCATGGACCGCATCGATCACGCCGCCACCGCAGCCCGCAAGATCGAGCGCATCCTCCATCCTGGCACCTTCAACGCCAATCCGCTGTCGGCCGCCGCGGCGGTCACCGCCCTGTCGCTGGTGCGCGACGAGGACCTCGCCGGGAAGGCGAACAAGACGGCCGCCGAACTGCGCGCGGCGCTGACCGAGGTGTTGGTGCAGGAAGGCGTGCCGTGGGGGATCTACGGCCAGAGCTCGACCTTCCTGATCTATCCCAATCCCTACGGCGATCCGATCGATCCTGCGACCTTCGATCCGCTGAAGGTGCCGATCGAGAAGCTCAAGGGCGCGCGCGCCGCGGGGCCGCTCACCGGCAAGATCCGCATGGGCCTGATGACCCACGGCGTCGACGTCATGGGCTCCCCCGGCGGCTTCGTCTCGGCCACGCACGGCGGCGCCGAGATCGAGAAGACGGTCCACGCGCTGCGCCAGACGGTGCGGGCGCTGAAGGCCGAACGCGAAGTGAAGGCGGCTTAGCGCCTTTCCTTCTCCTCCCCCGTCTGACGGGGGAGGGCAGGGAGGGGGAGAGCAACGAGAGAATGCCTCCGGGAGAGAGACATCATGTACGGAATGACCAAGCCCGTTCACGCGACCGAGTTCACGCGGCTGCCCGACAGGTTCCGCAAGCCTGGGCGCACGTCGTGGGGCGATGCCAATGCGGTGGGCCAGTTGCTCGATTCGTTCCTAGAAGGGCCGAGCTTCGATCGTGCGGGCAATCTCTACGTCACCGACATTCCGTTCGGCCGCGTCTTCCGCATCAGCCCGGAAGGCGAGTGGACGCTGGTGGCCGAATATGACGGCTGGCCCAACGGGCTCAAGATCCACAAGGACGGCCGCATCTTCATCACCGACTACAAGCGCGGCATCGTCCTGCTCGACCCTGATACCGGCGAGGTGACTCCGCTGCTCGAGACGCGCGGTTCGGAGAGCTTCAAGGGCGTCAACGACCTGTTCTTTGCCCAGAATGGCGATCTCTACTTCACCGACCAGGGCCAGACCGGCCTGCACGACCCGACCGGCCGCGTCTATCGCTACGACACGGCAGGCAGGCTCACGATGCTGGTCAACACCGTGCCCAGTCCCAACGGGCTGGTGATGAACAAGGCCGAGACCGTCCTCTATGTCGGCGTCACGCGCGGCAATGCGGTATGGCGGCTGCCGCTGATGGGCGACGGCACGGCGAGCAAGGTCGGGCTGTTCATCCAGATGAGCGGCGGCCACGCCGGTCCCGACGGCATGGCGCTCGACGAGGAGGGCGGGCTGGTGATCGCCCATCCCAGCACCACCGCCTGGCGTTTCGATTCGCTCGGCCGGCCGACGCATCACGTCGACTGTGGCGACGACATCTACTGTACGAACGTCGCCTTCTCCGGCCACGATATCTATGTCGTGGTGTCGCGCCGCAGCGAGAAGATAGAGGCCGGCACCATCCTCAAGGCGACCATGCCGGTGCCCGGCAAGACCATGTTCAGTCACGCCTGATGCTCACCATCGGCAAACTCGAACCGTCCGACCGCGCGCAATGGGAAATGCTGTTCCGCGGCTACATGGATTTCTACGAGCGCACGCTGCCCCAGGAGATGTACGACCGCGCCTGGAACGAGTTCGCGCAAGACACGCGCATGCACGCGCTGGGCGCCCGCCTCGACGGACGTCTGGTCGGCATCACACACTTCCTGATCCACGCCAACACGTCGTCCGACGATGTCTGTTATCTGCAGGACCTGTTCACCGCGGCGGACGTGCGCGGCAAGGGCGTGGCGCGGGCGCTCATCCAGGCCGTCGCCGACTGGGCGAAGGCGCGGGGCTGCCCGCGCCTCTACTGGCAGACGCAGGCAAGCAACACGACGGCCCGGCTCCTCTACGACAAGATGGCCGTGAACCGCGGCTTCATTCGCTACGATATCGAGCTGGCTTAGCGCCTGCCCTTGCCGATGTAGGCAACCGCCTCGATCTCGACGAGGATCTCGGGCGCGGCGAGGGCGCTCACTTCGACGAGTGTCGACGCCGGGAAATCGCCGGTGAAGAATTCGCGTCGGGCTTCCCAGACCTTGGTGTTGTTGGCGATCCGGGTGAGGAACACCGTGATCTTCACCACGTCGGACATGGCGCCGCCGGCGGCCTCGACCAGCGACTTGATCTTGCCGAAGATCACCTTGGCCTGAGCGTACTCGTCCATCTTGCCCAGCGCCTCGGGGTCGGCGCCGCGCGCGGTCATGCCGGAGACATAGGCGACGCCATCGACCACGAGGCAGTTCGACCAGCGCTCGGGCGGCGGCTCGGCGACGTCGGGCGAGATCACGCGGCGGATGGTCATTTCGTCTCCTCCTTCGTTCGATTATCCGGGCTTGGCGCCCGAAGCCTTCACCACCGGGGTCCACTTGTCGATCTCGCCCTGGATGAAGCGGGTCACCTCGGCCGGCGTCATCGTGCTGCCCGTGGCGCCGATCTCTTCCCAGCGCTTGATGACGGCGGGCTCCTTCAGCACGGCCTGCATCTCCGTCGCCAGCCGGTCGACGATCGGCTGAGGCGTGTTCGCGGGCACCGAGATGCCGAACCAGGAGTAGGAGATCAGGTCGGGGTAGCCCAGTTCCTTCATGGTCGGCACGTCGGGAAAGGCGGGGCTGCGCGTCTCGCCGCTCACCGCCAGTGCATTCACCTTGCCGGCCTTGATATGCGGCGCGGCCGAGGGCAGCGAGTCGAACATCACCGGCACGTTGCCGGCGATCGTGTCGATCATGGCCGGTCCGGCACCGCGATAGGGAACGTGGACAAGCCCCGCGCTGATCACCTGTTCGAGGCGCGCGCCCAGCAGATGGTTGCTCGAGCCCGCGCCCGAGGTCGCGTAGGAGACCTTGCCGGGATTGGCCTTCGCGTAGTCGACGAACTCCTTGAAGGTCTTCGGCGAGAAGTTCGGGTTGGCGACCAGGACGCTGGGATTGGTCGACGCGATGGAGACGTGGATGAAGTCGCCCATCGGATCGAAGTCGCCGCCGCCATAGAGCGTGGGCGAGATCGACAGGCCCGAGATCACCGACATCAGCAGGGTGTAGCCGTCGGGCGGAGACTTGGCGACGATCGCCGTGCCGACCATGGCACCCTTGCCGGGCTTGTTGTCGACGATGATGTTCTGGCCGAGCTTTTGGCCGAGATACTCGGCCACCATGCGTGCCACGACGTCGGTGGTGCCGCCGGGTGCATAGGGCACGACGAGCTTGATGGGCTTGCTGGGCCACGGCGCGGTCTGACCCGACGTCTGGGCGGCGGCAGGAGTGGCGGCAACGGCGAGGGTCGCGGCGACGAAGGAGCGGCGGTTGAGCATGTGCGGAGTATACTCGGGCCATGAGCGATCCCAAGGTCCTGTTCTTCGCCCTTTTCGAGCCGCGACGTGTCGCGTTGATCGGTGCTTCCTCGGATGTCACCAAAACGACATCGCGGCCGCAGCGCTTCCTGCGCAAGCACGGCTTCAAGGGCGAGATTCTGCCGGTCAATCCGTCGCGCAGCGAAATATTGGGCGAGAAGGCCTACAAGGATCTCGATGCGATCCCCGGCGACGTCGATCACGCCTACATCCTGCTGAATGGCGCAGCCGCGGTGCGGGCGCTGGCCGATTGCGGCCGGCGCGGCGTCAAGGTTGCGTCGATCTTGGCCGGCGGCTTCGCCGATGCGGGTGCCGCCGGCGCCTCGATGCAGGACGATCTCGCGAAGGTCGTGCGTGAGACCGGCATCCGGCTCGTCGGCCCCAACAGCATCGGCACGGTGAGCACCGATCCCGCCATCGCGCTGACGGCCAACGCCGCCTTTGCCGTGGAGACACTACGCAGCGGCAATTGGGCCGTCGTGAGCCAGAGCGGCAGCCTGGTCGGCGCGCTTCTGTCCCGCGCCGACGCGCGCGGCATCGGCTTCTCGCGGCTGATCTCCGTCGGCAATGAGGTCGATCTCGCGGTCGGCGAGATCGCGGACCTGCTGGTCGACGATCCGAAGACAAAGGCCATCCTGCTGTTCATGGAGACCTTGCGCGACGGAGACCGGTTGGCGCACGCGGCGCGCCGGGCGCACGAGGCCGGCAAGCCGGTGGTCGTCTACAAGCTCGGCCGTTCCGACATCGGCCAGGAGCTCGCGAAATCGCACACCGGTGCCATCGCAGGTTCCGATGCGACCTTCGATGCCTTCTGCCGCCGTCACGGCATCGCCCGCGTCTCGATGTTCGAATCGCTGATCGACGTGCCGTCGCTGCTGACCGGTCACGCAATGTCGAGGCGCGGCGGCCGTCGTGTCGCGGTGGCAACCACGACGGGCGGCGGCGCGGCCATGGTGGTCGACAGCATGGCGGTGGCCGGCCTCGACATCGTGGGCCCGCCGCGCAATCTCATCGAGTGGTTGAAGCCGCAGGGCATCGCGGCCGGCGACGGCAAGCTGGTCGATCTCACCCTGGCCGGCGCCAAGCCCGAGATCGTGGCGGGCACGATCGAGCGTCTTTTGGCCGACGATGGAAACGATGCCGCGATATTCGTGGTTGGCTCCTCGGCGCAGTTCAATCCCGAGCTCGCCGTCGAGCCGCTGTTGCGCTTCGCGGGATCGGCCAAGCCGTTTGCCGTGGCGCTGACGCCGTCGGCCGAGACGTCGCTGGCGCTGCTGACGGCGGCCGGCGTGCCGGCCTTCCGCCATCCCGAATCCTGCGCCGAGGCGATGGCGCTCTGTCTGCTGCGCACGCCGCCGCAATCCGTGCCGCGTCTCGAAGAACCGTCACTGGCGGCGGTCGCGGCTCTGCAGACCGGCCGCGAGTCGGGCTTCGACGAGCGCCGAGCCGCGGATTTCTTCTCCGCGCTCGGCGTCCCTATGGCGAAGTCACTGACTGTGCCTGACACCAGGCGCGTCGCCGCTGCGGTTGCCGAGGTCGGCGCACCTGTGGTGCTGAAGATCCTGTCGGTCGACATTCCGCACAAGACGGAAGCGGGCGGCGTAGCGTTGGGCATTCCAGACGGGCAGACCGCCGCTGTTGCCGCGCGCGAGATCGAGAAGCGGGTGAAAGCCACCGCGCCTGGCGCGCGGCTCCAGGGGTTCCTGGTGCAGAAGATGGAGCGCGGGCTCGTCGAAGTGATCCTGGGTTACCGTCGCGATCCCCTGGTGGGCCCGACGGTCACCGTCGGCCTCGGCGGCGTGCTGGCCGAGATCTACAAGGACGCCTCGACACGCCTCGCTCCGGTCGACGAGGGCGAGGCGATGGAAATGATCGGCGAAGTGAAGGGCCTGGCGACCATCCGTGGCTATCGCAACCTGCCGAAAGGCGACGGCGGCGCACTGGCGAAGACGATCGCCGCCTTCTCCGCACTTGCCCACAAGCAGTTCGCCGACGTGGCGGAGGCGGAGATCAACCCCCTGCTGGTGAAGCGCGAAGGCGACGGCGTCGTCGCGGTCGATGGGCTGGTTGTGTTGAGTTGATTAAGGGGCTCGCCGTCTCAACCTGAGCTCCGCGCAGCGAGGCGTGGCGGAGAGAGCTTCGCGGCCGTCGCCCAGGCATTCGACGACCTCGTCAACCCCGAGCGCCACGCCAAGGATCCTGCTCGAACCCCGGTGCGGTGGCGTTTCAGTTGCCGCAGCGCACCGCGTCGACTTCGCAGGTCGAGCCCGAGGCACCGCGACGGCAGAAATTGAGTGCGTGCTTCTTGGCGGTGTCGGGATCGTTCGCGGTACCGAACCCGGGGCCCGGCGACGTGCCCGTCGCGACCGCGATGCAGCGCGCCAGAACGACATTGCCTGTCTTGCATCCGGGGGACTGGCAGCGGCTCAGTGCCTCGTTGATGGTGGTCTGACGGTCGGTCCGCCCCCAACCCAGGCCCCACCGGCCGGTCGTGGGATCATAGGCGTAGGTCGCCCAGTATTGCGGTGCCTGGGCCTGCGGCGTGGCGAGGCCGACGAGCATGACGAACGCACCGGCTATCGCGGAAACAGTCTTTCGCATTGTCACTTCCTGGCCGACATTCCGCAGATGAGACCGCGCAATGATGGAAAAGCTATCATTGCGCTCGGTTACGGGAAAGCCATAGGCGGGCTGCCACCGTTCTCCCGTCGCCCCGTTCGGTCCTATGCCGGGGCGGTCGTCGTCTCAGTTCATCGATCAGCCGCAGGATTTTCTCCGCGGGCGCAGAGCGTTCGAGATCGCGGAACTGGGCGAACACGAACAATCGATGGTAGCAGGTCCCGGCGAAGTGGCCCTTGTAGGCGGTGCCTTCCTGCTCGCCATGGGGCGGGCTGACGCTCGAATACATAGGGAAGCGTCGGAGGGCCAGTTCAATGGCTCATCCTGGAAATGCGGGCCTAATGCTTCGGCGATCCTGTCGGCCGGTCCATCAGCTGGCGGAAATCGTCGAGCACGAAATAGGTGCTCTGCAGCCGGTCGATCTCATAGGCACGGTTCATCGCCACCGTCGCATCGAAGGGGACCCGCTCGACGCCTTCGCCCTCGATCGCGTGCTTCACTTCGGCGGCCGAGGACAGGATGCCGGCGCCATAGGCTTTCAATCCCTGCTTCGTGCGGATCAGGCCGAACTCGACGGTGAACCAGTAGAGGCGGGCCAGGAGATGGACGTTGGGACCGGCTTCGACGCCGCGCCGGCCATAGTCCTGCATGTAGTCGGCGAAGACCGGGTTGGTGAGCAGCGGCACGTGACCGAAGAAATCGTGGAAGAGGTCGGGTTCGACCAGATAGTCGATCTCCTCGCGTGTGCGGATCCACACCGTCACCGGAAAGCGGCGATGGGCGAGATGGTCGTAGAAAGCGGCGTCGGGAATCAGCCCGGGCACGCCGACGATGCGCCAGCCGGTCAGCGGCTCCAGTCGTGCGTTGACCTCCGCGAAATCGGGGATGGTGTCGCCCAGCCCGATCGCGTCGAGGCCCGCCAGGAACTCGGCATAGGCACATCGTTCGGCAAGGGCGCGCTGGCGCTGGACCAGCAGCCACCATACGGCCTGTTCTTCATCGGAATGGAGGTCGGGATGCTGCGGCACGGTCCAGTCCGGCGCCATGCCGGCATAGTCGCCACGCAGGTTCTCGAGGGGTGCAGGGCTCATGCGCTCAATATGGCGCGGCCCGGCTGGTGAATCCCGGCGAAGTTGGGCTTCGGAATGGATAATTCCAGGGATATCATCTCAAAAATAGGATCTTGTGAGAGATTATCACCATGGTCGAGCTGGATGATATCGACAACCGTATTATCGCTACCCTGCAGGCCGAAGGCCGGCTGCCGATGGTCGATCTCGCGGAAAGGGTGGGCCTGTCGCCGACGCCCTGCCAGCGGCGCGTCAAGCGGCTGGAGGAAGAGGGGGTGATCGAGCGCTATGCCGCTCTGGTCTCGCCGCCCGCTTTGGGGCTCGCCCTTCAGGCCCTCGTGCAGGTGACGCTCGACGATCATTCGGAAAAGACCGTCGCGGCCTTCGAAGCGGCGATCCGCGCGCGACCTGAGGTCGTGGCCTGCTATGCCGTGACCGGCGACATGGATTTCCTGCTCCATATCCTGGCGCCGGATCTCGCGCGCTTCAGCGACTTCGCCATGAAGGCGCTGCTGCGCATGCCCGGTGTCCGCGGCACGCGCTCGTCCTTCATCATGCAGGCGGTGAAGAGCGACCTCGTGTGGGCGCCTCAGCCGCCGGCGAGCGTGCGCAGGTAGACCGGCCGATCGATGTTGCCGCCGCTCAGGATCAGTCCGACCCGCTTGCCCGCGAACCGGTCGCGTTCCTGCAGGAGCGCCGCGAGCGCGGCAGCCCCGGCGCCTTCCGTGAGTTGGTGCGTGTCCTCGTAATAGGCGCGCATCGCCGCGCCGATCTCGGCGTCGCTCACCTGAACGATGCGGTCGGCGCCCTTCAGGATGACCTCGAGCGCCTCGGCGTCGGGGCCGCGCACAGCCATGCCGTCGGCCATCGTGTCGGCGCTGTTGGTCGCCACGACCCTGCCGGCGGCGAAGGACAGGGCATAGGCCGGCGCCTCGGTGGAGACGACGCCGACGATCTTCGTCTCGAGCCTCAGCGCGTCGCGCACCGCGATGGTGCCGCAGATCCCGGAGCCGAGCCCGATCGGCACATAGACCGTGTCGAGCGACGGCGCCGCGCGGAACAGTTCGAGCGCATAGGAGGCGACGCCCGCCACCAGGTCGCGATGGAAGGACGGTACCATGACGAGGCCGCGCTCTCCGGCCAGCTTCATCGCCGCCTCCTTGGCGGCATCGAAATCGCTCCCGGCCTCCACCAGTTCGGCCCCGAAGGCGCGCATGGCGGCGTTCTTCTCGACCGAATTGCCGTGCGGCACGACGATCGTGGCCGCGATCCCATTGCGCGCCGCTGCCAGCGCGATGCTCTGGCCGTGATTGCCACGGGTTGCGCTGATGACACCGCCGGTACGGGGCGATCTGCGCTTCAGGCGGTCCATGAAGACCAGCCCGCCGCGCACCTTGAAGGCACCGGTCGGGGTATGGTTCTCGTGCTTGACCCAGGTTTCGCAGCCGGTGCGCAAAGCGAGCAGGGGCCACGCATACTGTGCGGTGGACGGCATGGCGCCATGCACGATGGCGGCTGCCGATTCGATCTCGTCGAGAGACAACATGGTCCTACTCTGGTCTAAGATGGCCGCGGTTCCAACCGGAGTACCTATATGCCCGTTCTGCCGCGTTCCCTCGAAATCCAGGCCGAGATCTCGGCGATCCGCCGCGACATCCATGCCCATCCCGAACTGGCCTTCGAGGAAAACCGCACCTCCGACGTGGTGGCGGCCAAGCTGGAGGAATGGGGCCTGGAAGTGACGCGCGGCCTGGGGAAGACCGGCCTGGTCGGGACCCTGCGCAAGGGCAATTCGCTGAAGTCGATCGGGCTGCGCGCCGACATGGACTGCCTGCCGATGGACGAGTCCAACGATTTCGCGCACCGGTCGACCAGTCCCGGCCGCATGCATGCCTGCGGCCATGACGGTCACACCGCCATGCTGCTCGGGGCCGCGAAGGTGCTCAGCGAGACGCGGAACTTCGAAGGGGCTGTCCACTTCATCTTCCAGCCGGCCGAAGAGGGCGGCGGCGGCGCCAAGGTGATGATCGAGGACGGGCTTTTTGAGAAATTCCCCTGCGACGCCGTGTTCGCGATCCACAACAAGCCCGGCGTCCCGGTCGGCCACATCGTCACCAAGGGCGGTCCGCTGCTGGCGGCCGCCGATCGCTGGGACATCCGGATCACCGGCAAGGGTGGCCATGCCGCCCATCCGCATTCGACGCTCGATCCCATGGTCGTCGGCGCCAACATCGTCATGGCGCTCCAGACCATCGTCTCGCGCAACATCGATCCGATCGATTCTGGCGTCGTGACGGTCGGCTTCTTCCATGCGGGCTCGGCCTACAACGTCATTCCCGGCGACGCGCATATCGGCGGCACGACGCGCACGACGACGCCTGCGAACCGTGAGCTGGTGAAGCGGCGCATCGACGAGATCTGCGAGGGCGCCGCCCGGATGCACGGTGTCAAGATCGAGGTCGAGCACAAACCCGGCTATCCGCCGACCGTGAACGACGTCGAGCAGGCCCGCTTTGCCGCCGACGTGGCCGCCGGCGTGTGCGGCGAACACGCGGTCCAGGACAATACGCGGCCGAGCATGGGCGCCGAGGATTTCTCCTACATGCTGGAGAAGGTGCCCGGCGCGATGGTGTGGCTGGGCAATGGCGGCGGTCCCGGGACGGTCAGCCTGCACAACTCGCGCTACGACTTCAACGACATGGCCATCCCGTTTGGCGTCAGCTTCTTCGTTCGCACCGTCGAGCGCTTCCTCGACCCCAAGGCGGCCTGAGACGAGCGGACGCGGACGAGACACATGGAATTCTTCCGCGTCTATGGCCGTGTGATCGGCCTGTTGCGGGCCGAGAAGGGCCTGGCCATCACTTTGGCCATCGCGAACATCGCGGTGGCCGGCCTGCAATTCTATGAACCGGTGCTGTTCGGCAAGGTGATCGACCTGCTCAGCAATGCGCGGGGCCGGCCGGTCGATCAGCTTTGGAGCGATGCGCGCGAGATCCTGGGCCTGTGGGCGCTGGTGGGCATCGGTGGCATCGTGGCCAACATGGTGGTCTCGCTGCAGGCCGACCGGATGGCCCATCGTCGCCGCCTGGGAGCGATGGCCACGTATTTCCAGCATCTGCTGATGCTGCCGTTCGCATTCCACAATGCCCAGCATTCCGGCCGCCTGATCAAGATCATGTTGACCGGCGTCGACAACCTGTTCGGCATCTGGCTGTCCTTCTTCCGCGAGAACCTGGCGACCCTGGTGGCGCTGTTCGTCATGCTGCCGCTCAGCATGTTCATGAACTGGCGGCTGGGGCTCCTCCTCCTGGTCCTGATCCTGTTCTTCGCCGTGACCAACGTCTGGGTGGTGAGCAAGACCGACCGGCTGCAGAAGAAGGTGGAGGACCTGCACAGCGAGCTGGCGGGGCGGGCCGGCGACGCGCTGGGCAACATCAACCTCATCCAGAGTTTCGTGCGACTGGCGGCCGAGACCAGCGAGATGCACCGCATCATCGGCCAGACCCTGCAGGCGCAGTTCCCGGTGCTGAACTGGTGGGCGTTCCTGTCGGTCCTGACTCGCGCGGCCTCGACGATCACCGTCATCCTGATCTTCGTGCTGGGCACCTGGCTCTATACTCATGGCGAGGCGACGGTCGGCGAGATCGTGAGCTTCATGGGCTTCGCGACCATGCTGATCGGCCGCATGGACCAGGCCTCGGGCTTCGTCAGCCGCATCTTCTTCCAGATGCCGTCCCTGGGCGATTTCTTCCGGGTGCTGGATTCGCAGTCGAGCGTGCCGGACAAGCCGAATGGCATCGACCTCGGTCGCGCCCGCGGCGACGTCGAATTCGACGACATCAACTTTTCCTACGACGGGAAGCGGCCGGCGCTGGTGCATTTCTCGCTCAAGGTGCCGGCGGGCTCGACGGTGGCCTTCGTCGGTCCGACCGGCGCCGGCAAGAGCACGGCTCTGTCCCTTCTGCACCGCATGTGGGACGCCCAGTCGGGCGTGATCCGCATCGACGGCGTCGACCATCGCGACATCAAGCTGGAATCGCTGCGCCGGAACATCGGCGTGGTGTTCCAGGACAGCACCATGTTCTACCGCTCGATCGCCGACAATCTGCGCATCGGCAAGCCCGATGCCACACAGGCCGAGCTGGAGGAGGCCGCCAAGCTCGCCGAGGCACACGACTTCATCATGCGGCAGCCGCAGGGCTACGAAACGCTGGTCGGCGAGCGCGGCACCACCCTGTCGGGTGGCGAACGTCAGCGGCTGGCGATTGCCCGGGCGCTGCTCAAGAACCCGCCGATCCTGATCCTCGACGAGGCGACCAGCGCCCTCGATTCGGTCACCGAGGCGCGCATCCAGAAGGCGCTCAAGATCCTCATGGAGGGGCGCACTACCTTCGTGATCGCCCACCGCCTGTCGACCATCCGCGACGCCGACCAGGTCGTCGTGTTCGAGCACGGCAGGGTCGTGGAGCAGGGCGCCTACCAGGCGCTGATCGGCCAGGGCGGCGCCTTCGCCCGGCTCGTGGCGACTCAGCAGGCTGGCATAGAATCTGCCTGATATCCCCTTGGCGGGCGTGAAATGTCCGCCTAAGAGTCGCCGACGGGGAACTCAGGGGGATCGAGAGAATGAGCAAACTTGCCAAGATGCTGGGCGGTGCGGCTGCGGTCGCGCTGGCGCTCGGGAGCCTTCCGGCCAACGCCCAGACCGCCATCAAATTCACCTTGGACTGGGTCTTCCAAGGCCCGACCTCGCCGTTCCTGGTGGCGCTGGAGAAGGGCTACTACAAGGCCGAGGGCCTCGACGTCACGATGGATCCCGGCCAGGGGTCGGCCGGTGCGGTGCAGCGCGTGGCCACGGGTGCCTACCAGATAGGGTTCGCCGACGTGAACTCGACCATCGAGTACAACGCCAAGAACCCGGGCAAGGAAGTGCTCTGCGTGTTCATGGTCTACGACTTCGCGCCGTTCGGCGTCTACGCGCTGAAGAAGAGCGGCATCAAGACGCCGAAGGACCTCGAAGGCAAGAAGCTGGGCGCGCCGGTGTTCGACGCCAGCTTCCGGCTGTTTCCGGCCTTCGCCAAGAAGAACGGCATAACCAAGTGGGAACACGTCAACCTGACGCCGCAACTGCGTGAGCAGAGCCTGGTCCAGGGGACGGTCGACTTCATCTCCGGCCACTATTTCTCGTCGATGCTCGACCTCAAGGCGCGCGGCGTGGCCTTCGAGGACATCGTGGCCATGCGGTACGTCGACTTCGGCATGGACGTCTATGGCAACGGGGTCGTGATCTCGGCCGATATGATGAAGAACGAGAAGGCCGTGAAGGGTTTCCTGGCGGCCACGCTGAAGGGCTGGAAGGACGTCATCGCCAACCCCCAGCTCGGCATTGCCGCGGCCAAGAAGCGCGATCCACTGATCGACGAGAAGCTCGAGCTGGAGCGTCTCAAGATCTCGCTGGAGACCAACATCATGACGCCGTACGTGAAGGCCAACGGCATGGGTGATGTCGACCCGGCCCGCTTCGCGCGCGCCGTCAAGGACGTGTCGGAGGCCTTCGGACTGCCGAACGCCCCGGCGCCCGACAAGGTGTTCAGCAACGCCTACCTGCCGCCCAAGGCCGACCGGATGATCGCCAAGTGAAGTCATATTCCTCCCCGGTCTTACGGGGGAGGTGCCCGATGGGTGGAGGGGGAGGGCAACACCATGGCTGTCATGTTCGAGACGATCATGGCGTTGCGTTCCCCCTCCCTGGCCCTCCCCCGTGTGACGGGGGAGGGGAGATGAGCTGATGGCCTTCGTAGATCTTCAAAACGTCAGTCTCACCTACCGGCTGGGCAAGGACACGACTCTGGCCCTGGCCGATGCCACGTTCGGCATCGACAAGGGCGAGTTCATCGCCGTCGTCGGCCCGTCGGGCTGCGGCAAGTCCACCATCATGAAGCTCGTCACGGGCCTGCTGCCGCCATCCGGCGGCGAGGTGCGGGTGAACGGCACGAAGGTCACGGGGCCGATCAAGGGCGTCGGCATGGCCTTCCAGAACCCGACCCTGATGCCGTGGCGCACGACCATGAACAACATCCTCCTGCCGATGGAGGTGGTCGAGCCGCACAAGCGCCGTTTTCGCAGCCATCGCGCCGAGTATGTCGAGCGTGCGATGAAGCTCCTGAAGACGGTCGGTCTCACGGATTTCGCCGACAAGTATCCCTGGCAGCTCTCCGGCGGCATGCAGCAGCGCTCGAACCTGTGCCGCGCGCTGATCCACGAACCCGAGCTGCTGATGCTCGACGAGCCGTTCGGTGCGCTCGATGCCTTCACGCGCGAGGAACTGTGGGGCGTCATGCAGGCGCTGTGGCTCGAGAAGCGATTCACCGGCGTGCTGGTGACCCACGACCTGCGCGAGGCCGTCTATCTCGCCGACACCGTCTATGTGATGAGCCGGCGGCCCGGCCGCATCGTGCAGGCCAAGAAGATCGACATTCCGCGGCCGCGCACGCTTGCCACCACCTTCGAGCCGCACTTCGTCGACATCGTCCACGAGCTGCGCGACCGCATCCACCAGGAGCACGCGCCATGAGCGACCTGCGGCGCGAGGCGTTGAAGCACGCCATGCCCTGGCTGGTCCTGGCGGGCCTGCTGATCGTCTGGGAAGTCTGCTGCATCGTCTTTCAGGTACCGGAGATCATCCTGCCGAAGCCGACCAAGATCTTCGCGGTGTTCGTCCAGCGCTTCGACATCCTGATGGCCTATTGCTGGGACACGCTGTGGACCACGACGGTCGGCTTCCTGCTGGCCATTGCGTTCGGCCTGCTGCTGGGGCTGGCGATCGGCGCCTCGCCCTTCGTCTATTCCGGCCTCTATCCGTTGCTGATCGCCTTCAACGCGATCCCCAAGGTGGCGATCGTGCCGATCCTGATGATCTGGGTCGGCGTCGGCTCCCTCCCGGCCGTCATCACCGCCTTCGTGATCAGCTTCTTCCCGATCGTGGTGAACGTGGCGACCGGCCTCGCCACCATCGAGCCCGAGATGCGCGACGTGTTGCGCAGCCTCGGCGCCTCGCGGTTCGAAATCCTGACCAAGGTCGGCATTCCGCGCGCTATGCCCTACTTGTTCGCCAGCCTCAAGGTCGCGATCACCTTGGCCTTCATCGGCTCGGTGATCTCGGAGACCGTGGGCGGCAACAACGGCATTGGCTTCCTGATGCTCTCGGCCAGCGCCCGCAACGACGCGCCCACCACCTTCGCCGGCCTGTTCGCCATCGCCATCATGGGTGTTGCCATGTACGCGGTCTGCGCCATGGTCGAGAAGCGCATGACTCGCTGGGCCTTCCGCGGCGAGATCGTCGCCTAGCGCTCCATCGCGCAGGGGCTAGGCGAAAAGAAACGGTCTGGCAACGCGTGGTGCATCGTAATAGATGACATCCCCTTCGCGGCTCCAGGGGACCATCATGATCGCGTGCGGACTGGATTTCGGAACGTCGAACTCGGCGATCGGCGTCATGCGCCGGGGCGTGGCCGAGCTGGCGCCGATCGAGGCGGGCAACACGCTGATGCCGAGCGCGGTGTTCTTCGACTACGAGAGCAGGGGACGCGTGCTGCTCGGCAACGCTGCGATCGCGGCCTATGTCGAGCAGACCGAGGGCCGGCTGATGCGGGCCCTGAAGTCGATCCTGGGCTCGCCCCTGATCGACGAGGAAACCAGCCTCGGCGGCCGCAAGGTGCCGCTCACCCATGTTGTCGAGATCTTCGTCCGGAATCTCAAGGAGAAGGCGGAAGCCTTCGCCGGCCGGGAGATCGTCTCGGTCGTGATGGGCCGCCCGGTGCGCTTCGTCGATGACGACGACCAGGCCGATGCCCGCGCGCAGTCCGTGCTCGAGCGGGTGGCGCGGCAGGCCGGATTCCGCGATATCGCCTTCGCCTATGAGCCGATTGCCGCCGCCCATCACTACGAGCAGAGCGTGACGCGCGAGGAACTGGTCCTGATTGCCGATATCGGCGGCGGCACCAGCGACTTCTCGATCGTGCGGGTGGGACCGGAGCGGCGAGGGCGTGCCGATCGCAGCGGCGATGTGCTGGCCAGCACCGGCGTGCGCATCGGCGGCACCGACCTCGACACCGCGCTCAGCCTCGCTTCGGTGATGCCGTTGCTGGGGCTCGGCACGCAGCTCGTGAAGAAGAACCTGCCGATGCCCAACGCGCTCTATCACCAGCTCGCGACCTGGGCGACGATCAACTTCGCCTATACCTACCGCAACGAGCGTGAAGTGACCGAACTGGTGTCGCTGGCCCGCGAGCCCGAGAAAGTCGCGCGGCTGCTTCGGCTGCTGCAGCAGGGGCTGGGCCATCGCCTGGCCTTCACCGTCGAGGACGCCAAGATCGCGCTCAGCGGCGAGGAGCGTGTCGGCATTCCGCTCGCCTTCCTCGAAACGGGGCTTTCGGCCATCGCGACGCGTGCGAGGTTCGACCGGGCCATCGGTGTCGCAATATCCCGCCTGTATGAGGCCGCGGGCGCCTGTATCGCCGCTGCCGGCCTCAAGACCGATGCGATCGAGACGATCTTCCTCACTGGCGGATCGAGCCGGGTGCCCGCGGTGCGCACCGCCGTCGCGCGGGCCGCGCCCGGCGCCCGCGTCGCCGGTGGCTCCGATCTCCTTTCGGTCGCGCTCGGCCTCGCTCAGATGTCGGGAAGCGCGGCCTAACCGCCGGTCAGGCCTGCGAATCGAAGAAGGCGTCGGCGTCGTCGGTTTCGACCAGGCGGCCCTTGCGGATCTCCAGGAAGCGGGTCGCAACGGTGCGCGTGAAGAAGCGATCGTGGCTCACGAAGATGCATGAGACTTCGCTCTTCTCGAGCTGCTCCTCGAGGTCTTCCTGGCCCTCGATGTCGAGATGGTTGGTCGGTTCGTCCAATACGTAGAAGTTCGGCCGCAGCAGCTTCATCTTCAGGAACACCAGCCGCGCGCGCTCGCCGTGGCTCAGCACGCCGATTGGCTCTTTCACGCGCACGAAAGAGAAGCCCGCACCGGCGAGGTGGCGGATCGCCTCCTTCTCGGTGACGCCTTCGGCTTCGACAACATAGTCGAGGATCTTCGTCGATGTCGGCAGCTCGCTCATCGCCTGGTCGAAATAAACCAGGCGGCAGGCCGGATTGAAACGCACGGCAGCCTGTCCGTCATAATGGTCGCGGCCGGGCTCGTAGGCTGCGGCCAGCGCTGCAAGAAGCGTCGACTTGCCGGTGCCGTTGGTGCCGAGCAGCGCCACGCGCTCGCCGGCCGCAATGGAAAGACGCTCGATGCCGATCAGCTTGCGGTCGCTGCCGGGGACAATCACGTCGAGGTTCGACAGGCGCAACGCCACCTTGGCGTCGATGTCGCCGTCGGCCAGTTCGAGGCGACGCTCGCGCGCGACATAGGCCTGCGTGCGCTCCTTCTCGATGCGGGCGATGCGGCTCTCGACGGCGTTCTTGCGCTTGTTGAGGTCGGGGTTCTTGACCGCCCAGACCTTGTAGCGTGCGGCGGCCTGCTCCAGCCGCTTGATCTCGCGATCCTCCTGCCGCGCCCGCGTTGCGGCGGTGGCGTCGCGGCGCAGCAGTTCCTCGCGAGCGACGGAGAAGCGCGTCTTGAAGGCGTGGACGCCGTCCGACCGCAGGAACAGGGTGCGTTCGGTCACCCGGTCGAGGAATTCGCGGTCGTGGCTGACGATCAGCATCGGCACGGCGAATTCGTCGGTGAGCCAGCGCTCCAGCGTGTTGATGTTGGCGAGGTCGAGATGGTTGGTCGGCTCGTCGAGGATCAGGATGTCGGGTTCTTCGAGCCGCGCCGCGGCGGCGACCAGCATCAGCCGCTGCCAGCCGCCCGAGAGGTTGCCGAACGGCCTGTCGAGGATCTCCGGATCGACGCCGATCTCGTCGACCAGCATGTAGATGCGCCAGTCCTCGCCATCCTGTCCGACCTTGGCCAGCGACTGGCCAAGTACCTCACGGACGGAACGTGCGGCGAGGCCTTCGGGCACATCCTGCGCCACTTGGCCGATGCGCAGGCCGCGCGAGCGGATGACCTGTCCGGCATTGAGTTCGAGCGCGCCGGTCAGGCACTTCAGCAAGGTCGACTTGCCCGCGCCGTTCTCGCCGACCAGCGCCGTGCGCGCCTCGTCCAGCAGGAACGACACGTTCTCGAAGACGCGGCCCGAGCCGTAGAAGAAGGAGGCCTGCTCCATGCCGAGCACGGCCTGACGCGACGCCATCGTCTCTGTCCTGACGCGAAATGGATCGCGCCTTTACCACCGCGATCCTGGCTAGGCCAGCACGCCGTCCCGGGCGACGATCCGGCCGGCCTTGACCACCAGGCTGCGGCGTTTGCGGGTGGCGACGGCTTCGGCGAGCGTGGTCGCTTCGACTGTCACGAAGTCCGCGGGACCGCCGACCTTGAAGCCGTAGTCCGGGAGGCCCAGGACGCGGGCTCCAGCTGCGGTCACCATGTCGAAGGCCAGCGCCAGCTCCTGGTCGTGACGGAAGTTGGCGCGGTAGCCGATCAGCATGGCGCGCTCCAGCATGTCGCCGTTGCCGAATGGTGACCAGGCATCGCGGATATTGTCGGAGCCGCCGAACACCTCGACACCATGCTCGCGCAGCAGCTTGAGCGGCGGAATGGTGGCGCCGCCCGGCCCATGGCTCATGATGGCGACACCCGCCCGGGCGAGCGTATCGGCGGCGCGGATGACGCTATCGGATGAGACCGAGCCCAGCGCGAAAGCGTGGCTTACCGCGACCTTGCCCTGCAGGCCCGTCGCCTTGGTGCGGTCGGCGATCGCGAGGATCTGTGCGAGGCCAGCTTCGCCGCCATCGTGCAGATGGATGTCGACACCGACGCCGCGACGGCTGGCGATGGCAAAGATCGCGTCGATATGGGCGTCGAGGTCGCCGTCGATTCCGACCGGATCCAGGCCGCCCACGAGATCCGCGCCCTGCGCGATCGCCTCGTCGAGCAGATCCGCGGTGCCGGGCGAGCGCAGGATGCCGCTTTGCGGGAACGCCACGATCTCGATGGTGACGAGATCGCGGAAATGCTGGCGGATCTTCAGGACCTCATGCAGGTTCCGGAGCCTGAGCTGGTTGTCGATGTCGACATGAGTGCGCATGTGCAAGGTGCCGCTGGTCACCACCTGGCGCACCAGGTTCGAGCCGGTCTCGAATTCCGGCACGGTGCGGGCCGCGCGCACGCGGCGCTCCGCCGCGATGCGGTCCGAGACCGTGTTGCCGGCCGCCTGGTTGGGCACCCACGGCAGGCCGAGCAGCGTCTTGTCGAGATGGATATGGCCGTCGACCAGCGGCGGCAGCACGATCGTGCCGGCGAGATCGACGGCGTCCGGTGTCGACAGCGAGGCAGGGAGGAGAGCGGCGATGCGCCCTCCCTCGACCTCGATATCGCACCGGCTGCCGTCGGGCAGTGTGGCGTTCGAGAAGCGCACGCCGTCGCTCGCGTTACTTGGCGGCCGTCGGGCCGCCTTCCTTGCGGGTGATGTCCACCGCTTCGCGCGCCGCCTTGGCCATCAGGCCGGCATCGTTGGCGATGGTGACGAGCTGGAAGCCCTTGTGGATCATCCTGGCCGCGTAGCTGCCGGTGCCATTGTGCAGGCCGGCGAACTGGCCGCGCTTCTTGGTGGCGGCGAGCAACTTGTCGTAGATCGACAGGATTTGCGGCTCTTCGCGGTCGAGCATCGGCTTCAGTCCCAGCGACAGGCCGAGATCGGACGGGCCGATATAGATGCCGCTCACGCCCGGCACGTCGAGAATGGCGTCGATATTGTCGATCGCCTCCTGCGTCTCGATCATCGGGATGACCAGCACCTCGTCGTTGGCCATCGCCTGATAGGGCGTCGCCTCGCCATAGGCGCCGGCGCGGATCGGGCCGTTCGAGCGCTTGCCCTTGGGCGGATAGAGCGCATAGGAAACCAGTGCCTTGGCCTCGGCGGCCGTATTCACCATCGGGCAGATGACGCCCCAGGCACCGCCGTCCAGGACCTTGCCGACGATCCCGGGCTCGTTCCACGGCACGCGGACCAGCGGCGTGATCGGATGCTTGTCCATAGCCTGGAAGCAGCGGACCATCGAGAGATAGTCCTGCACGCCATGCTGCATGTCGACGGTGACGCTGTCCCAGCCGCACTGCGCCATGGTCTCGGCGGCGAAGCCATCGGGGATCGCCAGCCATCCATTGACGCAGGCCTTGCCGGCCTGCAGCCGCTTCTTCAGCATGTTCGACATCGATGCGTTTCCTCGCAATTTGAGAACGCGGGAGTTTACACAGCGACGGAGGATTGCGTGACGCTTTTGTCGCTGCGGGCGGGCCGGCTGGCCGTCGACCTGGTACCGGAGGCCGGCGGCTCGATCGCGCGCTTCGCCCTCGAGGGCGCCGGCGACCTGCTGCGGCCCGCAACGGACGCCGCTCTCGCTACAGGGACCGCTAAGGACGCGGCCTGCTACCCGCTGGTGCCGTTTTCAAACCGCATCGCGAATGGCAGACTTTCCTTCCGGGACGACGTCATCCGCCTGCACACGAACTGGCCGGGCGTGCGTCACCCCATGCACGGCGATGGTTGGGCGAGGGCTTGGGACGTGGTGCACCACGACCGGCATTCGGCCGATCTGGTCTTTGTCCACGAGCGCGGCGTGGGCGCCGCCGGCTGGCCGTTCCGCTACCGCGCGCGGCAGACCTTCGCGCTCGAGGAAGCGGGACTTGCCGTCGGCCTGTCGATCGAGAACCTGGAGGATCGTGTGGTGCCGGCCGGCGTCGGCCTGCATCCTTTCTTCATGCGGGATGCCGATGCCGAACTGGCCTGCCGCCTCGCGGGCGTGTGGCGCACCGATGCGGAGGTCCTGCCGCTGCAGCGCGTGCCGCTACCGCCGGAGTGGGATTTCTCCAGGTCTCGCCGGGTCGACGGCATGGGCCTCGACCACTGTTTCGATGGCTGGGATGGCCAAGCCACCGTTACGTGGCCGCAACGCGGACTGCGCCTCGTCCTGTCGGCGACGGAGGCATTTCGTCATCTGGTGATCTATGTTCCCGACGGCCAACGATACTTCTGTGTTGAGCCGGTGAGCCACGCCAACGGCGCGGTCGGGCAGACCCGGCTGGCCGCGGGCGCCACGCTCGGCGGCGAGATTTCGTTCAGGCTGGTCCAGATCTAGAGGATTTTCATGCCGCCCTTCGCTTCCTATCCCAGCCTCTCGGGGCGCACCGTGTTCGTTTCTGGCGGCGGGTCGGGCATCGGTGCCTCGCTCGTCGAGCATTTCGCCGAGCAGGGCGCCAAGGTCGGCTTCGTGGACATCGACGAGGCGGCTTCGAAGACGCTGGTCGAGAAAATCGAGGCCCGGCGCCACGCCGTGCCGCTGTTCGTGCCCTGCGACATCCGTGACGTGGCGGCCTATCAGCGGGCGATCGAAGGCGTGGCGGCGAAGCTCGGAGCCATCACCGTGCTGGTGAACAACGCCGCGCGTGACGATCGCCACACGCTCGCCCAGGTGACGCCGGACTTCTGGGACGAGCGCATCGCGGTCAACCTGCGCCACGCCTACTTCGCCATCCAGACGGTGGCGCCGGCGATGAAGAAGGCGGGCGGCGGCTCGATCGTGAATTTCAGCTCTGTGAGCTATCACACGATGACGCCCAACCTTTCCGTCTACCAGGCGGCCAAGGCCGCGGTGATCGGCATGACGCGCGGCCTCGCGCGCGACCTCGGCGGCGACGGCATCCGCCTCAATGCCGTGACGCCCGGCTGGATCATGACGCAGCGCCAGCTCGATCTCTGGGTGACGCCGGACGCCAAGGCGGCGCAGCTCAACGCCCAGTGCCTGAAGGAGCTGCTCTATCCGCCGGATATCGCGCGCATGGTCCTGTGGCTCGCCGCCGACGACAGCCGGATGGTGACGGCGCAGAACTTTGTCGTCGATGGAGGCCGGATGTGAATACCGCCGCCATCGCCTCGCTGCCGAGGCGCTTCTTTCATGGCTGGGTCGGGCTATTCCGCCACCTGCTTCCGCCGACCCTTTATTTCTTCATCGCCTTCAACCTGATCGTCTTCACCACCAACCTGCTGGCCCGCAACTACTGGTTCAACCTCAGCAGCTTCCTGTTGGCCAGCACGACGGCGCTGATCGTCGGCAAGGTGGTGCTGGTCGTCGACAAGGTCCGCATCATCGACAAGTTCCGCGGCGCGCCGCTGATCCAGCCGATCCTCTACAAGACCGTCTTCTATTCCGTCGTCGTCCTTGTCGTGCGCCTGCTGGAGAAGGTCCTGGATGTCGCGTTCGACGCGCACAGCCTCGACCAGATCTACCGGATGGTGCTGGTCGACTTCACCTGGCATCGCTTCGTCGCCGTGCAGGTCTGGATCTTCGTCTGCTTCCTGCTCTATGTGACCGCCAGCGAGCTCAACGCGCTGGTCGGCGACGGCCAGCTCCGGCGTCTCTTCTTCCATCACCGGTCGTCGGAATACGGCCTGACGCGCCGCCAGCATATCCGCGCGCTCATGGAGATCAGCCGGTTGGCGCGAGACACGCCGCGCGAGCGGTTGCTCGATCCCGCGACGCCTCAAGGGGGGCGGCTGGCCGAGCTGATCGACCGCCTGCGCCGCCGCAACGCCTGACAACGGTCCGGTGGCCATCGACACGAATTGGCGCTGGATCGCGTGGACGATCCTCGGGATCGGCGGGCTGATCACGGCCGGCGGCGTGCTGCTGGGCCTTGGCACTCTTCGTCACGTGCTCCACGGCGAGCGGGCCGACGGGATCGTCACCGAGATCGTGCGCGAAGGCGACATGTACGCGCCCGTCGTGCGTTTCCGTCTGCCCCAGGGCGAGGCTGTGGAGGTGAAGGACCTCGGCTCAGGCGCACCAGACTTCTCCGCGGGCGATGCGGTCACGGTACTCTATCTCCCCGAGAGTCCGCGGGACTTCCGTCTCGACACGTTCGAGCGGCTCTGGCTGATGCCGATCGTCGTCACGGGCTTCGGCGGCTTCTGGCTGATGTTCGGCGCGGTCGCCTGGGCGCTGTCGCGCAACGCCGACCTCGCGCTGGTGGGCGAGCGGGCCTTCCTGGCGATATCGCTGTCGGCGCTGTTGATCGGCGTCGTCGTCCTGTGGAGCGCCGTCGACCTCTATGCGAGCGGGGGACGAGTCCGGGGCACGGTGACGGAGATCCGCGAGAGCCGCTCGATCGTCACGGAGAAGGTGACGACCCCGGCCGGCCGTGAGGTGCGCCGCGACGTCGAGCGCGTTTCCCTGGCGCCCATCGTGCGCTTCACCACGCCGGAGGGCCGCGAGATCGAGTTCCACGGACGCGGCGGCAGCGGCACTTCGTTCAAGGCCGGCGAGGTCGTGAACGTCCTCTATGATCGCAGCCAGCCAGGTCACGCCCGCATCGTGTCGTTCGTCGATCTGTGGCTGCCCGCGGCCGTTTCCTTCGGGGTGGCGCTGATCTTCGGCGCCGCCGTTCGTCTGTCGCGCTGGAGCCGCCGCCGCGTTAAAGGCTAGCGCGTTCGATCCACGCGACCAGCAGCGCCGAAAGCTCGTGCGGCTTTTCCAGCGGTGCCATGTGGCCGCAGTCCTCGAGGATGCTGAAACTGGAGTTCGGCAGCGCCTGCGCCATGCGCTCCGTCTCGGCCAGCGTGCGCAGCCGGTCCTGGCGACAGGCCACGACCAGGGATGGGCAGGTTATGCGTTCGAGATCGGCGTAACCGTCTCGACGGACCAGCGCGGCCTGGCGCTTGCGGACTTCCGGCCCCAGTCGCCGCTGCATGGCACGGAGGCGGTCGAGCAACACCGGATCGGTGTCGCGATCGGGATGCAGTCCCATCGCGTTGGAGACGGCGCCAGCGGCACGCGGTGGCCGGTCGCCCGGCCGGAAACCCGAAATCCTGCGCGCCCGCTCCTCGTCGGAATAGCCGCGCGCCGAGGAGGCGACGAAGGCCACTCCCGCCACGCGCTCCGGGGCCATCAGGGTGAGCACGCGGGCCACGAACCCGCCCATCGAGAAGCCGACCAGCACGAACCGTTCCGGCGCCTCGGCCAGCACGCGTGCGGCCATACCCTTGAGCGAGTCGTCGTCGTAGACGTTGCCGAAGCAGAGCGTGCCCAGCGTTTCGAGGTCCGGCACCATGTCCGTCCACAGTTCCGCATCACACATGAAGCCGGGGAGGAGCACGAGGGAACGCGTCGGCGCGGAACTCACGTCCAGAGCGCCTTCACTTTGGGCAGCTCGGCGAGGCCGCGCTCATGGCCGTATGTCAGCATCGGGCCGATCCACTTGGGATCCATGATGCTGTCCACATGGTTGACGCCCGGCGCCAGCCCGGCGACGGTCAGCATGGTGCGCGTGCCGCTGGCTTCGAGGTCGCGGATCTCCTGCTGCAGCGTGTTGGGCATGCCCGAGGTCCGCAGGCCCTGCGCCACGGCCTGGGGGCCGCCGTCGCTTAGCGAGATCACGAGCGCACGCTTCACGCCAGCCACGACGTCGCTGTGCGTGCTGGTCTGGCAGATGCCGCCGTCCATGCAGAGCCGGTCTTTCAGCCAGGTCGGCCCCATGGAGCCCGGTAGCGACGAACTCGCCGCACAGGCGACGTCGACATGAAGGCCGGCGCTTGCCGAGACGACGATGCGCTCGCCCGTATAGCAGTCGTTCGCCGTCGTATGCAGCGCGGGCGAGGGCCAGGTGGTAGGGCCGATCAGGCGGTGCAGCGTGGTGAAGTACTTGTCCGTGCCGGCGGGATTGCGCGCGGCCATCGCGGCCCGGCCGATGCCGCGGATCGTCTCGAAGCTCGCATCCTTTGCATCGACCGCGAGCTTGCGGGCGCGCTCCTGGCTGGGGTTTGCCTGCAGCGCCGGCACCAACTCGGCGAATAGCTTGGGGAAGTCGCGGAAAAAGTCGAGTTCGCCGGTGAGACGCCACAGTCGCCCGCTGCTCAGCACTGCGCCGGCGACCGAGCCGGCCGAGGTGCCGACCACGACGTCTGCCGTCGCGAGGTCGATTCCATTCTGCTTCAGCGCATGGAAGTAGCCCATCATCCACGAGACGAGGTAGGCGCCGCCGCCGCCCAGCACGAGACCGCGTTCCTTTCCGAGGCCGGGTGAAGGCGTGTAGGGAATGGGATGCGCCAGTCCATCGCTCCAGCCGGCCGGCGAGGCGCCCAGGAGCGTTGGCGCCTGGGCGAGGGCGCGGCCGGCGATCACGGTTGCGGTCGCGAGCGTTCCGGTCGAAATCAGAGCGCGGCGGCCAAGTTTTTCTTCGATGGTCATGGATTTCCCTCGGGCACGATCACGCGGTCAACAGGGCGGCCCACGCCGCCACCAGCATCAGGAGTTGGCCCGGAACGACATAGAGGGCGAATCGCGAACCGCCGGCGGTGAAAGCGAACACCATCTTGGTGATCGTATTGGTCGAGAAGGCGGCGAGGATCGGGATCGCGGCTGCCTGCGGCGCCAGCTTTCCGTCGGCAACGAGGGAAGCCACCGAGATGGCAGGGGCGTGCGTATCGGCAAAGCCCGCCGCTCCGGCTGCGAAGATGACGCCGGCTTCGCCGAACCAGTCCTGCAGGGCGGCAGCGAGTAGCAGGACGCCGGCCAGGATGGCGGCAAAGATCAGAGCCGTGCGCAGGCTGAAGGCACTGCCCTGCGTCTCCTCGACCGTGCCGCCGTCGGCGCGCAGCGCCCAGAGGGTGAAGGCACCGCCATAGACGACTGCGGCGGCGCCGGAAAAAAGCAGCGGCATCAGGAGGGCCCGGAAGGCGGCGAGGTCTGTGACCGCGATCAGGATGCCGAGCTGCACGACCGTGGCGACGGAGGACATCATCGCGCCGGCGGCGGCCGGCTTTATCAGATGCGGATCTCGGGCCGCGCGTGCGCCCATGGCGCCGATCGTGGCCGAACTCGAGATGAAACCCGAGGCCAGGCCCGCCAGCGGCAGCCCGAAGCGCGGGCCCACGATCCTCACGGCGACGTAGCCCAGAGCCCCCACGCCCATCACCAGGATCACCACCAGCCAGATGGTGCGCAGGTTCAGCGCGCCATAGGGGCCGATCGGATGGTCGGGCAGCATCGGCAGCACGACCAGGGTGGCGCCGGCGAAGATCAGCAGGTCGTGGCTCTCTTCGTCGGTGAGCACCGAGCGGACGAAGCGATGCAGGGCGACGCGGGCGTTGAGCAGCAGGGCGACCACCACGCCGACGCCGGCGGCGAAGGCGGGTTCGCGAATGGCGAGCCCGCCCAGCAGCGTCGTCGCCACCAGCGCCGTCTCCGTCGTGAGGCCGGGATCATTGTCGCGCGCACGCCAGTAGGAGAGGCCGGCGAAGGCCACCATTCCCAGCACGACCGCGGCCAGCAGGAGATCGCCGCCGGCCGCGGCGCCGGTCGCACCGGCCAGCGAGGCGAGGGTGAAGGTCCGGATGCCTGCGGCGCCGCGGCTCGGGCCTTCGCCCTTCTTGCGCTCGCGGTCGATGCCGACCAGCAGGCCGATACCGAGGGCGACGACGAAGCCGAGAAAGAGGGAGTGGAGTTCGAACATGGGCGACGCGAGTGTAGCACCAGATGGCGCGCGCCACGCAGTCACTCAGGGCAGACCGCGCCGCGTCGCCGTGCGCTGATTGGACAGGCCGGCCGCCACGGCGAAGAAGGCCTTGATGCTGCGGCGCATGCTCTCGCTCTTCAGGCAGGCGACGTAGTCGCTGCTGGTGATCTTCGTGTCGCGGAAGTGAAGCGTGCGGAAGCGCGTCGAAGCGCTCGCCTCCAGCTCCCAGATGATGCTGAAGCCCAGGCCCGCACCAACCGCTTCGCAAACGGCCTCCCGGCTGCCCAGCTCAAGCACGGTGCGGGGCCGGACTCCGGCCTTCGCCATCGCGGCGTGGGTGATGCGCCGGGTGTTCGAGCCTTCCTCGCGCGAGATCATGGGCTGGTCGTGGAGCTCTGCCAGCCGCACGCTCTCGCGGCTTGCCCAGGGATGGTGGTTGGCCACGATCACCACGGCCGTGTGCCGCCACAGCGGCATCGCGTCGATCTGGGGGTGGCGCTCGACGCCGGGCAGGATGGCGAGGTCGGTCCGCCGCTCCAGCAGCTGCTCGCGCACGAAGCGCGTGTTGCCCATGGCGACGGAGAGTTCGATGTTGGGATGGCGCGCCAGGAAGCGGGCGAACACGCCCATCGCGATATGCGGCCCGTCGGCGGTCAGGCTGAGCTGGCCGCTCTCCAGTTCGGAGGACTCGGTCAGGATCTCGCGCATCTGTTCTTCGAGGCTCGAATAGCGGCGCGACATCCGGAACAGACGTTCGCCCATCTCCGTGAGACGCACCGACCGGCGCGACCGTTCGAGCAGCTTCACGCCGTAGCGTTCCTCCAGCGCCTTCACCTGGATGGTGACGGCGGGCTGGGTCAGCCCCAGCGACTCGGCGGCGCGTGAAAAACTGCCTTGGTGGGCGACGGCATCGAAAGCGCGGATCTGTGTGTGCAACATGTTCCATTATTAATATTTTTTAAGTTACAGAAGTAATATTAAATTGTCCTATCAGTTCGTGCGCCCGATGATCCTCCCCGGGGGAAAGGGGGCAATTGATGGTCGCGCGGAGGAATATCCTCTTCATCGTCATCGACCAGTGGCGGGCCGATGCACTTGGCTGTGCGGGCAATCCCGTCCTGAAGACCCCGAATCTCGACCGGCTGGCCGCCGACGGGGTGCTCTGCCGCCGCCATTTCGTGCAGGCAGCCCCGTGCGGCCCGTCGCGCGCGGCGCTGCTGACCGGCACCTACCAGCACAACAACGGCGTCATGCGGAACGGCACGCCGCTGGCGCGCCGTTTCACCAACATCGCCCTCGAATGCCGCAAGGCCGGCTACGATCCGGCGCTGTTCGGGTACACCGACACGACGGTCGATCCGACCGGCCTGCCGCCCGACGACCCGGCTCTGCGGACCTATGAGTCGGTCATGCCCGGCTTTGCGCCGGAGCTGCATTTGCCGGAGCTGCCCTATCCGTGGATGGCCGACCTCAAGGCCAAGGGCTATCCCTTCGCTGACGACGTCACGGAGATCTATCGGCCGGCCACCCCGGCGGGCGACCGGGGACCGACCTTTCCGCCGGCACGCTTCAAGGCCGAGGACAGCATCACCGCCTTCCTGACCGACCGTTTGCTCGACTACATCTCGGTGCGCCGCAACGGATCGTGGTTCGCGCATGCGGCCTATATCCGCCCGCATCCGCCCTTCATTGCGCCCCAGCCCTACAACACGCTTTACGACCCGGCCGACATGCCGGCGCCCCGTCGCGCCGCCACGGCGGAGGCGGAGGCCGCGCAGCACCCTCTTCTGGCGAGCTACCTGCGCTCGCAAAACCAGGCGAGCTACTTCGTCACCGGTCAGGGGCTGGTCGCCGATCTCAGCGACTCGGACCTCGCGCAACTGCGGGCGACTTACTACGGCATGGTGCAGGAGGTCGACGATCAGGTCGGCCGCCTGATCGACAGGCTGAAGGAGTGGGGCCTCTACGACGACACGCTGATCGTGGTGACCGCCGATCATGGCGAGCTGCTGGGCGACCACTGGATGCTCGGCAAGCAGGGCTATTTCGACGAGGCCTACAACGTGCCGCTGATCGTGCGCGATCCGAGGCCGGCGGCGAATGCCAGCCGGGGCACGGCGATCGAGCGTTTCACCGAGGCGGTCGACGTGATGCCGACCGTCCTCGATTGGCTCGGCCTCGACATCCCGCGCCAGTGCGACGGGCGCTCGCTACTGCCGCTGCTGTACGGAACGGCGCCCGAGGACTGGCGTCGCGAAGTGCATTGGGAGTTCGACTTCCGCGGGCTCGGCGCCGCCGATTCCGAGGCGGTGCTGGGTGTGCCGATGGACGCCTGCTCGCTCGCCGTGATCCGCGACGAGCGCTTCAAGTACGTCCATTTCGCCGCCCTGCCGCCGCTGTTCTTCGACCTGGCGGCCGATCCACATTGCTTCACCGACCTGTCGCGCGACCCCGCCGCGACTCCGGCCATGCTGGCCTATGCCCAGAAGATGCTGTCGTGGCGCATCGTCTCGAACGCCCGCGACCTCACCGGCATGCATGTTTCGTCCAAGGGCCTCCACGTCCGCCCCTGATCAGGAGAAGGAAACCGTCATGAGGAACAGGTTGCTCGGCGCCTTCGCCGGAATAGTCTCTGCCTTTGCCGCTTCGGTCGCGGCAGCCGCTCCCATCGAGATCCAGTTCTGGCATCCGACGCTGGGGCCGATCGACGATGCGCTGAAGCAGCAGATCGACAGCTTCAACAACGGCCAGACTGCCTACAAGGTCGTGGCCTCCGGCCGTGGCACATATGACGAGACCTTCAATGCCGCGATTGCCGGCTTCCGCGCGAACAAGAGCCCGCACCTGCTGGTCGTGATCGGCCAGGGCACGCAGAGCATGCTGCTGTCGGGCGCGGTCTATCCGGTGCAGGACCTGCTGGCGGCCGAGGGCTACAAGATCGACTGGGACAACTACATCCAGCCGGTGCTGAACTACTATCGCACCAAGGACATGAAGCTCCTGTCGCTGCCGTTCAGCGTCTCGACGCCGATCCTCTGGTACAACAAGGACGGCTTCGCCAAGGCGGGGCTCACGCGGCCGCCCGTGACCTGGGACGAGATGGGCGAGTACCTGACCAAGCTGCGCGCCGCGGGTTTCGAGTGCGGCTACACCTCGGGCTGGCAGCAGTGGGTGCATGTCGACAACTATTCGACGATCCACGACCTGCCGATCGCCACGCTGCATAACGGACTCGATGGTCTGAGCGCCGTCTTCACCTACAACAAGACCGCCGTGGTCAAGAACATCGCGCGCATTCAGTCATGGGTCGCCGATGGGCGCTACACCTATTCGGGCCGCCAGGGCAGCAGCGCGACGCCGGCCTTCGCCTCGGGCCGCTGCGCGATGATGACCCATTCCTCGGCAGTCTTCTCCTCGCTGCAGGCCAGTGCCAAGTTCGCCTTCGAGGCCGCGCCCCTGCCGTACGAAGTCGGCACGACACCGCACAACAGCCTGATCGGCGGCGGCGCGCTCTGGGTGCTGAAGGGCCACAAGCCCGAGGAGTACAAGGGCGTGGCCGCGTTCCTGGCCCATCTCGCCAGCCCCGAGCAGCAGGCCAAGTGGCACAAGGACACCGGCTACATGCCGATCACCAAGGCCGCCTACGAGAAGGTCAAGGCCGAGGGCTACTACGACAAGTATCCCCAGCAGGAAGTCGCCATCACCCAGGTCCAGCGCGGCACGCCGACGCTCAACACGATGACGGTGCGGCTGGGCAACGCCAACCAGTACGTCGCCGCCCTCGAGGAGGAGATGGAGGCGGTCTGGGCGAACAAGAAGACGGCGCAGCAGGCGATGGACGATGCGGTGCGGCGCGGCAACGAAATCCTGCGCCGCTTCGAGCGGCAGCGCGGCAACTGAGCGGCGGCGGCGCGACGGGCTGATGCCATGATCAAGCGGGTGAACTTCCAGCGGCACAAGCCGCTGGCCTTCCTGCTGCTCGCCCCGCAGATGCTCGTGCTCGCCGTCTTCGTGTTCTGGCCGGCGGCGCAGGCCCTCTACCAGGCCTTCACCGTCACAGACCCGTTCGGTCAGCACTCGACCTTCGTATGGTTCGACAATTTCCGCGACATTCTCACCAGTCCGGAATACTTCAATTCGATCTATCGGACGGCGATCTTCAGCACCGGCACGACCGTTTCGGCCGTGCTGGCGGGCCTTGCCTTCGCGGTGCTGGTCGACAGGGTCGTTCGGGGCAAGTCGGTGTACCGGCTGATGATCATCTGGCCCTATGCCGTCGCGCCGGTGCTGGCGGGCGTCCTCTGGCTCTTTCTTTTCCATCCGATCTACGGCGCCATTGCGCTGATGCTGAAGCAGGGCTTCGGCATCCCGTGGAACCCGCTGCTCGACGGTAGCGACGCGATGCTGCTGGTCATCGTGGCCGCTGCCTGGAAGCAGGTGAGCTACAATTTCGTGTTCTTCCTCGCCGCCCTGCAGGCGATCCCACGCTCCCTGATCGAGGCGGCGGCGATCGACGGGGCAGGGCCGATCCGGCGATTCGTCAGCATCGTCTTTCCGCTGATCTCGCCCACCACCTTTTTCCTGCTGGTGATCAACGTCGTCTACGCCTTCTTCGACACGTTCGGCATCATCCATGCCTTGACCCAGGGCGGGCCGGGCGGCGCCACCGACATCATGGTCTACAAGGTCTATGCGGACGGCTTCCTGGGCCTCGATCTCGGCCTGTCGGCGGCTCAATCGGTGATCCTGATGATCCTGGTGATCGGCCTGACGGCGATCCAGTTCCGCTTCCTGGAGCGGCGCGTGAAGTACGCCCAATGATCGAACGGACCCCCAAGCTCGACTTCTTCTGCCACCTGCTGCTGATCGCGGGCGTCATCGCGGTCTGCCTGCCGCTCTACTACGCGCTGATCGCGGCGACGCACACGTTGTCCGATGTGCTGCAGGTGCCGATGCCGCTGACGCCAGGCAACGAGCTGCTCGCTAACCTCAAGGTCGCGATCGAGCGCGGCGACCTCGGCCGCCAGCTCCTCAATTCGCTGATCGTCTCGGTCGGCGTCACGGTCGGGAAGATCGCCGTGTCTATCCTCTCCGCCTTTGCCATCACCTATTTCCGCTTTCCCTTCCGGATGATGGCCTTCTGGCTGATCTTCGCCACGCTGATGCTGCCGATCGAGGTGCGCATCGTGCCGACCTATGCCGTGGCGGCCCATCCGCTGCAGGGGCTGGGCTGGCTGCTCGACGAGACCGGATTGCGTGGGCCGCTCGAGAGCCTGACCGGCTGGAATGTGGAAGCGGTCGTGAAGTGGAATCTCCTCGATTCCTATGCCGGCCTGATCCTGCCGCTGATGGCGTCGGCCACCGCGACCTTCCTGTTCCGCCAGCTCTTCCTCACGATACCCGAGGAACTTCTGGAAGCCGCCAAGATCGACGGCGCATCGCCCATGCGCTTCCTGATCGACGTGCTGTGGCCGATGTCGCGCACCAATGTGGTGGCGCTCACCGTCATCCTCTTCGTGTTCGGCTGGAACCAGTATCTGTGGCCGCTGCTGATCACCACCGAGGCAAGCATGACCACCGCGGTGATCGGCTTGTCCAAGCAGATCTCTGCCGCACCGGAGGCAGTGCCGAAGTGGAACACGCTGATGGCCTCGGCGCTGCTGATCACGCTGCCGCCGGTGATGGTGGTGATCGTCCTGCAGCGCTGGTTCGTCAAAGGCCTCGTCGACTCGGAAAAATAGCGGAGCATTCCTTGGCCACCGTCGACATACGCAAAGTCGAGAAGTCTTACGGGACGTCCCAGGTCCTGCACGGCATCGACCTCGAGATCCGCCACGGCGAGTTCGCCGTCATCCTGGGGCCGAGCGGCTGCGGGAAGTCCACGCTCCTGCGCACAATCGCGGGCCTCGAAGAGATCACCGGCGGCGAGATCGCCATAGACGGGCGGGTGGTCAACCGGCTGGAGCCGCGCGAGCGCGACATCGCCATGGTGTTCCAGAACTACGCGCTCTATCCGCACATGAGCGTGGCCGAGAACATGTCCTATTCGCTCAGGATCGCGCACGCGTCGAAGGCAACCATCCGCGACAAGGTGGCGGGCGTCGCCGGCATCCTGGGCATCGGCGACTTCCTCGGCCGCAAGCCCACGCAGTTGAGCGGCGGCCAGCGCCAGCGGGTCGCAATGGGCCGAGCCATCATTCGCGAGCCCAAGGTCTTCCTGTTCGACGAGCCGCTGTCCAACCTCGACGCCAAGCTGCGCCATCAGATGCGCACCGAGCTGAAGCGCCTGCATCTGCGGCTCGACGCCACCTCGATCCTGGTGACGCACGACCAGGTCGAGGCCATGTCGCTCGCCAACCGCCTGATCGTGATGAATGCCGGCCGGGTCGAGCAGGTGGGTTCCCCGGGCGAGGTCTATGCGCGACCCGCGACCCTTTTCGTGGCGGGCTTCATCGGCTCGCTGCCCATGAATTTCTTCGAGGGCACCATCGCGAGCGACGGTCAGTCGATCGTCCTCTCGGGCGGTGCGTCGATCGCGGGCGGTGGCGAGCGCATCGGGACGCCGGGCCAGCAGGTCGTGGTCGGCGTCCGGCCCGATGCGCTCACACTTGCGCCGCCACAGGCCGGCAGCCTCGGGGGCCGGGTCGAGCTGGTCGAGGATCTGGGCAGCGTGAAGCTGCTTCATCTCGACGATGGACGCAGCGGCTTCGTGGTGGCGGTGCCGCCCGACACGGCACTGGGCGAGGCCGCGCAACACGGCGTGATCGTACGCGGCAAGGACGTGCACGTGTTCGACGCCAAATCGGGCAAGCGCCTCTAGCAGGGCAGGATCGGGAGGAAGATGATGGAACTGCGTCAATACGCAGCCCTGAGCGCGGTCGAGATGGCGCGTCTCGTACGGCAGGGCGAGGTCTCGCCCGTGGAGCTGGTCCAGTCATCGCTGGATGCGATCGAGGAGACCGAGGCCCGGGTGAACGCCTACAGCGCCGTCTTTGCGGAGGATGCGAAGGCGCGGGCGGTGACGCTGGAGAAGGAGGCGCGCGCCAGGTCATTCCGCGGTCCCTTCCACGGGGTGCCGGTCGGGATCAAGGATCTCTTCCTGGTCGAGGGTTACAAGACTCAGCGCGGCTCGAAACTCTACGTCGATTCGGTGGCGACAGAGACGGCGCCGTCGGTCGAGCGCCTTCTTGCTTCCGGCGCGGTCATGATCGGCAAGACGACGACGCCCGAGCTGGGCTGGAAGGCGGCGTCGAACTCGCCGCTCTACGGCGTGACCCGCAATCCCTGGGATATTTCCAGGACCGCGGGCGGATCGAGCTCGGGCTCCGCCGTCGCCGTGGCCGACGGCACCGTGCCGCTGACCCTGGGCTCCGACGGCGGAGGCTCGATGAGGGTGCCCGCCTCGTTTTGCGGCATCTTCTCGCTGAAGCCGACGCTCGCGCGCGTGCCGACCTATCCGCTCAGTCCCACCGAGCATCTCTCGCATGCCGGTCCCATGACCAACAGCGTCGAGGACTATGCGCTGACGCTCGACATCCTCCAGGGACCTGATGCGCGCGACCCGCAGTCGTTGCCGTCAGCCGGCATCTCCTATCACGAGACCTTGGGCGAACTGCCGAAGCTGCGTTGCGTCCTGGCGCCGACCCTGTTCGGCGCCGCGGTGGATCCGGGGATCGCCGCGATCGTTGCCAGGGCCTTCAGCGAGATCGCAGCGCATCTGCCGGTCGAGATCGTCGACACGAAGCTCGCCTGGCCTGATCCTATCGACATCTTCGACGCGCTGTGGGTTGCTCGCGGCGCACTCTATGGAGGCATGAAGCCCGAGGATGTGGCGCGGATCGATCCGGGGTTCGCGCGCATGGTGGCGCGGTCTTCGTCGATCCGGCTGGAGGATCACTTCCGTACCCTGCAGGCGCGGGCCGCCTTCAATCGCTCGGTGGCCGAGGCGTTCGAGGCGTTCGACCTGCTCGTGATGCCGATGGTGCCGATCGAGCCGTTCGCGGCCGAGGCGGATGGGCCGGCGGACATGGACATGGACAAGCCGGTGCCCTGGGCGCGTTGGACGCCGTTCTCCTACCCCTTCAATCTGACCGGCCAGCCGGCGGCCTCGATCCCCTGCGGCTGGTCGCCCTCCGGGCTGCCGGTCGGCCTGCAGGTGATCGGGCGGCGCTTTGCCGACGAGCGGGTGCTGCAGTTCTGCGCGGCCTGGGAGAAGCACTTCGGTTGGCGGCAGCGTACCCCGTCCGTCTTCGCGGGGGGCTGAGCCGATCAATCCGCCTGCCGCGTGAGAGTTTTCGGCGGGCGGCCAGGATGGGGCGAAAATAAATCGCGCCCGGCGGTCCGGTCGGGGAGAAAACAGACCCTCTCGTTCGTCTTATGAATGAGAGGTAGTTGCAGCGTGATTCCGTCCAAGACCGGTCTGTCCGTGTTCGTCCGCCTCGTTGCGGCGGTCGGGGGCGGCTACGCCGTGGCGGCTGGCCTCGCCGCGCTGGCC
>WOUR01000106.1 GCA_009772935.1 Rhodospirillaceae bacterium
GGCAGGTGGCGGTGCAGTCGGTCATGTACCAACACAGCTGGATGACGATGGCTGAGGACGAAGAGATGAGCTTCATCGTGATGCGCACCGACAAGCTCGGCAAGCTCTCGCTGCGCATCAGCTCGGAGCTCATCTATGTCGGGCACGATACGGTCCCGAAGTACAGCGACAAGCCCAACCCGCGCCGCTTCGTACTCAAGATCGACGAGCTGGATGTGGGAGTACGCGAACGGAGTGCGGAGCTCCTCTCTGCCGACCTGGTGACAGTGCATGTGTCAGCGGGCACCTACCAATCCGCCAAGGAGCTGGGCGAGGCGATCGCCAAGCAGGCCAACTTCCTCTTCCGGATGGAATGCGCGCCGTACCAGGACAACCTGATCGAGTACCGCTTCGACGAGCTGATGCACCGCAGCATGTTCCGCACGTCGGCGCCAACGGCGCAGATGATCTTCTACAAGAAGTACAAGCAGGTGCAGGCGATTCTCGGCTACGACACTGAGAAGGGTTATCCGGTGGGCGAGGACAGGGCGTTCAGTCTCGCCGATGGCACCGCGACACTGCCACCGCGCTACCACCAGGTGCCCTGCCTGATGCTCTACTCCGACATCGTGGATGGTCAGCGCGTCGGCAACATGTGGTCGCCGCTGCTCGCGCGCATCGCGGTGACGTCGAAGCCGGGTGACAACACCATGGTGGAGCCGCGGGCGCTCCACTTCAAGCCGGTGCTGAAGGGCACGCAGAAGATATCGCAGATCGGGGTGCAGGTGCACGACCACGCCGGCGACGAGATCAACTTCGGGCCCGGCGTCGTGTGCGTGTCGCTCGTCTTCCGCCACGCTCCCGAATACCCTATATAAGCGGCGGTCGCACCCGAGCCCGGCAATAATTTCCCAACTCGGCAAACATGGACCACTCAGTTCAACGATACATCAACTACTACCAGCATGGTGGGCAGCTTCCGGTGTTCCGCGGCATGCGCGATCAGTACGGCGCCGGCCTGGGCAGCTTCTTCGGTCGCATCGCGCGCGGCGTCTGGGACTTTCTGCGCCCGGCGGTGTCGGCGGGCACGACCAGCTTCATCGCGAACACGGCACAGGGCCTGACGGAGGGCAAGTCGATCAGGGACAGCGCGCGCACGGGTCTCAGCGCGTCGGTGGGCAGCGCGATCCGCGGCATCGGCGACGAGTCGCAGCGGCGGATCCAAGGTGGCAGCGGGCGGAGGCGCCGGCGCAAGCAGCCAGCGCGGCGTGCCAAGCGGCGCCGACCACATGCCGCGCCGAAGCGACGCAAGCACCCGCGGCGGAAGGCCACGCGCAAGCGGAAGCGCACCGCCCCGAAGGCGCGCCCCGCCAAGCGCCGGCGGGTATATAAGCGCCACGCGCCCAACCCATTCATGAA
>WOUR01000039.1 GCA_009772935.1 Rhodospirillaceae bacterium
CGCGGCGCCAAGGCGTGCCCGTTCGCCCGGATCCTCCAGCAGCCGCGCCACGGCGGCCGCGAAGGAAACCGCATCGCCGATCGGTGTCAGCAGCCCGGTGACACCGTCGGCCACGACCGCGGGGACGCCGCCGGTGCGGCCGGCGACCACCGGCAAGCCGGCCGCCTGGGCTTCGAGAAAGGCCATGCCGTACGCTTCGTTGATTGCGGGCCAAAGGTAAAGGTCCGCCGCAGCGTACAGGGCCGGCAGGTCGCCGTGCGGCACGGCGCCGGCAAAGCGTACGCGGGAGCCGAACGGCGCCATCAATCCCTCGATCTCGGGGCGCGCGGGACCGTCGCCCACCAGCAGGGCGCTCCAGTCCCTGTTCTCCAGCAGGGTAAAGGCACGGGCCAGCACGCGATAGGACTCGAGCTTGTCGCGCGTGCGCATCATGCCGACGCTGAGCAGCAGGGGCGCCCGGCCGGGGTCACGCCGTGGCGGAACCTGGAAGGGCGCGACCGCGATGAACGGGGGCAGCCAGAGCTGGCGGGCGCCCGGCCGCAGCCGGGCTTTCACGCCCGCCACGTCCCGCGGATTGACCGTGAGCACGAGGTCGGCCGCCGCCAGCGCCCGCTCGACGGCGCGATGGCCGGCCCGGGTCGGTCCCTGCGCCCGGCGCGGCGCATGCGAGGCCTCGGCAATCACGTACGGCACGTCCAGTGCCTGCGTCACCAGCGGTCCCAGCCAGTCGGGCTTGCGATAATAGCAATGATAGGTGAACCAGAGATCGAAGCGCTCCGGATGATGCGCGGGCAACGCCCGCCAGCGCCTGATCAACCGCCCTGCCTGCGCGCGCGCGCAGCGCTCCAGCGACAGATGCGCGGCGACCGGAGGCACGCCGGACGCGACGCGGCTCGCGGCCGGCATCGCAACCTCATGGCCGAGACGTTCGAGGAGGCGCGCCAGCCCGCGCGCCATCTCGCGATCCCCCGAAGGCACGGGACTGTCAGGTGCCTTCAACGGCGTGTGCAGCAGCACGCGCATGACTACTCCGCGGCGCGCGCCGTGACGGTGCTCTCGCGGTGCCGGTCCTGCAACGCCGACGCGATCCATTCGACTCCGGCTTCGTAGGAGAAGCGTGTGCGCACGACCTCGCCGGCACGCTGTGCCAGCCTGCGCCGCAGCGCGGGCTCGGCGATCATGCGGGCGAGCGCAAGCCCCAGTTCCCGCGGCGCGGCGGGAGGGACCAGCAGGCCGGTCTCGCCATCCTCGACGAATTCGCCGATGGCCGCGGCCTGCGTCGATACCAGGGGCAGGCCCTGATGGGCGGCTTCCATCAATACGTTCGGCAGCCCGTCCTGGTCGCCATCGGCAGCCCTCTTGCTTGCCAGAACGAAGAGATCGGCGCGGGCGAATGCCTCGAACACCGCCTTCTGGGGCTGGGCGCCGCGCCACACGCAGCGATCGGCGATGCCGAGCGTCGCCGCCTGCGCCTTCAATGCTTCGGAGAGATCACCCCCGCCGACATGCTCGAAGCGCCAGTGCAGGTCGGGCGGCAACAGCGCCAGTGCATTCAGGAGATCGTCGTAGCCCTTCTTCTCGACCTTGCGGCCGACAGACAGGATCACCACGGGATCGGCCGGGTTTGAGCCGTCGCGCGGCGGCCGCGCCGGCGGGGGCGGCGGCAAATGGGCGAAATCGAGCCCATGATAGACCAAACGCAGCTTGGCGGGCGTCGGCGCCAGCTCTTCCAGGCGTTGCAACCCCACCTTGGTGCAGGTTACCAGCCAGGCGCAGTCCGCAAGCTTCTCGCGCACGTCCCAGGGCTCGCTGGTCCAGATGTCCTTGGCATGGGCCGAAACGCTCCACGGCAGGCCGCGCATCGTCGCCGCGTAGCGCGTCACCGACGCCGGCGTATGCAGGAAGTGGGCATAGAGCCACTCGATCGTGTCGGGCATTTCGGCGGCGAGGACCAGCGCCTGGCCCCACCGCCGCACGCGATTGGCGGTACGGTCGCGCCGGAAGTCGGCGAGGAACATGGTGCGGGCCGCGGCATAGCCGGGCAGGCGGCGGGCCCGGTGCCATGCCGCGAACACGCGGCGCCGATCGTCCTCCAGATATTCGGGAAGATAGACGACACGCGCGGCGACGCGATTATGGACGGGATGGCGGGCCTCGTCGGTGGGGCGCCGCATCGACCACAGTTCCAGTGCCACGCCTCGCGCCTCGAGGCCGGCGATTTCCTGGGCGATGAAGGTCTCGGAGAGGCGCGGCCAGCCCTTCAGGATGACCGCGACCTTGGGCCTGTTCTTTTCGTTCGACATTCGCCTTCCGGAAATCAGCTGCGGTGGCGTTCCGGCAGGGGAGCCAGGTCCGCCGACACAAGCTCGCCGGCCGCATTCGCGGCAGGCGACTCCGCGACTCCGAGCGAGGCCGGGCCGCGGTGCGGATGGGAAAGCTGCTTGGAGACGAGCCGCCAGACGCTGCCCAGCCCGTCGAGCAGACCCGGCACCACGACGTCGCTCGGCAGGCCCTGTTGCGGCAGATGGCGCAGCGCCGTGGCCATCGCCTGCGGGTCACGGCCGCGATTGGGATCCAGCATCTCGATCAGGCCGATGTTGCGGGCGGCCCGGGCGCGGATGAACTGCTCGAGGCGCGGATGCGTGCGCGGCACGATGATCGCCCGCTTGTCGAACGACAGGATCTCGCAGAACGTGTTGTAGCCGCCCATGGCGACCACGCCGGCGGCGCTCTGCATCAGGGCGCCGAGATTGTTGGTGAAGGTGAGGGTCTGGATGTTGGGAAACTTCGCGGCGCGTTCCTTGAAGGCCTCGCGCGCCGTGGCCGGCATGAACGGGCCGAACACGATGACCGCACCGTAGGGGATGTTTGGGTCGGTCTCGTACGCGGCGAGCACCCAATCCACCAGTTCGATGCCGTCGCCGCCGCCGCCCGGCGTGACCAGGATGAAGGGACCGTCGATCTCCTCCAATTCGTGCGGCACGTCGCCATGCAGCGGCAGTTCGCGCCGCAGGTAGCCGGTATAGACCATCTTGTGGCGCACCGAGGGCGGCACGTCGATGCCGGTCAGCGGCTTGTTGACCTGCGGCAGACCGTACACCCAGATCTCGTCATAGAGATCGCGCAGCGCCGGCATGACGTTCTTGCGCTCCCATTCCTTGGCCAGCTGGGCGGGATCGTCCATCACGTCGCGCAGGCCGAGGACCAGCGGCGTGCCCCGATCCTTGAGCAGCCGCAGGGCGGGACCGACCTCGCCGCGCAGCCCGAGCGGCTCCTTGTCGACGATGAACAGGTCGGGGCGGAAGATGTCGGCGGTGTCGCGGATGATGCGGGTACGCATCTCGAGCGTATGCTCGACATTCATGCGCAGGTTGGCCGAGTCGTACTCGCCGGTCTCGATCTTCACGACGCCGGGGATGCGCACGAAGTCGACGCCGGAGCGGAATTCATAGGAACCGACGACCGGCGAGCCGGACAGGATGAGCACCGACACGGACTGGTCGGCCTCGACGATGGCATTGGCGATCGTGCGGCAGCGGCTCACATGGCCGAGACCGAAGGAATCGTGGCTGTACAGCAGTACGCGTTTGGACCGGGTGCTGGTAGGCATGGGCCTCTCCCTCGCCGAAGCGGCTACTGCCCCGACCGGTGAACGACGCGCCGACTATGCCACAAGCCGCAGGTGCCGCGAAGCCGGGTGCGGCAACCCGGCAAATATCTAATGTAATCAAGGCACTGATCGCCTATAGGGGGAGGTGCGACCGCGCCGACGCAGGATTCATGGAACGCAGTCTCTTCTCCTATATCTGGCGGCACAGCCGGCCCGAGCAGGTCGTGATCCTGCTGCTGGTGGTCCTGGCCCAGATCTTCTACTTCATGTCGCTGACGGTGCCGAAATCGGTCATCAACAACGGCATCCAGGGCAACGCGTTCAAGGACAGCAAGACCATCCCGTTCCTGGTCTGGGAACTGGACCTTTCCGCCGTCTTCCCCGGCAGGGTCATCCGCTTCTTCGACGGATTCCAGGTCGACCAGCTCCAGTATCTCGTCGTGATGAGCTTCGTCTTCCTGGGTGCAGTCGTCGTGAACGGCCTGTTCAAGAAGACGATCAACACCCAGAAGGGCCGCATGGGCGAGCGCATGCTGCGCCGCCTGCGCTACGAGCTCTACGACCGCATCCTGCGCTTCCCGCCGGCCCATTTCCGCAAGGTGAAGCAGGCCGAGCTCGCCACCATGGTGAAGGACGAGGTCGAACCGCTGGGCGGCTTCATCGGCGACGCCTTCGTGCAGCCGATGTTCCTGGGCGGACAGGCGCTGACGGCCATCATCTTCATCATGATGCAGAACTGGCTGCTCGGGATCATCGTGATCGTGCTGCTGGCCGTTCAGATGTCGATCATCCCGCGGCTGCGCAAGCCGGTGCTGGTGCTGGGCCGCCAGCGGCAGATTTCCGCCCGCCAGTTGGCCGGCCGCATCGCCGAGACCGCCGACGGCGTGCATGAGATCCACATCCACGGCGCCGCCAACTACGAACGCGCCGATATTTCCGAGCGGCTGGGCCTGATCTTCAAGATCCGCTTCGACCTCTACCAGAAGAAATTCGTCGCCAAGTTCTGGAACAACATCCTGTCGCAGGCGACGCCCTTCGCCATCTACCTGGTGGGTGGCTACTTCGCGATCACCGGCCAGATGGACGTCGGCGCCGTGGTCGGCGTGCTGCTCGCCTACAAGGACCTGCCGTCGCCGATCAAGGAGCTGATCGACTGGGACCAGCAGCGCCAGGACGTGCAGATCAAGTACGAGCAGGTGATCGACCAGTTCCAGCCCGAGGGCATGATGCCGCCGGAGCTGCAGGCGATCCCCGACGGACCGCCGCCGCCGCTCGGCAAGGAGCTGGCGTTGGCCGGGGTGGTCGTGACCGAGGACGGCCGCGTGAAGCAGCTCGACAATCTCTCGCTCACCTTGCAGACCAGCAGCCGCGTGGCGGTGATCGGCGGCTCGGGGTCGGGCAAGGACGTGCTGGGCCAGGTGCTGGCGCGCCAGACCCTGCCGGCCAGCGGCTCGGTCCGCGTCGACGGCAAGGATTTCTTCCAGCTGCCCGAGTATGTCATCGGCGCGCGGCTCGCCTATGTCGGGCAGGACACTTATCTCTTCCCCCTGTCCGTCCGCGACAACCTGCTGTTTGGCCTGAAGCTGCGGCCCGTGGCGCCGGCAAGCTATGACGAGGCCACGAAGGCGGTGCGCGAGACGTTCTGGAAGGAATCCGTGCGCGCCGGCAATCCGGCCTTCGATCCCAACGCCGACTGGGTCGACTACGAGCTGGCCGGCGCCACCGGCCCGGCCGACCTGCTGCCCTGCATGGTGCGGGCGCTGAAGCAGGTCGAGCTCGACGAGGACATCTATTCGCTGGGCCTGCGCGGCACCGTCGACGCGGCGCAGCGCCCCGACCTGGCCGAGAAGATCCTGAAGGCCCGGCATACGCTGCACGAGCATCTGCAGGACGGTACCTACGCCGGCCTCGTCGAGCCGTTCAACGACGACCACTACAACAAGAACCTGTCGGTCGCCGAAAACCTGCTGTTCGGCACGGCGCTGGGCAAGCAGTTCGACGGTGACAATCTCGCGGCCGATCCCTACGTGATGTCGGTGCTGCGGAAGACCGGGCTCGACGTCGACCTGCAGCGCATGGGCCTCAGCATCGCCGAGACCATGGTCGAGCTGTTCTCCGGCCTGTCGCCCGACAATCCGTTGTTCGAGCAGTACAGCTTCATCTCGGCCGACGAACTGCCCAACGTCCGCCTTCTGCTGCAGCGTCTCGGCGGCAAGGGCATCGAGGCGGTGCCCGAGGCCGACCGCATCCGACTGATGACGCTGCCGTTCCGCTACATCGAAGCGCGCCATCGCCTCGGCCTGATCGACGCGGCCATGGAGGAGCGGATCCTGGGCGCCCGCCGCGCCTTCGCCGAGGGCCTGCCGGCCAACCTGCGCGATGCCGTCGAGTTCTACGATTTCGAGCGCTACAACAGCGCAGCCACCCTGCAGGACAACATCCTGTTCGGTCGCCTGGTCTACGGCCAGGCGCAGGCCGGCGAACGCATCGGCACCCTGATCGCCCAGGTGTTCGACGAACTCGGCCTGCGCGATTCGGTGATCGAGGTCGGCCTGGAGTACAATGTCGGCGTCGGCGGCAAGCGGTTGCCGGCGAGCCAGCGCCAAAAGCTCGGAATTGCCCGCGCCCTGATCAAGCGGCCGCAGCTCGTGGTCGTCAACGAAGCGGTGGCCATGTTCGACGGTCGCACCCAGGACCGCATTCGCGACAATATTCTGGCCGATGCTTCCGAGCGGGCCAGCGGCGTGTTCTGGATCGCCAACCGGCCCAGCCAGGCGGAGCCGTTCGAGCAGGTCGTCGTTATGCAGGGTGGCCGCGTGGTCGCCCAGGGATCGCCGTCGGAGCTGGCGGCAAGAGGCGGGCTCTATACCGAGCTGATGGCGTCGGCGTAGGGCGCATCGAGGAGGACGCGATGAACCTCAACGAAGAGGTGGAGCTGCTGAAGGGTGTGCCGATCTTCTCGAAGGTCGAGCAGGCGAGGTTGAAGCTGCTGGCCTTCACCAGCGAGCGGGTGAATTTCGGCGTTGGCCAGGAGGTCTGTCACCAGGGCGATCCCGGCGACACGATGTACGTGATCCTGGGCGGCACGGCCGACGTGCTGATCGACACGCCGAGCGGCCAGATCTCGGTGGCCGAGATGAAGCGCAACAGCTTCTTCGGCGAGATCGCCATCCTGTGCGACGTGCCGCGCACCGCGACCATCAAGGCCAAGGAGCCGCTCGCCACGCTCAAGATCACCAAGGACATGTTCTATCGCCTGGTCGCGGAGTTCCCGGAGATGGCGATCGAGATCATGCGCGAGCTGGCGCACCGGCTCGAGGACACCAACCAGAAACTGCGCGCCGCCACCAGGGCCGCCTGAGCAGCCCGCGAGAGTCACCACATCGTCATGAGTCGTCTCGACAGTTTCATCGCGCGCATGCAGGCGCAGCGCGACTGCCTGAATTTCCTGAAGCCCGCCATCGACGCCGTGCCGGGCCCGATCCTCGAAGTCGGCCTGGGCAACGGCCGCACCTACGACCATCTGCGCGAACTCTTTCCCGGCCGGGACATCTATGTGTTCGAGCGCAAGGTGGCGGCCCATCCCGACTGCGTCCCGCCCGACGAGCGGCTGTTCCTCGGCGACGCCGACCGCACGATCGACCAGGCCGCGCGAAAACTCGGCCCGACGGCCGCATTGATCCATACCGATCTCGGCACCGGCGACCACGACGCGAACGTGGCGATGGGCAGATGGCTGGGACCGGCCCTCGACCGGCTGGCCGTGTCCGGCGGCTACGTTCTCGCCAACCAGACGCTGGACGTCGCGCGCTGGCAGCGCCTGCCCGAGCCTCCGGGCGTGCCGAAGGACCGGTATTTTCTCTATCGCGTGAGCTGACTCATTGGAGCGGAACTAACGCCCGAAGAGCTGGACGAGAGCCAGCAGGACGATGGCGCCGACGACCGAACCGATGAAGCCGGCCGGCTGGCCGGCGCGGTAGAGGCCGAGCGCCTGTCCGCCATAGGTCGCGATCACCGATCCCACGACACCGATCAGGACGGTGATCCAGAAACCCTGGATCTGGGCGCCGGGACCGATCCAGCGGGCCAGGAGACCGACGACGAAGCCGATCAGGATGGTGACGATGATTTGCAGCATGGCGGGCTCCCCCCAGACTTTACACTAGACCTCGAACGTTGCCGACACCGGCACATGGTCCGACGCCTTTTCCCAATCGCGTAGATCGACGTCGATGTGATGACTGCGGATCGCGCCGGCAAGGGCGGGACTCGCCAGGATATGATCCAGCCGGCGGCCGCGGTTGGAAACCCGCCAGTCGGTGTTGCGATAGCTCCACCACGAATAGAGCTTCCGATCCTCCGGCACGAACCGGCGCGGCACGTCGATCCAGTCGAGCGAGGCCTGGAGCTTGCCGAACAATTCCACTTCGACCGGTGTGTGCGAGACGATCTTCAGGAGCTGCTTGTGGCTCCACACGTCGTGCTCCAGCGGCGCCACGTTGAGGTCGCCCACGGTGATGCGGCGCAGGCCCTTGCGGGCGCGCGGGCCGGGCTTGCGCTCGGCGTACCAGGCGGCCATCTCGCGATAGAAATCGAGCTTGTGCGCGAACTTCACGTTGAGGTCGGGGTCGGGAATGTCGCCGCCCGCCGGGATGTAGAGATTGTCGAGCAGGATCGGATCGGAGCCGACGTCGAGCGCGACCTCGACATGCCGGCAATCCTCCCTACCGCAGCGGTGATGGATGGTGCCGGCGGCGAACGGCACCCTGGAGAGGATCGCCACGCCGTTATAGGCCTTCATGCCCTGCACGAACCGGTGGGTGTAGCCCATGCGCTCGAAGGCCTCGTGCGGGAAGAACTCGTCCGGGCACTTGGTCTCCTGCAGGCACAGCACATCGGGCTGGCGCAACTTCAGGTACCGTTCGACGTTTGCGATCCGCAGCCGGACCGAATTTATGTTCCAGGTCGCAATGGTGAGGCTCATCGCAGGGCACTATAGACGATCCGGACACGATCTCGCCGGGAACTTCCCGGCCAAGGAGACCTGAGCCATGCGCATGGATGGCGACGAGAGCAGCAACATCGAGGACCGCCGCGGCGAAGGCGGCGGCTTCGGCGGCGGGGGATTCGGCGGCGGCGGCTTTCCCATTTCGATGGGCGGCGGCGGGGGCGGCCTGTTCAAGGGCGGCTTCGGCCTGGTGGCCTTCGTCGTCATCGCCATGATCATGGGCGCCGATCCCGGCGCCATCCTGAGCGACATCGCGGGCGGCGGCGGTGGCACGTCGAGCTACACGCCGGCGCCTCCGTCTTCCTCGGCCAGCCGCATGGGCACGCCCGCGCCGGCCACCGACGCCGAGACGCAGTTCGTCTCGCGCGTGCTGAAGAGCACCGAGGATGTCTGGCACGACATCTTCCGCGACATGGGGCGCCCGTATCGCGATCCCAAGCTGGTGCTGTTCCGCGACGCCACGCGCACCGAGTGCGGGGTCGGCCAGGCGGCGATGGGCCCGTTCTATTGTCCGGCCGACCAGCGGGTCTATCTCGACCTCGGCTTCTTCGACGAGCTGGCGCGTCGCTTCAAGGCGCCCGGCCAGTTCCCGCAGGCCTATGTGATCGCCCACGAGATCGGCCATCACGTGCAGAACCAGCTCGGCATCTCTGCCAAGGTGCAGCAGATGCGCCAGAACATGAGCAAGCGCGACGGCAACGCGCTGTCGGTGCGCACCGAGCTCCAGGCCGATTGCTTTGCGGGCGTGTGGGCCAACCGCGCCGACAGGCAGCGCGGCGGCCGGATGATCGACGACAAGGACGTGGACCAGGCGCTGGCGGCCGCCTCCGCGATCGGCGACGACGCGCTGCAGAAGCAGGGCCAGGGCCGCGTCGTGCCCGACAGCTTCACCCACGGCACCAGCGCGCAACGCGCGCGCTGGTTCCGCAAGGGGTTGGACTCAGGCGATCCGCGTCAGTGCGATACTTTTAGAGCGCAGCAACTCTGACAGCTTTAGCGAAGCTAAAGCTGTTGGCGGGCGGCAGCGCCTTCACAGCGGCTTGGCTACAAGCCGCGAAGGCGCGAGAGCCCGCGCCGTGCAGAAAAGCCAAGGGCTAGACCAGCACGCACGTGACCGTACCGCAGCCGTCGACGAAGCCCGACAGCGTGTCGCCCTTCACCACCGCGGCGACGCCGTCAGGCGTGCCTGTGTAGATCAGGTCGCCGGCGGCCAGCTCGACGAGGCCCGACAGGTAGGAGATCGTCTCGGGCACGCTCCAGATGAGCGCGTTGAGGTCCGACTTCTGGCGGGTCTTGCCGTTCACGTCGAGCTGGATGGTGCCCTTCGACGGATGGCCGATCTGCGCGGCCGGATAGATCTCGCCGATCGGGGCGGACTGGTCGAAACCCTTGCCCATGTCCCAGGGGCGCCCCATGTCCTTGGCCTGATTCTGCAGGTCGCGGCGCGTCATGTCGAGACCGACGCCGTAGCCGTACACATGCTCCAGCGCCTTCTCGACCGGGATGTCGCTGCCGCCCGACTTCATCGCCACGACCAGCTCCATCTCGTGGTGCAGGTTCTTGGTGGCCGGCGGATAGGCGACCCTGGTCGGGTTCTTCGGGTCGGCGCAGACGACGATCGCGTCGGCCGGCTTGGTGAAGAAGAACGGCGGCTCGCGGTCGGGATCGTGGCCCATCTCGCGGGCATGGGCGGCGTAGTTGCGGCCGACGCAGAAGATCCGGCGCACCGGAAACAGATCGCCGGTTCCGTGGACCGGTACGCCGACGGTCGCCGGCGGCGTTACGACATAAGCCATCGCTTTCTCCCTCAAGAGCGTGCCTTTATGAAGGGCACCGGAGTACTGGGCAATGACCGACGAGAATGTCCTGATCGTACAGGCCGATTCGGCCGAAACCTCGCTGGGCTGGGCGAGCCTGGGCGGCCGACGCTGGCGTTGCACCGTGGGTGCAGGCGGTATCCGCGAAGACAAGGTCGAGGGCGATTCGGCGACGCCGGTCGGCGAATTTCCATTGCGTCGCATCTATTTCCGCAACGACCGCCTGGTCCTGCCCAGGGTAGCCTTGCCGGCGCGGCCGATCAGCGAGCATGACGGCTGGTGCGACGACCCGCGCTCGCCGAGCTACAACCGGCTGGTCAACATCCCCAACGAGTGGAGCCATGAGAAGATGTGGCGCGAGGACGGGCTGTACGATCTCGTCGTCGTGGTCGGCTACAACGACGACCCGCCGGAGGGCGAATGGGGCAGCGCCATCTTCCTCCACATCGCCCGCGACGACTATGCCGGCACGCAGGGCTGCGTCGCCTTCGCGCGCGAGGATCTCCTGGAACTGCTGCCGCTGCTTACCCGCGACACCCGCCTGCGCGTCCTCTCACACGCCGCCAACGAAGACGCGCAACCGCGCTCGCAAGAAGACGAGCGCATGAAGCAGTTCGAGGATTTCGACGAGAAGGACTGGTGAGGCACCCCTCAAGCAGCGGTGCGCTTATCCAACGACGCGCCCGATGGCGCGCGCGGTGTAGTCGACCAGCGGGATGATGCGGGCGTAGTTGAGGCGCGTGGGGCCGATCACGCCGATGGCGCCGAGGATTCGCTCCTGCGAGTCGCGGAACGGCGCGACCACCATCGAGCAGCCGGTGTTGGCGAACAGCGGGTTATCGGCGCCGATGAAGATCTGCACGCCCGACGCGGTGTTGGCGAGTTCGAGCAGGCGCACGAAGCTCTCGCCGCGCTCCAGCGCGTCGAACAGGATGCGCACCCTCTCCAGATCCTCGATCGCGGTGATGTCCTCGAGCAGGCGCGCCTGGCCGCGCACGATCAGCGCGCCGCCGCCCGGCTCGCCCGACCATGTGGCCAGGCCCGATTCGATCACGCGCGCGGTGAGGTCGTTCAGCTCGGCGCGCTTCAGCTTGATGTCCTCGAGAATCAGCCGCCGCGCCTCGTCGAAAGTGCGGCCGCTCAGCCGCGCATTGAGGTAGTTGCTGGCTTCGGTCAGTGCCGAGGGCGGCATGCCGATCGGCGTGTCGATCACCCGGTTCTCGACATGGCCCGATTGCGTCACCGTGACGACCAGCGCGCGGCCGGGGCCGAGATTGACGAACTCGATGTGCTTCAGGGGCTGCTCGGTCTTGGGCGCCATCACCAGGCCGGCGCAGCGCGACAGGCCCGACAGCATCGCGGTCGCCTGCTCCAGCGCCTCGGTGACGCTGCGGCCGGAGGGGGCACAGCGTGCCTCGATCGACTCGCGCTCTTCCTCCGAAACGTTGCCGACTTCGAGCAGGCCGTTCACGAACAGTTTCAGCCCGGCGTCGGTCGGCAGCCGCCCGGCCGAGGTATGCGGGGCATAGAGCAGGCCGGCATCCTGGAGGTCGGCCATGATGTTGCGGATGGTGGCGGGCGACAGCGTCTCGGTGAGCTTGCGGGTCAGCGCGCGCGAGCCCACCGGCTCGCCGGTCTCGACATAGCCTTCCACGACGTGGCGCAGCACCTCGCGCGCACGCTCGTTCAGTTCCGCCACGGAGGCGGCCCGTTGTCCGGTCGGGGTCTCGGCAAGGGCGCCCCCGGGCATGCCGATGCGGTGGATCGCCATGGAAAAAATGTAGGTAGTGTGGGCAGGGTGGTCAATGAACGCCGGCCTCAACACCGACCTCGAAACAAGGGGATCGTGGCTGGATTCGCCAACGTTCGGGCGCTACACCGGCCGCCCGCCCCCGCAGGAGAAATAAATGCGCCCTTCAGGCCGCGCCCCCGACCAGCTCCGCCCGGTTTCCCTGGAACCCGGCTTTTCCCGTCACGCCGAGGGGTCGTGCCTGGTCAAGTTCGGCGACACCCATGTCCTCTGCACCGCCTCGGTCGACGAGAAGGTGCCGCCGTGGATGCGCAACAGCGGCAAGGGCTGGGTCACGGCCGAGTATGGCATGCTGCCGCGCTCGACCCATACCCGCACGGACCGTGAGGCCGCGCGCGGCAAGCAGTCGGGCCGCACCCAGGAGATCCAGCGCCTGATCGGCCGCTCGCTGCGCGCGGTCGTGAACCTGCAGGCCATGGGCGAGCGCCAGATCAACATCGACTGCGACGTGCTGCAGGCCGATGGCGGCACGCGCACCGCCAGCATCACCGGCGCCTGGGTGGCGTTGCACTATGCCTTCGAGCGCCTGATCAAGGACGGCAAGCTGGCGGTCAACCCGCTCACCGGCACCGTCGCGGCGGTCTCGTGCGGCCTGTGGGAGGGCACCGCCGTCCTCGATCTCGACTATCCCGAGGATTCCAAGGCCGACGCCGACGCCAACTTCGTGCTGACCGGGGCCGGCGGCATCGTCGAGGTGCAGGGCACGGCCGAGAAGGACCCGTTCACCGAGGCGCAGTTCCACGAACTGCTCACCCTGGCCAAGAAGGGCATCGGCGAACTGGTGGCCCTGCAGAAGCTGGCCCTCGGGAAGAGCTGATGGCGCGGCGCTTCGCCCTGCCCAAACTCGTTGTGGCGACCCACAATCGCGGCAAGGCGGGCGAGATCCGCGCCATGCTGGCCCCGTTCGGCGTCGAGATCGTCTCGGCCGGCGATCTCGGCCTGCCGGCGCCCGACGAGACGGGGACGACCTTCGAGGACAATGCGACCCTGAAGGCGCTGGCGGCGGTGCGGGCCAGCGGCCTGCCCGCGCTCGCCGACGATTCCGGCCTCAGCGTGCATGCGCTCGACCATCAGCCCGGCGTCTATACCGCCGACTGGGAAGGGCCAACGCGCGACGCCATGGTCGGCATGCGCCGCATCCAGGACGAGCTGGCGGCGCGTCACGTGCCCCCGGCGGACGCGGCGCGCCTGGCGACCTTCCATTGCGTGCTGGCGCTGGCCTGGCCCGACGAGCATGTCGAGCTGTTCCATGGCACGCTCGACGGCGCCATCGTCTGGCCGCCGCGCGGCACCGGCGGCCATGGTTACGATCCCTGCTTCCAGCCGGTTGGCGAGACCCGCACGACGGCGGAAATGTCGGACGCCGAGAAGAACGCCATCAGCCATCGTGGCCGCGCCTTCCGGATGATGGTCGAGGCCTGCTTCGGATGAGCCGGGCGCCCCTGGGCGTCTATGTCCATTGGCCCTTCTGCAAGTCGAAGTGCCCTTACTGCGATTTCAACAGCCATGTCCGCGACGGCGTCGAGCAGGCGCGCTGGCGGGCGGCCCTGTTGCGCGAGCTCGAACATGCCGCAAGCGAGGCGCCGGACCGGCGGGTCGAGACGATGTTCTTCGGCGGCGGCACGCCCTCGCTGATGGAACCCGAGACCGTCGCGGCGCTGATCGGGCGCACACGTCAGCTCTGGGACAGTGCGCCCGAGATCGAGATCACCCTGGAAGCCAACCCGACCTCCGTAGAGGCCGGCCGCTTCGCCACTTTGGCCGAGGCCGGCGTCAATCGCGTGTCGCTGGGCGTGCAGGCGCTCGATGCGGCATCCCTGGAATTCCTCGGCCGCGAGCATTCGACGGACGAGGCGCTGGAGGCGCTCGCCACGGCGCGACGTCACTTCGCGCGCCATTCCTTCGATCTCATCTATGCGCGTCCCGGCCAGACGCCCGAGGCCTGGGCGGAGGAGCTGGAGCGCGCGCTCGCGCTGGCCGGCGAGCACCTGTCGCTCTACCAGCTCACCATCGAACGCGGGACGCGCTTCTTCACCGACCATGCGCGCGGCAGCTTCGTCCTGCCGGACGAGGACGCGTCCGCCGCGATGTTCGAGCACACGCAGGCGCGGCTGGCCCGGGCCGGCCTGCCGGCCTACGAGATTTCGAACCATGCACGCCCCGGTGCCGCCTGCCGCCATAATTTGATCTACTGGCGGTATCAGGATTACGTCGGGATCGGGCCCGGCGCCCACGGACGCTTTGCGGTGGGAGCGGCGAAGAAGGCGACCCGCCGGTCGAGCGGACCGGAAGCCTGGCTGGAGTCCGTCGAGCGCACGGGCCACGGCACGGCCGAGACGTCGACGGTCGAGGGACGGGACATGGTGGAGGAGGCACTGATGATGGGACTGAGGCTGGCCGATGGCATCGACCGCGCCACCTTTGCGTCCGTCACCGGTGTCGACCCGGTCGAAGCGATCGACGCGGCGCGGCTCGAACCGCTGATGCGCGCGGGTTTCCTCGCGGTCGACTCGACCCATCTGCGCGCGACCGCCGAGGGACGGCAGCGGCTCAACGCCCTGCTCGAGCGGCTGGTCGCATGAGGCTCGCGCTCGGTCTCCTGGCGCTGGTCGCGATGACGGGCGTCGCCTCGGCCCAGCAGCAGCAACCGCCGAGCCAGCCCCAGCAGAAGCCGCCGGCGAAACCTGCACCGGCCGCCAAACCCTCTGCAGCCGCGCCGGCCGCCAAGCCGGGGCCGAAGTCGCCCTTCACGCCGCCCGCCTTCAAGATCACCATCGCCACCGAGGGCGCCTTCCCGCCCTTCAACTATCTCGACCGCAAGGGCCTGCCGGCCGGCTTCGAGATGGAGCTGGCGCAGGAAGCCTGCCAGCGCATCAAGGCGGAGTGCGAGTTCGTCGCACTCAAGTGGGATGAGCTCATCCCCGGCCTGCTCGACAAGAAATTCGACATCATCATGTCGTCGATGGAAGTGACGCGCGAGCGACGCCAGCGCATGGGCCTGTCGCGCCGTTACTACCTCTCGCCCGGCGCCTTCATCGCCCCCAAGGGCGCGCCCTATGACGGGCCGCCGTCGCTGCTGCGCAACAAGCGCATTGGCATCCAGAAGGACTCGATGCATGCCGACTGGGCCGACAAGAGCTTCCGCCGCTCCGCCCAGCTCAAGCGCTATGCCTCGGTCGCCGAGGCACTGAACGCCCTGGCCAACGACGAGGTCGATGCGGTGTTCGGCGACAAGGCCCAGCTCTGGCTGTGGAGCCGCAAGCCGGAAGGCGCTTGCTGCGAGCTGGTCGGCCAGGACATCAAGGACACGCAGACCCTGGGCGTCGGCGTCGCCGCGGGCCTGCGCAAGGAAGACGCCAAGCTGCGCGAGGCGCTGAACAAGGCGTTCGGCGAGATGATGGCCGACGGCACCTACAAGAAGATCAACGAGAAGTACTTCCCGTTCGCGCTGAACTGAGGGACCTAACCCCGAATGGCGCGCCAACCCGTCGTCTACATTCTCGCCAGCCCGAACCACCGAGCGCTCTACATCGGTATCACGACCGATATGGGTCGTAGGCTGGACGAGCACCGCCAGGGACTATCGGAGCATACGTCTCGCTACAACATCACCAAACTCGTCTATCTCGAGTGGCATGAGACCGCGCCCCAAGCGATCGAGCGCGAGAAGCAGATCAAGAAGTGGCGCCGGGAGAAGAAAATCGCGCTGATCGAGAGCGCCAACCGCGAATGGTTGGATCTGTCGAACGAGGTACATTAGCTCGCAATAGCCGTCGTCTCGACCGGAGCACCGAAGGTGCGGAGTGGAGAGACCTTCGCTCGACCAAAAGCCGGCAAATCGTGGAGCGAAGATCTCTCCGCTACGCCTCGCTGCGCTCGGCTCCGGTCGAGATGACGGTTCTACTTTATCCGTCGTCTCGACCGGAGCACCGCAGGCGCGGAGTGGAGAGACCTTCGTTCAACCAAAAGCCGGCAATTTGTGGAGAGAAGATCTCTCCGCTACGCCTCGCTACGCGAGGCTTCGGTCGAGATGACGGATTTCTTCGGCATTAGGTAGCAAACGCACCTAGTGCCTTTGGAGTTCGAAAATGGAACATCAAGGCGCGGTCAGGAAAAGCCCCCAACCATCGCGGGGAATGCCCCCTCCCCAAACTCTCTTTACGCGTGCAGAGTGGCCTCCATGGGGAAGCCGAAGAAGCCGATGCGAGAAGTAGTCCAAGCTTTGGACGCTGGGGCTAGCTTTGCTCGGAAGCTGGTCCAGGCAATCGACTGGGTGCTGCAGCAAGCTGTGGGGACACAACCGGGCGCCATCATCACGGTGTCAGTCTTGATCGCCGGAATGATCTGGGCGTGGCTGAAGGAGACTCCCTGGTGGGTAGCCATGCCCGCTATTTTTCTCGCATTGGGCGGAAGCACCGCTGGTATTTACTACTTCCGTAAAATTCGCGAGCTTCCCAAGAGAGTTACGAATCGGGACCAACTAGCCGATGCTCTGGAAAATCTCAGTCGCAGAATTGCGGCTCTAGTGGGCGAGTATCGCGGCCCTCTTCAAGAGTCGTGGTGGAAAGAAAACGACAAGCCCGAGCGTGGGACGGGGGCGTTCCAAGCTCAAAGCCTCATAGAGGGTCGGCTAATTCAACGATATTCAGACCTTCACGCGACCGATGCTTGGATGCTGCTTCGTCGCACTCAGAAGGTCATACCGGTGGATATAGGTGTGCTGCGGGCTTTTGGAATCCGCAAGGTGTGCCGACGGCTTTGTTCGCCCCTAGGTGCGTTTGCTACCTAATGCCGGATTTCTTTCGTCTCAGGCCGCATTGATCGCGGCGAACGCCTCGAACGCATCCTCAACCAGGCTGACGTGGTGGATCATGGCGGCGTGGGCGCCGGCGGCGTCGCCGGAGACGATGGCGCGGACGACGGCGTCGTGTTCCTGGTTGGAGCGCAGCAGGCGGCCGTCCACGCGGAACTGGGCGCGGCGGTAGGGGCCGACCCTGCGTCGCAGGTTCATCGCATAGTCGGCCAGCGGCGCGTTGTGCGCGCCGGCATAGATCGCCGAATGGAAGGCGACGTTGGCATCCGAATAGGCTTCGGTCTCGCCGGCCGCCGCCAGCGCCACCATCGATTCGTGCCGCGCCTGCAGCCGTCGCCGTTCGATCGGCGTCATGCTCATGGCCGCAAGCCGGGCGCAGGTCGCTTCCATCTCGGCCATGGCCACGAACAGGCTCTCGATCTCCTCGGGCGTCGCCTTCGAGACGATCGCGCCCTTGCGCGGGCGCATGTCGATCAAGCCGCTCATCGCCAGCTGGCGCAGCGCCTCGCGGACCGGGGTGCGCGACACGCCGTGCTGCTCGGCCAGGCCCACTTCATCCAGGCGTTCGCCGGGCGGCAACCTGCCGTTGAGGATGCCGTCGGCGATCGCCGCGGCGAGTTTGTCGGCCAGGGTCGGGTTGGTGTCGGTACGCATGCCGATTTGCATACAAGATGGATGCCAAAGCCGGAATTGCACTCATCCATGCACAAAAAGAATGCAATAAGATGAAATTGCATACACTTCGAGCGGGCCGATTGCCGTTTCGGCGCGGATTCGCGCGCTTTTGGGGCCTCCGGGGCGTGGCACACCGCTTGCTGTTTCCCCTTCGGGCCACGACGGCCGCAAACGCGATCGAGGGGGACGTTCGATGATCGACAGGTTCAATATCGGCCGGCGGGCACTTCTGGGCGGCGCGGCCAGCGCGGCGGCTCTCGGTCTCGCGGGCGGCGCCCAGGCGCAGAAGCCCCTAGTGGTCGGCTTCATCTATGTCGGCCCGCGCGACGACTACGGCTACAACCAGGCGCATGCCGAGGCGGCGGCCGTGCTGAAGAAGATGGCCGGCGTGAAGGTCGTCGAGGAAGAGAAGGTGCCCGAGACCGTCGCCGTCGAGAAATCGATGGAGAGCATGATCAACATGGACGGGGCCACGCTGCTGTTCCCGACCTCGTTCGGCTACTTCGACCCGCACATGCTGCGCATGGCGGCCAAATATCCGAAGGTCCAGTTCCGGCACTGCGGCGGCCTGTGGAACAAGGCCAAGAACCCGATGAACACCGGCAGCTACTTCGGCTACATCGACGAGGCGCAGTATCTCGCCGGCATCGTCGCCGGCATGACCACCAAGAGCGGCAAGCTGGGCTTCGTCGCCGCCAAGCCGATCCCCCAGGTCCTGCGCAACATCAACGCCTTCACCCTGGGCGCGCGCTCGGTGAACCCGAAAGCCACCACCCAGGTGATCTTCACCGGCGACTGGTCGCTGCCCGTCAAGGAAGCCGAGGCCACCAACTCGATGATCGCGCAGGGCGTCGACGTCGTGACCTGCCATGTCGACAGCCCGAAGGTCGTGATCGAGACCGCCGAGCGCGCCGGCATCTACACCAGCGGCTACCACACCAACCAGGCCAAGCTCGCGCCCAAGGGCTACCTCACCGGCGCCGAATGGCAGTGGGAGAAGATCTACGTCGACTTCGTGGAGACGATGAAGAAGGGCGGCGTGCCGGGCAACTTCGTGCGCGGCGGCCTCAAGGAAGGCTACGTCAAGACCTCGCCTTTCGGTCCCGCCGTGTCGGACGCGGCCAAGGCCAAGGTCGAGGAGGCCCGGAAGGGCATCGTCGGCGGCAGCTTCGCGATCTTCAAGGGGCCGCTGAAGGACAACAAGGGCAACACCGTCATCGCCGCCGGCACGACCTACACCCAGACCGAGCCGGTGCTCGAAGGCATGAACTACCTGGTCGAAGGCGTTCTCGGCGCGACGTCCTAAGGGCGGCGCGCGCCCTCGTGACATCGAACTCTTCCCCTCTCCCCGTGTGACGGAAGGGCTATCGCATATGAATCAAGGATCCCTCACTGCGTTCGGGATGACACCATTTGCTGCATCGTCGCACAGCGCAAATTCCAACAATAGTGTCATCCCGAACGCAGTGAGGGATCCTTCGCTTCACGTCAGCGGCGAGTAAGCATGAACACCGCCCTCGAACGCATCGCCGTCTCGGCGCTGGCTCTGCTGGCGTCGGCGGTGATCTTCGGCCTGCTGTTGATCTTCTATGCCGGCGTCGATCCGTTCGAGGCCTATGCCCTGATGTACCAGGGCGCGTTCGGCAGCTGGTTCTCCTTCCAGAACACGCTGACGCGCGCCGCGCCCCTGATCCTGACGGCGCTGTGCACGGCGCTGCCGGCACGGCTGGGGCTGATCATCATCGGCAACGAGGGCGCGCTGGTCCTGGGCGGCGTCGCAGCCGCGGCCGCCGGCGTCGCCGTGGCGGCCTCCGGACCGCTGGTCACCAACCTCGCCATGGCGGCAGCGGCGATGATCGCCGGCGGCGCCTGGATCGCGCTGGCCGGCGGCCTGCGCCAGTATCGCGGCGTCAACGAGACGATCTCCAGCCTGCTGCTCACCTACATCGCCATCGCCCTGATGAACCATTTCGTCGAGGGCCCGCTGCGCGATCCGACGAGCCTCAACAAGCCGTCGACCCCGCCGATCGGCGATGCGAACATGCTGGGCACGATCGGCGGCTCCGATGTCCATTGGGGCCTGGCCTTCGGCATCGTGGCCTGCCTGATCTGCTATCTCGTGCAGCGCTTCACGACCTTCGGCTTCGCCATGCAGGTGATCGGCGGCAACCCCAAGACCGCGCGCATGATGGGCCTGAACGTCGGCCGCTACGTGCTGGTCGCCTGTGCCGCCGGCGGCGCGGCGGCGGGCCTCGCGGGCATGGTCGAGGTCGCGGCGGTGCACGGTAAGGCCAATGCCTCTCTGGCCGTCGGATACGGCTTCACCGGCATCCTTGTCTCGTTCCTTGCCCGCCATCATCCGCTGGCGATCATTCCCGTCGCCATCCTGCTGGGCGGCATCGGCGCCAGCGGCGGCCTGCTGCAGCGCCGGCTCGACCTGCCGGATGCGGCGGTGGTCGTCCTGCAGGGCATCATCTTCGTCTGCATCCTGGCGAGCGAGACGCTGTACGGCCGCTCGTGGGCCTGGCTGTGGCGCTTCCGCGCCGTGGAGGGACGCTGAACATGGACGGCAGCGATCTCGGACTCTGGGGCGTACCGCTCGCCATGCTGGCGGGCGCCATCCGCGTCAGCACGCCCTTCATCTTCGTGAGTCTCGGTGAATGCCTGACCGAGCGCAGCGGCCGCATCAACCTCGGGCTCGAGGGCACGCTGATGATGGGCGCCATGACCGCCTATGGCACCGCGCTGCTGAGCGGCTCGCCCTGGCTCGGCGTGCTGGTGGCGGCCGGCGTCGGCCTCATGCTGGGCGCCTTGCATGCCGCCCTCTGCCAGCTGCCCAAGGTCAACGACATCGCGACCGGCATCGGCCTGATGCTGTTCGGTACCGGCCTCGCCTTCTTCCTGGGCAAGCCCTACATCCAGCCCAAGGCGCCCAACCTCGGCGCGCTGGACCTTGGTGCATGGAGCAGCATCCCCCAGGTCCAGCAGGCACTGCAGGTCAATCCGCTGTTCCTGATCGGCATCGTGCTGGCCTTCGCGCTGGCCTGGGCGCTGAAGAACACGCGCTGGGGCCTGATCGTTCGCCTCGCGGGAGAAAGCGTCGATGCGGCGCTGGCGATCGGCGCCTCGGTCGGCCGCGTGCGGCTGCTGGCGACCGCGGTCGGCGGCGCCTTCGCGGGCATCGGCGGCGCCTTCCTGTCGCTCTACTATCCGGGAAGCTGGAACGAGGGCCTGTCGAGCGGCCAGGGCCTGATGGCGGTCGCGCTGGTGATCTTCGCGCGCTGGGACCCGATCCGCTGCCTGTGGGCCTCGCTGCTGTTCGGCGCCGCCGGCGCGATCAGCCCGGCGCTGCAATCGGTCGGCGTGACCCAGGGCTACTATCTGTTCAGCGCCGCGCCCTACGTCCTCACCCTCGCCCTGATGATCGCCACCTGTTCGCCCGCCCGCAGCCTGCGCGGCGCGCCGGCCGAGCTGGGCGCGGTCAAGTAGGAGCCGTCATGAGCAAGACCCACATCGAGTCCCGCCCCTATGCTTGGCCGTGGAACGGCGATCTGCGCGCCGACAACACCGCGCTGGTCATCATCGACATGCAGACCGATTTCTGCGGCGTCGGCGGCTATGTCGACAAGATGGGCTACGACCTGTCGCTGACCCGCGCACCCATCGAACCGATCAAAGCGTTGCTCGCCGCCGCACGCAAGGCCGGCTGGACGGTGATCCATACCCGCGAGGGCCATCGGCCCGATCTCTCCGACCTGCCGGCCAACAAGCGCTGGCGCTCCCGGCAGATCGGCGCCGGCATCGGCGATCCCGGCCCCTGCGGGCGCATCCTGGTGCGCGGCGAGCCGGGTTGGGAGATCATCCCCGACCTCGCGCCGATCGCCGGCGAGCCGATCATCGACAAGCCGGGCAAGGGCTCGTTCTGCGCCACCGACCTCGAACTGATTCTGCGCACGCGCGGCATCGACAATCTGGTGCTGACCGGCATCACCACCGATGTCTGCGTCCACACCACGATGCGCGAAGCCAACGATCGCGGCTTCGAATGCCTGATCGTGGAGGATTGCACCGGCGCCACCGATCCGGGCAACCACGCCGCCGCCTTGAAGATGGTGGAAATGCAGGGCGGCGTGTTCGGCGCCGTCGCTCCCTCGGCGGCGCTTCTCAAGGCGCTGGCGTGACCGCGCCGTCCCTCGAGCTGATCGGCTTCACCAAGCGCTTCGGCGCGATGGCCGCGCTCGACGACGTTTCGGTGAGGATCGGGGCCGGCGCCTTCCATGCGCTGCTGGGCGAGAACGGCGCAGGCAAGAGCACCCTCGTGAAATGCGCCATGGGATACTACGCCGCCGACCAGGGGCAGATCCTGCTGAACGGACGCGAGGTCGAGATCGCCCATCCGCGCCAGGCGCACGAGCTGGGACTCGGCATGGTCTACCAGCACTTCACGCTGGTGCCGAACATGACGGTGCTGGAGAACTTCGTGCTGTCGCGCGGCGACCTGCCGGCGGTGATCGACTGGGTCTCGGAGCGTCGCGCGCTGAAATCGTTCTTCGAGACGACGCCCTTCACGGTGCCGATCGATACGCCCGTGGCCGATCTCGCCGCGGGTCAGAAGCAGAAGGGCGAGATCCTTCGCCAGCTTTACCTGAAGCGAAACCTGCTGATCCTCGACGAGCCGACCTCGGTGCTGACGCCGGACGAGGCCGACGAGGTGCTGACGACCTTGAAGAAGCTGACGACGAGCGGGCAGATCACCATCGTCACCATCACCCACAAGTTCCGTGAGGTGAACACCTATTGCGACGCCGTCACCGTGCTGCGCCGCGGCCAGCTGATCGGCACCAAGCCGACCAGCGAGCTCGACAACGACATCATGGCCGAGATGATGGTCGGCCGGCGCGAGACGCGCACCGTCGTCGAGCGCGAGGCCCGCGCGCCGGGCAAGGCGGTGCTGAAGCTCGAAGGCTTGAGCGTGGCCGACAATGTCGGCCAGCTCGCGGTCGAGGAGCTGGCGCTGGACATCCGCGCCGGCGAGATCGTCGGCGTCGCGGGCGTGTCGGGAAACGGCCAGCGCGAACTCGTCGAAGCGTTGGCGGGCCAGCGCAACGTCGAAGCGGGCAAGATGCTGGTGCATGGCGAGGTCTACACGGCGACGCGACCCGAAATGGTCCGACACAAGGTTGCCTGCCTGCCGGAGGAGCCGCTGCGCAACGCCTGCGTCGCCGACATGTCGGTGGCCGAGAACATCGCGCTGCGTTCCTTCGACCAGCCGCCCTCCTCGCCGGACGGCATCCGCCTGCGCCGCAGCCCGATGCGCGAGACGGCGCGCAAGCTGATCGAGGCCTACAAGGTGAAGACGCCGGGACCGGATGCCGCCATCCGCGGCCTGTCCGGCGGCAACGTGCAGCGCGCGGTGCTGGCGCGCGAACTGTCGAGCGAGGGCGATCTGCTGATCGTGGCCAATCCCTGCTTCGGCCTCGACTTCGCCGCCGTCGCCGAGATCCGCGCCCGCATCGTGCAGGCCCGCAACCGCGGCGCCGCCGTGCTGCTGGTGAGCGAGGACCTCGACGAGATCCTTCAGCTCTCCGACCGCATCGTCGTCATGTTCGACGGCAAGCTCGCGCTGCAGACCGACGCGGCCACCGCCGACGTCGGCGCCATCGGCCGCGCCATGGCGGGGCATTGATGCATTGGCACGAGATGCCGACCCGAGCATTCGTGTCATCCCGAGCGCAGCGAGGGATCCTCAACTTCTGCCGCGCAAGGATCCCTCGCTGCGCTCGGGATGACACCCCTTTCGTATTCCAGACGGTGCACCCGTGAAAACCATTGCCGCCCAGCCGTTCGACTTCAGCTTCGATCCCGCGCATCTGGCGCTGATCGTGATCGACATGCAGCGCGACTTCATCGAGCCGGGCGGCTTCGGCGCCACCCTGGGCAACGACGTGAGCCTGCTGTCGGCGATCGTCCCCACCGTCGGGCGGCTGATCGAAGCCTTCCGCAGCGCCGGCCTGCCCATCATCCATACCCGCGAATGCCACAAGCCCGACCTGTCGGATTGCCCGCCGGCCAAGCGGCTGCGCGGCAAGCCGTCGATGCGGATCGGCGATCCCGGCACGATGGGCCGCATCCTGATCGCGGGCGAATCGGGCGCCGACATCGTGCCGGAGCTGGCGGCGAAGCCGGGCGAGATCGTCCTCGACAAGCCGGGCAAGGGCGCCTTCTACGCGACGCCGCTCGGCGACATCCTGGCCGAGCGCAAGATCACGCACCTGGTGTTTGCCGGCGTCACCACGGAGGTCTGCGTCCAGACGACCATGCGCGAGGCCAACGACCGCGGCTTCGAATGCCTGCTGGCCGAGGATGCGACCGAAAGCTATTTCCCGGAATTCAAGAAGGCGGCGCTCGACATGATCCGCGCCCAGGGCGCAATCGTCGGCTGGACCGCCACCGTCGATCAGGTCGCCGAGGCGCTGCGCTGACTAGTGCAGCGCACGCTCGCGCGAGACGTAGTGACCGCGCTTCAGTTCCTTGAAGAACTGCGGCACCTGCGGATGCGACACCGGCTTGCCGGTATCGTCGGCCAGCAGGTTCTGCTCCGACACGTAGGCCACGTAGGTGGTCTGCGCGTTCTCGGCGAGCAGATGGTAGAAGGGCTGGTCGCGGCGCGGCCGCACCTCTTCGGGGATCGACGACAGCCACTCCTCGGTGTTCGCGAACACCGGGTCGACGTCGAAGATCACCCCGCGAAAGGGGTAGACGCGGTGCTTCACCACCTGGCCGATGGCGAACTTGGCGCAACGCACGGGCGGCGCGGCGAGCGCCGGGGCAGAAGCCTGATTGACGGGTTCCATAGTCAAAGTATTGCTCCGAACAGGCCGGCAGGCAACGCAGTCAGAACGCCGGTTTCGACCGCCGACTGCAAGAATACGTGAAAAACAGCCGCCCGGATCGCCTCGCAAGAATGCGGCCAGTTTCGGGAAGCCTCGCGCGTCGGTTGACGGGACGCACCTGCCTGTGGACTCTGGCGGAATACTCTGTGGGAAGGGTTGATTGGTCGAAGGTCTGAAAGTCCGCTTCTGGGGCGTGCGGGGATCGATTTCATGCCCTGGCGCGGAATACGTACGCTATGGCGGCAATACGTCGTGTCTGGAAATCACCGCCGGAGGCCGCCGGCTCATCTTCGATGCCGGCTCGGGTATTCGCACGCTGGGGGTAGAACTGGCGCGGCACCCGCCGCTCGACATCGATATCTATTTCACCCACACCCACCTCGATCACATCTCGGGACTCACCTTCTTCGCGCCGCTGTTCGACCGGCGCAATTCGGTGCGCATGTGGGCCGGCCATCTCGAGGCCCCCTACACGTTGAAGAAGGTGGTCGGTCACCTGATGCAGGCGCCGCTCTATCCGGTGTCCCTCGACGTCTTCCAGGCCCGCGTCGAGTTCCGGGAGTTCAAGTCGGGCGAGAACCTGTCGTGCGGCGCCGTTGCCGTGAGCACGACACCTCTCAACCATCCCAACGGCGCCACCGGCTACCGCATCGATCATCTTGGAAAGTCGATCTGCTACATCACGGACACCGAGCACCGGGAAGGCCAGCGGGACTCCAAGATCGTCGAACTCTGCCGCGGCGCCGACGTCATGATTTACGACTCGAGCTATACCGACGAGGAATACGCGCGCTATCGCGGCTGGGGACATTCGACCTGGCAGGAAGGCGTGCGCGTCGCCGACGCGGCCGGCGTCGGCACGCTGGCGATCTTCCATCACGATCCCGGCCACGACGATGCGTTCATGGACGGTGTCGCACGGGAAGCCGCCCTCGCGCGCCCGGGCATCGCGGCAAGCGGCCTGCCGCGTGTCCTCGTGGCCCACGAAGGCCTCACGCTGACACCGTGAGCACGCGATGAGTGCCAGGTCAAAGCTGCGCGGTCGCTGGCGGCGGTTCGCCCTCGGTTTGCCGACCGTGCTCGGGCTGAAGCCGCGCGGCTGGTTCATTCCGCACCGCTATGCGCCCCTGCTGCCGCCGCCGGGGGCGCAGCCGCCCTATCCCGCGGTCGAGCGCCTGTTCGAGGAGCAGGCCGGCCAGTTCGCCGCCGTCTTCGACGCCGTCGACGCGCGGGCGGAAGCGCTCGAAAGCTGCAAGGCGATGTTCGAGCAGTCGTGGTTCCCGTCGCTCGATGCCGCCGTGGCGTATGCGCTGGTCCGCGAGCGCAAGCCGCGCCACATCATCGAAGTGGGCTCGGGTCATTCGACCCGGCTGCTGTCCAAGGCCTTGGGCGGCGTCGGCGAAATCCTGGCGATCGATCCGGCGCCACGGGCCGACATCGCCGACCTGCCCGGGGTCCGCGTGAAGTCGTCGACCCTGCAGGCAGCTCCGGACACGGTGTTCGACGGCCTCGTACAGGGCGATGTCCTGTTCATCGATTCCAGCCACATCCTGATGCCGGGCAGCGATGTCGACATCCTGCTGAACCGCGTTCTGCCGCGCCTGCCGTCCGGCACGCTGGTCCATATCCACGACATCTTCCTGCCGTTCGACTATCCCGCGATCTGGGGCTGGAGGGCCTACAACGAGCAGCAGGGTGTGGTGCCGCTGCTGACGAGCGGTGCGTTCAAGCCGATCTTCTCCAGCGTTTGGGCGGAGCGGCGCATGGCCGACCGTCTGGCCGCCTCGGTGATTTCGCGCCTGCCGCGACCGCCGGATGCACTTCCCGCCAGCCTCTGGCTGGAAAAGCGCTGATGCTCGGCCGCCTGCGCGCCTGGTTGTTCGGCAGCGGCGATGCGGCCCAGCTTCCCGAGCGCGTGCGGGCGGCGATCGAACGCCAGCAGGAGCAGAGCGAGATCCTGATCGGCTGGGTGCAGCTCGCCATCGTCGTGCTGGTCGGCACGGTCTACCAGTCGAGCTCGATGCCGGGCGGTGTGGTGCAGGAGGATTATTCCTTCGAGCTCGACGTGCTGGTCATCTACGGCATCTTCTGCCTGGTGCGCCTCGGTCTCGCCTACGCGCGCCTGTTGCGGCCCTGGATGCTCTACCTGTCGGTGATCGCCGACATGCTCCTGCTGATGGGGCTGATCTACTCGTTCCACTACAAGTATGCCCAGCCTGCCGTCTTCTACCTGAAGGTGCCGACGCTCCTCTACGTGTTCCTGTTCATCGCGCTCAGGGCACTGCGCTTCGAGGCGCGCTTCGTCGTGTTCACCGGCCTGACGGCGATCGCTGGCTGGATCGGCCTGATCTTCTACGCGGTGGGAGGCCGCGGCGGGCCAGCCAATCCGACCGACGACTTCGTCGAGTACATGACCTCGAACGCCCTGCTGGTCCATGCCGAGGTCGACAAGATCATCGCCATCCTGCTCACCACCCTGGTGCTGGCGCTGGCCATCTCACGGGCGCGTCACCTGCTGGTGCAGGCGGTGAGCGAGAGCACCGCGGCGCAGGACCTGTCGCGCTTCTTCGATCCCGGGGTCGCGGCGCGCATCCGCGGCGCGGCGATCTCCATCAAGGCGGGTGAAGGCGAATTGCGCGACGTCGCGATCCTCACCGCCGACCTGCGCGGCTTCACACGGCTGTCGATGGAACTCCCGCCGGATGAAGTGATGAAGGTCCTGCAGGACTACCAGGGACGCGTCTGCCCGTTGATCGCGGCGGCCGGCGGCAGCATCGACAAGTTCCTGGGCGACGGCATCCTGGCCTCGTTCGGCGCGGTCATGCCGTCGGCGACCGCCGCCGCCGACGCGCTGCGGGCGGCCGACGCGGTGATGGCGGCTGCCGCCACCTGGGCTTCGGAACGTCGCGCGGCGGGCCTGCCGCCCCTGGAGATCGGACTCGCCGTCGCGTCCGGGCGTGTCGTGTTCGGCGCGGTCGGCGACGGCGAACGGCTCGAATTCACGGTCATCGGGGACGCCGTGAATCTCGCGGCGAAGCTCGAGAAGCACAACAAGGAAGAGGGAACCCGCGCCCTGACCGACGGCGAGACCTATGCGCTCGCCGAGCGTCAGGGCTATCGTGCGTCCGCGGCGCCCGAGCGTCGCCCCCATCGGAAGGTTGGCGGGGTCGCGGAATCTGTCGATATTGTGGTGCTGGCGGCCTGAAGCCCGGAACCGCGCGGGAAGCGGCGGGTGGGGTTGCCTTGCCCTTTGCCCATTCGCAGCCTATGTAATTTGCGACAGTGGAGCGCCATCGTGGGTAACAACTACGACATCATCCTGATCGGGTTGGTCGCGGTCTTCTTGATCCTGCGGCTGCGGTCCGTGCTGGGCAAGCGCACCGGCAACGAACAGCCGCCGGCACGCGATCCCTTCACGCCGCCGGCACCGCCGCCGCCCCGAGTGGGCGATGCATCGCAGGGCAACGACAACGTCGTGCCGCTGCCGACCGCCAATGCACCGGCGCCGCGTCAATCGTCGCCCACCAGCGGTCCCGGCGGCATTCGCGCCACCGTCCTGCCGACGGCAACCGCCGGCGTTGCCGCCATTCGCGCCGCCGATCCGGGCTTCGAACCGATCGGCTTCACGGGCGGCGCGCGCGCGGCCTTCACCGCCATCGTCGAGGCCTTCGCCCGCGGCGATACCGCGACGCTGAAGCCGCTGCTCGACAGCACCACCTATGCCAGCTTCGAGGCCGCCATTCGCGGGCGCATCGAGCGCAATGAAAAGGCTGAAACGACACTGATCGGCTTCGAAGCGTCCGATGTTGCCGGCGCGGAACTGCAGGGCACGAACGCCGTCGTCACCGTGCGCTTCGTGAGCGAGCAGATCAACGTGGTGCGCAACGCCGACAGCCAGATCGTCGATGGCAATCCGAACGAGGTACAGAAGGTCGTCGACCTCTGGACGTTCCGTCGCGATACAACGTCGGGCGATCCCAACTGGCAGCTCGTGAAGACCGAAAGCGAAGGCTGAGGGAGGCTTTTCCGGGCATGCGAAGGAGCCTCCTTGCCGGTGTCGCGGCCTTGGTCGCCGCAGCCGGCTTCCTCTCCGCTTGTGCCGGAACCCCGGGCTCCCCGCCGCCGCAGCGGATTTCGATGGAGCCGACGTCCTACAACGAGATCGCCGGGTGGGCCGAGGATCGCCATGCCGAGGCGCTTGCAGCCTTTCGCCGCTCCTGCCCTAGGCTGACCGCCGGCCCCGACGTGAGGATCGCCACCGACGGTGGCGAGAAGACGATCACCACCGGCGAGTGGAAGCGCATCTGCGACGCCGCCGGCGCGGTGAAGGCCGGCGACGCCCGCGGCGCGCGTAATTTCTTCGAGTCCAATTTCCGCCCCCTGATCGTCAAGGTGCAGGGCAAGTTCACCGGCTACTTCGAGCCCGAGATGCGCGGCAGCAAGGTGCCGTCCCGCCTCTTCACCGTCCCGGTCTATCGCAAGCCACCCGACCTGACCGATCAACCTTATTTGACGCGCGCCGAGATCGAAGGCGGCGCACTCAAGGGCAAAGGCCTCGAGATCGCCTACGTGCAGGATCCCGTGGGGCTGTTCGAAATGCAGGTGCAGGGCAGCGGGCGCGTACAGCTTGCCGAGGGCGGCAGCATGACCCTAGGCTTCGACGGCTCCAACAACCGGCCCTACACCGCGATCGGCGCCGTACTGGTCGAGATGGGCGTGATGAAGAAGGAAGACGCGACCTGGCCAGCGATCCGCGACTGGCTGAAGCGCAATCCGCAGCAGGCGCGGGACGTCATGCGCAAGAACGAGCGCTACATCTTCTTCAAGGACACAAGGACTTCGGCGCCGATCGGCGCCCAGGGCGTGCCGCTCACCGCCCAGCGCAGCATGGCAGTCGATCCGACGATCACGCCCTACGGCACGCCGGTCTGGATCGACACGCGCCGTCCCGTCTATCGCAAGCCCGGCGCCACCGAATCCTATCGTCGCCTGATGATCGCACAGGACACGGGCGCGGCGATCAAGGGGCCGGCGCGCGGCGACGTTTTCTACGGCGCAGGCGCGCAGGCGGCCGACTGGGCCGGCCGCATGAACAGCGACGGTCGCGCCGTCGTCCTCGTTCCCAACAAGAACTGACGGCCGGGGCGCTTCCACGACCTTCGGCGCCGGCGCTCCGGCGCCCTCAGGCTGCAAAAATTCCAGACAAGTGGCCGTTGCACGCCAATTTCCCCGCTGCCATGTTCGGCCTGTGTCCACATCGTCGCCCAGACCGCCTGTCCGCCCGCGCCGTGTCGCGCTCTTCGTCACCTGTCTCGTCGACCTGTTCCGGCCGTCGGTCGGCTTTGCCGCGGTGAAGCTGCTCGAGGATGCGGGCTGCACCGTCGAGGTGCCGCCGCTCCAGGTCTGCTGTGGCCAGCCGGCCTACAATACCGGCGACCGGACGACGACCCGCGCGATTGCCGCGCAGGTGATCGACGCCTTCGAAGGGTACGATGCGGTCGTGGCGCCCTCCGGCTCCTGCGGCGGAATGCTGTCGCATCATTATCCCGGCCTGTTCGACGACGATCCGGCCCTGAAGGCCCGTGCAGAGAACCTGGCCGGCCGCAGCTACGAGCTGATCGCCTTCCTGGTGGACGTGCTGGGCGTCAGGGATGTCGGCGCGCGCTATCAGGGATCCGTGACCTATCATGACTCGTGCTCCGGCCTGCGCGAGCTCGGCGTGAAGGCGCAGCCGCGCAACCTGCTGGGATCGGTGCAGGGCCTCGAACTCCGCGAGATGAAGACGCCCGAGGTCTGTTGCGGCTTCGGCGGCACGTTCTGCGTGAAGTATCCGGAGATCTCGAACGCCATGGTCGGCGAGAAGTCGGCCGATATCGCGGCCACCGGGGCGGACACGCTGCTGGCCGGCGATCTTGGCTGCCTGATGAACATGGCCGGCAAGCTGCAGCGCGAAGGCAGCGCCGTGCGGGTGCGCCATGTCGCCGAAGTGCTGGCCGGCATGGGCGACCTGCCGGCGATCGGCGAGCCGGAGCGCGGCTGATGGAATCGACGGCCCATGCCTTCAAGGAAAATGTCGGCCACGCGTTGGCCGACCCCAACCTGCAGGATTCGCTGGCCAAGCTGAAGGTCGGCTTCTCCGAGCGGCGACGCCAGGCGGCCGAGCGGCTGCCCGAGTTCGAAGCGCTGCGCGACCGCGCGCGCGACATCAAGAACCACACGCTGGCCCACCTCGATTTCTATCTCGAGGAGTTCGAGCGCAAGGTCATCGGCCTCGGCGGCCATGTCCACTGGGCGCCGACCGCCGCCGACGCACGACGCATCATCGCCGAGCTCTGCCAGAGCGTGAACGCCCGCACCGTCGCCAAGTCGAAGTCGATGGTGGCCGAGGAGATTGCGCTCAACGAGCATCTCGAGGCGCTGGGCATCGCGCCGATCGAAACCGACCTCGGCGAATACATCATCCAGCTGCGCCACGAGCCGCCCAGCCACATCATCGCGCCGGCCGTCCATCTCACCAAGGACCAGGTCGCCGACACCTTCCTCGAGCATCACGCCAAGCTGGGCTTCGACAAGCGCCTCACCGAGCGCAACGATCTCGTCGCCGAAGCGCGTTACGTCCTTCGCCAGAAATTCCTCGACGCCGATGTCGGGCTGACCGGGGCGAACTTCCTGGTGGCCGAGACCGGCTCGTCGATGCTGGTGACCAACGAGGGCAATGCCGACCTGTCCAACACGCTGCCCAGGATGCACATCGTGCTGGCCAGCATCGAGAAGGTGATCCCGACGCTCGAGGACGCGGCGGTGCTGCTGCGCGTGCTGGCGCGGTCGGCGACGGGCCAGGAGTCCTCGGCCTACACGACGCTGAACACCGGGCCGAAGCGGCACGAGGATCTCGACGGGCCCGAGCAATATCACGTCGTGCTGCTCGACAACGGCCGGTCTTCCGTGCTCGGGACCGAGATGCAGGACATCCTGCGCTGCATCCGTTGCGGCGCCTGCATGAACCACTGCCCGGTCTACGGCGCCGTCGGCGGCCATGCCTATGGTTGGGTCTATCCCGGCCCGATGGGCGCGGTGCTGACGCCGCAACTCGTGGGCGTGGAGGAGGCCAGCAACCTGCCCAACGCCTCGACCTTCTGCGGCCGGTGCGAGAGCGTCTGCCCGGTGCGCATCCCGCTGCCCAAGCTGATGCGCCATTGGCGCGAGCGCGAGTTCGAAAAGCACCTCACGCCCAAGGCCGTCCGTCAGGGTCTGGCGATGTGGAGCTTCGCCGCCCGCCGGCCCGCCCTCTATCGCAGGCTCACCGCCATGGCCAATCGCGTGCTGGCCCTGTTCGGTCGCGCCGACGGCCGCTACCGGACGTTGCCGCTGGCCGGCGGCTGGACGCGTTTCCGCGACTTCCCCGCGCCGCAACCCGGCGGCACGTTCCACGCACGCTGGGCGAAGAGGAAGGCATGAGCGACGCCACCAGCAGCGCACGGGCACAAATCCTGGGGGGCATCCGACGCTCGCTGCGTCGCGGCGAACTCACCGGCGAAGACCGCAGCGCCGTCGCGAAACGCCTGGCCGACCCGCCGCGCGGACCGTCGGTGGCGCGCGGGCAGCTGCCTCAGGCCGAGAAGGTTGCTCTCTTCTGCCAGTGGGCCGAGACCCTCAACGCCACCGTGGCGAGGGTCGGGCCGGCCGAGGTGCCAGGCGAAGTGAGCGCGTACCTCGCGCGCAACAACCTGCCTGCGAACGTCGCGATGGCGCCCTCGCCCCTCCTCGAGGGCTACGACTGGGCGGGCCAGAAGATGCTCTCGATCCGGCGCGGCCGCGGCCAGGGGAGCGACCAGGTCTCGGTCACCGGCGCCTTCGCCGGCATTGCCGAGACCGGCACCGTCGTGATGGCCACCGGCCCCGACCATCCGGTGTCGCTCAATCTGCTGCCCGACACGCATGTCGTCGTACTGCGCGAATCCGACATCGTCGGCGGCTACGAGGATGTCTGGGGCCGCCTACGCGCGCGCTACGGCAAGGACCTGATGCCCCGCACGGTCAACACCATCACCGGGCCGTCCCGAACCGGCGACATCGAGCAGACGATCGAACTGGGCGCCCACGGCCCGCGCCGCATGCATATCCTGGTCGTGCGCGACTGATGACGGCCGGCGGCGCCACTCCTGGGGAGCAGCGCCCCGGTGAGCTGCGAGTCGTCGGCACCAGCGTTGCGCGCGAGGTCGACCTGGTGCTGGACCGGGTGGCCCAGTCGGTCGGCAAGCGTGCGCCCCGGATCCTGCAGGTGGGCTCGCGCACGCTCGTCGCCGAGCGCAACGTGCGCAACTGGCGCAAGCTCGTCGCCACGCGCTTCGGCCCCAGGGCGCGATTCGTCGGCCTCGATCTCGTCGAGGGGGCCAATGTCGATTGCGTCGCCGATATCTGCAGCGATCGGCGGACCCTGAGGGGCAAACTTGGCGAGGAGCCTTTCGACCTCGCGATCTGCTGTCACGTCCTGGAGCATACGCGCCATCCCGCGCGCGCGGCCCGCAACATCGAGCAGGTATTGCGACCCGGCGGCCTCGCCTTCGTGTCGGCGGCCTGGTCGCAGGCCTTCCAGGCGACGCCCGATGATTACTGGCGCTTCTCGGTGCGCGGCCTGATGCTGTTGTTCGGGCAGCTCGAGGTTGCTTCGTCGTTCTACAGCGGCGGCGATGTGGGCCTCGACGTGGCCTATCGGATCGAGCGGGACGGCAGGCCGGAACGGGACCCGCGGGCCGGCGCGGTCGAACAGGGTCTCTTCCAGCTCGTGCTCGACCACGAGGACAATCGTGCCGTTCTGGCGCGCCAGGCGACCGAGCGCCTGCCGGTATCGCGCACCTACCTGCCCAGTCTGTTCGTCAACCTGGTGGGCCGTCGCGTCTTGCGATAGGAGGCGAAAGCCCACTCGCACAAAAGAAAAGAGCGGGCTTTCGCCCGCTCTTTCCGATTTGCCGTATGGCTGCGACTAGAAGCGCAGATCCATACCCATCAGCAGACCCCAGCTGTTGCCCGAGACGGCAGCAGACGGGCCCGAAGCCGTGTACAGCAGACCACCGCCGGTGAGCTTCACGCCCGGCCCGAGCGCGTAGTTCACGCCGATTTCCCACTTGTTGACCGACTCCTGGCCGAACGAGAGGTTGGCGGGATTGCTGCCGTTACCGAACGCGGTCGAGTTCACACCCGGGACGCCGGTGGCGGCCGGAGTGGTGCAGGTAGCAGCGTTGACGGCGATGGCGTTGCAGCCGACGGAGCCGTTACCGTTGTTGTTGTAGGAACCGGTCCAGCCGACCGACATCTGCCACGGGCCGGTCTCGTACATCAGACCCGCGGTGTAGAAGCGCGTGTCGTTGTTCTGACCGGTGTAGTAGTTCGAGCCAAGGCCCTGGTTGTCCCAGCCAAGCGCACCACCGAGGGTGAAGCCCTTGAAGCCGACCTGAGCACCGACGACCCACTGCTTCCAGGCCGTCGCATTGGCACCGGTCGACATGTTGGCCGCGCCAGCGAACGGCTGGTTGCCCGGGATGAAGCTGCCGTACAGGAACGCGCCGTACAGAGCGACCGTGACATCGCCGAACTTGTTCAGGTAGTTGGCGCCGACGTCGAACACGTCCTGATACGAGTAGTCGTTCGTCAGGCAGTTCGGAGCCGAGGTGGCGTTGGTGTAACCGCAGACACCGGTCGTGCCCGAACCCGGACCGACGCCGAGGCCGGAGCCAGCGCCGCCCTGCGGGTTCACGTTGACCTTCGGACGATAACCGACGCCGATCTGCAGGCCCTGGAAGCGCGGGGTGAAGTAGTTGATGCCCTGCGCGTCCTGGAACTGACCGGCATTGGTCGTCGTCGTGGCGTGGAACCACGCCTTGTTGTTGGCGATGACGCTCTGGTTGGCCCAGGCGAAGTTCGAGTTGTGCTGGACGGCGCCGAAGCCGATCAGGGCCGACGGCGTGCCGTAGTACATACGATAGGTCGCCGGGTCACGCGCGCCGAACTCGACGCGGCCCCAGTCGCCGAAGGCGAACAGGAAGGCTTCGTCGATCCAGGCCGCGCCGGCCGTGGCCGTGCTGCCCTGCGCCCAGCCCTCGAGCTCGACGTGCACGCCGACCGAGGTGCCGTTGTCCAGCTTGGTCTGGCCGATGAAGTGGATTTCACCTTCCTGCTGGAAGTTGAGGCCCTTGTACTGCGCCCACGTGCCGTTGGTGGCATAGGTCGACTGGATGCCGCCGGCGACAGCGTAGAAGGTGTAATAACCGCCCACGCCGATCTTGATCGGATCGGCTGCCATGGCCGGGGCGGCCATCAGCCCACCGACGACCAAGGCGGTCGAGCCTAGTAGAAGCTTCTTCATCATTCTCCCTCTCTCATTGATCAGAGACTGGTACGTACCAAAAGGCCTGTCCGACCGGCGGGAACTGGAAGCCTGAACACGAGGCCCACGGAATCCACCAATGCGGCAAGGCTATAAAACACTTCGCCAAATCGAGGGTCAAGAAATGGTCGCCCGACGGCTTCATTCTGCCCGCACCTGTGGCGTCTTTGTCACATTTTGCGAGCCGTCGGAGCGGCAACAGAAGCTTCATGTGCAATAGGTTGCATAAAGAGATCAACAAATGGCAAGTGTTGGTCCTAAATTGAAACCAATTGCGCCGCGTCGCCCCGCCGCTTGCAGTTCGGGTCGCCTTAAGCCTATGGTCCCGGCCTCTGTCTCCGCCGCAGAATTGCGGCCCAAGGGAAGATCAAGGCGCCATTCTATGACGGTACCGTCCAGATTCGTGAGCATTCTCGCAGCTGCGTTGGTGGCTGTCGCCGCTGGCGGTTGTGCCGACGAAACCAGCAAGTACGAGAGGGCCACCGGGCCGTCCGGCGATCGGAGCCGAAACGACGTCCGGGCAGGGCTGGGCGGACGAACGCAGGAACAGGGCACCCTGTTCGGGCCCGGCGGGCTTCTGGGGTCCAAGGCGGAGAAGAAAGACGACACCGGCACCGGCGTGGCGGTGAATGCGTATCTGTGGCGGGCGTCCCTCGACACCATCAACTTCATCCCGCTGGTCTCGGCCGATCCGTTCGGCGGCGTCATCATCACCGACTGGTACACGCCCGCGGAAACGCCCAACGAACGCATGAAGGTCCAGGTCACCATCCTCGACCGCGAACTGCGGGCCGACGGCGTCCGCGTCTCGGTCTTCAAGCAGCAGACCAGCCCCCGCGGCGGCAACTGGGTCGACGCCCAGGTCGATCCGCGCACCAACATCGACATCGAGAACGCGATCCTCACACGCGCCCGCCAGCTTCGGATCGCCGGCGGGTCCTGAGACGGCCGCACGCCTCTCGTTCAAGAGCTTGACGTGAGAGGCCGCAGCGGGCATCCGCTGCGGCCTCAGTCTTTTCTGGGAACACCCTTTTTCGGGAAGAATTCCGTGTCGTCCACGCAAGCCGCACCCACCGTGCGCTACAATTTCACAGAAACCGAGAGCAAGTGGCAGAAGGTCTGGGAAGAGCGCCAGACCTTCCGGGCCGCGATGGATAAGGCGCGCCCCAAGTACTACGTGCTCGAGATGTTCCCCTACCCGTCGGGGCGCATCCACATGGGCCACGTTCGCAACTACACGCAGGGCGACGTCATTGCCCGCTACAAGCGCGCCAAGGGCTTCAACGTCCTGCATCCCATGGGCTGGGACGCATTCGGCCTGCCGGCCGAGAACGCCGCCATGGAAAAGAAGGTCCACCCGAAGAAGTGGACCTACGAGAACATCGCCACGATGAAGAAGCAGCTGAAGTCGATGGGCCTGTCCCTCGACTGGAGCCGCGAGCTGGCGACCTGCGACCCGAGCTATTACCGCCACCAGCAGAAGATGTTCCTCGACTTCTGGAAGGCGGGCCTGGCCTACCGCAAGGAGGCCTGGGTCAACTGGGATCCCGTCGACAACACCGTGCTGGCCAACGAGCAGGTGATCGAAGGCAAGGGCTGGCGCACCGGCGCAGCCGTCGAGCGCCGCAAGCTCACCCAGTGGAACCTCAAGATCACGCACTTCGCCGACGAGCTGCTGAGCCGCCTGGACACGCTCGACCGCTGGCCCGAGAAGGTGCGCCTGATGCAGGCGAACTGGATCGGCAAGAGCCGCGGCGCCCGCGTCTTCTGGCAGCTGACCGACGCCACGGGCGCCGACCACGGCAAGCTGGAAATCTTCACGACCCGTCCCGACACGTTGTTCGGCGCCTCGTTCATGGCGCTGTCGGCCGAGCATCCGCTGGTTGCCGGACTCGCACCGTCGGATCCCGGCCTGCAGCACTTCATCGCCGAATGCCGCAAGACCGGCACGGCGGCCGCCGAGGTCGAGACCGCCGAGAAGCAGGGCTACAAGCTGCCGCTGCTCGCGAAGCATCCGCTGATCCCGGGCAAGACCGTGCCCGTCTACGCCGCCAACTTCGTGCTGATGGAATACGGCACGGGCGCGATCTTCGGTTGCCCCGGCCATGACGAGCGCGACCACGAGTTCGCGACCAAGTACGGGCTGCCGATCCTCCAGGTCGTGGCGCCGGCCGACGGCAAGACGCTCGACATCGCCGCCGCGCCCTATGTCGAGGACGGCCTGATCGTGAACTCCGGGTTCCTCGATGGGCTCGACGTCGAAGAGGCCAAGGCCCGGGTGATCGCGCGCCTGGAGGAGATGGGCGTCGGCAAGGGCACCACCCAGTATCGCCTGCGCGACTGGCTGGTCTCGCGTCAGCGCTACTGGGGCTGTCCGATCCCGGCAATCCATTGCGAGAGCTGTGGCGTCGTGCCGGTGCCGGACAAGGATCTGCCGGTCGAGTTGCCCGATGACGTGACCTTCGATCGTCCCGGCAATCCGCTCGACCGCCATCCGACGTGGAAACATGTCCCGTGCCCGACCTGCGGCAAGCCCGCGCGTCGCGAGACCGACACGTTCGACACCTTCATCGATTCGAGCTGGTACTTCGACCGGTTCACCTCGCCGCAGCTCGAGACCGCGCCGTTCGACCGCGAGGAAAACCAGTACTGGATGCCGGTCGATCAATATATCGGCGGCGTCGAGCACGCGATCCTGCACCTGCTCTATTCGCGCTTCTGGACGCGCGCCATGCGCGAGGTCCAGATGACCAGCCGTGACGAGCCGTTCGACGGCCTGTTCACCCAGGGCATGGTCTGCCACGAGACCTATCGCGCGAGCGACGGCACCTGGCTGACGCCCGAGGAAATCCAGCGCGACGGCGGCAAGGTCGTGCGCCTCTCCGACAAGAGCCCGGTCGAGGTCGGCCGCTCGGAGAAGATGTCCAAGTCGAAGAAGAACGTCGTCGACCCGGACGAGATCATCCGCGACTACGGCGCCGATACCGCGCGCTGGTTCATGCTGTCCGACAGCCCGCCGGAGCGCGACCTCGAATGGACCGAGGCCGGCGTCACCGGCGCCTGGCGGTTCCAGCAGCGGCTGTTCCGCATCGCCTCCCAGGCGATCGAGACACTGCCGGCGATCGGCACCGCCAGGCCCGCGACCTTCTCGGACTCGGCCGTCGCGCTCCGGCGCGCCGCGCACAAGGCGATCGCGGGTCTCTCGGCCGACATCGAGGCCTTCCACTTCAACAAGGCCGTGGCGCGCCTCTACGAGTTCGCCAACACGATCGATTCGGTCGAGGCCAAGGACGATTCCACGCGCTGGGCCTTGCGCGAGGCGCTGGAGATCTTCGTGCGCCTGATCGGGCCGATGACGCCGCATCTCGCCGAGGAACTGTGGCATGCCCTGGGCCATAGAAGCCTGCTGGCCGACGCGCCGTGGCCGCTGCCCGAAGACGCCCTGCTGGTCGACGACACCGTCACCGTTGCCGTTCAGTTGAACGGCAAGCTTCGCGGCACCATTTCCGTGGCCAAGGACACGTCCAAGGAAGCGGCGCAAGCTGCCGCCCTGGCGCTGCCCGAACTCATCCGCGGGCTCGACGGCAAGACACCCAAGCGGGTGATCGTGGTGCCGAACCGCATCGTAAACGTCGTAGTCTAGGGCTCAGAGCCAGGAAGGGGCCAGAACATGGCACGCAAGCCGAACTACGATTTCGAGCGCCGCGAGCGCGAGCGACTGAAAGCCATCAAGGTTGCCGAGAAAGCCGAAGCCAAGCGCGCCGCGCGCGAGCGCGCCAAGCTGGGCGAGGGCGGCGACGCTGCGGCCGGCGAGGGCGATCCGACGGCGGACAAGGGCTGAACGCTCGCAACATCGGCCGTGATGGGGAGACGCGGTGAAGATCGAAGCCCGCCAGGTCGAAGCCTTCCTTAGGAAGCCCGACCCCAGGGTCCGGGGCGTGGTGATCTACGGCAACGACGACGGCCTGGTCGCCGAGCGCGCCGCCGCGTTGGCCAGGACGATCTGCGAGGACCTCAAGGATCCGTTCCGGGTCGTCGACATTGCAGGCGACGTGCTGAAGCAGGATCCTGCCCGGCTGGCCGACGAGTTCGGGGCCCTGTCGATGATGGGCGGCCGCCGCGTGGTCCGTGTGCGGCCGGCCGGCGAGGAAACCGTCGCGGCCCTTGAGAATCTCGTCGAGGCGACAGCCGGCGACGCGCTGATCATCGTCGAGGGCGGCAATCTCACGCCGCGCTCGAACCTGCGCACCCTGGCCGAGACCGAGGCCACCCTGGCCGCCCTGCCCTGCTACATGGACAACGAGATGGCGCTCGAAGGTCTCGTCGAAAGTGCCGTGCGCGCGCAGGGAATGAACGTCGAGCCCGATGCGCTGGAATGGATCGTGGAACGGCTGGGCGGCGATCGCGGCCAGACGCGCGGCGAGATCGACAAGCTGCTGCTCTACAAGGGCACGGATGCCGGCACGTCCGTCACCCTGGAAGATGCCATGGCGGTGCTCGGCGACACGGCCTCGATCGGAATCGACGACGTGATCGCAGCGACATTCGATGGCGAACTGGTGGCCCTCGATCGCGCGCTCGATCGCGTGTTCGCGGAAGGCGGCAATCCGGTCCAGCTCGTGCGTTCGCTGCAACGCCACGCCGACCAGCTCCATCTCGTTGCCGGTCATGCGGCCAAGGGCGGCAATCTCGAAGGTGCGATGTTCAAGGCACGCGGCCTGCCGCGCGGCGGCCCGGTTCGCCAGCGCTTCGAGCGGCACATCCGCACGTGGCCGCTACCGCGCCTCAGCCTGGCCCTGACGACGATCCTGGAAGCCGAAATGGAATGCAAGCGAACCGGCTATCCCGACGAGGCGATCGCGCGTCGCCTCTGCCTGCGTCTGAGCCAGGCCGCGCGCTCGGCGAAAGCGCGCCGGTAGGTCTCTATTTGCCCGTCGGGGTGAGCGGGATCGCCGCCTGAGGCGACAGCACGAGGAAGGTGAAGCTCTCCTCGATGTAGAGCCGCACGCGCTCGGTGTCGTGCTCGAGATAGCCGATCGAGAAATCCTGGCCGACCGTCAATTCGAAATCGCCGCCCCGCATCGAGATCACCAGGCCGCCCTCGAGGCCCGGCGCGGCATGGACCTCGCCGTCGATCAGGCGCTGGACGTGGCTCAGGATCGGATAGCCGCCGTCAGTGCGCGAGGTCAGATCCTTGTAGAGCTGCTCGCTCAGCACGACGGCGAAGGGGCCTTCGACGCCTTCATCACGCAGCTTCTTCAGCGCCGCGGCTACGGCATCCGGATAGTCGGCGTGGCTGGTGCCCAGCGCCACGGACTGACCTCTCTGGGCCTCGCAGATGCCGGTTATCTGGGCGGCCTCGTAGCCATGGAAGATGGCGCGGTCCTCGGCGATGGCGATCTCGCGCGCCGCCGCCGTCACGTTATCGAGATCGGGATCGCGCGCACCGCGGTCGATCGCATCGAGCTCGGCGCGACTCACTTCGAAGGGAATGCGCAACTCGACCAGCGGCTGGATGCGGCGCAAGAGGGCCCGCACGTTGCTGCCGCCCGGCGGCGACGCGATCGGATCGGCACGGCCCAACTCGACATCGGACGCGCCCCAACCCAGCGGCCCCCGGAAATCGACGACGCGTCGCGCGGCCAGCAGGGTGCGCAAGGTGCGCGTGGCTTCCTTCTCGATCTCTTCCCAGCCGGCTTCGGTGATGGGGGCGCGATCGCGGAACAGATGGTTCTTCATTTTCTCTACCGGTCCGACTTCTTGCGCAGGCTGCCGATGCCGAGACTGCCATCGGATACAGTGTCCGCTTCGCCGCCGGCGCCGCCGCCATCCTTCATGTCGGCCTCGATCTCCTGGATCGGGCCTTCCTTGAACAGGAACGTCCGAAGGTGCTCGTCCATCTTCGGATCGTTTCGCCGCAGCCACTCGAGCGCCATCGCGGCATGTTCCTTTTCCTCGTCTCGGTTGTGCTCGAGGATGGACCGCAACTCCGCATTGGCCGTGGCTTTGGCGCGCTGGTCGTACCAGTCGACGGCCTCCAGCTCTTCCATGAGGGAAACGATCGCGCGATGGCGATCTATGACCTCGGGGCCAAGCTTGGCCGGGTCCTCGTGCAGCGTTTCACTAGCCATGGCGCAGTAACGCTCGGTCCCGCGCCAGGTTCCGCCGGCAATGACGGTCGCATGGCGCTACCGGGAACGACGTTGCACCGGTCCCGTTGCGAGCCGAACGTTGCAATTGCCGTGGAGAGGGACGTGCGCGCTTTGCATTTCTTTGTGGCGACGTCGTTCCTGTTGAGCGCCTGCGCAACCGTGCCCCTGGCAGGGCCCGCAGCGGACATGGAGGGGAAGCGGTTTGACCCTCCGCCGACGGGCCAGTCGAGCCTCTACCTGTATCGCAGTTCGGTTCTCGGGTCAGAGGTGGCGTTCTCGCTGGCGGACAACCAACAGCCGATCGGCTCCTTGGCCAACAAAACCTGGATCCGCGTCGAGGTCGCACCGGGTCGGCACGTCATCACCTGCAGTGTGCCCAGCTACGCGCCGCTCACCCAGACACCGGCCGAGGCGGCGACCGTCGATATCGGGCTGGGCGAAACCCGCTTCCTCGAGGTCGATGTCTGGCCGGGCCTGCCGCTCAATCCGCGATGCGCGGCGACGGAAGTGTCGGCCGACAAGGGCCGCGCCGGGGTCGTGGGCGGCAACCGCGCGATCGCGTCAGGCCTCTGAAGCGATCAGGCCTGACGGTCGAGGAAGTCCAGCAACAACGCATTGAAGGCCGCAGGCTCGGTGACGTTGAGCCCGTGCCCACCGAAGGGTGCCACGTCGAGAAGGGCGTTGGGCAAGCGCGCGGCCAGCGCTTCCGATTGGCTGCACGACACCAGCACGTCGTCGCGGGCGGCCGACAGCAGAACCGGCAGCTTCAGTGCGCCGAGTTGCGCCGTGGCGTCGAAGCGCAGCAGGGCTTCGATGCGGCGCAGAAGGTTGTCGCTGCCCTGGAAACCGGAGAGCGCATGGGCATCCTCCACCGCCATGCGATCGGCATTCGCCGCCAGCCAGGTCGCGGGATAGAGGAAGATGGGCTGGGCCCGGACGTAGGCTTCGGGACCGGCGCCCTTCAGCAACGCGACGCGGACCTCGAAGCAGCGCCGCGTATGGGCATCGGCCGCCGCCCAGCCGTTGACGATGGTGAGGGACCGCACGCGGTCCGGATGGCGCAGCGCCAGGTCGACGCCGGCGAGGCCGCCCAGCGCGTGACCGACGAAGTGGCAGCTCGGCGTACCCGTCGCATCGAGGATCTCGAGCACCTCGTCGGCCATATCGGAGATGGCATAGCCCGCGGGCAGCCGAGTCTCGCGCGCCCTGCCGGTGCCACTCTGATCGTAGGTGATGACGCGATATCGGGCGGTGAGGGCGGCGAGTTGCGGCATCCAGTACCCGGCCGCTCCGCCGAGGCCAGCCGACAGCAGGACCGTGGCCGCCCCGGGCCGTCCGCTTGGGTGAACGTCGAAGATCACTTGCCCACGTTCACTTGCCGACGATCACTTGCCGATATGCGCGACGGTCGCGATCTCGATCAGCGCGTCCTTCTTCACCAGGCCGCACTGGATGCAGTAGCGCGCCGGCTTGTCGCCCGGAAAGTACTGCGCATAGACGGCGTTGATGGCGGCGTAGTGCGCCCAGTCCGTGAGGAAGATCGAATTGAAGGTGACGTCGGCCATGGTGCCGCCGGCGGCTTCGATCACCGACCGGATGGTCTTCAGCACGTGATGCGTCTGCGCGGTCGGATCGCCGACATGCACCACGTTGGTATCGGCATCGAGCGGCAGGGTGCCGGAGACGTAGACGATGCCGTCGGCGATCACGCCGGGCGAATAGGGCGCCAGCGTCTTGCCGGTGCCGGGCGGGATCACGGGCTTCATCGGCATCAGTCTTCTCCTTCCGACTTGAGGGTGGGATGGGCGTTGGCCTGCAGGGCCTCGCGGAACGCCTCGACCGACGATACCCAGCCAAAGAAGGTCTCGATGTTGAACAGCGACGCCTTCTGGATGTAGTCGGGCCCGGCGTGATGCGTGGCGTCATGCAGGACGATGCCGAAGTATTCGAGGAAGAAGCCGTCGCGCAGAGTCGACTCCACGCAGACATTGGTGGCGACGCCGGTGAAGACCAGCGATCGGATACCGCGAGCCCGCAGGACGCTGTCGAGATTGGTGTTGTAGAAGGCACTGTAGCGCGGCTTGGAGATGACGATGTCGCCCTTCTGCGGCGGCAGCGCTTCCACGAGTTCGTAGTCCCAGCCGCCCTTGGCCAGGAGCTTGCCCTGCAGCTCGGGACGCGCGCGCATCGTCTTCATGGCGTTCGACTTGTGCCAGTTGGGCGAGCCCGGCCCGCCGGCTTCGACATAGTCGGGGTCCCAGCCGTTCTGGAAATAGATCACGGGAATGCCGGCGGCACGCGCCGACGCCGCGGCCTCGCGGATCTTCTCGATCGCGGGCGCGGCCCCGGAGATGTCGAAGCCTGCGAGATCGAGATAGCCGCCGGGCGAGGCATAGGCGTTCTGCATGTCGACGATGATCAGCGCGGTTTCCGACGGCTTGATCAGCATCGGCTCGGGTCGCGCCTCGAGCCGGCGCGCGTCGGGATCGTCGGGCGAGAGGTAGCTGACGGGTGTTGCCATGCTCTGGAGTCTCCGGAGGGCCGGTGGGCCGCTCCCCGAGACGCCAGCAAAAACCTGACCAGATGAGACGGGTGTCAGCGCCGCGTGAGCTTGTCGACCACCGTGTCGAGCTGGTCGAAGTCGCGAATCTCGAGCGTGAGGACGCTCTGCTCGCCGAGGCCCCGCAAGGTCAGGTCGACCTTGAGCCCGAGTGCCTCCTCGAGTCGCTTCTCCAGAGCCTTCGTGTCGGCGCTCTTCGACCCGCCGCCGCTGCCGGCCGCGCCCTTGGCCCTGGCGCCACCGGCCTTGGATGGCTTCTTCGTATCGCCGGCGAGGCGTTCGAGATCGCGCACCGTGAGTTTCTCGGACACGGCGCGCTTCGCCATCGCGAGCGGGTCAGGTACACCGATCAGTGTACGGGCCTGTCCCGCGGAGAGCTCGCCCTCGCGAACCATCTCCTGGACCGGCGTCGGCAGGTCGAGCAGGCGGATCGTATTGGCGACATGCGGGCGGCTGCGCCCCATCATTCGCGCGATCTCTTCCTGGGTGTGGCTGTAGTCCTCGATCAGGCGCTTGTAGCCCTGCGCCTCGTCGATGGGCGTGAGATCGGAACGCTGCAGGTTCTCGACCAAGCCGATTTGCAGGGCGTCCTGGTCGTCGATAGTGCGGATGACCACCGGCACGTCGTGCAGCTGGGCCTTTTGCGCGGCCCGCCAGCGCCGCTCACCGGCGATGATCTCGTAGGAATCGGCGGCGTCGCGCAGCGGACGCACAAGGATAGGTTGCAGAAGCCCATATTCCTTGACCGATTCGACCAGCATCTCGATGCCCTCGAAGCTGGTGCGCGGCTGCATCTTGCCGGGCTTGAGCTGGCCGATCGGCAGGGTAAGCGGCGGCAGCTTGCCGGGTGAGGGGCGTGCGGTTTCAGCTTCGGCCGGCCCGGCTTGCGTGGCGGCGGGTGCGGGCGGCAGCGGAGCAGCGGGTGCGACGGGCGTCACGGCGGCGGCGACTTCGTCGTCGCCGAGCAGGGCGGAGAGTCCGCGGCCGAGACCGCGTGGTTTAGGGGGCTGGCTCATGGGAAATCGCCTGTTCTGCCGCGAGGCGCCGGCGGCGGATGAACTCGCTCGCCAGCAGGATGTAGGCCTGCGACCCGGCGCAGGCATTGTCGTAGATCAGCACGGGCATGCCGTGCGACGGCGCTTCGGCGATGCGGACGTTGCGCGGGATCGTGGTTCCGAAGACCAGCTCGCCGTAATGCGCGCGCACGTCGGCCACGACCTGCTGGCTGAGCGTCATGCGGCGGTCGACCATGGTCAGGACGACCCCGAAGATATGCAACCTGGGATTGAGTCTCTTCCTGACCCGGTCGATCGTGTTGCCGAGGGCACCGATGCCCTCGAGGGCCAGGAACTCCGCCTGCAGCGGAACCAGGACAGCATCGACCGCGACCAGGGCGTTCAGGGTGACGAGGCCGAGCGAGGGTGGGCAGTCGATGAGGACGATCGTCCAGCGCCGCCGGGCGTCATTGCCGGGTGCGGCCAGTGCCTCGGCCAGCCGGTGCTCCCGACGCTCCAGGTCGATCAATTCGATCTCGGCCCCGGCGAGCTGGCCCGCCGCCGGCATCACATCCAGGCCGGGGATCTGGGTCGCCCGAACGGAGGCATCCAGCGGGTTCAGGCCCAGCAGGAACTCATAGGAACCGGGTGAGCGCTCATTTCTCGCTACCCCTAGACCCGTGGAGGCATTTCCCTGGGGATCAAGGTCTATCAAAAGGACCTTCTCGCCGACGGCCGCGAGGGCCGTAGCCAGGTTGATTGCCGTCGTGGTCTTACCGACGCCGCCCTTCTGGTTGGCGATCGCGAAGATCTGCGGCGGAGTAGGGGCCGATTCTGAGGAGGACGGCGTCACGATCGGTTACGCTCGCAAATGCTTCCGGGGAAAAGTCCCATTTCTTCTTGGCCTCGTCCACCTCCGCCTGCCAGTCCTTCCCCTTGTGGAAAAGACAAATAGCGGTATTCATCCTGTGGCGGTCGGACCATTCAAGCAATTGGCTCAGCGGCGCCAAGGCCCGCGCGGTCACTACCTCGGCGTTGGCCGGCGGGGCCACCTCGATCCGCTTGATCACGAGCCTTGGCTGGCGGGCCAAGCCCATTTTCCGGCCGGCTTCGCCCAGAAACGCGGCCTTGCGGGCGTCTGCCTCGATCAGGGTAACGTCGAGATCCGGCCGCATCGCGGCGATGACGAGGCCCGGAAATCCGCCACCGCTTCCGAGATCGGCGAGGGTTCTCGCCTCGGCGGGTATCAGGGGAACGACTTGAGCCGAATCGAGGATGTGGCGTTTCCAGGCGCCCTCCAGGGTCGTCTTGCCGACCAGATTGATGGCCTTCTGCCACCGCTCCAAGGTCTCCACCAGGACTTCCAACTGATGGCGTGTTTCACGTGAAACATCGGCTAGCAGGTCAGCCATGTCACGCAGCCCGCCGGCGGACATGCTTCAACAAGGCCACCAATGCCGCCGGTGTGACCCCGGAAATCCGCGCCGCCTGGCCCAGAGTGGCCGGCCGGTTAGATTCGAGCTTCTGGCGAACTTCAGTCGACAGGCTTCCGATGGCCCCGTAATCCAAATCGGCCGGAAGCGCCAAGGCCTCGTCCCGGCGATAAGCGGCAATGTCACTCCGCTGGCGGCTCAGGTATCCCTCGTAGCGGGAGTCGATCGTCAACTGTTCCGCCACCTCGACGGATACGGTTTGGAGTTCCGGCCAAAGGCCGACGAGACGAGTCCAGTCGATCTCGGGATAGGCGAGCAGATCAAGGGCCGACCGCGCGACCCCATCCTGGTTGATGGGGATGCCGCGCTTGGCCAGGGCGGAAGGGCTGATCGTCAGTCCGCCGGCCAGGGAGCGAGCCGCCTCCAGCGCCTGATGTTTCACGTGAAACATCGCCGCCCGCTCGCGTCCGACACACCCGATTTCGATCCCGCGTCTAGTGAGGCGCTGGTCGGCATTGTCGGCCCGGAGCCACAGACGATACTCGGCGCGCGAGGTGAACATCCTGTAGGGCTCGGTTACGCCGAGCGACACGAGGTCGTCGATCAGGACGCCGAGATAGCCATCGGCCCGGTCCACAATGAAGGGCGTTGGCAAGACGGCGTTCAGGCCGGCAATGAGACCTTGGGCAGCCGCTTCTTCATAACCGGTCGTGCCGTTGATCTGGCCGGCCATGTAGAGGCCCGGCACCCGGCGGGTCTCCAGGGTCGCACGGAGCTCCCGCGGATCGATGTGGTCGTACTCAATGGCGTAGCCCGGCCGCAGCATCTCGGCATGCTCCAGACCGGGAATGGTGTGAAGCATCGCCAGCTGGACGTCCTTCGGCAGCGAGGTCGAGATTCCGTTGGGGTAGACAGTGAAGTCGTCCAGACCCTCGGGTTCAAGGAAGATCTGGTGACGGTCGCGCTGGCCGAACCGGACCACCTTGTCCTCGATCGACGGGCAATAGCGGGGGCCGACACTCTCGATCTGGCCGGAATACATCGGCGCACGGTGGAGGTTGGCGCGGATGATCTCGTGCGTCGCCGCCGTCGTCGTCGTGATGTGGCACGGGACCTGGGGCGTCGTGATGCGATCGGTCAGGTAGGAGAATGGCCGGGGTGGGTCGTCGCCGTCCTGCCGCTCGAGCGACGCATAGTCGATCGTGCGGCCGTCCAGCCGTGCCGGTGTCCCGGTCTTGAGGCGTCCCAACTTGAAGCCAAGTCGATGCAATGTCTGGGCAAGCGCCATCGACGGCTCCTCGACGCCATCGCCCCGCACCCGACCGGCCGGGATCTTGGTCTCGCCCATGTGGATCAGGCCGCGCAGGAACGTTCCCGTCGTCAGAATCACCCGGCCGGCGCCGATCTCGGCCCCCGACTCGGTGACGACGCCGGCACACGCGCCAGTTGCATCAATTACTATATCCGCAACTGCCTCAGCGCGGATCTCGAGATTCGACTCTTCCGCCAGCAACGCCTGGACGGCCTTCCGGTAGAGCTTGCGATCCGCCTGGGCCCGCGGACCGCGGACCGCCGGCCCCTTGGAGAGGTTGAGGGTCCGGAACTGGATCCCGCCCCGGTCGATGGCCCGGCCCATGATCCCGTCCAGCGCATCGATCTCGCGGACCAGGTGGCCCTTGCCCAACCCGCCGATCGCCGGATTGCAGGACATCTCGCCGATCGTCTCGATCCGGTGGGTGAGCAGCAGGGTGCGTGCGCCGAGGCGCGCGGACGCGGCCGCAGCTTCACAGCCGGCATGGCCGCCGCCCACCACGATCACATCATATGAGAAGGCCCGCATGGCGGGCCGTTTACGCCTCCGGTCAGCCCCGGTCCAGATGGTCGAGATGGCTCGTGTCATTGATGAGCCCCACCCGCACGTCGCCGTCCGCCTCGATCTCCACCTCATTCAGCGCGCACGGGTCCTGCGCCAGCTTCCAATAGGCCGACAGCGGCTGGTCGAGGAGCTGCAACAGCAAGGCGCGGTTGACGCTGTCATGGCCGACCAGGACGACCGTTTCGTCAGCATGCCGCTCCACTACCAGGCGGAGTGCGTTCGAGGTCCGCGCCACCACGTCCTGCAGGGACTCGCCGGCGGGAAAGCGCACGAGATGCGGCGCCCGCCGCCACAGGCGATAGGCCTCCGGCGAGGCCTTCTCTATCTCTTCATGGGTGCGCATCTGCCAGGCGCCATAATCGATGTCGCCCATGCCATCGTGAACCGACGCGGGAATTCCGCAGACTTCTGCAACCCGGCCTCCCGTCACGACGCAGCGTTGCAGCGAACTCGTATAGACGGCGACGGGTTTCCAGCGCGCGGCGATGCGGGCGGCCAGCGCGTCGGCCTGCGCCAGACCGAGAGCCGTGAGCGGCAGCTCCGCGCGTCCCCGGAAGCGGGCAGGGTGGATACCATCGACGTGGCCGTGACGGGTCAGCAGGATCCGGGTCATGCCCCAGTGTAGCGCGCGCATCACAGCGGGAAACGGTATCGCGTGGCAGCCCATCACGAAATCTTGACGGAAGCCGCCGATGTGCCTTAACGATCACCCATCGACGGTCCTCCTTAACCGGAGGCTAACAGGGAATGCCGTGCTGCTCCTTCGGGGGCTAATCGGCAGCTGTACCCGCAGCTGTAAGCGGCGAGCGACTGCCCAAGAGTCACTGGACCTCGGTCTGGGAAGACGGGCAGGAGCTGCGACCCGCGAGCCAGAAGACCTGCCGGCGATAGCGTCGCTCTTCCGATGGACGGGATGATCCAACGGGACGGGGTCAACCGAGCGGTGACGCGCCTTGTGCGTGTTCTGTCTTGGGAGATCCGTCGATGACGCCGATCCGTCGAATTCTATTCATGCTTCCGCTGCTGTCGCCACTCGCCGTCCCCGTCTCGGCTCACGCCCAGACCGAACCCGACGCCATGATGCCCGCGACAGTCGTGACGGCCGATCGCTTCCCGACCGATCCGAGCAAGGTCACCGCCAGCTACACCGTCGTCATGCAGGAAGAGATGCAGCGACGGCAGCTTCGCAATGCCGCCGAGGTGCTGAGGACCATCCCCGGCGTCTCCGTGCAACAGTCCGGCGGCGTGGGCACACAGACCTCGGTCTTCGTGCGCGGCTCCAATTCCAACCACGTGCTGGTGCTGATCGACGGCGTGAACGTCAGCGATCCGTCGAGCGGCAACGGCGCGGTCGACTTCGGCAACTTCCTCACCGAGAACCTCGACCGCATCGAAGTGGTGCGCGGCCCCATGAGCACCATGTACGGCAGCCAGGCGATGGGCGGCGTCATCAACATGGTCACCAAGGCCGGCAAGGGCCCGATGAACGGTGCGGCCTTCACCGAGCTCGGCACGCGGCTGACGAGCAACAGCGGCGCCTATGTGCGCGGTAGCGAAGGTCGGTTCAACTACAACCTGAGCGTCGCCGGCACGTTCAGCCCGAACGACACGCCGGTGCCGGCGCGGTTCACGCCGAACGGCGGCTTCGTCGACATTGATCCCTATCGCAACATCACGCTCGCGGCGCGCCTCGGCTTCGAAATCAACGAGAACACACAGTTCAACTGGTACGGCCGCTACATCGACGCCAAGGTGAACTACGACCAGGTCGGGCAGGAAGATCCGAACGCCAATACCTACACGTCGCAGTTCTACACGCGCGGCGAAATCGAAGGCTCCTATTTCGACGGGCGCTGGAAGCCCGTCGTCGGCGTCAACTACAGCACCATCACGCGGCATGATCTCGACTATGCCAGCGTGCAGAACCCGTTCCCGTTCAACACCGACAGCTGGTTCAACGGTCGCCGCCTGCAGGCAGATTTCAAGAATCTCGTGAAGGTCATTGACCAGATCGAGGTGATCGGCGGAATCGATTACGACCGGCAATGGGCCTACACCAACACGGTCGGTCCGTTCACACCCTATACGCAGACCTGGGGCACGATGGCCCAGACCGGCATCTACGGTCAGCTCCGCCTCAACCCGTTCGACGGGTTCAACCTCAACGTCGGCGGCCGCATCGACATGAACGACATGTTCGGCACCGTCGGCACCTGGCGCGCCGGTGCGTCCTATCTCTGGGCACCGACGGACACGAAGATCAAGGCATCCTACGGCACCGCCTTCAAGGCGCCGGCGCTGATCGAGATGTTCGGTCCGGGACCGTTCTGCGGCGGCAACCCCAACCTTCAGCCGGAATACAGCCGCGGCTACGAGGTGGGCGTGGAGCAGGGGATCTTCGACCGCAAGGTGAAGGCCGGCATCACCTACTTCTTCAATACCTATTCGAACCTGATCCAGTGCGCGCCGCCGACCTTCGCCCTGATGCAGAACGTCGCCAACGCGCAGACCGAAGGCTTCGAAGTGACGCTACAGATCAGCCCGGTGAAGTGGTTCGATCTCTATTTCGACTACACCCACCTGATCGCGCGCAACGTCGATGCCAATCAACCGCTGCTGCGCCGTCCCGGCGATGTCTTCAACATCCGCGCCGAGGTGCGCCCGTGGGAGAATACCCTGTTCGGCGTCGGCGTGCTGCAGGTCAACAGCCGATACGACGCCAACGCCGTCACCGGTGCGATCATGACCCCGGCGCCATACACGCTGGTGCGAATCACGGCCCAGTACGACGTCATCCCGTCGGTACAGCTCTTTGCCCGCGCCGAAAACGTTCTGGACCGGGTGTATGAGGAGCCGGAAGGCTATCAGGCACCGTACTTCCAGGCCTTCTTCGGCGTAAAGGCGAAGTTCTGAGCGGAACCATGCGTCCGCGCCACCGGCGAAACTTGCTGCAAGTCTTCGCCGGTGGCGTAGCTTTCGCTACCGTGACCCCAGCCACCGCCACCCCGACGTCAAAGATTGCCCTGCTTCATCTCGCGCCCCTGCCCGGGGAGATCGCGGCGAACAGGACCGCCCTCGAACAGGCGGTTCGTCGGGCCGCGGCACATGGCGCCCGGCTGATCGTAAGCCCGGAACTCGCCGTGAGCGGCTACGGCTTTCGCGACTTGGTCGGCACCGACTGGATCGCCAGCGGACAATCCGCGTTGTTCGCCTGGGCCGGCGCCCTCGCGCGGGAAACCAACGCGTCCTTGGTGCTCGGCACGCCGGAGGCCGCCGTGGAGAACGGTGCCTTGTTCAACAGCATGGTCCTGTTTGCCCAGGGCGGAACGTTGGTCGGCCGGCATCGCAAGATCAACGCCCTGAGGGTCGGCTCGGAATCCTGGTCGACGCCGGGTGACCGGCCCACGGTGTTGACGATCGACGGCATCGGCCGGGTCGGCTTCTTCGTCTGCGCCGACATGTATTCGACCCGTCTCGTCGAAGAGACGGCGGCCAACGGCGTCGACCTGCTTCTGTCCGCCGCCGCCTGGGCACCGGGCCATCACGGCCCCGACGGCGAATGGGAGCGCGCGTCCGCCGTGACCGGCCGGCCTGTCCTCGTCTGCAATCGCACTGGCAAGGATGTCCTCGATTTCGAGGCGGCCCGATCGGTCACCGCCGTCGATGGCAGAATCGCCTTCTCCCACGCCTCCCCAGAGCCGGGGATCGTACTGGTCGATTGGACCGCCGACACGCGCCGCCTTTCCAATTGGCGTCTCACAGGGGCGACTTAGGGCGGTGAGATCATGGAGACTGGACTGAAGACACCCCAACAAAGACCTCATCCTGAGGAGCGCTCCGTAGGAGCGCGTCTCGAAGGAGGGGCGCGAGCACCCCGTCCGTTGCCCATCCTTCGAGACGCCGCGCGACGCGCGGCTCCTCAGGATGAGGTTGTTGTCGAACTTTGACGATGGCGCTCCTCCGCAGCTTCGCCAGCTTTGTGCTGCTATTCGTGGCCCTCCCGGTCGCCGCGCAGGTCCCGCAGCGGGTCGTGACCCTCAATCTCTGCCTCGACCAGATGGCGATACGCCTCGCGGCGCCGGGCCAGCTCGTGGGCGTCAGCTATCTGTCGCAGGACCCGCGCCTCTCCGCGCTGGCCGGCCAGGCTGCCGCCCTGTCACCGGTGCGCGATTCCTTCGAATCGATCCTGACCCTGCGGCCCGACCTCGTGATCCTGGGCCAGGGCTCGCACGCTTCCCTGAAGCGGCTGCTGCGAGGGGCGGGCGTGCAAGTCCTCGAGCTGCCCTGGGCGACGTCGATCGGGGAGGCCGAGACGGTCATCGAACAGATGGCGGCGGCGCTCGGACGTGAAGAAGTGGGCCGAAGCTTGATCGCGGGCATACAGAGGGAGCGTCGCCGGCTGACCTGGACAGGCGCTCCCCTCGGCACGGCGGTCTATCTCGAGGCCAATCGCGGCACGTCAGGGAAGGACAGCCTGATGGACGAACTGCTGCGACTCTCCGGATACCGCAATCTCGCCGCCGAGCTCGGCATCGGCTCCTTCGGCCGCCTGTCGCTCGAAACCGTTCTCGCCGGCCAGCCCGACCTTGTGGTGTTCGACGGAGCCGCCAACGACAACCCGGCGCGCGCCACCGAGTTCGTCGGCCATCACGTGCTGCTCGCCCTGGCGGGCAAGACGAAGCTCGCGTCGGTGCCGACCCGGTTTTCGATCTGCGCCGGCCCGGACAATTTCGAGGTCATGCGACGCCTGGCGGAGGCGCGGCGATGAATCGCTGGCTCCTCCTGCTGGTCGCCGCGCTCTACCTCCTGTCGCTGGCGGTCGGTCCGGCCTGGTGGCCGTGGCGGCTCGGCAACGAGGTCGGCTGGGCCATCGTCTGGGAGCTGCGCCTGCCCCGCGCCACCCTGGGCCTGCTGATCGGCGGCGTGCTGGGCCTGAGCGGGGCGGTGCTGCAGGGCTGGCTGCGCAATCCGCTGGCCGAGCCCGGCGTCATCGGCGTGTCGGCGTGCGCGGGTTTCGCAGCCGTCTGCGCCTTCTATAGCGGTCTCGCCGCCGCCTTCGCGCTGGCGCTGCCACTGGCGGGCATCACGGGCGCGGCCGTTGCGGTCGCGCTGCTGATGGGCGCGGTGCGGTCGGGAACGGGAACCGTGTCGCTGCTGCTGATGGGCGTGGCGATCAACGCCATCGCCGCGGCACTGATCTCGCTGGTCCTCGCCCTGTCACCCAATCCCTTCGCCTACCAGGAGATCTCGCTCTGGCTGGCCGGATCGATCGTCGACCGCGACCTGCACTACCTCGCGATGGCCGCGCCCTTCATGATGCTGGGCGCGGCCATGGTCCTGGGGGCCGGCCGCTGGCTCGACGCCCTGTCGCTGGGGGAGGACACGGCGCGCAGCCTCGGCGCCGATACGAGATCGCTGGGCCTCAGGTTCACCCTCGGTGTCGGCCTGATGGTGGGAGCCGCCACCTCGGTGGCGGGCGTCATCGGCTTCGTCGGCCTGATCGCGCCGCATCTCGTCCGCGCCAAGGTCGGCTTCCGCCCGGGGGCAACGCTGGTTCCCTCGATGCTGGTCGGCGCCGCGCTCGTGCTGGGCGCCGACGTTGTGGTGCGTCTCCTGCCGACTGCGTCCGAACTTCAACTCGGCGTCTTCACCTCGCTGGTCGGCGCGCCCTTCCTGGTGCGGGCGGTGCGCAAGGCCCACGCCGCCTGGCTCGCCACATGAACAAGACCGCCCTTACCGTTCGCGGTCTGGTGAGCCGGCGCGAGCATGCGGTGATCCTCGACAGGATCGATCTTGCTTTCGACACGGGTCAGGTCACCGCCATCGTCGGGCCCAATGGCGCCGGCAAGACGACGCTGCTGCGTCATCTCGCGGGCCTCGACGCGCCAGCCGCCGGACGGGTCGAGTTGCGCGGCGAACCCTTGGCCTCCCTCGCTCCCGCCCTTCGCGCCTTGAGCATCGCCTACCTTCCGCAGGCGGCTTCCGCCTACTGGCCCTTGCGCGCGCAAGACCTGGTGGCCCTCGGCCGCCTGCCGCATGGCGCCAATCTCAGCCGCCCCCTCAGAACCCAGGATGCGCAGGCGATCCAGCGCGCGCTCGAACGCGTGGACGGCACGGGCCTGGCGCACCGTCCCATCGACACGATGTCCCAGGGCGAGCGAGCCCGCATGATGATGGCACGGGCCCTCGCCACCGAAGCTGCGATCTTCCTGGCCGATGAACCGGTCGCCAGCCTCGACCCGGCCTATGCGCTGGAGAGCATGAGTATCCTGCGGGCCGAGGCCGCGCGCGGCGCCTGCGTGATCGTGGTGCTGCACGACCTTGGCCTCGCCGCCCGCTTCGCCGACCGCATCGTCGTGCTGGCCAACCGCAAGGTCGCCGCCGACGGTCCGCCCGCCGTTGCCCTGGCGGCCGGCGTGATCGAGGCCGCCTATGGCGTCACCTTCCGCCACGTCACGGTCGACGGCGTACCGCAGCCAGTGGCGTGGGAGAAGCAAAGGTAGCCATGGAACGCGCAACTGGAGTTGCCCGCTCCGCTGACTCAAGCCGCGCGTTTACGCGACGCGGTCTTGCGGCGGGCCTTCGTCTTTGGTTTTGCCTTCGGCTTCGCCTTGCGCCCATGCGCCTCCAGGAATCGGTCGGCCTTTTCGCGCGATGGTCCGCCGCCGCCCTTGAGGCTCCTCTTCAGCGCCTCCATGAGATCGACGACCTTCTCGTCCTCTTCCATCGGCTCCGCCGACACGACGGGTTCGCCCTTCTTCTTTTTCGCGATCAGCTCGCGAAGCGCGTCCTCGTAGCGATCGGTGAATCGCGACGGATCGAACTTCGCATTCTGTTGATCGATGATCTTCTCGGCGATCTGCAGCATCTGGGCGCTGGGCCTGGGGAGGCTGCGGTCGAAGACCTCCGACGTCTCGCGGATCTCGTCGTGCGTGCGCAGGGTGGTGAGCAGTATCCCCTTGTCCCGTGGCTCCAGGGCGCAGATCCGCTCGCGCTGGTGCATGACGACCCGGCCCAGCGCGACCTTTCCCTGCTTCTCCATGGCGGCACGGATCACCGCATAGGCCTCGATGCCGGTCTTGCCCGACGGCGCGAGATAGTAGGGTTCATCCCAGTAGATACGATCGATCTCGGAGGCATCGACGAACTCTTCGATGTCCAGTATGCGAGTCGAATCCAGTCGCACGGCATCGAGCTCGTCCTTTTCGAACAGCACATACCTGTTCTTCGAAACGGCGAAACCGCGCACCAGGTCGACGCGCTCCACCGGCTCGCCGGTGCCGGCATCAACGGACTGCATGCGGATGCGGTTGTTGGTCTTGGGGTTGATGAAGTTGAAGCGGATGTCGGCGGTGCGCTCGGTCGCGGTGTAGAGGGAGACGGGGCAGGTCACCAGCGACAGGCGCAGATGTCCCTCCCAGGTCGGTCGCATTGCTTTCTTCCGGGCCATGGCTCTACTCCGACTTCACGAGTTGTTCGATGGCGGCGCGCAGCGGCCGCGCGGACTTCGCGTAGTCCTTCCACGGTTTGCTGCGCTTCAGCAGCGCGGGCGCGGTGCGCACCGTGTACTTCATCGGATCGAGGCCCTTCTTCACCTGCGTCCATTCGATCGGCATCGACACGGTGGCGCCGGGACGGGCGCGCGACGACAGCGGCGCAACGGCGGTGGCCGTGCGGTCGTTGCGCAGATAGTCGAGGAAGATACGGCCGGTCCGTTCCTTCTTCGCCATGTTGATCACGTAGCGATCGGGCTCGTCCTCCGCGACCCGCCGGCAGATCTCCTTGGCGAAGGTCTTGGCCGTGTCCCAGACGGGACTCTTTCGATCGTCGGTCAGCGGCACCACGACATGAAGGCCCTTGCCGCCCGTCGTCTTGCAGAAGGGCACGAGCCCCAGTTTCTTCAACCGGCCCGCGATCTCTCGCGCCCCGACGATCACGGCATCGAAGCCGACGTCGGGCGCCGGATCGAGATCGAAGACCAGGCGGCCCGGAAGCTCGGGATTGCCGGGCTGGCAGTTCCAGGGATGCAGCTCGGTCGCGCCCATCTGCGCCACGACCGCCAGCCCTTCCACGCGGTCGATCTGGAGGTAGGGCTTCTTGTCGCCGCTCACCTTCACCTCCGACAGGAGATGGGACGATCCGGGCATGGCGTGACGCTGGAAGAAGTGCTGCTTGCCGTCGATGCCGTCGGGCGTGCGCACGATGGAGCAGGGGCGGCCCGCGATGTGATCGATCATCCACTCGCCCACGGCCTCATAGTAGCGCGCGAGTTCGATCTTGGTGAGCGGCGGCTTTTCGCCGGGCCAGAGCGGCTTGTCGGGATGCGAGATCGACACACCCATTACAATGGCGGGGGCCGAGGGCGACGTGTCGGCTTTGCGTGACCTTGTCCTGGTCTTGCGGGACGCGGGCTTTGCCATCTCGACCTTCTCCGGCTTCGCAGCCACTTCCGCCTCGACCTCCTCGGCCGGCTTGTCGCCGCGCAGTCCCTTGAACGCAGCCTGGCGCACATTGCCCGCGCCGGTCCAGCCGGCGAACTCGATCTCGGCCACCAGGTCGGGTCGCGCCCAGTGCATGTTCGCTTCCTTGGGCGGACTCGCTCCGGCGGCGAAGGGGCTGGTCTTGCTCTCGACCGCACGAAGCTTGGGAACGAGCGATCGCATCACCGATTCGCCGAAGCCGGTACCGACGCGGCCGACATAGACGAGCTTACGGCTCTTGCCGTCGCCGCGATGGACGCCGGCCAGCAATGAGCGCAGGCGGCGCCCTTCGCTGGTCCAGCCACCGATGATCACCTCGTGCCCCGCCCGGCACTTGGCCTTGGTCCAGCTGCCTCCGCGTCCCGACCTGTAGGGCGCGCCGAGTTCCTTGGAGACGATCCCTTCGAGGTGCATGCGGCAGGCCGATTGCAGCACCGCGTCGCCTGCGGTCTCGAAGTGATCGACATAGCGCAGGCCCGGATGCTTGCCCTTCAACCCTTCGAGCAGTGCCTTGAGCCGGGTCTTGCGCTCCGACAGCGGCCGCGGCCGCAGATCCTCACCCTCCAGGAACAGCAGGTCGAAAGCGAAGAAAATCAGGTCCTCGGATTTGTCTTCCGAGAGAGCGGCCTGCAGCGCCGCGAAATCCGGGGCGCCCTGCGCGTCGAGTGCCACCGCCTCGCCATCGAGAATGCAGTCGGGCAGTTTGCCGGCCTGCCGGGCAAGGGCGGCGAACTTCTCCGTCCAGTCGAGTCCCTTGCGGGTGCGCAGGCGCGCGTCGCCCCCTTCGACCCGAAGCTGCAGGCGATAGCCGTCGAACTTGACCTCATGCGCCCAGCCTGCCGCCGCCGGCGCGCGTTCGACCAGCTTGGCCAATTGCGGCTCGACGAACTTCGGCATCGACGCCACCGTCCTGGTCTTGGCTTTGCTCTTCGCGGACGGAGCGGCCTCGCCGCCATCCTTGCGATTGCTCTGCCACACGGCGTCGGCGCCGCGCTTCTTGCCGGTCATGAAGGGCTTGGGCGCCTTGCCGGTGCCCAGCGCGATTTCCTTGAGAGTGCGGCCCGAGGCAATCGACTTGGGATCCTTCAGGATCCTGTCGTCATCGCCTTCGTGCGCCGAGGCATCGCGATGCTTGATCAGCAGCCAGTTGGTGCGCCTGCCGCCCTTGCGGTCCCACTTCATGCGCACCAGTACCCAGCTTCCCTCGAGCCGCTCGCCCACGAGCGTGAATTTCAGGTCGCCGCGCTTCAGCCCGTCATGCGGATCGCCCTCGGGGATCCAGTAGCCGCGATCCCAGAGCTGGACCGTGCCGCCGCCATACTGGCCTTCGGGAATCGTGCCTTCGAAGTCGCCATAGTCGAGCGGATGGTCCTCGACCTCGACCGCCAGGCGCTTGACCGTCGGATCGAGAGAGGGGCCCTTGGTGACCGCCCACGACTTGAAGGTGCCGTCGAGTTCGAGGCGAAAGTCGTAGTGCAGCCTCGTCGCATCGTGACGCTGGACGACGAAGCGAAGCTGCTTGGACTTCGGGATGGAGGTCTTGCCCCACGGCTCCTCCGTCAGGCTGAAGTCGCGCTTGGCGCGATAGGGAGCGAGACTGTCCTTCCGCATGAACCACCGATCGCGCGAGCTCTGCCAGGGCCGTAACGTCGGACGCCCTCGATCGTTGCCATCGCGGCCGCGTCGTCACTTGCCGATGCAGAAGTCCCGGAAGATCACGTCGAGGAGTTCGTCGAGGCGCACGGTGCCTGTGATGCGCCCGAGGGCGCGCAGGGCCAGTCGGAGATCTTCCGCCGTCAGCGCGACCTCAGGTGCGTGCAGCGCGCGTTCCAGCGACGCCTGGCACTCCAGCAGCGCCTCGCGATGACGTGCCCGGGTGAGCGGCGGCGCGCCAGCCCCTTCCTGCATCGACGCTTCGGCGGAGGCTGCCAGGCGAGCCAGCAACCGGGGCAGACCGGTGCCGCTCCTTGTCGACAGGGTGACGACGCCGGGATCGTCGATCGCCACGAGATCGGCCTTGTTCGCCACCACGATATCCCGCGCGGGGTTCCAGCGCTCGGTCGACCCCGTGATCGCCTGCATTTCGGCGCGCCAGTCGCCGGAAGCGTCCAACACCAGCACACGCAGGTCGGCGGAGTCCGCCCGTGCCCGCGCGCGCCGCACGCCCTCCTGCTCGATCGCATCGCCTGAGTCACGCAGGCCCGCGGTGTCGGCCAGAACCACCGGCCAGCCGCCGAGATCGAGATGCACCTCGATCACGTCGCGCGTCGTGCCGGCAGTCTCCGAGACGATCGCCGCCTCGCGTCGGGCGAGGAGATTGAGCAGCGAGGACTTGCCGGCATTGGGGGGCCCGATGATGGCGATGGAAAGTCCGTCGCGCAGACGCTCGCCGCGACGATCTTCGAGATGGGCCGCGATCTCCCCTTGCAGGCCGGTGACGGCGACACGCACCTCGTCGGCCAGCCGCTCCGGCAGGTCCTCGTCGGGAAAGTCGATCGCCGCCTCGAGATGCGCCAGCGCCCGCAAGCCCCTGCCGCGCCAGTCCTCGTAGAGTCGGTGCAGGGCGCCGTCCATCTGCTGCAGCGCCTGCCGCCGCTGCGCGGCCGTCTCGGCCGCCACCAGATCGGCGATGCCCTCGGCTTCTGTGAGGTCGAGCTTGCCGTGCTCGAAGGCGCGGCGCGTGAACTCGCCCGGTTCGGCCAGTCGGCAGAAACCCAGATGGGCGAGGGCGTCCAGCGCCGCGCCCACGACGGCGCGGCCGCCATGAAGATGCAGCTCGGCCATCGGCTCGCCGGTCTCGGTATCGGGTGCCGCGAACCAGACGACCAACCCCTTGTCGAAGGCCTCGCCGGTCGAGGGATCCACCAAGGTGCGCAGGACCATGCGGCGCGGTGTCGGCAACGGTCTGCGGGTGAGCTGCTCCACCGCGTCGCCCGCGCGCGGCCCGCTCAGCCGGACGACCGCGAGCGCGCCGGGATGCGCGCGTGTCGGCGTCGGCGTGCCCAGCGCGTAGATCGTGGCGTCGGTCACGTCCGCTTGGGCGCCGGTTGAGCGGGGCGCGGCGCGGGGGCGGCCGGCACCGGGCGCGCCATGACCTTGTCGGCGATCTTCTCGTAGAGCGCCTCGGGAATCAGGCGCCGCTCCACCAGCTCGGTCTTGGCCTTGAAGGGCCGCGCCCGGATGATGGCGTCCGCGCGTACCTCGCCGATTCCGTCGAGAGTCATGAGATCGTCGCGGCTGGCGCTGTTCAGGTCGATCTGACCGGCGGCTGCAGGAGCCGCCGGCGGGGCAGGGCGCGCGCCCTGGGCATGGACGCTGCCGCTGCTCAGCAGAATCGCCATCGTCGCGAGGAAGGCTTTGAACGACATGATGGCGGTCACTATTGCACGAAATCGGCCCAGTTCGGGATCGGTCGCTGCGCGAACGGCACCTTCCAGCGATGGCAGTTCGACCGGTCGATCAGCTCCGCCGGCACCATGATCTCGGACGGCACCGGCTGGCCGGCGAGATGCCGCAACACGGCCTGGGTGGCGATGGCCGCAATATTGAAGGCGCTGAAATCGACGCTCGCCAGCATGGCGCCGCGCTCGATGTGCTCGATGGCGGCGGGAAGGCCGTTGATGCCGACGACGGTCGCGGTCCGCCCGGCCTCCTGCAGCGCGCTCAGCGCCCCGAACGCCATGACGTCGTTGGCCGTCCACACGCCGTCAATCTGCGGATGGGCCTCCAGCAGCCCTTTCATCGCCTTCCGGGCCGGGGCCTCCTGGAGATAGCCGATCCTCGATCCCACCAGCTCGATCCCCGGACTTTCCGCCAACGCCCGCATCAGCCCCTCGGTCCGGTCGCGCGCGGTGCGGGCGCCCGGTGTGCCGTCCAGCGCCACGACCTTCCCCGTACCGCCCAGACCCTGGAACAGGGCACGGGCGATCGTCTCGCCCACCCCGACATCGTCCGAGCCCACGAACGTCAGGACCGGTACGTTCATGCGGTTGATGAACACCGCCACGGGGAGTCCGGCCGCGGAGATCCGCGCCACATCCTCCTCCATCGCGACATCGTCGGTCGGGTTGAACAGGACCGCATCCGGCCGCGCCGCCAGCGCCTCGGTCACCAGCGCTTTCTGTTCAGCTACATGGTCGGGCGTCCCCGGCACATAGTGCACCGTACGGGCTCCCGCCGCGGCCGCGATCCGGTCGGTGGCAAGCCGGGCGGCATCGTAGGCGGGATTCACACGGTTCTTGGTGAAAACCGCGAGGGTGACCGGTTGGCGCGAAGGGTCGTTCATGGGCCTACTTTAGGCCATCGCCGCCCTGTAGTATCCGCCCGCCATGGCCCAACCCTACGACGAGATCCCGGACCGCCGCGCCATCGTGCGCCGCCGCACCCTCGAGGCGGCCCTCGCCCATCTGGTCGAGGACCTGCCGGACGGGGGCGAGCCGCCACGCCCGCCGGTGCTCGCCCTGTTGCGCGATGCCCTGACCAAAGGCCGGGCCGAGATCCGCCGCCGCTTCGAGGAGCCGGGCCCGCTCAAGAACGACGGGCCGGCGGTGCTGGCCGCGACCTCCTACCTGATGGACCAGATCATCCGGGTCCTGTTCGACTTCGCCGATCAGCACGCCTATCCCGCGGCCAACCCAAGCGCCGCGGAGCGATTGGGCGTGGTCGCGACCGGCGGCTACGGCCGCGGCGAACTGGCGCCGCTGTCCGACATCGATCTCCTGTTCCTGCGCCCCTACAAGCAGACACCGCGCGGCGAGCAGATTGTCGAGTTCATGCTCTATCTGCTGTGGGACCTCGGCCTCAAGGTCGGCCACGCGACCCGCACGGTCGACGAAAGCCTGCGCTACGCCGAGCGCGACCAGACGATCCGCACCGCGCTGCTGGAAGCGCGCTACCTGTGGGGCGACCGCGCTTTGTTCGACGAGCTTCAGCGCGGCTTCGCGCAGAAGTTCTACACCGGTGACGGCCGCGACTTCGTCGATGCCAAGCTGGCGGAGCGCGACCAGCGCCACCAGCGCATGGGCGATTCGCGCTACGTCGTCGAGCCCAACGTCAAGGAAGGCAAGGGCGGGCTGCGCGACCTGCACCTGCTCTTCTGGATCGCCAAGTATCTCTACCGGGTGAGCGAGCCCGGCGAGCTGGTCGCCAAGGGCGTGCTCACGCGCGAGGAGGCGCGGCATTTCGAGCGGGCCGAGCGCTTCTTCTCAACCGTGCGCTGTCACATCCACTACCTGACGGGCCGTGCCGATGATCGTCTCTCGTTCGATCTTCAACGCGAGATCGCGACCCGCCTCGGCTACCAGGACCGGCCGGGCAGCCGCGGCGTCGAGCGCTTCACCAAGCACTATTATCTCCACGCCAAGACGGTGGGCGACCTGACGCGGATATTCGTGGCCGCCCTCGAGGACAGCCGCCGCCGCAAGCCCAAGCTCGCCGCGCTGTGGCAGAGCCTGCGACCGCGGGAGCTCGAAGGCTTCCGCCTCGACGGCGAGCGCCTGGCCGTCGCCTCGCCCGACTCCTTCACCAAGGATCCCGTGGCGATCCTGCGACTCTTCCACGTCGCACAAGAGAACGATCTAGACATCCATCCGGCGACCCTGCGGCTGATCACGCAGAACATCCGGCTGGTCGACAGGCTTCGCAACGACCCGGAAGCCAATCGTCTCTTCATGGAGATGCTGACGTCGCGCCACGATCCCGAGACGACGTTGCGGCGCCTCAACGAAGCCGGCGTGTTCGGCCGCTTCGTGCCCGATTTCGGCAGGGTCGTCGCCCAGACGCAGCACGACATGTATCACACCTACACGGTCGACGAGCACACGATCCGCGCCATCGGCATCCTCTCCAAGATCGAATCGGGCGCGCTCAAGGAAGACCATCCGCTGTCGGCCGACGTGGTGCACAAGATCCTGTCGCGGCCCGTCCTCTATCTCGCGGTGCTGCTGCACGACATCGCCAAGGGCCGCGGCGGTGATCATTCCGTCCTGGGCGCCGACGTGGCGATGCAGCTCGGACCTCGCCTCGGCCTCAGTGCCGCCGAAACCGAAACCGTGGCCTGGCTGGTGCGCTATCACCTCGCCATGTCGGCCACGTCCTTCCAGCGCGACCTGATGGACCCCAAGACCATCGAGACCTTCGCGGCTCTCATCCAGTCGCCCGAGCGTCTGCGCCTGCTGCTGGTCCTGACCGTGTGCGACATCCGCGCCGTGGGCCCGAACGTGTGGAACAACTGGAAGGCCGCGCTGCTGCGCCAGCTCTACAATGCGACGGAGCAGGTTCTGTCGGGCGGCACGCTGAGCGGTGGCCGCGCCGAGCGCATCAAGCACATCCAGGGCGAGGTCGCGAAGCGACTGCCGGGCTGGAGCGAGGCCGACAAGGAAGCGCATTTCGCCCGCGGCTACGCCTCCTATTGGCTGTCCTTCCCGATCGAGACGCTGGTCCGCCAGGCCGAACTGGTGCGGGACGCGGAACGGGGCAAGCAGCCGCTCGCCATCGAGCACAGGGTCGACGAAGAGCGTTCGGTGACCGAGGTCACGATCTACACGCTCGACACGCACGGCCTGTTCGCCCGATTGGCCGGCGCCATGGCGATCAGCGGCGCCAATATCGTCGACGCCAAGATCTTCACCCTGGCCAACGGCATGGCGCTCGACGTGTTCTGGATTCAGGACCTCGAGGGCAAGCCGTTCGACGGGCCGCAGCGGCTGGCACGGCTGGCGGCGCGCGTCGAACTGGCGCTGTCCAACCGTCTCGACATCCAGCGCGAACTGGACAGCCAGCGCGGCTCGTGGCCCAAGCGCGACCGCGTCTTCACCGTCGAGCCGCGGGTGCTGATCGACAACAACGCCTCCGACGCTTTCACCGTGATCGAGGTCAACGGCCGCGACCGGCCGGGCTTCCTGCATGTCGTCACGCGCGCGCTGACGCGCCTCAACCTGCAGATCGCCACCGCACACGTCACGACCTACGGTGAGCGCGCGGTCGACGTCTTCTACATCAAGGACCTGTTCGGCCTGAAGGTCGTGCACCCTGACAAGCTGAAGCAGATCTCGGCGGCCGTCGAAGCTGCCATCCGCGACTTCGACTCCCGCTTCGATCCGGTTCCGAAGGCCGCGGAGTAGCGCTGGGGGAGCGCCCTCAGCCTCATTCAGGCTTGAAGTTGGCTTCCTTCAGCAGGGCGGTGTTGGTTTCTACTTCCGCCTTGATGAAGGCGGCGAATTCCTTCGGGCCACGGGCGGTCGGGACGATGCCCAGCGATGTCGTCTTCTCGATGAAACCCTTGTCGTTCGAAACCGCGGCCATGCCGGCGGCCAGCTTGTTCACGACCGGCTCGGGCGTGTCCTTGGGCGCCCACACGCCGTACCAGGAGCTGAGGTTGAAATCCTTGAGACCAACTTCGGCGGATGTCGGGATGTTCGGCGCGAGAGAGGTGCGTTCCTTGGACGTCACGAACAGGCCCTTAGCGCGGCCCGACGTCGCGAGCGGCAGCAGAGCCGTCCAGGGATCCATGAAGAACTGGACGCTGCCCCCCATGAGGTCGGTATTGGCCGGCGCCGTGCCCTTGTAGAGGATCTGGTCGAGCGGAATGCCGATGCGCTTCAGCCACGCCAGGGTGGCGATGTGGCCGGCGGATCCGCCAGAGGAGATCGCCACGAAGAACTTCTTGGGATCATTGGCGACCGCCGCCATGACGGTCGCATAATCGGTACCGGGCACATTGTTGTTGGCGAGCATCACCAGCGGCGCCTCGCCGGCCTGCGCGATCGGCCGGAAATCCGTCTGCGGGTCGTAGGGGCAGGAGGGGACAACCGTCTTGCCCAGGACGAACAGGCTGGCATTGAACAGGATGGTATAGCCGTCCGGTTCGGCGCGCCGGACCATCTCGGAGCCGATGGTGCCGGAAGCGCCGCCGACATTCTGGATGACGATCTGCTGGCCGAGCTTCTCCGACAGGAACTGTGCGGTGATGCGCCCGAGCCCGTCCGTGCCGCCGCCGGGCGGATAGGGCACAATCATCTTCAGCGGCTTGCTCGGATAATCCTGGGCGAGGGCGGAACCGATGGACGGAGCGGCGAGAAACGATGCGCCCGCGGCGCCGAGCACGATCCTACGACGGAGTTTCATGAAAGACTGCCTCAGGGTTGCACGACGACGGAAGATGCACACAGTGTGCCATGTTCCGTCTCGCAAATCGTCCGCGATACCCGTCTTTCGCTGACTTCCCCGCAGGGAACACCGAGGGCCAGGGATGTGTCGAGATGCTGCCGGAGCATTGCGCGAGCCCCCGGGGCGATGGGAGCCGGCGCGCCCTCGCGATAGGCTGACTTCAGTTCGATGGTACGCTGGCGACCGTCGCGCAGGGCGAGCACGACATCGACCTGAAGATAATTGATCGTCTCCCCCGACTTGTTCTCGACCACCAGGCTCGGCACGCAGTTGCCGAAGACGTTGGAATCGCTGCCGCGCGTCACGGCGATACCGTTGGCGGCAAGCGCCGACGTCGACGCGAGAACCCCACCCAACGCCATCCAGGCTGCCTTCATGGTCGCCTCCTGCTTGGTTTTCCTACGGCGTCTGAAGCCTCTGCTCCCGGCGGGTCGCCAGCATCTGCAGGATCGCCGCCGCGGTCTCCTCGATCGAGCGGCGGGTCACGTCGATGGTTGCCCATTTGCGGCGGGCATAGAGTCGGCGGGCATCCTGGATCTCGCCCTGCACGGTATCCATGTCGGTATAATCCGTCTCGGTGTCCTGCTGCATGAGCCGCAGGCGGTTGACGCGGATCTGCACCAACCGTTCGGGATCGGTGATCAGGCCGACGATCAGCGGCCGCTTCGCCTCCTCCAATTCCACCGGCGGCGGCACCATTGGCACCAGCGGCACGTTCGCCGCCCGCACGCCGCGGTTGGCCAAATATACACAGGTCGGCGTCTTCGAGGTGCGCGAGGGACCGACCAGGATGACGTCCGCATCGTCGAGGTCGTGTGTCGACTGGCCGTCGTCATGCGCCAGCGTGTAGTGCATCGCGTCGATGCGGTCGAAATAGCCTTCATCGAGCTGATGCTGACGGCCCGGCCACTGTTCGCTCTTGGAATGGAAATGCACCGCCAGAACGCTCATCGCCTGGTCGAGCACGCCGACACAGGGAAGCTGCAGCCGGCGGCAGTGATCGCGCACCACGTCGCGCAGCTCGGGATCGACCAGCGTATAGAGGACCGGACCGCGGTCGCGCTCAACGGCCTGCATCACCTTTTCCATCTGCGCCGGCGACCGCACCAGCGACCAGACATGCTCCTGGACGAAGATGCCCTCATATTGGACGAGGCAGGCGCGCGCGACGCTCGAGACGGTCTCGCCGGTCGAATCGGACACGAGATGGACGTGGAAGTTACGGTTGGCCACGGCCCGTTCTACCCCACAGGGAGGCCGGGAGAAACGCGGGATTGGTCGGGGCATTTCGGGGACAAGCGGCGCCTCGATCCGAAGCACGCGGATTCGGGACCCGACTCGCCCGGCCCATCCATTTAATCGTCCCCTGCGTACAGTTCGGGACGAATGGCCTGCGAGTCGTGAATCCCGCACGGGAGCGCCGAAAAACCGGCCCTCATGCTCCACAGGCAGCTGGGGAGAAATGACGAATAGGGCGCATCCCCAGATGCCACAGGCCCTACTACTGCTACTACCTATTATGAATAGAGTAGAAGGAAGCATGAGGGACAGAGTGTGAGCGGCGGTAAATTCCTGGAGACACTGGCCGGAACGAGACATCCGACGCCGCCGATCTGGCTGATGCGCCAGGCCGGACGGTATCTGCCGGAGTATCGTGCCGTGCGGTCGACGACGCGCTCCTTCCTCGAATTCTGCTACACGCCGGACAAGGCGGTCGAGGTGACCTTGCAGCCGATCCGGCGGTTCGACCTCGATGCGGCGATCATCTTCTCGGACATCCTGGTCGTGCCCGATGCGCTGGGCCAGAAGGTCTGGTTCGCGGAAGGCGAGGGACCGAAGCTCGAGGCGCTGACCGATCCATCACAGTTCGGTCGGCTGTCACGGGCACGCCTGCAGGAGCACCTGTCGCCGGTCTACGAGGCGATCCGACGGACACGTGCCGAGTTGCCGAAGGACAAGGCGCTGCTGGGATTCGCCGGCGCCCCCTTCACGCTGGCCTGCTACATGATCGAAGGCAGCGGCAGCAAGGATTTCGCCAAGGTGAAGAAATGGGCCTATGCCCATCCGGAATCTTTCAAGCTGCTGATCGATCTCCTCATCGAGGCGGTGGTCGATCACCTCGGCCACCAGGTCGAGGCCGGTGTCGATGCCGTCCAGCTCTTCGACTCCTGGGCCGGCGTCCTGCCGGAAGAACAGCTCTTCCATTGGTCGCTCGATCCCATGGTCCGGATCGCCAAGGCCTTGCGCGAGCGTCATCCCGGCGTGCCGGTGATCGCCTTTCCGCGCGCGGTCGGTCCCGCCGTCCTGATGTACCGCCTGCCCGAGACCTTCAGCGCCCTGTCCCTCGACACCGGACTCGGCGCGCATTGGGCGGCGAAGGAAATCCAGCCGCACATCCCAGTGCAGGGTAATCTCGACCCGATCATGCTGGTGGCCGGCGGCGAGGCGATGGAGCGCGAGGCAACCCGCATTCTCGAGAAGCTCGGGCACGGCTCGTTCGTGTTCAACCTCGGCCATGGCGTGGTGCCGCAGACACCACCCGACAATGTCGCGCGCCTGGTCGAGATCGTGCGCAACTGGAAACCGGGATCATGATCCTTCCCATTTGAACGGGGGAGGAGGAAGAAAACATGAAAGTCGCCATCGTCCTGTTCAATCTCGGCGGCCCGGATTCACCCGAAGCCGTGCAGCCATTCCTGCGCAACCTGTTCAGCGATCCGGCGATCATCTCGCTGCCGTCCTTCTTGCGGCTGCCGCTGGCGCGCTTCATCTCCGGCCGCCGCGCCGCCAAGGCGCAGGCGATCTACGCGCAGATCGGTGGCAGTTCGCCGATCCTCGGCCAGACCGAAGCCCAGGCCCGCGCGCTCGAGGAGGCGCTGGGGCCGGAGCATGAGTGGCGCGGCTATGTCTGCATGCGTTATTGGCATCCGATGACCGAGGCGGTCGTGCGATCGGTCAAGCGCTTCGCACCCGATCGGATCGTGCTGCTGCCGCTCTATCCGCAATTCTCCACCACGACGACGGCCTCGTCGGTGAAGGCCTGGAAGGAAGTGGCGGCTGCCGCGAAGCTCGCCGTGTCGACACAGACGGTCTGCTGCTATCCCGACGAGGACGGATTCGTTTCGGCGTCCGTCGATCTCGTGAAGCAGGGTCTCGCCCAGGCAGGCGATCGTCCCGTGCGCGTGCTGTTCTCAGCGCACGGGCTTCCGGAGAAGATCGTTAAGGCGGGCGATCCCTATCAGGCGCAGGTCGAGCGCAGCGCCAAGGCGATCGCCGAGCGCATCGGCGGTCTCGACTGGTCGGTCTGTTACCAGAGCCGGGTCGGTCCCCTGAAATGGATCGGCCCCTCGACCGACGCCGAGATCGAACGCGCCGGCCAGGACCGCAAGGCCGTGGTGCTGTATCCGCTGGCCTTCGTGTCCGAGCATTCTGAGACGCTGGTCGAGCTCGACATCGAATATCGCCATCTCAGCGAGAAGTGCGGCGTGCCGGCCTATGTGCGTGTGCCGACGGTGGGCACGCATCCCGCCTTCATCGGCGGCCTGGCCGACCGCGTGCGTGCGATCCTGGACGAACCGCAGGTCGCGATCTGCCATGGCGCGAAGTCGATGCCGTGCAACGGCAGCCATCGCGGTTGCCCGCTGATCGCCGGAGTGGTCTGATGCTCTACGAAGTGCTGAAGGCGATGCACATCATCTCGGTCATCGCCTGGATGGCCGGACTGCTCTACCTGCCGCGGCTGTTCGTCTATCACGCCGACGCCGAGACGGGCTCGGTGCAGAGCGAGACCTTCAAGACCATGGAGCGGCGCCTGCTGCGCGGCATCATGAACCCGGCGATGATCTCGACCTGGATCTTCGGCCTTCTGCTCACCTGGCAGGGCCAGTGGTGGCACTCGGGCTGGTGGCACGCCAAGTTCACCTTCGTCTGCGTCCTCACCGTGGTGCACCACCTGTACGGCCGATGGCGCAAGGACTTCGCGTCGGATCGAAACGTCCGACCGGCCAATTACTATCGCTGGTGGAACGAGGTGCCGACCCTGCTGATGGTCGCCATCGTCTTCCTTGTGGTGCTCAAGCCCTTCTGAGCAGTCGCCCCGGCCAGATCTTCCGGTCGACCTGGTCGGCAACGATGTCGGCGATCGTCTCGCCGGCAAATCGCGTCAGGCGCGAGACCGGCCGGTCGGCCGGGTAGGACAGGACGAGCTGGCGGACGGGCGCCGGATCCGTCAGCGGGGCCGCGAGCAGCCGTCCCGTCGCGATGTCGTCATGGATGGGCGAGAGCGGCAGGATCGTCCAGCCGTGGCCATGGCGGACCAGGTCCTTCAACGTGGCATAGGAATCGGCTTCGACGGCGACGTGCAGTGCGATGCTCGCCTCCTCCGCACACCGCTCCACGATCGTTCTCAGGCCATGACGGGTGCTGGGCAGGAGAATGCGCCTGCCGTCGAGGTCCCTGAACGGGATCGAGCGCTCGATGGACAGCCCCGACCCGGGCGGGCCGATCAGGAACAGGTTCTCGAGCAGCAGCGGCTCCGAGCGCAGCGACCGCGCGACGTGCGGATAGTAGAGGATGGCGACGTCGATCTCGCCGCGATGCAGCCAGTCGATCAGGTGACCGGTATAGGCGCCGACCAGCCGCAGCTCGACCTGCGGATGGGTTTTCCCGAAGGCGGCGACCAGGGGCAGCGAGAGGATGTCGGCGACGGTCGGCGGAAACCCGATCGCGATCCGGCCGCGCAGCGGCGCGTCGAGATCGGCGGCGGTGGCGCGGATCTCCTCCAGCTCGCTCATCACCCGCGTCGCGTGTTCCAGGATCTCCCGGCCCTTCTCGGTGAGGACCATCCCGCGCCCGTGGCGGGTGAACAGGCGGACCGACAGTTCCTCTTCCAGCATCCGGATCTGGCGGCTCAGCGCTGGCTGGGCAATGCCGATGCGGTCGGCCGCCTTGCTCAGGCTGCCGAGATCGGCGACGTGGATCAGGGTGCGAAGTTGGGACAGCTCCATGGGAGCCATACAATATCGCTATAGCTGTTCATTCCCAACAGTCGTCCAGTTTCGCTGCGGTTATAGCTACTGTGCCGGCCGATCCTGAATCGGGAATGGGAGAAACATGACCGCCGCATCGACGCAGCGCGACCCCTCAAAAGTTGATTGGCGCGACCAGATCTTCGAGGTCTTCCAGGACCATGACATCAAGCAGGTCTATCACGTGCCCGATGCCGGCCATGGCCGCCTGATCGAGGCCTGCCAGAAGTCGAACTCGATCCGCACCCTGGCGCTCACGACCGAGGAGGAGGGCATTCCGCTCGCCGCCGGCGCGTGGCTGGGTGGCCAGCGCTCTGTGCTGCTGATGCAGAGCTCGGGCGTGGGCAACACCATCAACCTGATGGGCATGCCCAAGACCCTGCGCTTCCCGTTCCTGACCCTGATCACGATGCGCGGCGACTGGGGCGAGTTCAATTCCTGGCAGTACCCGATGGGGCAGGGCACGCCGAAGGTGCTCGAAGCCATGGGCGTGCTGCTCTACTCGGTCGACGCTGCCGACGAAGTGAAGGCCACGGTCGACGCCGCCGCGCGTTCGGCCTTCAACGGCGGCCAGGCGGTCGCGGTGCTGCTGCGCCAGAAGCTGATCGGCATCAAGAATTTCGGGAAGAAGTAGGATGAGCCCCAACAAGTCAGGCGCAACGCTGCAGCGCCGCCCGCTGGTCAAGCAGCTCCTCGAGGGTGCCGACGACAATCTGCTGGTCATCGCGGGCCTCGGCTCGTCCAACTGGGACATCACCGCCGCGGGCGACCGTCCGCTCAACATGCCGCTGTGGGGCTCGATGGGCGCGCCGGTCGGCATGGGGCTCGGCCTCGCCATGGCGCAGCCCACCAAGCGCGTGCTGGTCATCACCGGCGACGGCGACATGCTGATGAGCCTGGGCTCGCTCGCCACCGTGGCGACACAGATGCCGGAGAACCTGGCGATCGTAGTGCTCGACAACGAGAAGTTCGGCGAGACCGGTAACCAGGCCACCCACACCAGCCCGCGCAACAACGGCCCGACCGATTCCGGTGCCGGCACCGATCTCGCCATGATCGCCCGCGGCTGCGGCATCGCCGATGCCACGACGGTGCGCGAGGCGAGCGAGGTCGCGGAACTGGTGAAGGACGTCCGCAGCAAGAAGGGTCCGGTGTTCCGGCTCGTGAAGGTCATGGTAGAGAAGCTGGAGTTCGTGATGCCGCCGCAGGACGGCGCGCATCTCAAGGACCGTTTCCGCCAGGCCCTGCTGGGTCATCCGTAAGAGGCTGCCATGACCGACTACGCTCCCTTCCCGCTGATCGATCTGTCCGGCGGTCCCCGGGAGCGGGGTCGGATCCACGGCAAGGCCGCCGCCGATCGCCTGAAGCGCGGCGCGAAGATGTACGCAGAGTCGCTGCTCAAGTCGGGCGTCGACTGGAAGGAACTGGAGCGGCGCGCCGAGGCGATGGTGCCGCTGATCGAGAAGTTCGATCCGGCCTATGTCGAGGAGATGCGGGGCATCGCCGAGGGCGCCAACGAACCCTTCGCCGCCGTGGTGCTGATGAACGCCCGCACCGAGATGGTCGTGGCGGCGCGCAAGGCGCAGGCGGCCAAGCATTTCCCCGACGGCTGCACGGCGGCGCTCGCGCTGCCCGAGGCCAGCGCCGACGGCGTGCTGTTGCACGGCCAGAACTGGGACTGGCGCGCCGAATGCGCCGAGACCGGCGTGGTGCTGCGCATCCGCCGCGACGACGGACCGGACATTCTCACCTTCACCGAAGCGGGCGGGCTCGCGCGTTCGGGTCTCAACTCGGCCGGCATCGGCCTCACTGCCAATGCGCTGGAATGCGACCGCGACTATCAGCGTGGCCCCGGCGTGCCGCTGCCCTTCATTCGCCGCAAGGTCCTGGAGGCCGCCCATCTCGCCAACGCGGTGCAGACGATCGTCTCGACACCCAAGCCCGGCTCCAACCACATGGCGGTCAGCCATTGCGATGGGGAAGCCTTCGGCTTCGAATGCGCACCCGACGACACGTTCTGGATCGCGCCGGACCGCGGCCTCTATGTCCATGCCAACCACTGGATCGCCGACTCGGCGCGCGCCAAGGTGAAGGACACCGGCCTCGCCGAGACGCCCGACTCGATCTATCGCGACAAGCGGGTCCGCGACCAGCTCTCGCCCAAGCGCGGCAAGCTCACGCTCGATGATTTCCGCCAGGCCTTCTTCGACGACTGGGGTACGCCGCATTCGGTCTGCCGCCCACCGCGCATGAACACGCGCGGCGTCATGACGGCCACGACCGCGATGATCCTGATGCGCCCGGCCGAGGGCCATCTCGAAGCCTGCCCGATGCCGGCGCTGAACCGCCAGTTCACGACCTACACGTTGACGCCCGATCGCCTCGCGCAGAAGCAGGCGGCGGAGTAACTCAGCCCGGATACCACGCCGGCTTGCGCTTCTCGGTGAAGCTGGCGAGGCCTTCGGTGGCTTCGTCCTGCTGGCGGGTGCGGGCGTGTTCGTCGATCAGGTCGCGCAGCTCGCCGTCGTCGACGAAGGCGCGTGCGGCAGCGAGTGAGCGCAGTTTGGTCGCGGTGGTGGCGCGCGGCGCGTTCATCAGGACGGACTCGACGATCTTCTCGCCGGCTTCGGCCAGGCCACCGACCGGGCAGACTTCGTGCACCAGGCCGAGACGGCGCGCCTCGTGGGCGCCGAAGCGTTCACCGGTCAGCGCGTAGCGCCGCGTCTGGCGCAGGCCGATCGCCTGGCAGAGCTGCGGCAGGATGATGCCCGCCATCAGGCCCCAGCGTGTCTCGCTGATGGAGAAGAGCGCATCCTCCTGCGCCACGACGACGTCGCAGGCCGCGGCGATGCCGGTGCCGCCGCCGAAGCAGCCGCCCTGGATCAGCGCCAGCGTCGGAACGGGGCAGGTGTCGAGCCGCTTCACGGCCTCGGCGGTGAGACGGCTCACCTTCTCGTTCTCGGCAGGCGACTGCTTGGCGACGGCGGTGATCCAGGACAGATCGGCGCCGGCCTGGAAGTGCTTGCCGTTGCCGCGCAGCACGACGATGCGCAGGTTGGTCTCAGAGCCCAGCGCATCCATTGCATCGTGCAGACCCTGGATGAGATCGCCGTTATAGGCGTTGTTCACCTTCGGACGGTTCAGCGTGACGGTGGCCACGCCGCGGCGGTCGATCTCCCAGAGGACGGTCTCGTTCGACATCGAAATCACTCGGCCTTCATGTAGCTGTCCTTGAGCGCGATCTTGCCGTCCTTCACCTCGTAGAGGTCGATCCCGTAGCGATCGAACGGCTTGCCGGCATGATCGATGCCGGTGGCGCGGAAGGTGCCGAACAGCTTGTCGCCGGCGCGATGGATGCTGGCTTCGGAGAAGCGGACCTCGCGATGTGCCGTGCTCTTGTCGGCGAAGTGCGCGCGCAGCGCCTCCTTGCCCTTGAGCACCCGGCCGGTCGGCGAACCGCCCGTGTTCAGGCGCCATTCGAAATCCTCGGTCACGCAGTCGGCGATCGCATCGACATCGGCCTTGTTGAAGGCCTTGCCGAAGCGGCGGAACAGGTCGTCGATGGCGTCGGCCATGATATCCTCCTTGGGTTTATTTGGTCTTGAGCAGCGAGCCGAAACAGAGCGCGATGTCGTGCTTCACACCGTCCTGCGTCACGGCCGAAAGATCGTAGCGTGAAGTCTTGCAGCCCGAGGCCATGACCTCGATCTCCCGGGCCGTCACGTCGCCGCGATAACGCAGGACACGCGTGTCGCCAGCTCCGCTCGAATGGATGGTCAGGGTGAGCGTCGGCGCGCTCTCGGGCGCGGTCTTCTCGTCGGGCGAGAATTCAAGAGTGGCGATGTTTGCCTCGTGGCCTGCATGGCGCAGCGCATCGACGGCCGCGTCGAGTTCGGGCCGGATGACGTCGCGGCATTTCACCCAGAAGGCCTGCACGAAAAGATCGGTCTCGGTGTCCATCTTGTCCCTTCCTCACGGATCGACGTTCTTGCTTGGCGAAGAGCCTAGCACCTCCCACGGCGGTGGCGTGAATTTCTCGAGAATGAAGTCTATGAAGGCGGTCACCTTGGGCGCGAGGTGCCGCCGGTGCGGATAGACCGCATGGATGGGAATGGGTTGTTCGGCGCGGAATTCTTCGAGGAGCGAGACCAGCTCGCCATTCTTGATGGCGGTGGCGACGGTGAGGCGGGTCAGGCGCACGATGCCCAGCCCCTGCAGCGCCAGCCGCATCTGCGCCTCGCCCTCGGTGACGGCGACCCGGCCGCCGACCTCGATCTCGCGGATCTCGCCATCCACGCGGAACGGCCAGCGGTTGAGATAGGTGCGGTCGCGCGAGACGATGCAGTTGTGGCGCGTCAGGTCCTCGGGCCGCAGCAAAGGCCGCCGGTTTCGGAGATAGGACGGCGAGGCACAGACAAGGCGCACATCCTCGCCGATCTTGCGGGCCATGAAGCTGGTGTCTGCGAGCCGCCCGATTCGGATGGCGACGTCGACGCCTTCCTCGATCATGTCGACGACCCGGTCTGTCGGCATCAACTCGAGCTGCATCAGCGGATAGCGTTCGAGGAACTCGGCGATGACGGGGGCCAGTTGATGTGTCGAGAAGGCCAGCGACGTCGTGACCTTCAGCAGCCCGTGCGGCGTGCCGCTCTGGCCGCTGATCTGGTTCTCCAGGGTCTCGATCTCGCCCACGATACGCCGCGCCGCGGCGTAGAAGGCCTCGCCTTCCTCGGTGAGGCTGATCGCGCGGGTCGTGCGCTGCAGAAGCCGCACGCCCAGCCGTGTTTCCAGCCGCGTCACCAGCTTGCTGACGGCCGACGGGGTCAGGCCGAGGCTGGGCGCGGCGGCTGAAAAGCCCTTGGAATCAACGACCCGGACGAAGGCCGCCATCTCGCTCGCGTGATCGATCATTGCGCTATTGATGACATATATTCACGAGTGTTCGTCATACACTGGGTATTAACCGCCAAGAAGAACGGAATTAGGTTTCTTTCAACCCTTGGAGGTCCTCATGTTCACCGTTCCCTATCCCAGCATCACCGAACGCCGCGCTCTCGAAGCGCGTGCCCACCGCCTGCGGAGCGCCGCGGTCGCCCAACTGGTCCGCGGCTTCACCCGCTGGGTTTCCGCCGCGGCCCGCTGAACGTGGCGAAAGGCGGGCTCTGGGCTCAGTACGCCCGCTACAATCGGCTGGCCAACGAAAGACTGTACGAGGTCTGCGCCGGTCTCTCCGACGCAGAGTATCGCCGCGATCTCGGGGCGTTCTTCGGCAGCGTGCATGGCACGCTGAACCACCTCCTGCTCGGTGACCGCATCTGGATGGCCCGGTTCGAAGGCGGCTCGCACGTCTCGACCGGTCTCGGCGCGATCCAGTTCGAGGATTTCGCGACGTTGCGCGCCGAGCGCGAGCGCTTCGACCGGCACATGGATCATTTCTTCGCGAACCTGCCAGAGGGTTTCGAGCAGGGCAGCGTGCGCTACGTCAACAACTCGGGTTTCGACACCGAGGATCCCTGGTCGGTAATCCTGCCGCATTTCTTCAATCACCAGACCCATCACCGGGCGCAGGTCCACACGTTGCTCTCGCAACTCGGCCACAAGCCGCCGGTCCTCGATCTGCATCGCGTGCTTAGGCCCGACCCGACCTGACATTCTGCGGTGGGTTGATGCCCGCCGCCTTCAGCAGCACCGCGGCCGCGTCATGTGCCGCGGCCGCGACCTTGGGATCGCCGCGCACGACGGCGGCGGCGATGGCGCCGTCGATCAGGATCTGAAGCTGCATCGACAAAGATTCGGCCTCCTTCACGTCGAGCTGCTGCAATAGCGCCTGAAACCACGCCCGGCGCTGCTCCTTGAAGGCCAGAGCGATCCGGTTGGCGGCGTGCGCCGGCTCCTTGAGTTCGGCCACCGCATTCACGAAGGGACAGCCGCGGAAGACGCCGGTCGCGATCGTGCGCTCCAGCCGGTCGAAGGCGCCCAGGATCTGTTCCAGCGGCGGCCGGTCCGACGGCGGCGCGGGTTTCAGGCGCCGCGACAGGTAGGCGACGATCAGGTCGTCCTTCGAGGGGAAGTGATTGTAGAGCGTGCGCTTGCTGATGCCGATCTCGGCCGCGATCGTATCGACGCCGACGGCGCGGATGCCCTGGCCGTAGAACAGCCGGTCCGCCGTCTCGAGGATGCGTTCCTGCATCGCTGCCCTGACATCCGCTCTTCCCATCCCGTCTTGACCCCTCTCCCGTATCGTCCATAGATTACACAGACCTGTGTAATTTTGAAGGCGTGCCATGACCGTTCTCAAGGACCTGCGGCCCGTCCTGCCGATCCTGATCGGCGCCTCGGTCATGTTGAGCCTCGGCATGGGCGTGCGCCAGAGTTTCGGGCTGGTGATGCCGTCGCTGACACGCGACATCGCGCTCACGGTCTCCGACTTCGCGCTCGCCATGTCGGTCCAGAACCTCGCCTGGGGTTTCCTGCAGCCGATCGCGGGCGCGCTGGCGGTGCGCCTGGGCTTCCGGCCGATCATGGTCGGTGGGGCGGCGCTCTACATTGCCGGGCTCGGCCTGTTCGCCATGGCCGATGGGCTGACCGAGGTGATGCTGGGCGGCGGCGTGCTGATCGGCATGGCGCTGGCCTGCACCGCTTCGGCGATCTCGCTCGCCGTGGGCGCCCGCGCGGTACCCGCGAAGTCGCGCAGCTTCGTACTGGGGGCGATCACCGCGACGGGATCGCTGGGAGCGCTGCTCTCGGCACCGCTCGGCCAGACGCTCACGACCGAGTTCGGCTGGCGCGCCGGGCTGCTGGGCTTCCTCGCGCTCATCGTCTTCATGCTGCCCGCCGCCTGGATTGCCGGTCGGGTCGACCGTCTGTCGGCTCCCGTACCCGCAGTCAGGGACATCAGCGCCGCCTCTCCACGGGTCGCGCTCCGGGCTGCGCTGCGCAATCCGTCGTTTCTGGTGATGACGGCGGCCTATTTCGTGTGCGGCATGCAGCTCCTGTTCATCACCACGCACCTACCGTCCTATCTAGCGATCTGCGGCATGGATCCGTCGCTCAGCGCCGGTGCCCTGGGCGCGATCGCGCTGTTCAACGTCTTCGGCAGTCTGTTCTTCGGCTGGGCCGGCGGCTACTGGTCGAAGCTCGGCCTGCTGGGCGGCATCTACATCGCCCGCTCGATCGTGCTCGCCTGCTACTTCGTCATGCCGCCGACGCCGGCCAGCACGCTCGTCTTCGCGTCGGCCATGGGTTTCCTGTGGCTGGGCGTCGGGCCGCTGGTCGCCGGATCGGTGGTCGAGATGTTCGGCCTGCGCTGGCAGGCGATGATTCAGGGCGTCGCCTTCATGAGCCATCAGGTCGGCAGCTTCGTGGGCGCCCTGGGCGGCGGCCTGTTGTTCGAAGCGCTGGGCTCCTACGACCTCGCCTGGCGCCTCGGCGTCGCGATGGGGCTCACCGCCGGCATCGTGCAGGTGGCGTTCGCGCTGATGCGTCCGCCACCCGCGCCGACGCCTATTCCGGCTTGAAGTCGGACTTGATCTCCTGCTTGCGCCACTTGAAGCGCAGCTCGGCCAGTCCGACGCTCAGCACGTAGAAGACCGGCGTGAAGATCAGGCCGAAGATCGTCACGCCCAGCATGCCCGAGAACACCGCGGTGCCCAGCGACTGGCGCATCTCGGCGCCGGCGCCGGTGCTGATGACCAGCGGCACCACCCCCAGGATGAAGGCCAGCGAGGTCATCAGGATCGGACGCAGGCGCGTCTTGGAGGCGGTGACCGCCGCGTCGAAGCGGTTCATGCCCTGCTCGTGCGCCTGCTTGGCGAACTCCACGATCAGGATGGCGTTCTTCGCCGCCAGGCCGACCAGCACGACCAGGCCGATCTCGACCAGCACGTTGCGGTCGAGGCCGCGGATGTTCACGCCGATCATGGCCGCGAGGATGCACATCGGCACGATCAGGATGACGGCGAGGGGCAAGAGCCAGCTCTCGTAGAGCGCCGCGAGCAGCAGGAAGACGAACAGCACGGCGAGGCCAAAGGCCAGGATCGCGGTGTTGCCCGCCAGCTTCTCCTGCAGCGCGATCTCGGTCCATTCGAAGCCGAAGCCCGACGGCAGCACCTTCTCCGCCAGCGCTTCCATCGTGGCGATGCCCTGGCCCGAAGAATAGCCGCGCTGTAGGGCGACCTGCACCTCGGCCGCCGGATAGAGATTGTAGCGGGCCACGCGGTACGGACCGGTGATGTCCTCGAAGGTCGCGACGGCGCCAATCGGCACCATCTCGCCGCTCACGCTGCGTGTCTTCAGGTTCTCGACATCGCGCAGGGTGAGGCGATAGGGATCGTCGGCCTGCACGGTCACGCGGTAGGTGCGGCCGAGGATGTTGAAGTCGTTGACATAGGCCGAGCCCATGTAGGCCGAGAGCGTCTCGAACACGCGGGCGATCGGCACGCCGAGCTGCTCGGCCTTGGTTCGGTCGATGTCGGCGTAGATCTGCGGCGTGCGCGTGTTGTAGAGCGTGAAGGCCTGGGTGAGGCCCGGCGTCTGTCCGGCCGCGCCGGCGAGGGCCCAGGTGGCGCCTTCCAGGGCCGTCAGCCCGCGCGAGGCGCGGTCCTGGACGTAACCCTTGAGACCGCCGCCGGTGCCAATGCCCGGCACGGAGGGCGGCTCCAGGACGAACACGAAGGCTTCGCGCAGCGCGAACATCTGGCCGCGCAGATCGGCCAGGATCATGTCCTTGGTGATGCCAGGCCGTTCCTTGAACGGCTTCAGGGTGACGAAGATCACGCCGGTGTTGGGTGCGTTGGTGAAGGTCGCGCCGTCGAAACCGACGAACGAGACGGCATTGGCGACGCCCGGGCGCGACAGGATGATTTCGCTGGCCTTGCGGACCAGCGCGTCCGACCGCTCGAGCGTCGAGCCGGCGGGAAGCTGCATGGCCGCGATCAGGTAGGAGCGGTCGAGCTGCGGCACCAGCCCGGTCGGCGTCGATACCAGGAGATGCTGCGTGACCGCCAGGAGGCCGGCATACATCACCAGCATGATGACGCCCATGCGGATCAGCCGCGCTGTCATGCGTCCGTAGAAGTTCGACAGCGCCTCGAAGCCGCGGTTGAACTGGCGGAAGAACCAGTGGATCGGCCAGGCGAGCCGCTCCAGCAGGCCGGGCCTGGGCTTTTCGACGTGCGACAGGGCGTGCGTCTTCAGTAGAAGCGCCGCCATCGCCGGCGACAGCGTCAGCGACACGAAGGCCGAGATCGCAGTCGAGGCGGCGATGGTGATGGCGAACTGCTTGTAGAAGGTGCCCTGGAGGCCGGTGATGAAGGCAGTCGGCAGGAACACCGCGATCAGCACCAGCGAGATGGCGATCAGCGCGCCGCCGACCTCGTCCATGGTCTTGTGCGCGGCCTCCTTGGGCGACATGCCCTGCGTCAGGTAGCGCTCGACGTTCTCGACCACGACGATCGCGTCGTCGACCACGATGCCGATCGCGAGCACCAGACCGAACAGCGACAGGGTGTTGAAGGAGATGCCCACCGCCGCCATCACGGCGAACGAGCCGATCAGCGACACCGGAATGGCGAGGATCGGGATGATCGCCGCGCGCCAGGTCTGCAGGAACAGGATCACGACGACGACGACCAGGATCACTGCCTCGAAAAGGGTCGTGATGACGGCATCGACCGAGGCCTGGATGAAGGTCGTGGGATTGTAGACGATCGTGTAGTCGAGGCCGGTGGGGAAGCTCTTCTTCAGCCGCTCCATCTCGGCGATGATCGCGTCCGAGGTGGAGAGCGCGTTGGATCCGGGGCGCTGGAAGATGCCGAGCGCGGTGGCCGTCTTGTTGTTCAGGTAGGCGTTCAGCGTGTAGTCCTGCGCGCCCAGTTCGACGCGGGCGATGTCGCGCAGGCGGGTCACCGAGCCGTCTGGCTCGGCGCGGATCACGATGTTCTCGAACTGCTCGGGCGAGCTCAGCCGTCCCAGGGTGCGCACCGAGAGGGTGAACCCGCCCGGCGACACCGCCGGCGCCTGGTTGACCGCGCCGGCGGCGACCTGGAGGTTGGCTGCCCGCAGCGCCAGCACGACCTCGCCGGCCGTGAGGTTGCGCGCGGCGACGCGCGCCGGGTCGAGCCAGATGCGCATCGAGTAATCGCGGCCACCGAACACCAGCACGTTGCCGACGCCGTCGACGCGGGTCAGCACGTCCTTCACGTAGAGCGTGGCGTAGTTGGAGATGTACTGCTGGTCGCGGCTGCCGTCGGGCGAGACCATGTGTACGACCATCATCAGGTCGGGCGAGGCCTTGCGGACCACGATGCCGAGGCGCTGCACGTCCTCGGGCAGGCGCGGCTGGGCCACCGCGACCCGGTTCTGCACAAGCACCTGCGCCTGGTCGATGTCAACGCCGGGCTTGAACACGACGTTGATCGAAAGACGGCCGTCACCGGTCGACTGCGACTCGATGTAGAGCATGTCGTCGACGCCGTTGACCTCGAGCTCGATCGGCGTGGCGACGGTTTCGGCGATCACCTCGGCCGACGCGCCGGGATAGGTCGCGGTGATGTTGACGGTCGGCGGCGCGATCTCGGGGTATTCGGCGACGGGAAGCCCGCGCTGGGCGATGAAGCCCACGATCACGATGATGACCGAAAGGACCGACGCGAAGATCGGCCGGTCGATGAAGAAATGGGAAAAGCGCATGGGGGGCCCTTACTTGGCCTTGGCGACGATCTCGCCCTTCTGCGGCACGACCTTCGCACCCGGCCGGACCATGGGATTGGCGAGGCCGTCGAGCACCACCTTGTCGGTGGGCGCGAGGCCGGAGCGGATCACCCGCAACCCGTCGACGATCGTGCCGAGGGTAACCGGCTTTGCCTGCACCACGCCGTCGTCGGCGACGGTGAAGACGATCTTGCGGGCCTGGTCGGAGATGATGGCCGAGTCGGGGACCAGCAGCGCGTCGTATTCGCCGCCGAACAGCTGCAGGCGGCCGAAGATGCCCGGCGTCAGGAGCTGGTCCTTGTTGTCGACCAGAGCGCGGACGCGGATCGTGCCCGAGCGCGCGGTCATGGCGTTGTCGACGAAGTCGACCTTGCCCGTGCGCTTCCAGTCGGTTTCGTCGGAGAGCCGGATGCGGACGGGATTGGCGCCGTCGCGCGACGAGGCGAGAGCGCCCGACAGGATCAGGCGGCTGTAGCGCAGATGGTCGGCCTCGGAGATGTCGAAGACGAAACGGATGGGATCAAGTGTCACGATGGTGGCGAGCAACGTAGCGCCGCTCTGGCCGCCCGAGATCAGGTTGCCGGCGTCGACCTTACGATCCGAGATGCGGCCGGTGATCGGCGCCGTGACGTTCGTCCATTCGAGGTTGAGCTGGGCGTTGCGCAGCGCCGCCTCGGCCGACTTGAGCTGGGCGCGGGCGACGGCGAGCGTCGACTTGCGCGAATCCTGCTCCGCTTCGGTGATGGTGCGCGAGGCGATCAGGGACGCGCCGCGACCGACCTGCAGCTCCGCCAGATCGACCTGGGCCTTGTTGCGTGCGACCTCCGCTTCCGCCGATTCGACCGCGATCTCGTAGGGACGCCTGTCGATCGTGAACAGAGGATCACCCTCTTTGACGATCTGACCGTCGCGGAAGTCGATCCTGTCGATGAAACCGGAGACGCGTGCCCGCACTTCGACGGTGGCAACGGCTTCGAAGCGGCCGGAATACTCGTCCCACTGGGTCACACGCTTGGCGAGCGGCTCGGAGACGGTGACCGGCATGGCGGGCGGACCGCCCTGGGCGAAGGAGGCGGAAGAAAAAGCCAAGAGGCAGAGGCTGGCGACAGCCAGCAGGCGGCGACGTACGGACACTTGGACTCCTCCGCGAACAATTCTGCGTCGCGAAGTCGACATGTGGTTGCCACACCCGGCGGTGTCAATTCCTCGCGAAGTAACCGACACACTTCCGGGCAACGGGTTTTCACCAGAAACTGTAGGGTTGAATGCAGGCAATGCCTGCCATCCGGCCGGCTGCTATTGTGGGCGTATGAAGATCAAGAAGTTCGGCACGCCGCTCAAGGGCTCCGCCGTCAAGCTGATGCTGCTGGGCTCGGGCGAACTCGGCAAGGAAGTCGTCATCGAGGCCATGCGCTTCGGCATCGAGGTCATCGCCTGCGATCGCTACGCCGATGCGCCGGCCATGCTGGTGGCCAACAGCGCCTATGAGTTCGACATGCGCGACGGCGAGGCGATGCGTTACGTCGTCGAAAGGGTGCAGCCCGACTTCATCGTCCCCGAGATCGAGGCCATCGCCACCGACACGCTGGTCGAACTGGAGAAGGAGGGCTGGACTGTCATCCCCACGGCGCGCGCCGCGCAGCTCACCATGGATCGCCGCGGCATCCGCAAGCTGGCGGCCGAGAAGCTCAAGCTGCCGACCTCGCCCTATCGCTTCGCCGCCAGTCTCGAGGAGCTGCAGGCTGGCGCCGAGACGGTGGGTTTTCCCTGCTTCATCAAGCCCACCATGTCGTCCTCCGGCCACGGCCAGAGCGTCGCGCGCAAGCCTGCGGATCTCGCGAAGAGCTGGAAGATCGCGATGGAGGGCACGCGCGCCAGCACCGGTCTGGTGATCGTCGAGGGCGCCATCGACTTCGACTACGAGATCACCCTGCTCACCGTGCGCCACGAGGGCGGCTTCGGTTTCTGCGAGCCGATCGGCCACATCCAGGTCGACGGCGACTATCGCGAGAGCTGGCAGCCGCATGCCATGTCGAAGCCGGCGCTGCGCAAGGCGCGCGACATCGCGAAGAAGGTCGTGAACGAGCTGTGCGGCACCAGGGGCCGTGGCCTGTTCGGTGTCGAGATGTTCGTAAAGGGCGACCAGGTCTGGTTTTCCGAACTGTCGCCGCGGCCGCACGATACCGGCATGGTGACGATGGTTTCGCAGAACATGAGCGAGATGGAGTTGCACGTGCGCGCCATCCTCGGCCTGCCGATTCCAAAGATCACCTGTCAACCGGGCGCCTCGGTGCCCGTGCTTGGCAATGGCAATCTCGAGGACCCGACCTACACCGGCATCGCCAAGGCGCTGGCCGCGCCGGGCACGTCGGTGCGCATCTTCGGCAAGCCCGAAGTGAAGGGCCATCGCCGTATGGCCGTCGCGCTGGCCACGGGGCGCACCGTCAAGGACGCCCGTCGCAAGGCGATGGCGTCGGCCAAGCAGATCAAGGTCGGGTAAGACCCCGTCGTCTCGACCGGAGCCGAGCGTAGCGAGGCGGAGTGGAGAGACCTTCTCTCCACGACTTGCCGGCTTTAAGTAGAGAGAAGGTCTCTCCACTCCGCGCTGCGCGCTCCGGTCGAGACGACGGGCTTTCTTAGTGTCGGAAGTGCCGCATCCCGGTGAAGACCATCGCGAGGCCCTTTTCATCGGCGGCCTCGATCACTTCCTTGTCGCGCATCGAGCCGCCGGGCTGGATGATCGCGGTGGCGCCGGCTTCGGCGGCGGCCAGCAGGCCGTCGGCGAAGGGGAAGAAGGCGTCCGAGGCAACCACGCTGCCGACCGCCGGGCTCACCGTGAGACCTGCGGCCTCGCCCGATTCGGCGGCGCGGATGGCGGCGATGCGCGAGCTGTCGCGGCGGTTCATCTGTCCCGCGCCGATGCCCACAGTGGCGCCGTCCCTGGCATAGACGATGGCGTTCGACTTCACGTGTTTGCAGACGGTGAAGGCGAACAGCAGGTCGTCGAGCTCCTTCGGCGTGGGCGACCGCTTGGTCACGACCTTGAGGTCGGCCTTCGTAAGATGACCGTTGTCGCGCGTCTGGAAGAGATAGCCGCCGGCCACGCTCTTGAGCGTCATGCCGGCGGTCGAGGGATCGGGCAGGGCGCCGGCCAGCAGCACGCGCACGTTCTTCTTGGTGGCCAGGATCGCCAGCGCCTCGGGCGTTGCGTCGGGTGCGATCACCACTTCGAGGAAGAGCTTCACCAGCTCGGCGGCGACCTTGGCCTCGAGCGTGCGGTTCACCGCGACGATGCCGCCGAAGATCGAGACCGGATCGCAGGCATAGGCCTTCTGGTAGGCCGTGAACTGGTCGGGATCGACCGCCACGCCGCAGGGATTGGCGTGCTTCACGACCACGATGGCCGATTCGGCGAACTCCGCGACGCATTCATAGGCCGATTCGGTGTCGCCGATATTGTTGTAGGACAGCTCCTTGCCCTGGATCATGCGCGCCGTGGCCACGCCTGGTCGCTTGCTGCCATCGCTGTAGAAGGCCGCCTTCTGGTGCGGGTTCTCGCCGTAGCGCAGAGTCTGCACGCGCTCCGCCGAGAGCGTCAGCCGCTCGGGGAAGGTCTCTCCCTGTTGGCCAGCAAACCAGTTGGCGATCGCCGAGTCATAAGAGGCCGTGCGGGCATAGGCCTTGGCCGCGAGCTTGCGGCGCAGCGCCAGGGTCGTGGCGCCCTTGTTGGTGTCGAGTTCCTGCAGCACCGAGGCGTAGTCCTCCGGGTCGACCACGATCGTGACGAAGTCATGGTTCTTGGCCGAGGCGCGGATCAGCGCCGGGCCGCCGATGTCGATGTTCTCGACGCAGGTCGGGAAGTCGGCGCCGCGCGCGACTGTCGCCTCGAACGGGTAGAGGTTCACCACTACCAGATCGATGCCCGCGATCCTGTGGTCGCTCATCGCCTTCTGGTGGCCGGCGTCGGTGCGGCGGGCAAGGATGCCCCCATGGATCGACGGCTGCAGCGTCTTCACCCGGCCGTCCATGATCTCGGGGAAGCCGGTATGATCGCTGACCTCGACCACTTTGAGGCCGGCGTCGCGCAGCGACTTGGCCGACCCGCCGGTCGAGAGGATTTCCACCCCGTGCGCCGCCAGCGCCTTGCCCAGTTCGACCAGGCCCTCCTTGTCGGAAACGGAGATCAACGCGCGCTGGATGCGGGCCAGGTCGGGCGTGGGCGAGGGGACGTACTGGGTCGAGGCGGACATGGCGGGTCTTTTAGCCCGGGCTGCGGTGGATCGCCATGCCGGCCCGTCGCGCCAAGGTGGCGCGGTTTTGCTAAGTTCCCTGCGTGAGAATTCTGCTGACAGGTGCGAATGGGTTCATCGGCGGACAGCTTCTGGCCGGTCTTCAGGCGAGGGGCCACGACATGGTGGCCGCAGTCCGGGATCCGGCGGCCTTCCGCCACAAATGGCCGGAGGTTGAAGCCTTTGCCGCCGACTTCAATCGCGGCGTCACTCTCGAGGACTGGCGATCCCGGCTGGCCGGCGTGGAGGCCGTCATAAATTGCGCTGGCGTCCTGCACGGCGGGCGAGGGCAGGATATCGAGGCCATCCATGCCGAGGCGCCCATGGCGTTGTTCGACGCCTGCCTCGCCGTGGGAGTTCGCCGCGTCGTGCAGATCTCCGCCATCAGCGCCGACACTGAAGCGGGGACGATCTACTCGCTGACAAAGAAGCGGGCCGACGATCATCTCCGGACGTTACCTCTCAACTGGGTCGTCCTGCGTCCCTCGCTCGTTTACGGCGAAGGAAGCCATGGGGGCACGTCGGCGCTGCGCGGCCTCGCGGGCTTGCCGGGCATCAGTCCGCTCGTTGGTGACGGTTCAGCGGCGTTTCGACCGATCCACATCGATGATCTGGTCGAGACAGTGGCGCGTGTCGTGGAGACCGACCGGTTCGCGCGTCAGACCCTCGAACCGGTCGGCCCTGAGGTCGTGACCCTGCGCAGCCTGATTTCGAAGTATCGAGGCTGGCTTGGTCTCGCTCCCGCTCCTGCCATTGCGATCCCGATGCCCGTGATGCGCGTTGCCGCGCGCATTGCCGATCTCGCGGGCGGTGGACCGCTTGGCACCGCGAGCCTGCGCCAGCTCGAATTTGGCAATGTGGGGAACGAGCCGGCCGCGACTTTTGCCGACAAGATCGGCTTCACGCCGCGCCGGATGGACGAAATGCTGGCGCGTCGGCCGGCGCAGACGCAGGACCTCTGGCACGCTCGCCTCTACTTCCTGCGGCCGCTGTTGCGAACGGTGCTGATCCTGCTTTGGCTCGGCTCGGCGCTTGCCGGGGTGCTGGCGCCCGTCACTTCCTACGCCGTGGTGGATGCCGCGCTTTCAAGCCTCGGTCTTTCATCGCGGCCGCTTGCACTCATCTTCTCGGGTGTGGACCTGCTGATTGCCATGGCGCTGCTGGTGCGCTGGCGGCCCCGCTGGATGAGTGCGATCCAATTGGCTGTCGTTGCGGGCTATACGATCCTTCTCACCGTGCTGGCGCCGGAGCTCTGGCTCGAACCGTTCGGGGCCTTGCTCAAGAACCTGCCCATCCTCGCGCTGATTGCGGTGTGGGTGGTCCTGGAGGAGGAACGGTGATCCTCGGGATCGACTCCTATCTCTGGCTGAAGTGGCTGCACGTCCTGAGCAGCACGGTGCTGTTCGGGACGGGGATCGGAACGGCCTTCCAGATGTGGTTCGCGCATCTGCGCGGCGACGTCCGCAGCATCACCATCGTGACGCGTAACGTCGTTCTGGCAGATTGGCTGTTCACATTGCCGGCGGGCATCCTTCAACCGATCACCGGTCTGGCGCTTGTGATTCAGGCCGGCCTTGACCTCACCGCATCCTGGCTCGTCGTGACCTATGCGCTCTACTGTCTTGCCTTTGTCTGCTGGGTCCCGGTCGTCGTGCTGCAGATTCGGGTGCGTGATCTCGCGGCAGAAGCACTCGCCACGGGCCAGTCCTTGCCGCCCGCCTATCACAGCACGATGCGCCTTTGGTTCGCCCTCGGATGGCCGGCCTTCATCGCGCTGATCGTCATTTATCTGCTGATGGTCGCAAAGCCCGACCTCTGGTGATTACGGCCAGGCGCCGGCAGGCGGTGAGCCTTGTATTGCGCGGGCGCGTGGGGGGTGCGTATCGTTCCAGCAACTACGGGGAGGGGACAATGGCTGCATTCAATGCGGTACGGTTCCGGGTGAAGCCCGGCCGCGACCAGGAGTTCCTGGACGCCCACAAGGGCATCGCTCAAGCCTGGCCGGGCCTGGTGCAGGCAAACATCGTCAAGACCGGTGACCGTTCCTACTGCCTGATCGCCGAGTGGCCCGACATGGAGGCCTGCATCGCCGCGCGGCCTGCCATGATCGCGACCCTCAATTCCTTCCGCGATACGCTCGAAGACCTCGGCAACGGCCTCGGTGTCACGGACGCCGTGGCGGGCGCGGTCGTCCTGGCGCCGAAATAACGCTAAGCGTCCGCCCCCTCGAGGACGCGCACCTTGAAGCCCTCGGCTTGGAGCGCCCCGACCAGTTCGCGGGCGTGGTCTCGGTCGCGGGTTTCGAGCGTCACGTCGAGTTCGGTGGACTTGGCGACGACGCTGCCGAACAGGCGCTGGTGCTGCACTTCCACGATGTTGCCGCCGGCGCCGCCGATCAGGCCGGCAACGCGGGCGAGCTGGCCGGGCAGGTCGGGGATCATCAGGCGCAGGCGCACGATGCGGCCGTCGCGGACCAGGCCGCGCAGCAGGACCGAGGCCAGCAGTCGGGTGTCGATGTTGCCGCCGCACAGGACCAGCCCGACCTTGCGGCCCTCGAAGACCTCCGGATGGGCCAGCAGGGCGGCGAGTCCCGCGGCACCCGCGCCCTCGGCCACGGTCTTCTCGACCTCGAGGAACAGCGCGATGGCGCGCTCGATCGCCACCTCGTCGACCGTCAGCACCCGGTCGACCAGGGCGCGCGCGATGGCGAGCGGCGCCTTGCCGATGTCGCGCACGGCGATGCCCTCGGCGATCGTGTCGCCGCCCACCGTCACCGCCTCGCCGGCGAGCAGCTGGCGCATCGCCGAGTAGCCGGCCGTCTCGACGCCGATCACCGTCATGCCGGGCTTGAGGCCGCGTGCGGCGACTGCGCAGCCCGCCAGCATGCCGCCGCCGCCCACCGGCACGACCAGCGTGTCGAGTTCGGGCACGTCGGCCAGCATCTCGAGTGCGATCGTGCCCTGTCCGGCGATGATGCGCGGATCGTCATAGGGGTGCACGAACACCAGCTTTTCGGCGTCGGCCAGGCGGTGCGCCTCGGCAGCCGCTTCCGCGAGCGTGTCGCCGATCAGGACGACCCGCGCGCCGTGGCCGCGTGTGTGCTTCACCTTGGTGTTGGGCGTGAAGGACGGCATGACGATGGTGGCGGGAATGCCGAGACGGCCCGCATGATAGGCGACGCCCTGCGCGTGGTTGCCCGCCGACATGGCGATGACGCCGCGGCGCCGTTCGTCGTCGGTGAGTTGCAGCAAGGTGTTCAGCGCGCCGCGCTCCTTGAAGGAGGCGGTGAACTGAAGGTTCTCGAACTTGATCCAGACATCGGCCCTGGCGATGCGCGACAACGTCTCGCTGCGCAGGCAGGGCGTGTGGACGACCGCGCCCGCGATGCGCGCGGCGGCGGCGCGGACGTCGGTGAGGGAGACGGGGAGGGTGTCGGCGACGGGAGCGTTCATGCAAACTTGCGATCCAGCCAGTCCTGCGTGCGGTAGAGCGCACCGATCAGCGGGAGATAGAGCGAGGGGTCGCCGTTGTAGAGCGGATGCCCGGGGAACTCGCGGCCGTCGAAGGCATTGACCGGCGCGTTGGAGCCGCCGGCGATCTTCTTCGCGGTCTGGGTGCCGAGATAGGTCATCATGGCAACGCCGCTGCCGTTGCAGGCCAGCAGGTAGTGCATGCCGTCGTCCTGGCCCATGTGGGACATGGAATCGAGCGCGAAGGCGACGTTGCCCGTCCAGACATGGGTGATGCGGATGCCCTTCAGTTGCGGGAAGCGGTCGATCATGTACTGGTAGAGGATCGGCGCGCTCACTTCCGGCGGTGCCGCGGTGAAGCGGGCGCGGCCGCCGAAGATCATGTGCCGGCCGTCGGGCGAGGGCCGGTAATATGTCAGCACCCGCTTGGTGTCGCCGATCGAGCGCTGCAACGGGATCAGATCCGTCGCCGGCATCGGCAGCTCTTCGGTGGCGATGATGTGGCTGGCGACCGGCACGACCCGCATCTTCAGCTTCGGGGTCAGGTCGCCGGTGTAGCCGTTGGTGGCGATTACGACTTCCTTGCAGGCGATCGGTCCCTTCGCCGTGAGCACGCGCCAGCCATTTCCGGCTTTTTCGATCCGCTCGGCCTCGACCTCGCCGCACAGGACCGCGCCCTGGCCGTGCGCGGCCTCGAGCAGGCCCTTGTAGTAAAGCGCGGGGTGGAGGTTGCCGCCGCTGCGCACGTACATGCCGCCATAATAGTAGTCGGACGCCATCATCTCGCGCACCCGCTCGCGCGGGATCATCTCGGCGCCGACATTGGCGTATTTGTTGAACATCTCGACCTTGCGGGCCTGGTCGTCGTAGTGCCTGGGCGTCCAGGCGCCGGTGAAGCGGCCGTTGGTGATCAGGCCGCAGTCGATCTTCTCGCGATGGATGATGTCGATCAGGGTCTGCAGCGAATCCGCGCCGCTGCCCAGGAACGCCGCCTTGTTGGCCTCGAACTCGGCCTCGACCTTCGGGTTCTTGCCGCCCAGCCCCTTGGCGATGTTGGTGCCGCCCGAGAGCATGCCGCCGTTGCGCGTCGAGGCGCCGATGCCGAACACGCCGCGCTCCAGCACGACGCAGTCGATGCCGTTGCGCCGCAGCTCCAGCGCCGTCGACAGGCCGCCATAGCCGGCGCCCACGATCACCACGTCGGTCTTCGCGGGCGGATCGACGCTCAGCGCGTTGTTGGGCGTCCACGCCTCCCACCACCAGGGCTGCGCCTTGAACGTGGGGTGGAAGATGTCGGTACGCATCCTAAAAGTCCGTCACTTTGCCGTTGAATTGCCAGTCGCCGTAGCGGGTGGGCTCGGGGCCGGGCGGGCCGCCGATCTCCTCGACCTTCTTTGGCTTCTCGGGGGTGGGGGGAGTTGCCGGGTCCGCCTTGGGTGGCTCCGGCGGGGTGGGCTTGCTGGTGTCGGTCATGGCCGCATGATGCCTGTCCCTACCTTGATTCGCCACTTTTGCAGACCAACTTAACCGGCATGAATTACTTCAAGACCGCCCTCCTGCTCGCCGCGCTGACGGGCTTCGTCCTCGTGGCGGGCTACCTGCTGGGAGGCCAGACCGGCCTCGTCATCGCCCTCGTCGCCGCGCTGGGCATGAACCTCTTCGCCTACTGGAACAGCGACCAGATGGTCCTGCGCATGGCCAATGCCCAGGAAGTCGGGCCCCAGAACGCGCCCGAGCTGTTCAACATCGTCCACGAGCTGGTGCAGCGCGCCGGCCTGCCGATGCCGCGCGTCTACCTGATCGACGAGGACCAGCCCAACGCCTTCGCGACCGGCCGCGATCCCGAGCACGCCGCCGTGGCCGCGACCACCGGCCTGCTGCGCTACCTGAGCCGCGAGGAAGTCGCCGGCGTCATGGCCCACGAGCTGGCCCATGTCCGCCACCGCGACACGCTGATCATGACCGTGGCCGCGACGTTGTCCGGCGCGATCGGCATGCTGGCGAGCTTCGGCGGCCTGATGGGCGGTGGCCGCGATTCCGAGGGCCGGCCGCTGGTCAATCCGATCGTCGCCATCGCCGCGATGATCCTGGCGCCGATGGCCGCCATGCTGGTCCAGATGGCGATCAGCCGGGGCCGCGAATACGAGGCCGACCGCATGGGCGCGGAAATCTGCGGCCAGCCGCAGTGGCTTGCCTCGGCCTTGGCCAAGCTGCATGCCGGCACGCAGCAGATCCACAACGGGGCGGCCGAGCGCAATCCCGCGACCGCCCACATGTACATCGCCAACCCGCTGGCCCTGGCCGGCGGCATGTCGAGCCTGTTCTCGACCCATCCGCCGATGGAGGAGCGCATCGCCCGCCTGCAGGCGCTGGGCGGCCAGACCTACGCCCCGCCGCGCGCGCAGGCTTCGTCGGCACCCCGCCGCGGCCCTTGGGGCAATCCCGCGCCCGAGGCCCCGCGCCGCGGTCCTTGGGGCTGAAAGAAATAGAAGGATCCCTCACTTCGTTCGGGATGACACCGATTTGTCATCCCGAGCAGAGCGAGGGATCCTTGATCTTGCGCTTCGTCACTAAACTTTCGGCGGCAGGGCCGCCGGTTCCTCGCCCAGGTCGACGGCGAGGATGCGTTCGCCGCGGCGGGTGATCGCCGTGGTCGAGGTGTCGATCTCGCGCAAGTCCTTTTCGGTCTGGGCGAAGTGCTTCTTGAGATTGTCGACCCGGTCGTCGAGCCGCTTCACGTCGCCCAGGATCAGCCCGACCATCTTCTGGATCTCGCCGGCCTGCTCGCGCATGCGCACATCCTTCAGGACGGCGCGGACCGTGTTGAGCGTGGCCATCATGGTGGTGGGCGACACGATCCACACCCGCGCCCTGTAGGATTCCTCGACCAGGCCGGTGAAGTTGGCGTGCAGCTCGCCATAGACGGCCTCCGAGGGCAGGAACATCAGCGCCGATTCGGCGGTCTCGCCGGGCACGATGTACTTGGCCCGGATGTCGGCGATGTGCTTGCGGATCGCCTGCTGGAAGCTGCGCTGCGCCGCCAGCAGCGCCGCGCCGTCGCCCGCGGGGACTGCCCGCAGCAGGCTGTAGCTTTCCAGCGGGAACTTGGCGTCGATGGCGATCGAGCCCGGCGGGTTGGGCAGCTTCAGCAGGCAGTCGGCGCGCACGCCGGTCGAGAGCGTCACCTGGAAGTCGTAGGCCGAGGGCGGCAGGGCGCTCTGGACCAGGTCGTTGAGCTGGACCTCGCCGAAGGCGCCGCGGGCCTGCTTGTTGGACAGGACCTCCTGCAGGCTCACGACCTGGGTGGAGAGCTCGCCGATCTTCTTCTGCGCCTCGTCGATGCGGACCAGCCGCTCGCGCAGGTCGGTGACGATCTGCCCCGTGGCCTTCTCGGTGCGGTCGAGCCGCTCGGCGACGACCTTGGCCAGGGCCTGTTCCTGCTCGCGCAGCGACTTCTCGACCCGCTGTACGGTCTCGGCCTGCTGGCTCAGCGCCAGGGCGAGCTGCTGCTGCATCCGCTGCTCGGCCTCTCGGCTGCCGCCGCCCTGGCGCATCAGCACGGCGACCAGGACGACGACCAGCGATGCGACGGCGGCGAGGAGGGCGATCGTCAGGATATCCATTGTCCGCCCTTATAGTCCGCCGGCTCGACAAGCGCACGGCCGGCCGGTAATCCAAGCGTCCGATGGCTCGCAAATACGATCCCCCGGCGCACGATCCGGACGTCTGGCTGTTCGACCTGGACAACACGCTCTACCCGGCGCGTTGCAACCTTTTCTCGCAGATCGACGTGCGCATCGGGCGCTACATCGCCGACTGGCTGAAGGTCACGCCGGAAGAGGCGCGCGTCGTGCAGAAGCAGTACTGGCGCGACCACGGCACTTCGATGCGCGGGATGATGACCCTGCACGGCGTCGACCCCACGCACTATCTCGATTATGTCCACGACATCGACTACTCGCCGGTCGAGGCCAATCCCGCGCTCGAAGCGTCGCTGCGCGCGTTGCCCGGCCGCAAGATCATCTTCACCGCCGGCGACGTGCCGCATGCCGAGCGCGTGATGGAGCGGCTGGGCGTGGCGCATCATTTCGAGGCGATCTTTGACATCGCTGCGGGCGAGTACTGGCCCAAGCCCCATCCGCAGATCTACGAGTCGCTGGTGAAGAAGCATGGCGTCGACCCGACGCGCGCCGCCTTCGCCGACGACATCTCCGTCAACCTCAAGCCCGCCGCCGACATCGGCATGCGCACGGTGTGGATCCGCACCGACGAGAGCGTGAAGCGCGCGGCCGACAGCGACCTCAGCCACATCCATCACCAGACCGACGACCTCGCGACGTGGCTCGACGACTGGCTGACCGAAAGGAACCTCAAGACGTGAAGATCCTGATACTCGGCGCCGGCGCCGTCGGCGGCTATTGGGGCGCGCGCCTCACTCAGGCCGGCGTCGACACCACCTTCCTGCTGCGCGAGAAGCGCGCCGAGAAGGTGCGCGCAGAAGGCCTGGTCGTGAAAAGCCCGAAGGGCGACGCGGTCGTGCCGGTCAAGGTCGTGACGAAGGGCGGCGAGCGCGGGCCGTATGACGTCATCGTGCTGGCCTGCAAGGCTTACGACCTCGACTCGGCGATCGAGTCCATCGCCCCGGCGGTCGGCCCCGATACGGTCATCGTGCCGATGCTGAACGGCCATGCCCATTTCGCCACGCTCGACGCCAAGTTCGGTGCCGCGCGCGTCGCTGGCGGGCTTGCGCGCATCTCCGGCATGCTGGGGCCCAACGGCGAGATCCTGCACAGCGGCGCCTCGGGCGTGTCGTTCGGCGAGCGCGACGGCAAGCCAGCGCGCCCGTCGCTGGTCGAGCTCGATGCGGCCTGCAGGAAGGCCGGGATCGACGGCGGGCTCAACGACAACATCAACCAGGATCTCTGGGACAAGTGGATCATGCTGTCGACGATCGCGGGCATGTGCGCCTCGATGCGCGGCACGATCGGCGACATCATGGAGAGTGAGGATGGCGCCGCGATCGTCGCCGAGACGCTCGAGGAAAGCCGCCAGGTCGCCGTCGCCGAGGGCCAGCCGCCCAGCGACAAGGTCGTGGCCAATCTCAGGGGCATGCTGACGGCCAAGGGCTCCAAGGCCGTCGCTTCGATCCTGGGCGACATGGAGAAGGGCGGCGCGGCCGAGGGCAAGCAGATCGTCGGCGACATGCTGGCGCGCGCCCGCAAGCATGGCATCGCGGCGCCCAACCTGCGCTTCGCCTATGCCCATCTCCAGACATACGAAGCCCGCCGCGCCCGAGGTGGGCTAAAGTAGTGGGCGGATTGAAGTAGAGGTTGCCATGAAGATCCTGATCCTCGGCGCCGGCGCGATCGGCGGCTATGTCGGCGGGCGCCTGCACCAGAGCGGCGCCGACGTGACGTTCCTCGTGCGCGAAAAGCGCAACGAGGCGCTGCAACGCGATGGGCTGGTAATCAGGAGCACCAAGGGCGACATCACCCAGAAGGTGAAAACGGTCACGAACGGCAGTGAAGGTGGGCCGTACGACCTCGTCCTGCTGACCTGCAAGGCCTACGATCTCGACTCGGCGATGGACGCCATTGCCCCGGCCATCGGCGCGAACACCACGATCGTGCCGCTGCTGAACGGCATGCGCCATCTCGAGGCGCTCGATGCCCGGTTCGGTGCGGAGAAGGTGGTGGGCGGGCTGGCCCGCGTTGGCGTCGCCATGAACGCGGAAGGTCACATCCTTCACACCAGTCCCTTCGCCGTGATCTCGTTCGGCGAGCGCGGGGCCGCGCCCGCGCGCAAGGCGCTGGTCGATCTCGATGCCGCCATCAAGGCATCGGGGATCGACGGCGGGTTGAACGCCAACATCGTGCAGGATCTCTGGGACAAGTGGATCATGCTGTGCACCCTGGCGGCGACCTGCTGCCTGATGCGCGGCTCGTCCGGCGACGTGCTCGAAGCCGACGAGGGCCTGGCGATCGTGCTGGAGACGGTCGAGGAAGGCCGCCAGGTCGCGGCCGCCGCCGGCCACGATCCCGGCGAGAAGGGCCTGAAGATCATCCGCTCGTTCCTGACGGTGAAGGGCTCGAAGTTCACCGCCTCGATGCTGCACGATCTCGAGAAGGGCGGCATGGTCGAGGCCGACCATATCGTGGGCGACATGATCGCGCGTGCGAAGCAGGCCGGCATCGCGACGCCCAACCTGCGCCTCGCCTACGCGCACCTGCAGGTTTATCTCGCGAAGCGCGCGCGCAAAGCGGCTTGAAAGCCGGCACCGGAGAGGCTTAACTCCTTCGCATGAGTTTTTCGGCCCCCATTTCGCGCGTCCCGCGACGGAACCATCCGATCGCGGAAGCGTAGTCCCCGAGCCGGCTACTGTGTCCCGGCATCGGGGCACGATCGCGTTTGCGATCACCGATTCTCTACAATTCGTCTTCATCAAAATGCAGGAGCATCCGCGATGCCCGCCGTTGCACGTAACCGTTCCGTCCCCAACATCGTCGTCAGCGACTCCGACTGCGATCGCCTCACCGACCTGGCGACCGCGTCGCTGGAGCGCCTGCCGGACGTGGCCGAGGAACTGTTGTCGGAGATGGAGCGCGCCCGGGTGGTGAGCGAGGACAAGGTGCCGGCGGACGTCGTGCGCATGGGCTCGACCGTGACTTTCCGCTCCGATGCCGGAACCGATGGCGAGCAGCACGAACTCACCGAGACGCTGGTCTATCCCGCTGATGAGGACAGCGCCGCGCACAAACTGTCGGTGATGACGCCGGTGGGCGCGGCGCTGATCGGCCTCGCGGTCGGCCAGTCCATCTCGTGGACCGCCCGCGATGGCCGCAAGCACCGGCTCACGGTGGTGAAGGTCGCCTGAGAGACCGCTGCGGGCGTTCGTAAGGCCAAAGATCCGTCGTCTCTCCGCTACGCCTCGCTTCGCGGGGATCCGCTCGAGACGACGGAATCTTGCTACCTCCGCGAGATCAGCGCTCCATAAGCGGCCAGCGCCGCATGGTTCACGAGGTCGCTGACGGTGGCGCCCATCTGCACGATCTGGACGGGCTTCGAGAGGCCGTCGATCACCGGGCCGATCACCGTCACGCCGCCCAGCGACTGCATCAGGCGCGAGGAGATGTGGGCGGAGTGCAGGCCCGGCATCACGAGAATGTTGGCCGGGCCGGTGAGGCGCGTGAACGGATAGGTCGACTTCAGCAGCTCGAAGTCGAGCGCCATGTCGGCCTGCATCTCGCCGTCATACTCGAAGTCGACCTGCTCGGCGTCGAGCAGGCGGATCGCCTTTCGGATACGGTCGATGCGCTCGATCTCGCGGCTGCCGAAGTTCGAGAAGGAGAGGAACGCGACCCGGGGCTCGTGGCCCATCATGCGGGCGTTCTTCACCATCTGCTTGGCGATGGTGGCGAGCTGCTCGGGGCTCGGAGTCTCGTTGATCGAGGTGTCGGCGAGGAACACCGTTCCCTGGCGCGAGACGACAATGGAATAACCCATCGGCACCTTGCCCACGTCGATGTTGATCACGCGCTTCACGTCGGCATAGCACTCCGGGAAGCGCCGCGTGATGCCGGTCACCATGCCGTCGGCATCGCCCATCGCCACCATGCAGGCGCCGAACACGTTGCGTCCCTGGTTGACCATGCGCTGCACGTCGCGGTGGAGGTAGCCGTCGCGCTGCAGCCGCTTGTAGACGAGGTCGGTGTAGGGGGCGTTCTTGGTCGACAGCCGCGCATTGTGGATTTCCATGCCGGACGAGTCGTTGATGCCGAGCGACTTCATGGTCTCGCGCACCTGCTCCTCGCGGCCGATCAGGATCGGCGTGCCGTAGCCATTGTCGCGGAACATCACGGCGGCGCGGATCGTGCGCTCCTCCTCGCCCTCGGCGAAGACGATGCGCTGCGGATTGGCCTTCACCTGCTCGAACAGGCTCTGCAGGAAGTGGCTGGTCGGATCGAGGCGGCCCGACAGGCTGCGCTTGTATTCGGCCATGTCGGTGATCTGCTTCTGCGCGACGCCCGACTCCATGGCCGCCTTGGCGACGGCCGAGGAGACCTCGACGATCAGGCGCGGATCGAACGGTACCGGCACGATATAGTCCGGTCCGTAGCGCAGGCGGCGGCCTGAATAGGCGCGGTCGACCTCGTCGGGCACGTCCTCGCGGGCGAGCTTGGCCAGCGCCTCGGCGGCGGCGACCTTCATCGCCTCGTTGATCGTCGTGGCGCGCACGTCGAGCGCCCCGCGGAAGATATAGGGGAAGCCCAGCACGTTGTTGATCTGGTTGGCATAGTCCGACCGGCCGGTGGCGACGATCGCGTCACCACGGGCTGCATGCACGTCTTGCGGCGTGATCTCGGGGTCCGGATTGGCCATGGCGAAGATGATCGGCTTCGCCGCCATCGACTTCACCATTTCCTTGGTGACGGCACCCTTGACCGACAGGCCGAAGAACACGTCGGCGCCCTCCATCGCCTCCGCCAGGGTGCGCGCCTTGGTGCGGACCGCATGGGCGCTCTTCCACTGGTTCATGCCCTCGGTGCGGCCCTGGTAGATCACGCCCTTGGTGTCGCACAGGATGGCGTTCTCGTGCGGCATGCCCATGGCCTTCACGAGCTCGATGCAGGCGATCGAGGCCGCGCCGGCGCCGTTCACCACCATCTTGATGTCCTTGATGTTGCGCCCGGTGAGGTGCAGCGCATTGATCAGGCCGGCGGCCGACACGATCGCCGTGCCGTGCTGGTCGTCGTGGAAGATCGGGATGTTCATCAGCTCGCGCAGGCGCTGCTCGATGATGAAGCACTCGGGCGCCTTGATGTCCTCGAGGTTGATGCCGCCGAAGGTCGGCCCGAGGTAGCGCACGCAGTTCACGAACTGGTCGACGTCCTTGGTGTCGACTTCCAGGTCGATGCAGTCGACGTCGGCGAAGCGCTTGAAGAGGACGGCCTTGCCCTCCATCACGGGCTTGCCGGCCAGCGCCCCGATGTCGCCCAGGCCCAGCACGGCCGTGCCATTGGAGATCACGGCCACCAGGTTGCCCTTGATCGTGTAGTCGTAGGCGGTCGCGGGATCCTTCTCGATCGCGAGGCAGGGGGCAGCGACGCCCGGCGAATAGGCCAATGCCAGGTCGCGCTGCGTGACCAGCGGCTTGCTGGCAATGATCTCGATTTTGCCGGGCCGCCCCGTCCGATGCATGATCAGCGAGTCGCCGTCGAGATCGCCCATCTGGTTGCTGACCATTTCTTCCGAGCTTTTGCCCGCCATCTGCTTTTTCTCTCCCAATTGAGCACGCATATTGGCGCTATTCCACGAACCATGCCAGACGGCCATCCCGCGCTGCAGCGCGCTTTAACTGCCCAGATATCGTCCACCTGTCGTCCACATGGATCGCCCTGCGGCGTGTGCTAGACCAACCCTCACCCGAGGAAGCTTCCAGTGCCGGACAGTTCCACCATCCCCGCCGACGCCACGCCCATGATGCGCCAGTACCTGGCGATCAAGGCGGCGCATCCGGACCATCTGGTCTTCTACCGGATGGGCGACTTCTACGAGCTGTTCTTCGACGATGCGGTGAAGGCCTCGGCGGCGCTCGACATCGCCCTGACCAAGCGCGGCCAGCATCTCGGCCAGGACATCAAGATGTGCGGCGTGCCGGTGCACAGTCACGAGGCCTATCTGTCGCGGCTGATCCGCCAGAGCTTCAAGGTTGCGGTCTGCGAGCAGATCGAGGACCCGGCCGAGGCCAAGAAGCGCGGCGCCAAGTCCGTGGTCGAGCGCGCCGTGGTTCGCGTCATCACGCCCGGCACCCTGACCGAAGACTCTCTGCTCGATGCGCGCAGCCACAATTACCTCGCGGCGCTCTCAGAGGCGCAGGGCGACCTGGCGCTGGCCTGGCTCGATCTCTCGACCGCCGACTTCGCGACCCAGCCGCTGCTGCCCGGGCAATTGGCGGCGGCGCTCGCCCGGCTGGCGCCGGGCGAGCTTCTGGTGCCCGACCGGCTGCTGGCGCGCGAGCCGCTCAAGACCGTGCTGGAAGAGTGGAATTCCGTCCTGACGCCGTTGCCCTCCGCCCGCTTCGACAGCGACAATGCCCGCAAGCGCCTGCTCCAGGCCTTCAACGTCGCGGCGCTGGAGAGTTTCGGCGATTTCTCGCGGGCCGAGGTCGCGGCCTGCGGCGCGCTGCTCGACTATGTGGAGCTGACCCAGGCCGGCAAGCGACCCGCCCTGGTGCCGCCGCGCCGCGAGCGCGCCGACGGCACGATGGAGATCGACCCGGCGACGCGGCGCAATCTCGAGCTGGTGAAGAGCCTCGACGGGCGCCGCGACGGCAGCCTGCTCGCTACGATCGATCGCACCCTGACCGGCCCGGGCGCCCGCCTGCTGGCTGAGCGCATCGCTGCGCCCCTGACGGATCGCACCGAGATCGAACGACGCCTCGACCTGGTGCAGCTCTTCGTCGAGCGGCCGGCCGTGCGCGAGCGGGTGCGAGAGGCGCTGCGCCGCACGCCCGACATCGAGCGCGCGCTCCAGCGTCTGTCGGTCGGGCGTGGCGGCCCGCGCGACCTCGCCGCCCTGCGCGACGGCCTTGCGTCC
>WOUR01000040.1 GCA_009772935.1 Rhodospirillaceae bacterium
GGTCTATCTCCGCGCCGACGCCACCGTGCCCTACCGCTACGTCATGGAGACCCTCGCCGACGCCTCCAAGGGCGGCCTCTCCAAGATCGCCTTCGTCAGTGAGCCGACGCGATGACGACCATCCCCATCACCGAGGCCACCGCACCGAGCGCGCCGCCTTCGCGCATCCGGCTCTATGCCACACTGTGGCGCTGGCACTTCCTCGCCGCGCTGCTCGTCATCCCCTTCGTGCTCTGGCAGAGCACGACCGGCACGCTCTACCTCTGGGCTGAATGGTGGATCGACAGCCGCCATCCCGAGCTGCGCTTCGTGACACCCACGGCCGAGACGACTCCGCCGAGCGCCCAGCTGGCCGCGGCACTGGCGGCCGCCCCAAAGAGCTACACCGCAAGAAATTCCGGTGGTCACGGCCATGGTGGCGGCAGTAACGCACACCACGCCGCTCCCGACAGCGGGCCCCCGGTGCAGGAGATCATCCTGCCAAACGACCCCGGCCGCAGCACGACGGTGATCCTGCTCGACGAGCAGGGACTCCCCTACCCGATCTTCGTCGATCCGCGCGATGCGAGGGTGCTGGGCTCGCTCTCCAGCGTGGAGTGGCTGCCTGGACTGTCCCGAGCGCTGCATGGTGGCTGGCCGCTCGGCAAGCCCGGAAGCTGGCTACTCGAGTTGGCGGACGGCTGGGCGATCTTCATGATCGTGTCCGGCCTCTATCTCTGGTGGCCGCGCCATCGCGGCTTCCTCGCCTCTCTTTGGCCGCGGTTCGACCGCGGCGCCCGCCTCATGATGCGCGACCTGCACGCCATCGTCGCCGTCCTCTTCTCGGCGGTCTTCCTGTTCTTTCTCGTGAGCGCGCTGCCCTGGACGTCCTTCTGGGGGGGCGAGGTGCTCTCGCGCGTGCAGGCCGCACTCGGCCAGAAGGGCACGGCGGGCTTCTCACCGGGCGGGGCGCCGGCGGCCCGTATGGCGTCGATCATGGGACCGATCGACGAGGTCGTGGCCCAGGCACGGAACCGCGGCTTCACCCAGAGTCTGAGCGTGCGCCTCGCGCCGTGGCCGGGCGCTCCGCTCTATCTCGGCAACCGCGACGGGCCGCCCTCCTCCGACCGCGTCCTGCTGGCCGATCCGAAGACCGGACAGGTGACGCGCGACACGTTGCGCACCGATCAGCCGCTGATCCCGCGGATGGTGGGCTTCGGCATCCACGTCCACCAGGGTGACTTCGGCGCGTGGAACCTCTGGCTCAACACCGCCTTCGCCCTGTCGCTGGTCTGGCTCACGATCAGCGGCATGGTCTCGTGGTGGCTGCGTCGTCCCTCCCGGAGCCTTGGAATCCCGCGCAAGGTCGAGCTGCGCTGGCCGCGCGGCATGATCGTCGCCGCGACCGCCATGTGCGTGCTGATGCCGATCTTCGGCGCCTCCGTATTGCTACTTGCCGGCCTCGAAAAGCTGTTCGCGCGCCGGCGCCCGATCCCCCCACAGGAAAGTACCGTGACATGACCAACCGCAGACTGATGATGGCCTTGCTGTCGACCCTCGCTTTCGCCTCGCCCGTCCTCGCGCACGACTACAGGCTGGGTGCGCTGCAAATCGATCACCCGTGGACGCGGGCCACCGCCCCGACGGCCAAGGCGGGCGGCGGCTTCCTCACCATCGTCAACAAGGGCACCACGCCGGACCGGCTGATCGCCGCCCGCAGTGCGGCCTCGATGAAGGTCGAGGTCCACGAGATGAAGATGGACGGCAGCATCATGCGCATGCGGGAGGTCGAAGGCGGCCTGGAAATCCCTGCCGGCGCGACGGTGACGCTGAAGCCGGGCGGCTTCCACATCATGTTCATGGAACTCAAGGAACCGCTGGCCAAGGGCGGCAAGGTGCCCGTCACCCTGGTCTTCGAGAAGGCCGGAAGCATCGACGTCGACTTCAAGATCGAGGCCGCAGGTACGGCCGCGTCCCATCATTGAAGGCGACGCAGAAGAGACTTTCTTCGACAGGGCGCGGCTTCAGTCGAAGCCGACGTACCTCACGAACTCCTCGGCCGGCGTGCGTTCGGATCGGACGGCGTTCGCGGCGAAGGACTCGTCGGGATAGCCCAGCGCCACGCAGGTCATGATCGCCTCGTCATCGGGGATGCTTGCCACCTCACGCACGATGTCGGAGCGAGCGATGCCCTGGCCGTTCACCACGGCGCCGATGCCGCGATCCCACGCCGCCAGCACGATGCCGTAGCACAGCGCTCCGAGATCGAAGTGGCAGGTGGCGCCGGGATCGAGCACGCGGTCGTAGGTAAGCACCAGCGACACCGGCGCGTCGAACTGGCGGAAGCCGCGCATCACCCAGTCCTGGCGCATCGCCTTGTCGTCGCGCGCGATGCCCATGGCAGCGAACAGCTGCTTGGCGATGTCGACCTGTCGCTGGCGATGGGCGCCCTCGTAGGGACCGTGAGTGAAGATGTCCCGCTTCGAGGGCTTGCCCGCCGCCATCTCCTCCATATTGCGGCGGCGCACCTCGTCGAGAGGCGCACCGGTGAGGACATGGACGTGCCATGGCTGGCTGTTCATCGACGACGGTGCGCGCTTGGCATCCTCGATGATCGCGGCGACCACTGATTTCGCCACCGGCTTCTTCGCGAAGCCGCGGGTACTGCGGCGGCTGTGCACCAGTTCCTGGAAGTCCATTCCGTCTCCACCTTCACTGCCTCGAGACAGGATAGCAGGCGCACCGCAGCGGTGAACCGCGGGCGGGCTGCCGGTTTCGCGCGGCGGCTGGTTTCGCAGGACCTGCCGGCCATGCGCCGAAAGAGCAGGCGCGTTGACTTCGGATTGTACCCGTGGGTAGTTTCTCTCGGGGCGCTGCAACCATTGGCAGCACGGGGGAAGCTAATGAAAAGGCGATCGTTTCTGGCGTTTGGGAGCGCCTGTGCAGTGTGCGGTTGTGCGGGGGCCGTGCACCAGCTTCCGCAGGTCAGCGACAGCCATCTCAGCCTCGCTCAACGCGAAGTCCAGGGCGCGGGCGGGCCACCGCCGCGCCGCGCACTGACGGACGAGCAGGTGGACGAGATCATGCGCTCCGCCCTCGCCCGCATCCGGCCGCCGGCCGACCGGATGTGTCGCGAGATGAACGTCGGCGTATGCGACTGGCGCTTCATGAGTTCGGCGAACCGGTCGATGAATGCCGGCGCGGGTGCCAATGGCCTGATCTTCGTCAATCGCGGCGTGGTCGAATATGCATCGAACGAGGAGGAGGTCTGCCTCGTGTTCGCGCACGAGATCGGGCACCAGGCGGCGAATCACATCGCCACCAGTCAGCGCAACCAGATGACGGGCGCGCTAATCGGCGCCATCCTGCTGGGCGCGGCCGGCGCGGCCGCATCCTATCGCAGCCCCTATGCCGGCCAGGTGACCCGCTCGGCGATGGACACCGGCGCCAACCTCGGCGGCGCGGTCGGCCGCATCTCGTTCTCCAAGGAGCAGGAGCGCGAGGCCGACTATCTCGCGGCGGTGATCCTCTATCGATCGGACGTCGACCTCGACAAGGCGCGCGGCATGCTCGTCACCCTGGCCCGCTCGTCGGGACGCCGAGACACCGGCATGCTCGACACCCACCCGGCCGGCCCCGACCGCCTCGCGAGTTGGGACCGCGCGGTGTCCGAGATCCGTAGGTCCAGCGGTGCCTTGCCAGCACGGGCATAGCGACCTCAGCCGTTCTCCTCGTCCTCATCGCCTTCGACGTCCCGGATCGAGATCGCGTCGGCGAAGCGCTTCGCGACGGCGGGAAGGCCCGCTTCCTCGGCGGCACGCAGCCCCTCCCGGTTGGCGTCGAGGCGCGCAAAGTCCTCCGGCGGCGCAGCGGCCAGTGCCCGCTGGATGAGGTCGATGGCCTCGACGTACTTGTGCTGGCCCCGCAGGGCGGCCGACACCTTGATGGCGTCTTCCAGGCTGCTCATGACTTCCTCCCGATGCCGGCACGTCAACGGCGCCCGGCCGGTGAAGTTGCCATATCGGACGCCGGCCGGGAGCCTCCCGTATGGAACCTAGAGCTGGGGGAAAAGGCGCGGTCCCCGCTCGTACGGAATCACGATTCCGCCCCGACCGCCATAGACCATCTGGTCGACGGTATCGACCAGCGCCTGAGGCGACACCGGCTTGGTGATCAGGGGCCGCAACGCGAATTCGTGCGGCAGGCTTTGTGCCTCTTCGGCGATCACGGCGAACGGCACCTGTTCCGCCGCCAGCCACTCGGCAACGGCGAGGGGCGCGCTGCGGCGAGAGTCCAAGTCGATCAGCGCCGCATCGAGGCGTCCGCTTTTCACGAGACGCTCCACCTCGCTCTGGCTTCCGGCAGGGCCGACGATGCGGTAGCCGGCATCCCGCAGGTGCTTCTGCATTTCGAGCGCCAGAGGGAGCTGGTCCTCGACGATCAGGATACGGCCGCGCGGGGGCCGGTCGATCGTTCCGGCATATCCATGAGGCGGGAAGACTTCAGCGGCGCCGGCCTGGGCATCCATGTCTGAAGACCATTCAGGCCGGTAGGCTGCCGACCTTGCGATCATGACGAACCTCCTAAATGTAGCGGATTGGATGGAAGGAAAGCGCCCGCCGCGGAGCGGCGAACGCTCCTCTCGCCCTGTCGGACGCCGCGCCTACTGCTTCGAAAGGCGTGGTACGCCCGACTCGATGCGGATGGCGCGGGCCTTCTTCTCTTCAGGGATCTCGCGCCGCAACTCGATCGTCAGGAGACCGTTCGCCAGCCCGGCTCCCACCACCTTCACGTGGTCGGCGAGCTGGAAGCGGCGCTCGAACTCCCGTGTGGCGATGCCGCGATAGAGGTACTCCTTCTCTTCCCCGCCGGGCTGGGACTTGCCGGTCACGAGGAGTTCCTCCTCCTTCTGGGTGATGCTGAGCTCGGCCTCGGAGAAGCCCGCCACCGCCATGACGACGCGGTATGTGTCGTCACCGGCCTTCTCGATATTGTACGGGGGATACCCTTGGGAGCCCTGGCTCACCGCGGAATCGAGCATGTGGAACACCCGGTCGAAGCCGACCGTATCACGATAGAACGGCGAAAAATCGAAAGCGGTACGCATGTTCATCCTCCACTCCTGAGCGATGGGTTTGCGAAGCGGTCCCCCGAAAGGCGACCGGCAGACGATCTAGGCGCGGCCCGACATGGTTCAAGCCGTCGCCTTCAGATTTTTTTCCGGTCGGTCCTGCCTATGCCGTCGTCGTGCGGCCGGGAAAGGCCGGCGATCAGGGGGCCGAAACGATGATCAGCGTCGAAATCGGACGCACCTGGGCGCCGAACGGCCCGACCACCGCGCGCAGCGACTCGACCGGATCGCGCAGGTCGTAGAAGCCGGCGAAGCGCTGGCGCAGGAGATTGTGGTCGGTCACGACGATCCAGCCGCCATGGTAGCGGCGCAGATGGGCGATCGCCTCGCCGACGGTCGCCCCATCGACGTACAGGCTGTGGCGCCGCCATGCCCCCGCCTGGTCAGGGGAGACAGGGCCTTGTTCGATCGTTCCGTCGGCCCGGGCCACGAGTTGTTCGCCGGTCCGCAACCGCCGCTGCACCGGTTCCATCGTTCCCTGCGCCGTTTCCGCAGGCGGCATCCTGACTTCGACCGATCCCTTCTCGACCGCGACGGTGACGGCCTCTTCGGCGAGCCGGACGTTGAAGGCCGTACCTGTGACAACGACCGAGACGCCTCCAGCCTTCACCGTGAAAGGTCGCGAATCGCCGGGCTTCACGTTGAAGAACGCTTCTCCCGAGCGAAGCTGCACCAGCCGGCTCGTCTCACTGAATTTCACGTCGAGGGCGCTGGCGGCTCCCAGGTCAACCAGCGACCCGTCCGGCAGGTCGACGTTCCGATGCTCGGCGGTCGTCGTGACGTGATCCACGCCCAAGTTCTTCACCAGTGCGGGCGCATAGAAGGAAAGCGCCAGCACCGCGAGCAGCGAGACGCCCACCATCATCCAGCGCCATCGCCGGGCCGGTCGCGACGGATCGCGCGACAGGCGTTCCTGCGCCTTCGCTCGCCGAATGAGGTCCCTGTCCGGCGTACCTGCTGTCATTTTCTTTCATCCACGCCGGTATCGATATCGAGCCATTTCCCACGATGAACCGCCGCCCGGCAACGTTCCCATTCGTACTCTATCCCAGGACCGGACGCCGGTCGATGACAGCGGGAAAGCGGAGCGCACACACCAGACTGGGCATTGTTGCGCTGGCGTAGAATGCACTACTCTGCGGGCCGCGTATGGACGATCGGGGAATGCAATGTCGGACGATCACAAGCACGATCATGACCACGGGCATGGCTCCGAGCTGTCGGAGATGCAGCTCCGGGTCCGCGCACTCGAAACCATCCTGACAGAGAAGGGCTATGTCGATCCGGCGGCGCTCGACTCGATCATCGAAACCTACGAAACGAAGGTCGGGCCGCATATCGGTGCGCAGGTGGTGGCGCGGGCCTGGGTCGATCCCGGGTTCCGCAAGGCGCTGCTTGCCGACGCGAGCAAGGCTATCGCGCAGATCGGCCTCCAGCAGAAGGTCGGCGACCACCTGATTGCCGTCGAGAATACGCCGACCACGCACAACATGATCGTCTGCACTCTGTGCTCCTGCTACCCGTGGGACCTGCTGGGCCTGCCGCCGGTCTGGTACAAGTCCGCCCCCTACCGCTCCCGCACCGTCAAGGAGCCGCGCAAGGTGTTGGCCGATTTCGGCGTGACACTGCCCGACGAGACGAAGGTCCGCGTGTGGGACTCGACGGCAGAGACGCGCTTCATCGTCCTGCCGATGCGGCCGGCCGGTACCCAGGACTGGCCCGAGGACAAGCTCGCGTCGCTCGTCACCCGCGATTCGATGATCGGCACCGGTTTTCCGAAGGCGGCAAACGAGGTGTCGGCATGAACGGCGTGCACGACATGGGCGGCATGGATGGCTTCGGAAAGGTCGCGCCCGAGCCGCACGAGGTGCCCTTCCATACCGATTGGGAAGCCCGCTCCCTGGCGCTCAACCGGGTCATGGGCTCGGCCGGCGAATGGAACATCGACGTCGGCCGCTATTGGATCGAGACCTTGCCGCCAGCCGTGTATCTCTCCTCCTCCTATTACAAGAAGTGGTTCCTTCGCCTCGAACGCCTCTGCCTGGACCGCGGCCTCGTCTCCGAGGCCGAACTGGCCAGCGGCCATTCGAGCGGACCGGGTCGGCCGCTGAAGCGCAGGCCGCTGTCGGGCCCGCAGGCAGGCATAGGCCTGACCCGGGCCAACCACGATCAGCCGGCCCGCGCGCCTGCCGCTTTCGAGGTGGGCCAGAAGGTGCGTGCCCGCAACATTCATCCCCGCTCCCACACGCGCCTGCCACGCTTCGCCCGTGGCCATGTCGGCACGATCGAGCGCATCCAAGGCTGCCACACCTTTCCCGACGCGATGGTCGAGCAGGGCGTCGAGCAGGGCGAATGGCTCTACACCGTGGTGTTCGACGGGCGGGAACTCTGGGGGCCCGACGCGGAGGATGGCGCGAGCGTGTCCATCGAGGCGTTCGAGCCTTACCTGGAGCCGGCATGATGGCGTCGGAGATCGAGGCGGTTCGCAGGGCCCTGCAAACCGTGCCGGGTATCCCGTGCGCCGGCGAGGCGCCAGTCTTCGCCGAGCCATGGCAGGCGCAGGCCTTCGCCATGGCGCTCACCTTGCAGCAGCGCGGCGTCTTTACCTGGAACGAATGGGCTGACGAACTCGGCAACCAGATCAAGGCCGCCATCGCCCAAGGCGATCCCGACGATGGCACGACCTACTACCGCCACTGGCTCGCGACGCTCGAACGATTGGTCGCCCGCAAGGGCATCGCCTCCCCGGAGACCCTCGACCGCTACTATCACGCCTGGGACCATGCCGCAGACCGCACGCCGCACGGCCAGACGATCGAGCTCAAGGCGGACGACTTTGCCTAAACCCTACGCCGGGGACGGGCTCACGGCGTAAATGGCGACAGGCAGGGTCTTGCCCTTCACGACGACGACATCGACCGGCCGGATGGTGCTGGCCTCGGGGTTGGAGAGCTCCCGGTAGGTAAATTCCGAGATCAGCATCGGCGCAGCATAGTCCTTGGTGAGGCTCTCGATCCGCGCCGCCAGGTTCACGGCGTCGGAAATGACGGTCCCGTCCATGCGATGCTTCTCGCCGATCGTACCCAGCATCAGCGATCCCGTATTGATGCCAATGCCGATCTCGATCGGCGGCAGGCCGGTGGCGCGCCGTTCGGCATTGAAGCCGTCCAAGGCGGCCAACATCGCGAGTCCGGCCTGCAAAGCATCGTCGGCATTGGCGAACAACGCCATGATGGCGTCGCCGATATACTTGTCGATGAAGCCGTGATGGTCGCGGATCACCGGCCCCATGCGCTCGAGATAGGTGTTGATGAACGCGAAGGTCTCGTCCGGGCTCATCTGTTCCGACAGGGTGGTGAAGCCGCGGATGTCGGAAAACAGGATGCTCATGGTCCGGCGCTTGTTGTCCCCCAGTTCCACATCGGCGACCGACGGCTTGCCTACGATCGACAGGAAGGCCTGCGGCACGAAGCGCTCGATCGACACATTCGTATGCTTCAGGTCGAGAATCGTCCGGCGCACCGCGTCGCGCATGGAGGCGAAGCTCTTGGCGAGCTGGCCGATCTCGTCGATGCGGTTGGTATTGGCGATGGCCTGATCGAGGTCGCCCTCGGCAATGGCGCCCGCCTCGCCGCGCAGGCTGAACAGGGGATCGAGAAGCTGCCTCTGCAGGAGGCGCGAGGCGATCCAGAACACGATCGGCAGCATGACGGCGAGCACGATGATCGAACTCAGCAGCACATGCAGGACCGCCTCCCGCGCCAGGCCCGTGTCGTAGGTGATCTTGCGGATGACGAACTTCGAGGTGACCGGGTGACCGGCCTGCGTCCCCGCCCGGGTCTCCTCGCCGCTGTAGACCGTGAGATACCGGCCATTGCCGGCCGGAACTTCCTCGCGCCGCACCTTCATCAGGCGCTCGACCAGCGCGGGCTCGAGCTTCTTGCCGATTTGCAGCAGCGACCAAGCGCCGGCGGGCGTGACCAGATAGAGGTCGACTTCCTTCAGGTAGGGATTGGAGCGTAGCGCGTCGGCAAACAGGTCCTGGAAGAAGTACGCCCCCATCCAGCTGAAGTTTCCCTCCGCCAGGCTGGCGCGCACATCGGTCGAGGTCTCGATGATGTAGTCCTTCCCCTCGGGCCCGAAGTAGCTGTAGGTGCGCAGCGTGCCGGTCAGGCTGGACAGGTCGATGCCGTCGCTCATCACCTTGTTCGAGCCGTAGACCGTATCGAGGAAGCGCGTGAAGCTGCTCTCGGGGAAGGTCAAGTTCATGTCGCTGGCGAGATTGGTCTGAAAGACCCTGTGCGCGCGATCGACGAAGTAGATGTGCTGCACGCCGTACTTGCGGGTCAGCGAATCCAGCTCGGCCATGGTGAGGTCGCCAGGGGCCCGACCTGTCCTGTCGAGCTCCGCCGCGATCTGCGGCAGGACCTTGTCCATGTGCGCGACGATTTCCACGTGCTGCGAGCGCAGCAGCGTCTCGAAGACGGCGAAGCGATCGGACAGGCTGCTCTCCAGCCTATGGATCTCGGCATCCTGCTTCTCCGAGACCAGCCGGTACATAGCCATCGAGGCCACGACCGTCGCGCCCAGGCTCACGGCTAGCATGACCGCGAACAGGAAGACGCTGACCTTGCGCTTCAATCCCATGAATGCCCTCCCTGGATCCCGGAGAGCGGGGACGCAGGCTCCTACTTCGACACGCCGAAGAACAGGTTGGGAAAGTACAGCGCGATGTCGGGGAAGGCGATGAGGATCAGCACGCCGACGAAGGCCACCAGCACATAGGGGATGTCCGACCGGTAGATGTCGCTCATCGTCGCGCTCGGCGGCGCCACCGCCTTCAGGTGGAACAGGTTGAAGCCGAAGGGCGGCGTCATGTAGCCGATCTCCATCACGACAACGAAGCGACGCCGAACCAGATCGGATTCCACCCGTACGGGTCCACCACGGCCAGGAAGACCGGCATCGTGATCAGTATGATCCCCACCGGGTCCGGCACCACGCCGAGCAGGAGCAGTATGAAGAGAATGACGGCCAGTGCTCCCACTGGCCGCCCGGAATGAGCGACATCAGGTGGTTCATCAGCTAGTTCGCGCCCAGCGTGTTGTAAGTGGTCGAGAACGCATGGGCGGCGAACGGAATCCACATGACCGGCCCGGCATGCCGTGACAGCGTGTAGAAGCAGCTCAGGGCAATGCCCAAGCGCCACAACCGCCAGCAGGCCGTTGAAAAAGGCTGGAGTCACGGCATATAAACGAAACAAACGCAATATACGAAACGAACGAATCGAATGCCGCAACCTCGGAATTCTGTGCAACGGTGACCGTCAGCGCAACAATGTTGCGTGCCGGCACTTCCGAACGGCCTATTCCAACAGCCTTCTGGAGGTGCGCTTCAACCGGGAGGCCGTCCATCCCGCGACGGCTGCTCCGCACAGGAGCGCCAGATCCATGCCGGCGACAGGCCAGAGGTGGCGCTGGCCGAGGCTGCGCCACAGCGGGTCATCCGTCGTGAGCCCGTTGAGGATCACCGCCGCGACCGCCAGCGCGGCGATTACCATGCACTGCTCCCGCCAGGCCTCGCGGCGACGTGTCCACGCATGAGCGAACATCAGCAGCCAGGCCAGGTAGAAGGTCCAGATTTCGAGCTCGCGGCGCTCCGCGCCCCAGGCCGAGGCGTCGGACGGTAACAGCCTGTTGGCGACGAAGAAGGCCAGCGTGGCGGCCACGATCCCGCCGATGGAGCCGACGGTCAGCCCTTCGACGAAGGGCACGCCGCGCAGTCCGAGCTGGGCGTGGCGTTTGCGACGAGACTCCACCCAGAAGAGGAACCCCGTGGCGATCAGGACGCAGCCCGCGAGGCCCAGGGCGAAGTAGATCCAGCGCAGGCTCCAGTGATCGAACTGGATGAAGTGGAACCCGGTGATGAACCGGTGGACGTTCATGACGGGCTTTCCCGTGTTGCTCGACAGGACGGCGCCGGTACCGGCGTCGAAATAGAGAGCGTCGACCGGCATGGTCACTCGGTCGTCGACGAACGACCGGCGCACCTCGACATAGGCGTTCGCGTCGCCACGATGGAACACCCGGAACAATTGCGGCGTCCCTCCTCCCCACTGGCGCGAAGCCTCCGCGACCATGGCATCCAGCGATGCCGGGGACGGTCCCGGCCGGTCGAGCCGCGGCCGTCCATAGATGCCGTAGGACTCCTGCACGAAGGCCTGCCGGTCGCCGCGATAGGACGTCTCCCAGGCGCCGGAGAAGTAGACCGTGAAGAAGATGACCAGACCCGACAGGGTGATGAAGAAGTGGAAAGGCAGCCCGACCACGCCCATGACGTTGTGCAGGTCCAGCACGACCCGCCGCGGTTTCCGGTCAGACCGGAAGGTGAAGAAGTCGGCGAAGATCTTGCGATGGATGACGACCCCGGAAACACAGAGCGCCAGCATCGCCATCCCCGCAAAGCCGACGATCCAGAGGCCCAGCGACCAGGCCTTGATGTGCAGATTGACGTGGAACGGATAGATGAAGCCCGAACCACCCCATGTGCCGGAGTCCGGAAGAAGGGCCGACGTCGAGGGATCGGCGTGGCGGTATCGCAGCCTGCCCGGAGCCTCCAGGTAGCCGACGCGCGCGACGGGCTCGCGATCGGTCGGAAAGAGAACGAGCCATTGCGGTGACGCGCCGATCGCCGGCTGCAGTTCGCGCGCGAGCGCGTCCACGGACTTGAACTCGGCCGGCGCCAGCCGCGTCGCTGGCATCATCCAGCGATCAATCTCGCGGTCGAACACTGACAGGCTGCCCATCCAGAAGACCGCGAACAGCACCGCGCCCACGCAGACGCCCGCCCAGGTGTGCAGCCAGTTCATGGAAGCCCGGAACGTCTGCTCCATGTCGAGACCGCCGAGCGCTTCCTAGAAGTCCGCCGTCAGCGACAAGCGGAAGGTGCGCGGGGCGCCAAGGAACATGAACGTCGCCGTCTGGTTGCTGCCCGCCCAGTAGTTGGCATCGAGGACGTTGTCGACGTCGAAGCGGGCCACCAACATCTTCCCCTTGGCGCCCGGATTCTCAAAACTGTAGCGGGCCCCGAGATCGAAGCGGGTCCATTGCGGCATCATCCGCCGCGGATAGGTCGTGTCGATGTACTGCGCCCCAGTGTAGATCGCGCGCCCCGCCAGGGTGAGGCCTGGCACGAACGGCAGGTCGACCTCGCCCGACAGGTTGAGCGTGAACTGCGGCGTGAAGGGCGCGACCCAACCATCAGCAGTCCCGCCCTGTGTCTTGGCGAGCACCGGGTTCAGGAACACAGCGCCGCCCAGAAGCCTGAATCCTTTCGCGGGCTCGCCGAACACGTTGAGTTCGAGGCCCTGGTTGACCTGCTGCCCGTTCACGCCCTGGGTGTTGGTCGCGGTGTTCGTGATCACGCTGGGCTGCGTGATCTGGAACAGCGCCGCGGTGGTCGTGAAGGTGCCCCAGTCGACTTTCACGCCGGCCTCGATCTGATTGGACACGTAGGGCGGCAGGATCGTGCCGGCATTGGCGAACGGGACCTGCACCACGGTGCCCTGCTGCAGGCCCTGGATGTAGTTGCCATAAAGCGAGACGTTCTCGAACGGCTTCACGACCAGCGCCACGGCGGGGCTGACGACGGTCTGGTCATAGCTTGCGGTCACGGCACCGGTCACCGCGTTGTAGTTGTTGGACTGGACGTTCTGCGCCCGCAGGCCGGCGGTGAGCTGCACGCGGTTGTTCAGCGAGGAGATCGTGTCGGCGATGCCGATGCTATTGAAGCCGGAGGCCGACGTCTTGTTCGCCGCCGGCGTCGGGATGTTTGGCCGCGCGATCAGCGTCGCATTGTAGATGTTCGTCGCAAAGGCCCCACCCTGCGAGACGTTCACCTGGCCGTTGCTCTGCTGAAGGGTCGACGCCGTGAGCGCGAGCTCGTGGTTGACGTCCGCCGTGCTGAACAGGGCCCGCAGGCCGCCCTGGGCGGTCAGGCTCGTTGTGTACTGGCTGAAGTTGAGCGGCGCCAGCGCCGTACCTGCGCCGTTGAAATTCGTGATGGTCGTCGCTGCCGAATAGAGGCCGCCCATGCGATAATCATGGGCGCCGGCCGACGCGTACAGTGTGACGTTGTCGGTGATGTCCATCTCGAGCCGGAAGACACCGAACGCGTCCTTGCGCCCCTGGAAACCCCAGGGCTGCGCGGTTGGATTGGTGCGGACGTTCGGCGCATACGGGAGCTGCACGCCCGGCGCCAGGGTCAGGTAGGGCGTGATGCCGGAGATGTATTGATTCTGGTATCCCAGATCGGTCGAAAGCCGCACGCGCTCTCCGCGGACATCAAAGCCGAGGACTGCCAGGGCCCTCTGGTCGGCATTGTACTGGATGTCGGTCTGGCCGCCTCGGAACACGCCGTTGAAGCGCACGCCGAATTCCTTGTCCTCGCCGAAGCGGCGGCCGAAATCGATATGCCCGCCGAACTGGCTGCCGGAGATGTAGCTCGCCGTCGCCTGGGTCAGGTCCTCCTTGGGAGCCCGCTTCGGCACGACATTGATGTTGCCGCCGATCGACCCGAAGGGCGGGATGCCATTCAGCAGAGCGCTCGGCCCCTTCAGCACCTCCACCCGCTCGGCCATCTCCGCCATGATCGACGAGTTGGGCAGCATTCCATAAAGGCCGCCATACGAAGTGTCCGAATTGTCCACGGGAAATCCGCGGATCTTGACCTGGTCGGTGCCGGGACTGTTGTCGCCCCGGGTGATCCGGACAGACGGGTCATCGATCAACACGTCACGCACCGTCTTGGCCTGCTGATCCTGCGCCTTCTTTGCCGTGTAGTTCGACTGGTTGAACGGCGTGTCCATCACCGCGCGATTGCCGAGCAAGCCGAGCTGGCCGCCGGTCGCGACCTGCCCGCCGGCATAGACCGGCGGCGCATTGTCGATCATGGCCTGCGGCGGCACGAGGAAGGCGCCCTGCACCTGCACGGGATCGAGCTGCAGCGCGCCGCCGGCGTCCGGCGCGCCGGAGATCGTGACCGTGTTGGCCGAGGTGAAGCGGAAGCCCACGCCGGTTCCCGCGAGAAGCAGCCGAAGGGCCTGCTCGACGGTCATGCTCCCGCCGATGGCGGTGCTCGTCTTGCCGTTGACGGCGGCGTTGTTCACCACGATCTGCACACCCGCCTGCTGGCCGAAGGCGGTCAGGGCCTGCGCCAGCGGCTGCGACGGCACATTGAAGGTCGCCGGCCGGCCGGCCTGCGCCTGTTGCGATCCGACCGGGACGCCCTGGGCGAGCACGGCGCCGCCCATGAGGGTACCTGCCGCAACGACGGCAACCGTGATCCTCGAAAACACAGACCTCTCCCCCGAAAGTCCGTTGCCGGCGGGTCACGGAACGCAAAGCCGCGAGCAACAGGCTCGCACCTGGAACAAGACTGATGAAGACGGGTCGACTTAAGCGAAAATCGCAAAAAAGTTCACGGCTCGCCTAACGCTTCGTAATGACCGAGAGGTAGGGCGTGATCTGGCTGAGCTTTCCGTGCTGCGATTCGGCCAGCGCGTTCAGTGCTTCGCGCGGGCGCGCGAGATCGATCACGCCGGAGACCGACCGGCCGCTCAGCGAAGGATCGCGCAGGACGATCAAGCCGGGAAGATGGCGGCCGAGGATTTCCACCATGTCGCCCACGGTCGCGTCGTGCACCACGAGCTGGCGCGCCCGCCACGAGGCGACCGTCGAGACCACGACCTGGTCACGCTTCACCGACCGCGTCTGCCGGTCGACGAAGAGCCGGTCACCTGCACCGAGGCGGCTGACCTCGGCGGCGCCAGCCGACGTCACCTCCACCCTGCCGGATTGCACGGCAATCGCAATCGTGCTCGCGAGCTTGTCGACGCTGAACGCGGTCCCCGTGACGCGCACCGACACGTCGGCGGCCGTCACCCGGAAAGGCAGGTCGGGATTCGGATGGACCTGGAAGAAGGCCTGTCCGGCGAGAAGGGTGACCTTCCGCTCGCCTTCGGAGTAGTCGACGGCGATCGCACTGTCGGCGTCGAGGCTCGCCAGGCTGCCGTCGGGCAGGACGACATCGCGCAACTCGGCGACGCCCGTCATGTGATCGGCCTGGAGATGGCGCTGTATCATGGGCGCCGCAACCAGCAGCAGGCAGGCGGCGGCCAGCAGAGCGCCGGCGCCCGCCCAGAAGGCGCGCGGCCGCCGGGACGGCTTCAGCGGCAGGCCACCGTTGGACGGAACCGACGGCGCGATCGATTCCGGCGGAAGCTTGCCGAGGCGCGTCCATGTATGCTCTGCCAAGCGAAACGCCGCGCGATGGGTTTCATCCTGCCGCAACCAACTCTCGAATTCCCGCCGCAGCGCGCCGTCGCCGGGAGACGCTTCGAGCCGCAGGAGCCAGTGGGCTGCCTGAAGCCGGACCGAGTCGTTCTTCCTGTTGGTTCCGTTCACAAAGGTTTCCCCGGTGCGAGGCAGCCGAAGCTGCCATCCTCCCCGACAAGTAGACGGTTGTCGCGGCGCCGACTTAAGAACGGCTTGTAAATATTGTTGCCGCTACCTGTCGTCGTCGCCGAGCAGGCGCTGCATCGCATGAACCAGCGCTTCGGCGACGATCTGATGCGTGCGCGGAACCGACAGTTTGAGGCGGTCCGCCACTTCCTGAAGAGGCCGCTCCTCGAGCTTGTACATGCGAAAGGCGAGTTGGGTCCGTTCAGGCAGTTCCTGGATCGCCTCCAGCAGTGCCCGGAACTCGTCGCGTTGCAACGCGACGTCCTCGGCCGTCGGCATCGGCGCGGGCAGCGCCTGCCAGGTCACGCTCGCTGGCGACTGCGGCACTTCCCTCACCCGGCGCTTGCCCCAGTCGAGCGCCAGGTTCCGGACGATGGAGTAGAGGTAGCTCAGGGGGTGGCCGATCTCCTGCCCCTTGGCCGCCCGCGAGGACAGGCGCAGCCAGGCTTCCTGCACGACGTCCTCGGCGATCGCCCGGTCGCCGAGGAACCTGTTGGCATAGTTCAACAGGTCGTCGCGATGCTCGATGTAGACGGAAAGAGACGTAGGCGACGGTGCCAAAGGCCGATCCGAAATGCGAATTATTCGCAAATCCTATAGGCCGGTCACCAACTGAAATCAATCGCTCCGCATCGCGCAAGCACAGGTGCGGTCAGAAAGTGCCCGTCCTTAGCCTGCGGGAAACGTCCGGCATCAACCGCGCCGCGATAGCCGACCATCCGTATCAGGTCGGCCGGGGGCCGAGGCGCACGAACTGCCGTCGACGACTAGGTGCACGCCCGCGGCGAGCCACTAAGCGCTCGTCCTGGTACGCCCCCGCATGCGACCGCCGTCAGCGGCACCCCGACCACCGACCGTCCGTGTCATGTCGGCCAGGGTCCCGAGGCGCACCAGTTGCGGTCGCGGGTAAGGCTTCTTCGTCCGCGCGATCTCGGCCGTGACGATCGCGTCTTCATCGTTCGCGTCGGCAGTTCGCTGGTTCATCGTGTTTCTTCCCCGTCGCCGCCAGGACCTGACTGAACGCAGATTTCGTTTCACCGCCTGATCCAGCCAATCGATCAGATCGTAGCGAAGACGCGATGTCCAGCCCTCCCAAGCCGGTCCTCACGCCCAGAATGGCCCGCCTGCAAGCCCATAAAGCGAGGCGGCTGGCGTTCGAGATGCGGTCACTGGACGATCGCGACAAGCTCTTGAGCTATGCCCGGGAAATGGACGAGTGTGCAGTCCAACTGGAAGCCGCCACCCCGGCCGGTCAGCTCCGGTCGGAATCGTCCTAGGAAGTCCCGACGCTCGCGAATCGCGGCAGTTCGCGCAAGCGAGACATCGAGACGGAGCGTGTCCCCCAGACGACGAAAGCAGGCGACAACGTCGCGCTTTTCCTCGCCGGCCGAAGCCCTTAGAACGGCCCGCTCGGGGGAACATCACCAACAGAGGACAAGCCCTTGAACGGTCGAACGATGGCGAATGCCATCATGATGTCCGTCTCCATCCTGATCGGATTGATCTTCGCCGAGGGCGCCGCCCGCGTCCTGGCGGGATTGCCCCTCACCCAGCTCGAACTGCCCGTTCGCCTGGTGAACATCGGAAACGACACGACGGCGGAGCGCCTGGACGATGTCCCGCGCGCCGCCTCCGTGGAACGTGCCTGGTTCTTCAGCGATCCGCCGCCGCTGCCCAACCGCAAGCCGGTGCCGCCGGAGGCGATGGAACTCGACCGTGCGCTTCAGAAGGCGGGCACGCCGTTCCAGTCGCCGGAAGCCTTCAAGATCTGGAACTCGGTGTTGGTGGGCGATCCCTGCAAGAGTCCGTTCTTCGCCAACGCGCCGGGCTCGCTCGAACTCTTCGATCCCGAGGACGGCAAGCCCAACCCGCCCTTCCGCTTCAAGCCGAACACCACCTCGCCGATCGGGCTGGTGACCAACCAGCTGGGCTGGCGCGGACCACCGTTGGACTTCGCGCGCGGGCCAAAGACGATCCGAATCGTGTTCGCCGGCGCGTCGACGACGGCGGACACGCACCAGATGCCGTACTCCTATCCGGAGTTCATCGCGCACTGGCTCAACCTGTGGGCGGCGAAGAACCGGCCCGACCTCAGGATCGAGGTCGCCAGCGCAGCTCGCGAATCCATCAACTCTGAGGGGATCGAGGCGATCGTCCGCACCGAGATCGTGCCGGCCCGGCCGGACCTGGTGATCTATCACGAGGGCGGCAACCAGTTCAGACTGGAAAGCCTGGTCGCATCGATGCCCCAGGGCGAGAAGCCGCAACCGCTGAAGCCGCGCGAACCGCCGGGCCCCGCCTGGCTCAACGTGCTGGCGCGTTACTCCGACATCGTGCGCCGCATCCAGACGCTGCGCGCCTCCGAAGATCTGCCATCCACGGGACTGGAGGCGCCCAAGCCCGACTACCAGCTCGCTTGGCCCACGAATCTCTCCGAGACCGACCCCGACATCGCGCGCAAGGACCTGCCGGTGTCGCTCACCCAGATCCTGGGCGACCTCGACCGGATCCAGGCCGACCTGAAGCCGATAGACGCAGAGCTCGCAGTCACCTCGTTCCTCTGGATGGTGAAGGACGGGCTGAAGCTCGACCCGGTCCGCAACCGCATGACCTGGGACTATCTCAATCTGTATATGTACCCTTGGCGCTATCGCGACCTCGAGCGGCTGGCCAACTTCCAGAACCGGGTGCTGAAGAAATACACGCAGGAGCGCGGCATCGATTTCATCGACGTCGCCGGCGCGATGCCCTTCGATCCCGACCTCTATGCCGACGGCGTCCACACGACCTATCCCGGCACCCGCATGAAGGGCTGGGTGATCCTGCAGCAGCTGGTCCCGCTGATCGAGGCGCGCCTCAAGTCGGGTGCCTGGCCGAAACCCGAGCCCGCGATGGAAAGCAGCCCGCCCTGGTTCAGGACGCCGCCGCGCCGCATCGAGGTCAACTGCAAGTAGCGAAGGCGCCATCGCGGCGCAGTCCACCCGAGCAGAGTGCCTTCGTCGGCGGCCATTTCTTCGCGTCGTGAGGCAACCTTTTGCCGCCGCATCACAACGCCGTGAGTATCTGCAGTGGCTTGGAAACCGCTTTCACATCCCTGCGTAGTACACCGCAGCAACCGGCGTTTTGTGGTTGCGGCTACGGAGCGGGAAACTGGACATGTCAGTCAACGGCCAACTCAAGCAGCTTATGGTCGACAACCTGAAGGACTGCGCGCTGATATTGCTCGATACGGACGGCAAGGTGCTGAGCTGGAATGCCGGCGCGAGGAATCTGCTGGGCTATGAAGAGGCTCAGGCGGTCGGGCAGCCGTATGCCAGGATCGTGCCGCCCGAGGCTCGCGACCAAAACGGCGCACCGCTGTCCCTGACCATCGCCCGACGGACCGGCCGGCACGCAGAAATCGGTCAGCGCACACACAGCAACGGCCTGGACATGGAGTTGCTTGAGGTCGTCATCCCGTTGCGCGATCCCCAGCACAAACTGGTGGCCTTCGGTCTAATGATGCAGTCGGTCGAGGCTGCAAGGCGGGCCGCGCACGTGCCCCGCCCACGGCCGACCGTCGGGGCTGACGCCTCGCTTCCCACTGTGCTTCTGGTCGATGACGACGACCATGTCCGAACGACGGCCGAGCATATGCTCAAAGAGCTGAACTACGAGGTGATCGCGGTGGCGAGTGGCGCGGAAGCGCTCGAATTACTGAGACGCGACGAGGATATCGACGTGCTCTTCACCGACGTGGTCATGCCGGGCATGGCGGGCGGCGAGCTTGCGGAGCAGGCGCGACTGCTCCGACCCAACCTGAAGATCCTCTTCACTTCGGGCTATTTCGGACACGCGCTGATCCAGAAGGGCAACATCGCTCCCACCGCAAATCTGCTCGTGAAGCCCTATCGCCCGCGGGACCTCGCCAGGAAGTTGCAGATCATCCTGGCGGACGACGCCTCAAGATCGGACGATCTTCTGTCGGACGGGGCGTAACGTCAGGGGGCACGGGACAAGCACGGCCTGCCAACCCCGGACCGCCGTTCGGCTGGATCCCTCCACGGCGGCGATTGCCACACTCCCGGCGCGCGGGGCATGGTGCCCGCCACGCCGCAGGCGGCGACGGGGAGAGACACGTGACGACCTTGGGCAACATTCTGTGGCACATCCCGTTCCTCGGGTTCCTGACCGCGGCCTTCTACTGGTTGCTTGGCCTGCTGCTCACCCTGCTGGTCGTCACCGCGCCGCTCGGGCTCGGGCTCATGGAGTTCGGCAAGTTCCTGCTGGCGCCGTTCGGCAATGAGATGGTGAGTAAGTCGGACCTCGACATTCCGCAGAACCCGCTATGGCGCGCCTACTCGACGCTGGTGATGCTCCTCTACCTGCCGTTCGGTGTGGTGTTTGTCGTCCTGAACGCGATCCAGGTGTTCGCCCTTTGCCTGTCGATCGTCGGCATCCCGGTCGCCCTGGTGATCGCCAAGTCGCTGGGCACGGTGCTCAATCCGGTGAACAAGGTCTGCGTTCCCTCGGAAGTCGCCGAGGAAATGGCGAGGCGCAACGCCCGCGCCGAGATCGACCGGCGCCAAGGCTGATACTGACCAGATAAGAAAGCGCGTTCAGCAGGGCGCGGTATCCCGGGCGGGCTCCCGAATCACGATGTTGCGCTGCTGCGCCAGCTCTTCGGCCAGGCGCTTCTCGGCATAGGCGCGCTGCGCCTCATCGAGTTGGCCGCTCGCAAGCTGCTTGGTCAGGTTCTCGATATTCTTTCGGCGGATGAAGTCCTGCATGTGATGCGCCCTCCGGCTGGACTACCAGTCCCATGGAACGCTCATACCGACTGCATTGCAACTGCCCGAGGAGGCACCGAGATATGCGCCAGTGCGAGGGTGTCAGGCGCTGAACGCCGCGCCCAGCGCACCGATTAGACCGCCCAGCAACACGAGATAAGCGAAGGTCGCGAGAAGAAGTTGGCGAGAGCTGTCGTCCATGTCGGTACCCCGTGGCGTTTCATTGTTTGAGTTCAGATACGGGAAAGCGAACGACGGCGACGCGCAGACAGTTCCGGCGACGGCCGCCGCGACGAACGATCGCCGCGAGGCGTGTCCTGCCAATCACACGCGCGGCCCCAGACCGCGACGCGCTTTCGTCGGATCACAGGCAAACGTGCGCCCCTTCAAATGCGCGGCGCCTGCGCATTCGGGTGCTCGATTCGCCGGCCCCGCTCGCTATTCGACGGGACGGACCTTCCGGGGCGGCATGGATTGCGCAATTTTGAACTCCTTCCGGAGTTCGGGGATCGTCAGCATTCCCGGGCGCAGCAGCAGGCGCGCGACGCCGGAATTGCGACGGTTTTCCTCGGGCCAGATCGCACGGCGCGCCAGCGCCCGGGAGTCATCATACTTTCCCGCACGGAGCGCGATGATCGACGCCGCGAGGCAGCGTTGCTCCCATTCGCCGAACGCGCCAACGCCGAGTTCCAGCGCGTCGAGGATCCGGGTGATGGCGTCGATGGCCATCGCCTTCTTGTCTTCGGAAGCCAGCCCTTCGGACGAGAGGGCGAGCGATTTGCGGAGTGTTTCGATATCGGACATCGGCGTTTCCTAACCCATATGGCGCGGCTGCGCATGAGGTGTGATGTCTCGTCCGTCACCGGCAGTCTCGCGCGGGCCTGCAAAAAGACGAGCGCGGCCGCTCACGATCTGGCCTTCCGGCCGAGTTCGCGGGCCAAGCCGACGAATCCCTTGAGGGCGGCGGAGGGATTGCGCCGGCCGGGGTAATAGAGGGAGAGGTCGGCGATCGGCGGTGTCCAGTCGTCGAGCAAGCGCACGAGGCGGCCGGCGGCGATGTCGTCGCGCACATCCTGCTCCAGGAAGAAGCCGATGCCCACCCCCTGCAGTACCGCCAGGCGCGCAAGGCTGGCTTCATCCAGCGTGATCGGCCCGTTCACCTCGATCGCAAGGGTCTCCCCGCGCCTCTCGAAATGCCACCGCAACAGCGCGCCATTGGGCAGGCGGGTGCGGATGCAGCGATGCCGGCCGAGGTCCATCGGCGCCTGCGGCGTGCCGTGCTGCGCCAGATAGGCCGGGGATGCCACGACGGCGTGACGCTGCGGCCGGCCGAGCGGAACGGCGATCATGTCGGCGGGCACCAGGTCCGCGCGGCGCACGCCGAGATCGAAGCCCTCGGCCACGATGTCGACCAGCCGGCCCTCGGTCACGAGGTCGACATGCACTGCTGGATGGCGGCGCAGGAATTCCAGGACCAGCGGCTCCATGATCTCGCGCGCGCCCGCAGGGAAGCCGTTGATGCGCAGTGTCCCCGAGGGTGTCGCCTGCTGCGCGCGGACCGTCTCCATCGCGCCGTAAAGGTCGCGCAGGGCAGGGCCCGCCTGCTCGACGAAGGCGCGGCCGGCGTCCGTGAGCGACACGCTGCGTGTCGTCCGGTTGAACAGACGCACGCCCACCCGCATCTCGAGCTTCGCCACGGCATTGCTCAGCGCGGTCGTCGACAGGCCGAGCGTCCGGGCGGCGCCCCGGAACGAGCCCTCGCGGGCAACGGCGAGGGCGGCGTCGAACTCGCCCAGCCCGACACCGTTCATCGCACTTTGTTCCGATTATCGTGACGACTCATCCCTTTTTGTCCCACTAATCGGGATTTCCGTACAGGCCTACATCGAGCGGGACAGACACACGCGGAAGGAAACGATCATGAACCTGCCAGCTCCCGTAAGAACCTATTTCGACGCCGACAAGGGTCCGCCCGACAGGGCACCCCTCACCGCCTTCGCGCCCAATGCCGTCGTCGAAGACGAGGGTCATACGCATGTTGGTCATGCGGCCATCGAGGCGTGGTGGCGCGCGAGCAAGGCCCAATACGAGGCCACCGCCGAGCCGTTGGATGTTCGCGAGGAGCAGGATCGCATCATCGTCCGCGCCAAAGTGACGGGAGCGTTTCCCGGCAGTCCGATTGTCCTGGCCTTCTCCTTCCGGCTCATGAACGGCCAGATCACGGACCTGAGGATCGGCGCATGAGCGGCTTCCTCCAGCTCGAGGGCAAGCGGGCGCTGATCACGTCGGGCACGCGCGGCGCCGGCGCGGCGACGGTTGCGCTCTTTTCCGACCTCGGCGCGCGCGTGCTCACGACGGCGCGCTCGCGGCCCGACGGGATGCCGGCGTCCATGTTCGCCGCCGCCGATCTCACGACCGCGCAGGGCTGCGCCGACCTCGCGGCGGCGGCGCGGGAGCGCCTGGGCGAAATCGACATCGTCGTTCACATGCTGGGCGGCTCGAGCGCCCCGGCCGGCGGCTTTGCGGCTCTGGGCGATGCCGACTGGGCCCGGGAGATCGACCTCAACCTGATGCCCGCGGTGCGGCTCGACCGCGCGCTGCTGCCGGCCATGGTCGAACGGGGAAGCGGCGTCGTGATCCACGTCACCTCGATCCAGAGCGCCCTGCCTCTGCCCGACGCGACGACGGCCTACGCCGCCGCCAAGGCTGCGCTCTCGACCTACAGCAAGAGCCTCTCGAAGGAGGTCTCGCCCAAGGGCGTGAGGATCGTGCGCGTGTCGCCGGGCTGGATCGAGACCGAAGCCGCCGTCCGGCTGACCGAGCGGATCGCCCGCGACGCGGGCGTCGACCGCGACGGCGGCAAGGCGATCGTCATGAAAGCACTGGGCGGCATCCCCCTCGGCCGGCCGTCGACGCCGGCAGAAGTCGCGAACCTCATCGCCTTCCTCGCCTCCGACCGCGCCTCGAGCATCACCGGCACGGAATACGTCATCGACGGCGGCACGATCCCGACGGCCTGAGGGGACGTTTCATGCCCTACGCACCGCCCGAGCAGGCTGTTGAAATAGGTCTTTCGGAAGCGCTGGAGAGCAACATTGTTACGCCAACGCTCACCGCGGCACAGGATTCAAGGGCTGCGACATTCGTTTCATTTGTTTCGTTTATTCGTCCTGACTCCGACTTTTCAACGTCTTGCTAGCTGCCGGAGAGGTCCCAGCCACCAATTTTATCATAGATCGCATCGCGGAGGTGCCGGATATCGGCATTCAGGACCGCCAGGCGCTGCGCCGTCTCACCTGAAAACGAAAGCAGCGCGTCGCCCAGACAGCCTGCCCTGGTGCGCAACGCATGACCCTTTTCGGTCAGCTGCACGAAGACCTGCCGCTCGTTCTCCGGATTGCGCGCCCGATGGACCAGGCCCGCCTCTGCGAGGCGCTTCAGCAGGGGCGTGAGCGTGCTGGACTCGAGCCCCAGCCGATCGGCGATGGTGCCGACGTTCTGCCGGTCCTCCCGCCACAGCACATTGAGCACGAGATACTGCGGATAGGTCAGCCCCAGATCGTCCAGCAACGGCTTGTAGGCGCGCTGGATCGCCATGTTCGCCGAATAGATCGAGTAGCAGAGCTGATCCTCGAGCGGGACCGGCGCGCCTTTCACGGACCTTGGTTTCTTCATGCTCGCCTCCTGGCCTGGCCGGTAACACTATCGCGATAAGTATTACCGTTGACAAGTATCCTGGCGAGACCCAGCTAATACATATCGCGATAACATTTGTTGTCGTATCAAAAGACGAGGAGCTGCACTCATGACCGACAATTCTGCTTCCGATTTCGCCCGCCGCGCGCGCGAGAACCAGGCACGGCTCGCATCGGCCCTTCGGCCCAGCTATGACTTCATCGTCTGTGGCGCCGGATCCTCCGGCTCCGTGATCGCCCGCAGGCTGGCGGAGAACGCCGCGGCCCGGGTCCTGCTGCTCGAAGCGGGCGGCAGCGATGAAGTCGACGCCGTCCTGAACCCGGCCCTGTGGCCCACCAATCTCGGTGGCGAACGCGACTGGGGCTTCAAGGCCGAACCCAACCCGCATCTCGACGGGCGGGAAATCCCGATGTCCATGGGCAAGGGACTGGGCGGCGGATCGAGCATCAACGTCATGGTCTGGGCCCGCGGCCATCGCAGCGACTGGGAGTTCTTCGCCTCCGAGGCGGACGACGCGCGATGGGGCTACCAGAACGTTCTCGAGACCTATCGCCGGATCGAGAACTGGCAGGGCACCCCCGACCCCGCCTATCGCGGGACGGGAGGGCCGGTCTGGGTTCAGCCGGCCGCCTCGCCGAGCCCGATTGCGCTCGCGATGCTGGACGCTGCGCGCGAGCTCGACATCCCCGTCTTCGATCATCCCAACGGACGCATGATGGAGGGAACCGGCGGCGCCGCGATCACCGACATGCTGGTGCGCAACGGCCGGCGTCATTCGCTCTACCGGGCCTACGTCCACCCCTGGCTCGACCGGCCGAACCTGACGGTCCTCACCGAGGCGCTGGTCCACCGCGTCGTCTTCGAGAACGGTCGGGCGACCGGCGTCGAGTTCCTGCACAGGGGCCGGTCGATGACGGTCGGCGCCCGCGCGGAAGTCGTGCTGTCGCTGGGCGCGATCCAGACGCCCAAGGTCCTGATGCATTCGGGGATCGGCGATCGCGCGGAGCTGGCGAGGTTCGGGATCCCCGTCGTCCAGCACCTCCCCGGTGTCGGCCGGAACCTGCAGGACCACGTGTCGTTCGGCTGCACCTGGGAATTCGCCGAACCGCTGGCCCCCCGGAACAGCGGCAGCGAAGCGACCCTGTACTGGAAGAGCCGTCCCGACCTGGAGGCGCCGGACCTGCTGTTCTGCCAGGTCGAGTTTCCGGTCCCCAGCGAACGGACCGCCGCGCGTGGCGTGCCGGCGCACGGATGGACGATGTTCGCAGGGCTCGCCCATCCCGAGAGCCGGGGACGTCTGCGCCTGCGGAGCGCGGATCCCGCCGCGCCCCTGGCGATCGATGCCAACTTCCTGTCCGATGCAAGGGACATGACCACCGCGGCGTCCTGCATCGAGTTCTGCCGGGCGCTGGGCAACGCGCGGGCCTTCCGTCCCTTCGTCCGGGGGGAAGCCATGCCGGGTGACGTGAAGGCCGACGACCTAGATCGCTACATCCGCGAGGCGGCCGTCACCTACTGGCACCAGAGCTGTACGGCGAAAATGGGTCGCGACGAGATGTCGGTCGTCGATGGAACTCTCGCCGTGTACGGCGTCTCCGCCCTGCGGGTCGCCGACGGCTCGATCATGCCGCGGGTCACCGCCGGGAACACACAGGCGCCCTGCGCCATCATCGGCGAGCGGGCCGCCGAGATGATGCGCGAGAAACACGGGCTCTGAACCGTCCCGGCGTCGGGGCCTCCGCGGCGGAGGCCCCGACTCTATGGGCCACGAAGTTCGCCGACCTGCCCTTGAATTGCCGCGCGGCATCGTTAGATTTTCGCGGACATGCCTTTCCGCCGCTTCCTCGCGCCGCTGCTCGGCACCGTGATCCTCGCGATCACGGCGTTCGTGGGCACGGGCGCGGCAAGTGCTCATCCCGGGCATGCCCACGCTCACGCGCATGGGGCGTCCGCTCCGCTACAGATCTTGCCTGCCGCCGAGGAGACCGCCGTTCCGGCGCCGTCCGCGGCGATGGGCGCCGAGGTGGTCATCGAGGTTGAAGCAACAAAGCCGACGAGCTTCGACGTCGCCGTGAATGACAGGCCGGGGCGCGAGCTGCCCGACACGGGCTGCGTCGGCATGTGCTGCGACAATACTCACTGCGGCGGGTGCGTGAAGATCGCATTCGGCAAGGCCTCGCTGCCCGCCCCCCTGCTCCGCGCCTGGTTGCCGGCCTCCGCCGAGGCCCGCAGGCTGACCGGCCGTCTGGCTGAAGGTCCGAGAAAGCCCCCCAGAACCTTCATCTGATCTGCCTGCGCGCGCTCCTGCGCGCCGGATCACGATGAAGGATTGCTTTCATGTTTGCACGTTCTGCCGCCGCACTCGCGGTGGCCCTGTCGTTCGGCATCTCACCTGCCGACGCGCATGAGGGGCATGACCACGGCGCCGCCCCGCCCGCGGCTTCCGTCGCGGCGGCCCCTGCAGGCGCGCGCGCCGAAGTCGTCGGCACGGCGTTCGAGCTCGTGGCCGTCGCCGAGGGCGCCGGGCTCACGCTCTATCTCGACGCGTTTGCCACCAACGAACCGCTGGCCGGCGCCGACATCGTGGTGGAAACGCCCAGCGGCCCGGTAAAGGCCACGGAAGACGGCGACCGCTACCGGCTGGATGCGCCTTTCCTGGCCGAGCCCGGCCGCTTCGACCTGATCGCCACGGTGGCGGTCGGCTCCGACCTCGAGATCCTGCCGCTGACACTCGTGACGGTGGCTGCCGCCACGCCGGCGCGGGCCGGTGGTGCAAGCGCTTCGGCCTGGCTCGCCTCGTGGTGGCCCCCGCTGCCAGGCTGGGCGCTCTGGAGCCTCGTCCTGATGGTCGGGGTCGGCGCCGGGCTCGTGCTCGGCGTCGCTTTGGGCCGGCGCGGTCGCCGGACCGCCGCCCTCCTGCTGGCGCTGCCGCTGGCGCTCGCGTGGAGCGAGCGCGCCGACGCGCATGCGGGGCATGATCATGCCGACGGCAAGACGGCGGAGGTGCCAGCCGCCGGCGAACGGGCGCAACGGCTGGCCGACGGCACGCTTTACGTGCCCAAGCCGGTCCAACGGATCTTCGGGCTGCGCACCCTCCTCACCGCCGAGGCCACGTTCCACCGCTCGATGGAACTGCCCGGCCGGATCATCCCCGATCCCAACGCGAGCGGCGTCGTGCAGGCATCGGTGGGCGGGCGATTGTCGGCCCCGCCGGGCGGCTTCCCGCGCCTCGGCGCCGCGGTGGCGAAGGGCGACGTGCTGGCCTATGTCGCGCCGCCGATCCAGCAGATCGACGTTTCCGACATGCGCCAGCGCCAGGGCGAGCTCGACCAGCAGATCAGCATCGTCGAGACGCGCCTCGCGCGTTACGCGCGGCTGGTGTCCAGCGGCGCGGTGGCGCGGCAGATGTACGAGGAGACCCAGCTCGAGCTGCAGGGCCTCAAGGATCGCCGCACCGCCCTCGACGCCAGCCGCCGCCAGCCGGAAGCGCTGGTCGCACCGGTCGACGGCATCGTGGCCGACGCCTCGCCGGTCGCCGGCCAGATGGCGCAACCCAACGCCGTCATCTTCCACATCGTCGATCCGTCGCGACTCTGGGTGGAGGCATTGAGCTTCACCGCAATCACCCCGGTGAGCGCCAGCGCCACGACCGCCGGCGGCCGCAGCCTCGCACTGGCCTTCCGCGGGTCCGGGTTCGCCGATCGCAGCCAGGCGATTCCCGTCCACTTCGCCATCGAAGGCGATACCAACGGGCTGCGGGCGGGCCAGTTCGTGACCGTGCAGGCCGCGACCGGTCAGCGGCGCCACGGCGTCGCGGTGCCGCGCAGCGCCATCGTCCGCACCGCCAACGGCCAGGATTTCGTCTTCGAGCATACGGCGCCCGAGCGCTTCGTGCCGCGTCCCGTGCGCATCGAGGCACTGGACGGCGGCCGCGTGCTGATCGTCTCCGGCGCCGGCGCGGGACAACGGATCGTGACGCAGGGCGCCGACCTGCTCGACCACGTGCGCTAGAGGCCGGCATGTTCACGTTCCTCGTCACCCGCTCCGTCGGCAACCGGCTTCTCGTCCTGGCGCTCGCCGGCGCCCTGGTGGTGCTCGGCCTCTACACGGTGCCGCGACTGCCGGTCGACGTCTTCCCCGACCTCAATCGTCCCACGGTCACGATCATGACCGAGGCCGACGGACTCGCGCCGCCCGAGGTCGAGGTACTGGTGAGCTTCCCGATCGAGACGCAGATGAACGGTGTGCCCGGCGTCACGCGCGTGCGGTCGGTATCGGGCGTCGGCCTGTCGATCGTCTATGTCGAATTCGACTGGAACACCGACATCTACCGCAACCGCCAGCTGGTAGCCGAGCGGCTGGCCTCGGTGCGTGACCAGCTGCCAGCCGGCACCGCGCCGCAGATGGGACCGGTCAGCTCGATCATGGGGCAGATCCTCATGCTGGCGATGACCAGCGATACGCTCTCGCCGATGGAGCTGCGCGAGGTCGCCGACTTCACGGTGCGGCCGCGACTGCTGTCCATCCCCGGCGTGGCGCAGGTCATCCCGATGGGCGGCGAAGTGCGGCAGTTCCGTGTCGCACCGCACCCCGCGGCGCTGCGGGCTCTCGGCGTGACCTACGAACAGGTCGAGAGGGCACTAGCGCAGTTCGGCACCAATGGCGGCGGCGGCTTCACCGATCTGCATGCCCGCGAATATCTGATCCGCAACATCGGCCGCACCACCAGCCTCGACGACCTGCGCAACATCGCCGTCGCCACCGTGAACGGCAGGCCGGTGCTGCTGCACCAGGTCGCCGACGTGGGCTTCGCGCCGCGGGTCAAGCGTGGCGATGCCGGCCACATGGGCAGGCCCGCCGTCATCGTGTCGGTCGAGAAGCAGCCGAACGTCGACACGATCGCATTGACCCGCGAGATCGAGGCGGCGGTCGCGGAGCTGGAACGCGGGCTTCCCGGCGGCACCCGGATCGACCAGGTCGTCTTCCGCCAGGCCAACTTCATCCAGACCTCGGTCGACAACGTGCGGCGCGTGCTGGTCGAGGCGGGCCTCGCCGTCGCGGTGGTGCTGTTCGCCTTCCTGCTGAACTGGCGCACGACGGCCATCTCGCTCACCGCGATCCCGCTGTCGATCCTGACGACGGCCATCGTCTTCGGGATGCTGGGCCTGTCGATCAACACCATGACGCTGGGCGGTCTCGCGATCGCGATCGGCGAGCTGGTCGACGACGCCGTGGTCGACGTCGAGAACATCCACCGGCGGCTGCGCGAGAACCGGCTCGCCGAACATCCGCGGCCGGTCTTCGACGTCGTGGTCTCGGCCTCGCAGGAAGTCCGCTCCGGCATCGTCTACGCCACGACGATCATCGTGCTGGTGTTCGTGCCGCTGTTCGCGCTGGGCGGCATCGAGGGCCGCCTGTTCGCGCCGCTGGGCGAAGCCTACATCATCTCGATCCTGGCGAGCCTGCTGGTGTCGATCACCGTGACGCCGGTGCTGGCCTACTACCTGCTGCCCAACATGAAGCGCCTCGCCGCACCGGAAAGCCCGCTGGTGCGCGGGCTGAAGCGACGCTACGCGGCGGCGCTGGCCGGGGCGCTCGACCGGCCGCTGCCGATCGCGGCGGCGACCGCCGTCGCAGTGGCGATCGCCCTGGCCGGCGCGTTCATGCTGCCGCGCGCCTTCCTGCCGCCGTTCAACGAAGGCTCGTTCACGATCACGCTCCAGTTCAACCCCGGCGTCTCGCTGGCGGAATCCAACCGCGTCGGCCTGATCGCCGAGCGGCTGCTGCTGGACGTTCCCGAGGTGCGGCAGGTCGCGCGCCGCACCGGACGGGCCGAGCTCGACGAGCATGCCGAGGGCGTCCACTCCTCCGACATCGAGGTCGACCTGAAGCCCGGCGGCCGGCCGAAGACCGAGATCGTCGCGGACATGCGCCAGCGCCTGGCAGTGCTGCCGCTCACGACCAATGTCGGCCAGCCGATTTCCCACCGGCTGGACCACATGCTGTCGGGCGTGCGGGCGGAGATCGCCCTCAAGATCTTCGGCGACGATCTCGACACGCTGCGGAGCACGGCCGAGGCGCTTAGAGCGAAGCTCGCGGCGATCCCCGGTCTCGCCGACCTGCAGGTCGAGAAGCAGGTGCGCATCCCGCAGCTCGAGATCCGCGTCGACTATGCGCGAGCCGCGCTCTACGGCCTGCAGCCGGGCGCCGTCGTCGACCATCTCAGCCGCCTGTCGAGCGGCCGTGTCGTGAGCCGGATCGTCGACGGCTATCGCCGCTTCGACGTGGTCCTGCGGCTCGACGATTCTACACGCACGCCCGAGCGGCTGGGCGACCTGCTGATCGAGACACCGTCGGGCTGGATCCCCGCCCGCCAGATCGCCGACATCCGCGAGACCGACGGCCCGAACCAGATCCTGCGCGAGAACGGCAAGCGCCGTGTGGTCGTGCTGGCCAACGGCGACGGCAGCCGCGACATGGCGGCCATCGTTGCCGACATACGGCGCGTTCTGGCGGAGACGCGGTTGCCCGAGGGCTATTTCAGCAGCCTCGAAGGCACGTTCCAGGCGCAGGAGGAGTCGGCGCGCACGATCGGCCTGCTGTCGATCGCGTCGCTGTCGCTGATCTTCGCCATCCTCTACAGCCGCTACCGCTCGGCGGCGCTGGCGTCCATCATCATGGGCAGCATCCCGCTCGCCCTGATCGGCTCGGTGGCGGCGCTGGCGCTGGCCGGCCAGCCGCTGTCGGTCGCCAGCATGATCGGCTTCATCACGCTGACCGGCATCGCGGCGCGCAACGGCATCCTCAAGATCAGCCACTGGATCAACCTGTCGCTGGCGCCGGACGGGCCGGCGTTCGGCCGCGAGCTGGTCGTGCGCGGCAGTCTCGAGCGCATGACACCGGTGCTGATGACGGCGCTGTCGGCCGGGGTCGCGCTGGTGCCGCTGCTGATCGACGCGGCCACGCCGGGCAAGGAGATCCTGCACCCGGTGGCAGTGACGATCTTCGGCGGCCTGGTCAGCGCGACGCTGCTCGATGCGTTCCTGACGCCGATCCTGTTCCTGAAATTCGGGGCGAAGCCGCTGGAGCGCCTGCGCGCCGCCCGCGCCTCGTCCCCGGCGGCGACCGCCACGACGGCCGACGCGTTCTGACCAACCACGAGTGAAAGAGAGGGACACCATGACGAGACGACGGATCATCCTCGGCGCGGCCGCGCTGGCCACCGCGGCCATCGGGACCCTGGGGAGCACGGTGCTTCCGGCCCGCGCACACGATGCCAAAGGGCCGAACGGCGGCCAGCTCACCGACGCCGGCAAGTATCACGTCGAACTGGTCGGCAAGGGAACGCGCCTCGAAGTGTTCGTTTCCGACGCCGACGACAAGCCTCTGCCGGCCACCGGCTTCAAGGCCCTCGCGATCCTGGTGATCGACGGCAAACCGCAGCGCATCCCGCTGCAGCCCGAGGGCGCCGACCGGCTGGCCGGCCCCTTGTCGGCGCCCCTCGCATCGCCGGCAAAGGGAGTCCTGCAGCTCACGGCCCCGGACGGGACCGTGGCGCAGGCGAAGTTCAACTGAAGCAGCACAGGAGAGAGTCATGAGGAAGATTGCGATCGCCGCCACCACCGCCCTGCTGATCTCGCTGACCGGCAACGTCTTCGCCCAGGGGCACAACCACGGCAGCGGGCCCAATGCGCAGGGCATGTCGGGGATGATGCAGGACATGATGCCCCAGCCTTCCGATTCGCCGTCCGTCCGGGCGCAGAAGGACGCGCACATGGCGATGATGAAGAACATGAACGTGCCGCTGACCGGCGACGCCGACGTCGATTTCGTGCGCGGGATGATCCCGCATCACCAGGGCGCCATCGACATGGCCCGGATCGAGCTGCAGTACGGCAAGGATCCCGAGGTCCGGAAGCTGGCGGAGAAGATCATCGCCGACCAGGAGCGGGAAATCGCCGAGATGAAGGCCTGGCTGGCCAGGCGCGGGAAATAGGCCGCGCCTACGGCGGCTCCTTGCGGGACTTCGGCTTCCTGGGCTCCACCGCCGAGGTCCAGTTCACGCCTTCCATCGTCCTGAGCAGCGTCTTGGCGGTCGCCCCGTCGGCGCCGTCCTCGCCGAGCCAACTCGCCCAGACACCGTCGTCGAGGATCGCCGGCATGCGCGGCTCGTCCTCGCGCGCCTTGACCGTGCGGCGGATCAGCTCGTTGGCCGGCACCGTCACCATGACGCAGAACGGCAGCGGCGCCGGCTGGCCCTCGATCGGGTAGCGTCGCCACACGAAGGCGAAGCCGCGCGGCCGGCCGTCCTGCGGATCGATCGTCCATTGCCGCGTCTCGGACTTGCCCGAGGGCTTGGTCACCTCCTCGCCCTCGTTGAAGGTGCGGAACACCACGACGCCGCGCTGGCCGTCGTGGAACGGCTTGCGGAACGGCTCCTTGATCTCGACGGTCTCGGCACGCGCATGGATCGGCCGCGGCCGCCGCCAGTCCTTCGGATCGGGAAAGCCCCAGCGCATCGGCACGACGCGCCGCACACGCGTCTCGGCATCCCACACGATCACCGGCACCGCCGCGCCGACGCGATAGGTGACGATCTCTTCGTCTCCGCCGCCTTCATCGCCGCCGCCGCCTTCGGCCTCGAGCGGCTGCGAGAACGCGACGACCTCGCGCCAGGAAGCCTGGGCGGTGAATTTTCCACACATGGCGCAACGCTAGCATCGCCTGGCGCTCGCGCGCCATCGAACCCATCGCCGAGGGAGATCAGGGGCGCAAATGACGTCCCCTCTCCGCTGCCACGCCCACCGCGACCGTCGCCGCCACCATCACCCCCGTGATCGCCAGCAGCGCGAGCGGCAGCGGCGCCGCCGTCAGCAGAGCGCTGGCGAGGATGACGCCGCAGGCGTTGGCGGTGCGCATCAGGGCGAAGACCTCGGCGCGGCGGTGCGGCGGGGCCAGCGTGTCGAGGATCAGCGAGTAGTGGGTCGCCAGCGGCGCCAATACGAGGCCGATCAGCACCGCGCCCGCGAGCGTCGCGACCACCGAGAGGCCGGCCGCCGCCAGCGCCGAGCCGGCGCACATGACGATCAGCTGCGCCATCACGGTCCGGCGTGACGCCCGCCGGTTGCGCACGCTGACCCAGATCCCGCCCGCCACCGAGGCGAGGCACAGCGGCACCGTGAACAGGATCGCCAGCGCCGGCTCGTAGCCGAAGGCCAGCGCCAGCGCGACGGCGCCGATCTCGATCGCGGCCACGGTCGCGCCGCCCGCCATCGTGCAGGCGAGCCACAGCAGGATCGGCGGGCTCAGGATCGCGGTTCGGTCGCGTGGGCTTTCGTCCGGACGCGCGGCCGGTCCGAGGTTCGGGATCAGCAGCGCCGGCAGCGCGCCCACGGCCGCCATCGCCACAATGCCGAACACCGGCGAGATCGAGCCGAGGCCCGAGGCCACCACGGGCGCGGCGACGAAGGTCAGTTCGTTGAGCGTGGCCGCGATCCCCAGCGCGCGCGACATCCCCGATACCGGCGCGACCTGGTTGAGGACGGCGCGCAGGGTACCGGCGGCCGCGCCGTTCACCAGCCCGGCGGCGGCGGCCAGCGAGATCAGCCATGGCAGCGACACCCCGACGGCCGCGCCCAGCGCGATCGCCACCAGGGCGGCGGTGCGGGCGGCCAGCAGCAGCTTCAGGAAGGTGGCCATCGGCAGGCCGCGGCCGAGCCGCGTCAGCGGCAGCGCGCCCGCCACCTGCGCCAAGGTCATGGCCAGGATCATGGCGGCGCCGCCGCTCGCCGCGCCGCCCAGGCTGACGGCCAGCAGCGCGAAGGCGACCGGGGCTGCGGCCTGCGGGAAGCCGAGCGTCGCCGACGAGGCCGCCCAGCGCACGAGCCTCCACCGGCCGGAGGCGGATTCGCGGCTCATCGGCCCGACCGTCTCGCGAGGGGGGCGACAAAAAGAGTACGCCTCGGGACTTCCGCCAAGCGAAGCAGAGTCCGTACGGGAACAAACATCGTGCTTCCCCCGTTGCCTTGCCCGGTGTGTCGAGCCGCAGGGGGTGTCCGGTATCTCCCGGACTGTCGGCTCGTGGAGTGCGCAATGGAAAAGACCTCGATCCTCGTCCTCATCGCCGAGGACGAAGCGGAAATTCGCAGCATCCTGCAGATCGCCTTCGAAGAGGGCGGCTTCGATGTCGTCCTGGTGGCGACCGGCGAGGAGGCCGTCGAAGCGCTCGACGCGCAGGGTGACGAGTTACGCGCCGTGGTGACGGACATAAAGCTCGGCGGCGATACCTCGGGTTGGGACGTGGCCAGGCACGCGCGGGAACTCAAGGCGGACATGCCTGTCGTCTACATGACCGGAAGCGAGGGCAGGGACTGGGCTTCGCTGGGCGTGCCGAACAGCATCCTGATCTCCAAGCCGTTCGCGCCCTCACAGGTTCTGACGGCCGTTTCCCAGCTCCTGAATGCCGGCTCGACGCCTGCCGATTGAGGGTCGGCCCGGCCTGGATCGTTCTTCCTCATGACGCGAGTTGTCTATACGGGCGGCGACGCTGCGCCAACGGCCCTTGCCAACGCGCCCTTCGACGGAAAGCATGCAACGCCGCCTACGGTCGTCTGTTGGCGGGTGCATACTGGCTCCAGCGGAGGTCCCATGTCGACGAAAGTGCCGCTCGCGGCGATGTTCCTGATCCTGGCCGGCTGCAGCGGCGGCGCCGACACCGGCACCACCGGCGGCAATCCCGGCGCCACCGGCGCGGCGTCGGAGCGCTACATGGGCACACGCTCCAACGTCAACGCGACCTGGAACGGCACCACCAGCTCCTCGACCATGCTCATGCAGCGCATCAAGGAAGACTCGGCGCGCGGCGCCCCGAGCGGCGGCGGCGACACGAAATACTGAGGTCGCACCGCGCGCCCCCCGGCGCGGGGAGATGGCCGTTGCAAACCACGCACCGCCTTCGCAAGATCGCGGGACGGATGACACGGCATGCCAGACTGCGGACGAAGGAAGAGCTCGGACTTCCCAGATGGATGCCGGCGGTCGAAGGCTCGCTCGACGATCCGCCGATCGTGCTGCGGCAGGACCGTCTGAAACTGTCGTTGATGTGTCTGAGTTTAACGGTCGTGGGCGGTCTCATCCTGCTGATCCCCGTGACTGTTTACACGCCCTGGCATCTGATCTTCCTGGGCATTCTGGGGCTTTGCATCGTGACGTTCGGTGCGGTGGCGGTTCGCCCCGCGACGCTCATCCTGGATCCGCACGGACTGATCTGGCGCCAGACGTTCCGCACCTTCGAATATCCCTGGAGCGCCTTCACCCGCTTCTACGTGTTGTCCAGACGGCGGCAGTTCACCGTCGTCGTCGGAGAGTTAACGCACGAGGGCCCGCCGAAGCCGGCCTGGCGACGCTTCCTCACCGGGAGTCTCGAACTCGGCAGTCTCTGGGAACTCCCGCCGCAGCGCGTCGCCGACGTGCTGAACGAGGCGCGCGCGCGATGGGCGGTACCGGCGCGGGAGGCCTAAGGGATCTCGAGACGGTGAAAGGCCTGTCCTGCGTCGCCTGTGGACTGGCTCGCCTCTCTTCCCGACCGCCTACACCGAGGCGCGTCGGGCGACCCTTGGTTGCACAAGCATTTCTCGCCAGTGGCGAATTTCCATTCGGCCTGTTCTTTTTGGGTTGTAGGTCCCCGCGATTTCCCCGTACATGAATGCCGGGGAGAGAAACCAATGAAAATTCAGCTACTGGGTGTCCTTGGGGCAGCCTTTGTCATGTCCGCATGTGCCGGACGTGCGCCGGCGCCCGTTGCGGTCGTTCAGGCGCAGGACCGTTACATGGATTGCGCGGCGATCAACGCCGAGGTTCAGGCCAACAACAAGAAGGTGATCGAACTCGGCGGCGAGGAAGGCGCCAAGGTGGCGCAGAACGTGGCCGCCGGCGTAGCCGGTCTCATCATCTGGCCGCTCTGGTTCGCCATGGATTTCCAGGGTGCCGCACCCAAGGAGATCGCCGCGCTGCAGGCCCGTCAGCAGTATCTGGCAACGCTTGCCGAGCAGAGGTGCGGCGCCGTCATGCCGCTGCCCATTCAGAACGTTCCGCCACCGGCCACAACCACGGTGGCTCCCTCGGCTGCGCCCGCCCCCGTCGTACCCGCTTCGTCGACCCCGCCAGGCACCGAGCCCGTGGCGCCGCCGCTTCGAGAGTTGAGCTGCATCCATCCGGATGGCTCCTTCCTGCGGACGACAGCCGAGAGCTGCCCTCCTCCGTCGCAGCCTCTTCAACTGTAGGCCTCTGCGAGCCCGGCGGCGGGGTTCGCTCTCGACCGATCGTCGATCGGCCGGGCCTCATGCCCTACCCCACCGCCAACAACCGCAACAGTTTCGTCTGCCGCTTCAGCAGGTCCGCCAGCGTGTAACGGTCGAGCACGGCCATGAAGGCTGCCAACGCCTCGTCGAGGACGCGGGTCAGGTCGCAGGCGGGGGCGATGGCGCAGGTGTCGCAGTCGACCAGGTCGAAACCGTCCTCCATCTGCCGCACCACGGCGCCGACGTTGATCTTGTCGGCGGGCCGGGCGAGGCGGATGCCGCCGGCGCGGCCGCGCACGCCCTCGACGTAGCCCGCCTTGCCCAAGTCGTGCGCCACCTTCATCAGGTGGTTCTGCGAAATGCCGTAGCCGCGGGCGATCTCGGCGATCGAGCAGACGCGGCCGGGCTGGGCGCCGAGATAGGTGAGCACGCGCAGCGCGTAGTCGGTGTAACGGGTCAGGCGCATCTGGTCGTTGGTCCCTGCGACACGGTGGCGAACGGACGTTCACGATACATGTGCTTGCTTTACATGCTTATCCTCGCGCCATAGATGTATCCCAGATACATGATTGGAGCGAGGCGATGAACGGCCTGGCATTTGGCGAGATCGAGGGTGTCGACGAAGAGGGCCTGGCCCGCTTGGTGAACCGCTTCTACGCCGACGTCCGCGCCGACGCGCTGATCGGCCCGGTCTTCAACGACGCGATCGACGACTGGCCCCACCACCTCGAGAAGCTCACCGCCTTCTGGTCGTCCCTGATGCTGACCAGCGGCCGCTACAAAGGCATGCCGATGGCGGCCCACCTCAAGCACCGCGCGCGGATCACGCCGGCGATGTTCGACCGCTGGCTCGTCCTTTGGCGCGAGGCGACCGAGGCCGAGATGCCGCCCGCCGCCGCCCGCTCGATGCAGGCCAAGGCCGCCCGCATCGCGGAGAGTTTCAAGCTGGCGCTCGGGAGCCGGGCGCTCCAGGGCATAGGTTGAGAAGAAGCCGTGTCATGACTGCGTCCGCCCCCACCCCCTACGCATCGAGCCCGGTCTTCGACGAGACGACGCTGCCCGAGGCGCTGCGGCGGGAGCACCGGACGAAAGCAGGGGCGTGGGGCGTGATCCGCGTGCTCGAGGGCGAGCTGCGGCTTGTCCTCGACGATGGCCCGGGTGCCGACGGCGACGGGACGATCCTGACGCCCGACCGTCCCGGCCTCATCCGGCCGCAGCAGACGCACCATGTCGAGCCGCTCGGCCGGATGCGGATGCAGGTCGACTTCTACCACGAGGCGCCGGAAGGTGCGGCCGGCGGGGAGATCGCGTAAGCAGGGGGTGCTTCCGGCGCGTGTCGCTGGATGGAGGGAGGCACCCATGAGCGGCACGCGCAGCCATTGGGAAAAGGTCTACACGACGAAGGCCGAGACGGAAGTGAGCTGGTACCAGCCGCATTCGCAGCGGTCGCTCGAGCTGATCTCGGCCGCGGCGCCCGATCCCGTGGCGGAGATCGTCGACATCGGCGGCGGTGCGTCGAGGCTGGTCGACGACCTGCTCGCGCGAGGCTACACGGACCTCACGGTTCTCGACCTGTCCGAAGCCGCGCTGGCGAAGTCGCGGCTTCGGCTCGGCAGCGACGCCGGCAAGGTCGCCTGGGTCGCTGCCGACATCACCGAATGGCATCCGCCGCGCGCCTATGACGTCTGGCACGACCGGGCGGTCTTCCATTTCCTGACCGGGCCGGAGGAGCAAGCCGCCTATCTCGCCGCGTTGCGCGCCGGCACCGCCGCCGGCTCGACGGTTATCATCGCCACCTTCGCCCTCGACGGTCCCCAATCGTGCAGCGGCCTTCCCGTGCAGCGCTACAGTCCGGAGACGCTGTCGGTGCGGCTGGGCCCGGCGTTCGGGCTGACCCGGCAGGCCGAAGAAATGCACGAGACTCCGTGGGGGACGCAGCAGGAGTTCAGCTACGCCGTCTTCCGCCGCGAGGCCTGACCGTCGCGCGGGAGCGCTTCAGTCCGGCACGCTGGCCATGACGACGGGCGAGTCGAGCCAGGTGCGGGCCTTTTCCACCTGCTTGAACACGCGCATCGGGCGTTTGGGGACCGCGAGGATCCCCAGCACCCGGGCCACCTGCCAGTAATTCTCGTCACGCACGACGAGGGCGAGCGGACCGAGCCCGGCACCCGCGGTGGCGTGCAGCGAGCGAAGGCGAACGCCCACCGTGAGCAGGCCGGCAGGTTCCATCTGCGTCACGGCCAGGCGGCCGTCGAACAGCTTGCGATAGCCCAGGGCGTTCGACCCGACGATCACGTCCAGCAGTCGATCGAGGTCACCGAGATCGATGGGACCGACGCCAGTCGCCACCAGAAGCCGTGCCCGCGAGTCGATCGTCCAGTGGAGCGGCATGCCTGCGGCGATCCCTGTAGAGAGGCGCAGCCATTTAGAGGCTACGATACAGACGACGCAACGGTCTTCAGAAGGCCCTCGCCTCGGCGCCGCCCGGCTTCGGGCTCAACAGGAGAACGATGGCCCCCAGCGCCGCCGAGACGAGCGAGCCGAGCAGGATGCCGATCTTGACGCCGTCCTGCAGGGCCGCATTGTCGGGAAAGGCCAGCAGCCCGATGAACAGGCTCATCGTGAAGCCGATGCCACAGAGCAGCGCCACGCCCAGCACATGCAGCGGCGCCGCGCCGACCGGTGCGGCGGCCCAGCCGAGCTTCACGGTCGCAAGCGCGGTGCCGTAGACGCCGATCACCTTGCCCAGCACGAGCCCGCCCGCCACGCCGAGCGTCAGCGGATCGATCAAGGCACCGGCGTCGAAGCCGGCCAGCGAGACGCCGGCATTGGCGAAGCCGAAGATCGGGATGATGACGAACGGCACGACCTTGGCCAGCGCGTGCTCCAGCCGGTGCAGGGGCGAATCGACCCCGCGTTCGTGACCGCCGCCCACCGCGCGGGTGATCGGAATGGTGAGCGCGAGGGCCACGCCCGCGACCGTCGCATGGACGCCCGACAACAGCACCAGCAGCCACAGACCGGCCCCCAGCAGCAGGTAGGGCCACAGCGCGCGCACCCCCAGCCGGTTGAGCGTCATCAGCACCACCAGCACCGCGGCCGCGCCGCCCAGTGCCGCGAGGTCGAGATTGCCGGTGTAGAAGACGGCGATGATCAGCACCGCGCCGAGATCGTCGATGATCGCCAGAGCGGTCAGGAACACCTTCATCGAGGCCGGCACCCGGTTGCCGAACAGCGACAGCACGCCCAGCGCGAAGGCGATGTCGGTCGCGGTGGGAATCGCCCAGCCGCGGATCACCTCGCCATTGTTCCAGTTGAGCGAGGCGAAGATCAGCGCCGGCACGGCCATGCCGCCGGCGGCGCAGAGGCCGGGCAGGATGCGCCGCGACCAGGTCGAGAGCTGGCCGTCGACGATCTCGCGCTTGATCTCCAGCCCGACCAGCAGGAAGAACACCGCCATCAGCGCATCGTTGATCCAGTGCGACACGCTGAGCGGGCCGGCATAAGTCTTGAGTGCCGCGAAATAGGCGGGGGCGAGTGCCGAGTTGGCGACGATCAGCGCCAGCGCCGCGGCCCCCATGAGAACGATGCCGCCCGACGCCTCGTTGTCGATGAAGCGGCGCAGCAGGGTGGGACGCACGTTGGGATTGCGGGTCATGGGTTCCAGCAATGGAAAGAGGTTCGCTGGCGGCCCGACCAGCGCTAGTCCCTGCCCGCACCGACGGGCGGACACCCGCGTTTGTTCTGGCCGATGTGGCGCGGGAGGGCAACAGAATCCCGCTGCACCGGCGTGCGGGTTCGGGCAAAAGGCGTCCAGCTAGGGAGTTCGCGATGGTTGGGCGTTTGTGGGGCTTGCTGGTCCTGGGATCGATGGTGGCGGCGTTCGGGCTGGCGACGCCCGCAGGGGCGCAGACGAAGAAGCTCGGCGTTTTCGGCGGCTGGGAAATCAGCATGGTGTACGAGAAGGGGAAGTTCGTGCGCTGCGTCGCCGACACGACGGGACCGGGCAACGAAGGGCTGCGCATGAGCTTCGGCGACGACGGGCAGCGCCAGTTCATCCTGCCGGGTCCCGGCACGGCCGGCGCCAGGGACGAGGCCGCGATCGTGTTCCGGCCCAGCGGCAAGCGATTCACCTTCCCGATGGCCCAGCGCTCGCCCGACCGGCTGTGGAGCCCGGCGCTGGAGAACAGCTTCACCGACGTGTTCTTCGAATCGAAGCGCATGGAGGTGCAGCTTCCCGCGCGCAACGTGTCGCGCAGCTTCGATCTCGGCGATCCCGACACGATGAGCGCGCGGATCGACGGCTGCATGATCTCCCACCAGTAGAGTTGACCGGAGTTCCAACGATGATGCGCAGAGACCTGCTTTCCGCGGCGACGATGCTCGCCCTCCTCGCCGCCCCCGCGGTGGCCCTCGCCGAGCCGGGCGATGCCGCCTTCTGCCAGCAGTATGCGGCGGCGGCGGCGACCGCGGCGAAGGACGCCATCGCGATCAACCCGGCCTGCCAGGATTTCAGCAAGGGTGTGCATGCGGTCACCAAGGCACACGTCGACTGGTGCCTGAAGACCGACCGCACCGAGGTCGAGGGCGCCTCGACCCACATCCGCCGGCTCGCCAGCCGCTGCACCAACGGCCAGCTGGCCGCGCCGAACGAGTATGGCGGCTACGACGTCGTCGCCAACGACCGGTTCGAGAAGCCCTGGGGAGAGGCCGGCCCGTGGAAGATCCGCGCCGCGCGCAGCGGCCAGACCTTCATGTACTGCGTGGCCGATTCGAATGCCGGCGGCCGCCGGGTCCGCATCGGCGTCGACCTCGTGCAGCCGGGCGATTCGCGGCAGTGGCAGGTCGCGGTGCCGATGAAGGGTCCGAAGGACTGGCAGGGCTCCTTCCAGGTCGACGGCAAGGGCTTCGGCAATGGCGGCGGCAACCAGATGAGCGGCGTCGGCGTCGGCAGCTGGAGCATCGCCTGGCTGGGCGAGTCAGAGCTTTCGGGCCTGCGCAAGGGCGGGCGCGAGGGTCTGGTGGGCGTCGAGACGCAGGATTACGAGTTTCCGCTGACCGACGTCGGCGCCGCGATCCGCCAGCTCGAGGACTGCCGCCGGAAACGCGGCCTGGGCGGCTGATCCGCCTCGCCTCAGGCGTGGCGCAGGGTGCCGCGCAACTGCTCGACGTTGGACTGGGCGGCCACGATCCGGCCCATCAGGTTGACCCGCCGGATCACCAGGCTGGTGTTGCGTGGATTGACGTTCAGCGCCTTCGACAGATCGTTGAGATCGTCGCGGAGCCGATTGAGACTCGTTTCGAGCTCGGCAAGCTTCCTGTCGTCCCTGCGCACCGGTACCCTCGCAAAAACCGCGGTCCGCAGGATATCACGAGACCGCGCGGCGGCGCCGTGGCGACGGCCCCCGTTTTGTATCAATCGTACGGATCGAGCGGCCAGATCGGCCGGCGCAGCTTGGCATAGGTGAAGCGCGAGGCGTCGGTCGAGCACAGGCCGCCGGCATCGACCAGCATCACCTCGCGCGCGATCGGCTCGAAGGCGGCGCGGAAATGCTGCGAGCTCTTCACCACCAGCACGTTGCGCGTGAGCGGATCGATGCCCTGGCTGAGGAAGACCTGCAGGTCGATCGTGTGCATGCGCGTCGAGGTCGTCACGACGTCGATGCCGTCGCCGAGCCGCAGCACGGCGGTCGCGCCCAGCGCCACCTGCACGCCGGCGTTCATCGGCCCGTCGTTGCGGAAGTTGCCGTCGGAGAGATGGCGCACCTCCGCCGTCGCCCGCACCGGTGCGCCCAGCGACGGATCGGTATGGCCGCCCAGCGCCACCTCGATGCGCGCGCCGACGCCCGCCTTCAGCGCCTGTCGCACCGTGCCGGGATCGTAGATCGTGCCGACCGCCACGTTGGCGATGCCGGCCTCGAGCAGCGCGCGCAGCAGGTTGGGCGCATCGTTGTAGCCGCCGCCGCCGGGATTGTCGGTGCCCTCGGCCAGGACCAGCGGCCGGTCGCCACCGCGTCGCGCGGCCGCCACCGCCTCTTCGATCGAGCGATAGGACGAGGAGAACTCGGTGCGGCGCGCCCACATCTCGGCGATCAACGCCTCGGCCGCCTGCCGCGCGGCGTCTTCTGCGCCCGGCTCGTGGCTGACGGCGATCGACGGGCCCGCCCATTGGATGTCCGACCAGGTGAAGCCCACCTGGATCGACACCACGTGCAGCCCCGGCTGCTTCTCGAAGGCGTCGGCGCGGGCCAGCAGGTCGCGCATGATGCCGGGCTGCGTCGTGCGGCCGTGATCGGCGCCCTTCAGCATCGCCGGCTGCACCAGGAGGCAGCGCGGCCGCTTCCATCCCTGCAGCGCATCCTCGACCAGCCGGGCCGCCTGCACCGCGCGCTCGTAGCCATCGACATGCGGATAGGTGCGGTAGCTCACCAGCGCATTGGCATGCCGCGCCATTCGCGCCGTGGCGTTGGCGTGCAGGTCGAGGGTCGCCACCACCGGCACGTCGGGACCGACCACGCCGCGCACCGCCTCGAGCAGCGCGCCCTCGGCATCGTCCTCGGTCTCGCTCACCATGGCGCCGTGCAGCGACAGGCAGACCGCGTCGACAGGGCCTTTCCCGTCACCGCCGCCGCGCGCCGCGTCGAGGATGCGGTCGCGGATGTGCTCCCAGGCCTCACGGGTGAGCGGCCCCGAGGGAATGGTGTTGGCGGCCACGCCCCACACCGGTTCCCAGCCATGGGTCTTCGCCGCGTCGATGAAGCCGCCCAGCTCGTTCCGCGTGCCGGTGAAGTTGGGCACGATCGCATCGCCCTCGACCAGGCGCTGGCGGCGATAGTCCTCCAGCGTGGTCGGCAATTTCGAGAAGGTGTTGGTCTCGTGCATGAACTGCGCGATCAGGACCCGGCTGGCCATGTCGGAACGCTCCCGCCTTACCGCTTCTCGACGTTCCAGAAGACCGTCACCGGCGAAGTGACGTTGCCGGTCACGGTCTTGCGGCGCGCCATCGCGCTGGTGAATTGGCCGAGGAAGGCATGGGTCGGCACCTCGGCGGCGCGCCGCTGGATCTTCTCGACGATCTCCTTGCGCTTCGCCTCGTCGGGTTCGTCGGCGAAGGCATTGCGCAGCCGCACCAGCTCCTCGTCGCAGGGCCAGCCGAACGGGGCCTTGTCGCAGGTCGCCACGATGAAGCCCAGCGCCAGTGGATCGAGCGCATCCGGCGCCGAGGTCGAGGTGATCAGCACGTTCCACCCGCCCTTGTCCGGCGGATCCTTCTTGGCGCGGCGGGCGACCAGCGTCTGCCAGTCCATCGACTGCATGTCGACCTTCATGCCCGCCTTCTCCATCAGCGCCTTGGCGATCGGCGCCATGTTCGCGAGCGCATAGAGGTCGGTCGAATGCAGCAGCACGACGGGCGTGTTGTCATAGCCGCCCTCGGCCAGCAGCTGCCTGGCCTTGGCGAAGTCGCTCTCGTACTTGTCGGCGAAGCCCACCGTCGTCTCGTAGGGGCCGCCGCAGATGAACATGGCCTTGCAGACCTGGTAGAATTGCGGATCGCCGATCACGCCGTCGAGGAAGTCCTTCTGGTTCAGCGCATAGAGCATCGCCTGCCGGTTCTTGGCATTGTCGAACGGCTTGTGCAGCTGGTTGAAGCGATAGATGTACTGGTTGCCCCACTTGCTGGGATTGATCAGCTCGGCGTTGCGGTCCTTCTTGAGCAGCGGATAGAGGTCGTGCTGCGGCGCCTCGATGATGTCGATCTCGCCGGCCTGCAGCGCGCTCACCGCGGTCTGCTGGTCGGGCATGGCGATCCACTCAACCCGTTCGACCTTGGCGACCTTGCCCCCGGCGAGACCGGACGCGGGCTCGGGCCGCGGCTTGTATTTCGGGTTCTTGACGTAGACGGTCTTGTCGCCGGGCTTCCACTCGTCGGCCTTGAAGATGAAGGGACCGGAACCGACGAACTCCTTGATCTGGTCGTTGGGCGAGGTCTCGGCGACGCGCTTGGGCATGATGAAGGGATTGCCCGAGGGCTTGGACAGCGCCTGCAGCACCACGCCGGTCGGCGCCTTCAGCACGAGCCGGAAGGTCCTGGCGTCGATCGCCTTCGCCTCGGCGAGCTTGCCCCACAGGATCTGGCCCACCGAATCGCGCACCGCCCAGCGCTTGAGCGAGGCCAGCACGTCCTCGGTGGTGACCGGCTGGCCGTCGTGGAACTCGAGCCCGTCGCGCAGGGTGAAGGTCCAGGTGAGATTGTCAGGCGTGACGTTCCAGGTCTCGACCATCTGCGGCTTGATCTTCAGGTCGCCGTCGAGCGCGAACAGCGTGTCGTAGACCATGTAGCCGTGGTTGCGCACGATGAAGGCCGAGGTCCAGATCGGATCGAGGATCTTGAGGTCGGAATGCATCACCACGCGCAGCGTCTTCGGCTGCTGCGCCTCGCCCGCCGCCGGCAGCATCAGCGCCACCGCGGCCGCCGCCAGCCATCCCATCGCCCGACGTCCCGCCATCCCGCCCCTCCTTCATTTGAAGTGAAGAAGGCTAGGGCGCCGTCGCGGCGGCTGGAAATTCATTCGGCCGGAAGGTTCATTCCTTCACCTCATGGACAACGGCACGGCCGGTCCTACTCCACGCGGATGTTGCCGGCCTTCGCGATGGCGCCGAAATCGGCACGCTCCGCCGTGATGAAGGCGAGCGTCTCGGCCGGCGTCGTGATCCGCGGTGAGGCGCCCAGCTCGCGGATGCGGGTGGCGACGGCCTCCTCCTGCAGCGCCTGGTTGATCGCGCCGTTCAGTCGCTGGACGATCTCGGTGGGCGTGCCCTTGGGCGCCATGAAGGCGTACCAGGCCACCCACTCGCGCTGATCGAGGCCCAGCTCCATCATGGTCGGCACGTCGGGCAGGCGCGGCGAACGCTCGCGCGAGGTGATGGCCAGCGCCCGCAGCTTGCCGCCGGCGATGTGCCCGGCGCTGGCGCCCAGGCTGTCGACCGTGATCGGCACCTCGCCGTTGATCACCGCCAGCAGCGACTGAGGGGTGCTGCGATAGGGCACGGCCGGCAGGTCGAGCTTGTGGCGGATCTTGCTGTCCTCGGCGACCAGGTGCGGGATGCTGCCGGATGCCGGCAGGCCGTAGCGCCACTGGCCGGGCTCGGCCTGCGCCTTGGCGATGAACTCGGGCATCGTCTTGAACGGCAGCGACGGCGTCACCACCCAGACCAGCGGCGAGGTGACGGCCACCGAGATCGACGCGAGATCGTCGACCGGATCGAGCGGCATGTTGGGATAGATGCTGCTGCCGATCGAGATGGCGCCGACATGGGCGAACATGAAGGTGTAGCCGTCCGGCGCGCTGCGCTGGACCTCCTGCATGCCGATGATGCCGTTGGCGCCGGGCTTGTTGTCGACCACCACCGGCTGCCCCAGCAGCTCGGCGAGCCGCGGCGCCAGGATGCGGGCATAGACCTCGTAGCCGCCGGCCGCGCTCGGCACGAGCAGCCGCAGCCGCCGGTTGGGCCAATCGCTGCCCGCGGCGCTCTTCTGAGCAACGGCAGGCGCGGTCGCCAGAACGGGTGACGTGGCGATGAGGCCGCCCAGCGCGGCGCGACGTGTCAGGCGCATCGATGTCTCCTCCGGGCCAGGTCATGTCGCCTGCTTTCTGCCAGCGTAGAGGATGCGGTTGGGGGAGGACTACGGGGCCGGCGCGGCTGCTATCGCAGGGCGGAGGTGCCGAATCAGTCGCGCTGCAAGGGCGCCGCTCGGGCGTGTGCGATGTTATGTGGCCTCATGGGAAGCCGCGCGGCGGCGTATACGATCGTGTTCACAGCGCTATCCCGATCGCGAAGTCGGGTTGCCAGGATTGAGAAGGGTATTGGGTTCCGTGACATGCCGAAAACGCCTGGGCCGGCATTGACCCAAAGGGGAGAGCGGCCTTCATGGTCGATATGAGATCAGAGACGACGGCGACCGATCCGGAAGTCGATTTCGTCGCTCTGCCGGTGGGCACCCTGATCGGGCGCTATGAAGTCCTGTCCGTGCTGGGCCAGGGCGGCTTCGGCATCACCTATCGGGCGCGCGACGTCCAGCTCGATCGCGAAGTGGCCATCAAGGAGTATCTGCCGACCGCCCTGGCGGTGCGCCAGAACGGCGTCACCGTGATGCCGCGCTCGACCAAGGCGGCGGAGGACTTCACCTGGGGCCGCGACCGCTTCGTCGCCGAGGGCCGGGTCATGGCGACGCTGCATCGCGCGCCCGGCATCGTCCGCGTCTACGACTTCCTCGAGATCAACGGGACCGCCTACATCGTCATGGAGATGCTCCACGGCGATACGCTCGAAGGCCACATCCGGAAGAGCGGCCGCCTGGAGGCATCGGCGATCGACCGCATCCTGTGGCCGCTGCTCGACGGGCTCGAGCAGGTCCACGATGCGGGCTTCCTGCATCGCGACATCAAGCCCGCCAACATCCTGCTCGATGCCGCCGGCAACCCGACCCTGATCGACTTCGGCGCCTCGCGCGCCGCCATGGCCGGCCGGACCGTGGCGATGACCGCGATCTTCACGCCTGGCTATGCCGCGCCGGAGCAGTTCACCTCCGCCAAGCAGGGCCCCTGGACCGACATCTACGGCGTCTCGGCCACGCTCTACCACGCCATCACGGGACGCTCGCCGCCGTCGGCTTTCGATCGCATGCTCGACGATGCCTACGAGCCCGTCGCAACGGCGGCGCCGCCGGGCTTTGCCCCCGGTTTGCTGGCCGGCATCGACGCGGGCCTTGCGGTACGCGCCACCGAGCGGCCGCAGTCGATCGCGGGCTGGCGTCGGATCCTGTCGTTGATGGCGGCCCCCGACGATGCGCTGACGGTCGCAGCGCGGCGCCGCCCCGATCCCGCCGCGACCCTCGTGGCAAGCACCCCGAGACCCGCTGCGGCGCCGCCGCCCGCGCCCGGCGTCGAACCGGCGATCTCCACCCCTGCCCTTCCGGCGGCAAATCCGAAGAGCCGCAGGGCGCTCTACGCCGGGACCGCGGTCGCCGCCCTGATCCTGGCGGGCGGCGGCTACTTCATGCTCGCGCCCAAGCCTCCCGCACAAGAGGCCCTCACCTCCCGGGGCGTGGCCGTGCAGGACCTGAAGGTGGAGGACCTCGAGCGCGCACTCGCGGAGCGGCGCGCAGCCGATGCGGCGGCGGCCGACAAGAAACGCCTGGAGGAAGCGGCCCAGAAGAAGGCGATCGACGAGGGAGCCGCGAAGCAGCTGGCGGATGCGGAACTGGAAAAGGCCCAGCAGCTGCGCCAGAAGGCGGAAGAGGATCTGGCGAAGCTGAAGGCCGAGATCGAGGCCCGACGCCAGGAACAGCAGACGGCCGCCATGCGTGCCGAAGCCGAGGCGGCCCAGCGCAAGGCCGAGGCGGAGATGGCCGCCCTGCGCCAGGCCGAAGCCGATGCCCAGAAGAAGGCCGAGGCCGACGCCGATGCCAAGCGTCTGGCCGACGAGGCTCTGGCCAAGGCCCAGGCGGAGCGCCAGAAAGCCGATGCCGAGGCAGCGGCCGCCAACGACAGGAAGACGGCGGAAGCGGCCGAGGCGGCGCTGCGTCTCGCGCCCTCCGACCGCCAACGGATCCAGGTCGCCCTGACGTCGCTGGGCTTCGATACCCGCGGCAACGACGGCGCCCTGGGACCGCGCTCGCGCGACATGATCGCCAGCTGGCAGAAGGCGCGCGACCTGCCGGCGACGGGCTTCCTGACCGGCCCCCAGCAGCAGGCCCTGCTGCGCGAGGCGGCGCCGGCGATCGCCCGCTACAACGACGACCAGAAGAAGATCGAGGACGACAGGAAGAAGGCCGACGAGGACGCAAGGGCGAAGACAGCCGCCGCGGCTGCACCGGCCGCCCCCCCGCCCCCGGCGGCCGCAG
>WOUR01000086.1 GCA_009772935.1 Rhodospirillaceae bacterium
GGCTGTGCCGCCGCGTTTGCGGCCCGGAGGCGCGCGACTTCCCGATCCAGCCGCGCGGCCTCGCCGCCGGCTTCACGCGCACGACGCCGGTGATGCCGGCCGGCCCACCAGCCCATGCTGAGTCCCGCCAGGACGCCCAGCATCAGCATGGCGATGACCAGAAGATAGACCGGCATCACGATGATGTGCGGCAACGGCCACAGCGCAAGCTGGACGGGCTGCGTGTTGCTGACCGCGACCAGGACGCCGATCAGGATGAAGAGCAGGAAAAGGACGCGGGAGAGAATCTTCATGAGGGGCGGAGCATGCCACATCACGGCCCCGCGACGCGAGGCGGACGATCAGTCCGGTGCGCTACTTCTTGTCGTCGTCGTCGGATTCCGGCGGCAGCAGGCCGGCCGCGCGCGCGGCCTCCTTGTTCAGCCGGTCGCGCAGGTCCTTGCCGGTCTTGAAGTAGGGAACACGCTTGGAGGCCACCGCGACCTGCTCGCCGGTACGCGGATTGCGGCCGGTGCGCGGATCGCGCTTCTTCACGGAGAACGCACCGAACCCCCGCAGCTCGACGCGATGTCCGGACGCCAGGGCCTTCGAGATCTCATCGAACACGGTGGCGACGATCCGCTCGACATCCCTCTGGTAGAGATGCGGATTCCGGGCCGCCAGGCGCGCAATCAGCTCGGACTTGGTCATCGCGTTCCCATGGCGGGCGTTTCAGCCCCAGAGCAGTTGTTAAGTCCTTGATATTAAACTGGATAACGGTGTCGTCAAGCCTAAGCCCTTGAAACCAAAAGAAAAGGCCGACCCTTGCGGGCCGGCCTTTCCGTAAACCTTGATGAAAATGGCTTACTTCTCGTCCTCGTCGGCCTCGGCCCTCTTCTTGAGAGCCGCGCCCAGGATGTCGCCCAGGCTGGCGCCCGAGTCGGACGAACCGAAGTCGGCCATCGCCTTCTTCTCCTCGTCGAGCTCGCGGGCCTTGACCGACAGCACGACCCGGCGCGAGGCCTTGTCGATGTTGGTGATCTTGGCGTCGAGCTTGTCGCCGATCGCGTAGCGGTCGGGGCGCTGCTCGGAGCGGTCGCGGCTGAGCTCCGTCTTGCGGATGAAGCCCGGGATGCCGTCCTGCACCGTGACGTCGATGCCGTTGTCCTGGATGCCGGCGACGATGACGGTGACCACGTCGCCCTTCTTGGCGACCGCCCCGACCTTCTCGAACGGATCGTTGGCCAGCTGCTTGATGCCGAGCGAGATGCGCTCCTTGTCCATGTCGACGTCGAGGACCTTGACCTTGACCTGGTCGCCCTTCTTGTAGTCGCGGATCGCCTCTTCGCCAGCCTTGTCCCAGCTCAGGTCGCTGAGATGGACCATGCCGTCGATGTCGCCGGGCAGGCCCACGAACAGGCCGAACTCGGTGATGTTGCGAACCTCGCCCTCGATCTCGGTACCGGCCGGGTACTGGTCGGCGAAGCTCTCCCACGGGTTGGCCATGCACTGCTTGAGGCCGAGCGAGATGCGGCGCTTGGACATGTCGACGTCCAGCACCATCACTTCGACTTCCTGCGAGGTCGAGACGATCTTGCCGGGGTGCACGTTCTTCTTGGTCCAGCTCATTTCCGAAACGTGGACCAGACCCTCGACGCCCGGCTCCAGTTCGACGAACGCGCCGTAGTCGGTGATGTTGGTGACGCGGCCCTTGAGCTTGAGGCCGACCGGGTACTTGGCACCCGCGCCGTCCCACGGATCGCTCATCAGCTGCTTCATGCCGAGCGAGATGCGCTGCGTCTCGGGGTTGAAGCGGACGACCTGCACCTTGACCTGCTGGCCGATGGTGAGGGCTTCCGACGGATGGTTGATGCGCTTCCAGGCGATGTCGGTGACATGGAGCAGGCCGTCGACGCCGCCCAGATCCACGAACGCGCCGTAGTCGGTGATGTTCTTGACGACACCGTCGAGCACCTGGCCCTCCGACAGCGCGCCCATCAGGCGCGTGCGGTCCTCGGCGCGGGTCTCTTCCATGACGGCGCGGCGCGACACGACGATGTTGCCGCGGCGGCGGTCCATCTTGAGGATGGCGAACTGCTGGGCCTGGCCCATCAGCGGGCCGACATCGCGCACCGGACGCACGTCGACCTGGCTGCCCGGCAGGAAGGCCACGGCACCCGACAGGTCGACCGTGAAGCCACCCTTCACGCGGCCGAAGATCGTGCCCATGACACGCTCCTGGTCGGTGAACGCCTTCTCGAGAACGGTCCAGGCCTCCTCGCGGCGAGCCTTGTCGCGCGACAGGACGGCCTCGCCTTCCTTGTTCTCCATGCGATCGACGAAGATGTCGACCACATCGCCTTCCTTGACCTCGGGGGCGCCGGCGCCACCGTTGGAGAACTCACGCAGTGCGACGCGGCCTTCGGACTTGAGGCCGACATCCACCACGACGAAATCGTTGGCAATGCGAATGACGCGGCCCTTGACGACCGTGCCTTCGAAGCTCGACGAACCGCCCAGCGATTCATCGAGTAGTGCTGCGAACTCCGCGCTGGCGGCGTCGTTCGGGGTGCGCAGGGCGCTGCCCTTGGCCATTCAAACTCTCCTTCATCGATCCCGGGCGAAACGCTGCCGCCCGTCGGCCAACCGGTTAAGTCCGGCGGATCCACTGCCTTGAAACACCGGCGCAGGAACGACACGTTCCGGCGCAGTCGCCGCTGGAAGTCTTCGATCCGCCGGCGGCGACTTACGGCCCGGAGGATCGAAAGCCCTTGCGCTCGATGAACGCCAAAGCGGCGGCGAAGGCCGCGTCGGCATCCATGTCGCTGGTATCGAGGTGGTAAGCATCGGGTGCGGCTTTGAGTGGTGCTGCCGCCCGTTCGCTGTCGCGACGGTCCCGCTCCGCCATCTCGGCAAGAACGCGCGGCTTTATAGTGTCGACACCCTTGGCGCGCAACTCCCGGTACCGCCGCTCGGCCCGCGCCTCGACGCTGGCTGTCACGAACAATTTCACCGGCGCATCGGGGCAAATGACGGTGCCGGTATCCCGCCCGTCGAGCACCGCACCCGCCGCCTGGGTTGCGAACTTCCGCTGGAAATCCAGCAGGTTGGCCCGAACTTCCGGGATCACGGCGACTTTCGACGCCGCCTGGCCCGCCTGGTCGGTGCGAAGCCCGGGATCGGCGAGATCCGATGGCTCCAGCCCGGCTGCGATCTCGACGGGCGAGCCGCCGCTCCGCTCAGCCTTCAGCCCGACCGCGCGATAAAGCAGGCCGGTATCGAGGTGCGGCAGGCCGAAATGGGCGGCCAGCCGGCGGGCGAGCGTGCCCTTGCCGGCGCCCGCGGGCCCGTCGATGGTGATGACCGGCCCTCTCGTCACGCCGCCTCGATCCTGGCCCCGAGCGCGCCCATCAGCCGGGCGAAGCCCGGGAAACTGGTATCGATCGGCGAGCCGTCGTCGACCGCCACGCCATCGCGCGAGGCCAGGCCCAGCACGAGGAACGCCATGGCGATGCGGTGGTCGAGGTGGGTGACCACCGTCCCGCCACCGACCGGCGCCGTGCCGGTGCCGTGCACGAACAGCGTATCCGCACCCATTTCGTGGCGAACCCCGTTGACCGCGAGTCCGGCCGAGACGCTGGCCAGCCGGTCGCTCTCCTTGGCCCGCAGCTCCGCCAGGCCCAGCATGCGCGTGGTGCCGCGCGCGCAGGCCGCCGCCACGGCCAGGATCGGATACTCGTCGATCATCGAGGGCGCCCGCTCGGGCGGCACCTCGACACCGTTCAGCTCGCCGCCCCTGACCCGGAGGTCGGCCACCGGCTCGCCGCCGACCTCGCGCTGGTTCTCGGCCGTGATGTCGGCGCCCATCTCGCGCAGCGTGTCGTAGAGGCCGGCGCGCAGCGGGTTCAGGCCGACATTCTCGACCGTGACGTCACTGCCCGGACGGATCGCCGCCGCCACGACGGCGAAAGCCGCCGACGAGGGGTCGCCCGGCACGGCGATGTCGCGCGCCTTGAGTTCTGGCCAGCCGACCACGGTGATCCGCTTGCCACCCCCCTCCGCCGGCACCACCCGCACCTCGGCGCCGAAATGGCGCAGCATGCGCTCGGTGTGGTCGCGCGTGGCCTCGGGTTCGACCACGGTGGTCTCGCCCGCGGTATTGAGGCCCGCCAGCAGGATGGCGCTCTTCACCTGCGCCGACGCCACCGGAAGGCGGTATTCGATCGGCACCATCTCGTCGGTACCGACGATGGCGAGCGGCATGCGGCCACCCTCGCGGGCCTCGAAACGGGCGCCCATCTGCGACAGCGGCCCGATGACCCGCTGCATCGGCCGGCGGCGCAGCGAGGCATCGCCGGTCATAAAACTGGTGAAGCGATGGCTGGCCAGAATGCCCGACAGAAGACGCGCCGACGTCCCGGAATTGCCGAGATCGAGGACGTTGTCCGGCTCGCGCGCTCCGCCGACCCCGAATCCGCGCACGCGCCATGCACCGCCGCCTTCGTGCTCGACCTGGGCGCCGAGCGCCCGCAGCGCGGCGGCCGTCGCCAGTACGTCCTCGCCTTCCAGCAGGCCGGTGATCTTCGTTTCGCCCAGCGCAAGCGCGCCGAACATCAGGGCGCGATGGGAAACCGACTTGTCGCCGGGGGCCCGGACTCGGCCCTGCAACCGGTCCACGGGGCGGGCGATGAGCTTCGCCGGAGCGACATGAGCGGACAGGGCGGTCTCCACGGCGAAAGTGGGCGGAAGGCGGTTGCGGCGCGGCGCCCTCCTAGCATGCCCGAATTTGGTTTTGACAGGGTGAAAGACGCGTGACATACGCGCTCCCTCGCGGCCCGTTCGGCCGATTCCAGCTTATTTGCAGGAGATTTAGCGTGGTCAAAGCGAGCTGGGGCACCAAACGCACCTGCCAGAGCTGTGCAGCGCGCTTTTACGACCTGGGGAAGAGCCCGATCAAATGCCCCAAGTGCGGGCGTGAGCATGATCGCGAGGACTTCGTGAAGGTTCGCCGGGGCCGCGGTGCGGCCGCCGCGACGGCCGCAGCGGCAGCGGCTGCCGCGGCAGCGGCTGCCAAGGCGGCAGCAGCGAAGAAGAAGGTGGACGACCTGGACGGCGACGAGTTGCCCGACGTGGACGGCGACGAGGCGCTGGCGGCGGACGATCTCGACGACGACGAGGACGACATCGAGGTCGAAGTCGAGGTTGATGACAAGGAGGAGGGCGACCGCTAGAGGCTGTTGCCAGCGCGCGAGGCAGGACTTATAACCTCGCGCCTTCCCAAGGAATTCGGGGCCATAGCTCAGCTGGGAGAGCGCTACAATGGCATTGTAGAGGTCAACGGTTCGATCCCGTTTGGCTCCACCATATAAAACAAGGGGTTAGCTGGAAACGGCTAGCCCCTTTGTTTTGCGGGGGACACCATAGGGACACAGTGCGGCGAAAACAGAAGAGCATCCGAAGTCTCAAGCCATCTGCCTCTTCCGCGGGGGTGGCCATCTGCAGCTCGCGAGTCGCAGACCGTCCAACCCGTTGCCGAACTCTTGCGCTAGATCTGACCTGCTCCCCGTTTTTCACACGTCGGCAGGTTGAGTCTGTTTTTCTTTTGCTCTGGTGGTTGATGGTGCGACGGGGCGGGGCGCGAAGCCCCCGAT
>WOUR01000041.1 GCA_009772935.1 Rhodospirillaceae bacterium
GTGACGCCGCTCTGCTCCTTCGTCCGCGAGAAGTTCCAGCTGTCGAAGCCCTTGCCGTAAGGCTGCGCGTTCTGCGCCAGCGCCACCGAAGACAATCCCACCAAGCATAGACCCGCGAGTACGCTCCTCAACAACATCCGACCTCTCCCCAAAGTTCGCGTGAATGGAAGCCGACGACGGACATCACTGTCAACGCTACCCGGGGCTGCAGGAACAAAAAGGCCGGCGACTGCCGCCCCCGCTCTGGAGCGGCACCGGCCGCCATCCGGTATCGAGCAGCACCCACCAGACACCATTGCCGTCGAGGCGCGCCCGGATCGGCCGGCAGTCGCCCGTCGATCGGTTCGGCGCCATCTGGTTGCAGCAGCTAGCGCCGGTGCCGGGCTGAGTCCAGCCGGTGTAGGGATCGTGCGCTATCGCCGCCCCAGCTGCCGTCACGGCCAGTACGAACAACACCACCGCGAACAGCGCAGCCGGACGGGCCGCCAGCCGATCGGCACCGCGGCCGAGGCAGATCAGCCAGGCCCAGACACAGACCACGCCAGCAAGCGCGAGGAAGGCCGCGGCGATCAGCAGGATGGCCGTCATCGCCCGTCGTCCCACTTGATCCAGCCCTTGATGATGTTCTCGAGGGCGATGATCGCGGCGCCGAAGCGCAGCCGTTCGGCGGCGAGTTCGACGTCGTTGGGCTTCTCGGGCGCCATTTCAGGGCGCGGCGGAATGGTCTTGAGGCTGGCCGGCGCCGGGTCGCGTGGCGCGATGAAAGCCGAGCTCGAGCAGGCCGTCATCGGAAGCGCGCATAGCAGGAGTATCGAGGCTCTGAATGACAGGCTTTTCACGATAGATCACCTCGGTTCGGGTGGTGACGACGGCACCGGTGCGGGCGTTCCGTTCGTCGAGATCGGCGTCGATCTGCCGGGCCAGGTCGCGGTCCCGGTTCTTCTGCGCCAGCACCGCGGCGGCCCGCTCGGCCTCGCCCCGCGCGATCTCGGCGCGGAGGTTGGCGACGCGGATGGTGCGGTCAGCGGCCCAGACGCCCAGGGCGAGGAAGGCCACGGCTGGCAGCGCCCACTTCCAGTTCGCCTTCACGAACACCAGGATCGGACCGGCGAACGGGATCGCGGCCAGGGGCGCGCCGGCCAGCGGTGCCAGCCATTCCCAATGATCGAGGGCGAACGAGACGACGGTGCCGATCATGCTGCCGCCGCCCTCAACGCGGCGAACGTCTTGGGCCCGGCGACGCCATCAGCCGTCAGCCCCCGCGCGCGCTGGAATGCCGTGATCTTCTCGGCCTCGAGGTCGAGGTCGATCATCGGCAGCCCGAGCAGCGCTCGGTTGCGGTCCCAGTACTGGCGACGATCGCTCAGCCCGTTCAGGCCGCCATTGATCACGCGGGTGATGGTCTTGAACCAGCCCCGATCTGCCAGCAGGTTGAGGTCGATCTTGCCGTTGCCGACCGTCCAGAACCACACCGCCGAGGCCGTGCCGTGTTCCGGGCGCGTGATCAGAGTCGGATCAGACTCTAGATCGAGTCCCAACGCCTGACCGCAGGCGCGATGGTTCGCCCTGCCAGTTACCTGGATAGGCCCGTGACCGGCGAACTTGCGGCCATCGCCGGGTTGCGTGTTGCCGAGGTCGCCGCGACCTTCGTAGCCGAGCTGTGCCTCGGTCGGCCCCCAGATTTCCGCCATGTAGCGATACTCGCCGCTCTCGTGCGCGAGATGCGCCAGGAACGCGGCGATGCGATCGGGCGTCTTGATGTCGCCCTTGATCATCGCCGGCGCGATGAACGGCAGGTGGGCGTCGAGGCGCGCGCCGGCAGCCGGAAGCATCTTCCGGAGCGTCTGTTCGGAAAGCATATTGACCTCAGTTGGTTGGAGGGACTGCTATGCCGGCGGTCGATGGCGGCTCTGGCTGGTGAAGCCGAATGTCCGGCGGTAGCCCCACGACAGGGCGAGCGCGATGCAGAACGCCACGGCTTTGGCGTCGAGGGTGTCGTCGACACCGGACCAGAAGTCCCAGCTGTCGACGGCGGTATAGGCCGCGGTCATCGACAGCATCACCGTGGTCAGTCGTGGCAGCCAGGACGAGCCGCCATGCTCGCAGGTCAACTGCGCGACGCCGAGAAGGAACGCAGCCGCACCGGCCACCATTCCGATCGAGGCCATAGCGCCTGCGAGGGTGACTGTCGGAAGGTCGATCATGGGGCGCCTCCCCCGGATGGTGGCGCCGGCGGATCCGGTGTGGTGCCGGTCCACCGATCTATGATCTTGCGCAGAACTTCGGGCGCCGAAGTCGTGAGCGCCGCGAAGACGTTCGTGCCGAGCAGCCCTATGATGAAGATCAGGCCGGCGCGGATGTCGGGATGAGTGACGCCAGAGTGAGCGAGGACCAACGGCGCGATATAGGCCGCGCTGCCAACGCCGGCGGCCAGCGTGGATACGGCCTCGACAAACTTGAACTGTCGCCGCCAGAGCACGCCCAGCAGCGCGCCCGAGACGGCGACCTTCAGCACCTCGGACTTTATGCCGAGCAGGGTTTCCGGATCGAGCTGCATCGGCTCAGCCCCAGCCGCGATCCGCGACGAAGGCGTACTTCCAGCTGGCCAGCGCCACGGTCGCCGCAGTGCCGATTCCCACCAGCCAGCGGTACGCCTGCGTTCCCGTGGGGGCCTGCTCACTCATGGACACGCCGCTTTCCTGCCTACGCTCGCGTCAACCATCTGGCGCCTCCTTGGGGCATCGGTTGGTCAGGTCCGGGGCGTTCGTTGCGCGGGCGCTCCGGGCCCCTGCTTTATTCAAGATCCTCGAACTCAGGCGGATCGTCCCTGTAGCGTTCAGCGGCCGGCCGGAACGCCTCCGGGTCGCGGGCCGGCGGAAAGTCGTAGCGGAACTCTTCGGGGGTCGGCAGTATGGGCGGATGGAGCCAAACACTGTCGCCATCCGCCTGGTCACAGCCCACGTGGCGCAAATGAAACTTGCCGTGACACCTGACGAGATCGCCGGGATGGCGGCCAAACCCTACTGGCTCGCGCTTGCACGAACCGCGATCGAAGGGGAGCGCCGCGCGGAGACTAATGCTCCCAAGGAACACTTCGCGCGACAACAGGCGCTCGGAGACCCGTAAGTGGCCCCCATGAGATTTGCCATCGGCAGCCAAAAGTCTGGAACGACGTGGCTGCGCGACTGCTTCGGCCACGTCTGCACAGTGCCAAAACGCGGCGAATGGTACTTCACGGAGCTTTACGAGCGCATTACTCAGCACGCTCGGCTACACAACATCCTGCCGCCGGAGCGGCAAAAGGCAATCGGTGAGCGCGCGACGGCTGCGGCGTGGAAAGCCCTTCTCGATGAGGTCGAGCCAGGGGCAACGTTCGACAAGAGCGCCTATCCCTGTTGGGGGGCTGTGCGCAACGACCTCCACCCGCACGCGGTCCGCCTTGCCAGAGAAGTCTTTCCCGACGCCTGTACGGTGGTGATAGTTCGCGATCCCAGAGCCGTCTTCAACTCGGCGCTGCACTACTTCTCCACCACCGATAGCGAGTGGGCCGGCAAGATCGACCCCGCCGACTTTGCTGCCACATGGCAGACCCAGAACTGCCAATGGATCGACGATGCCCCATCTGTGCTGGTTCGCTACGAAGACATGAAATCCAACATGCATGCCGCGCTGACTGATGTGTTCAGCGCCTGCAGGCTTCCCTGCGATCACGACGGGGTCGCCCGGATCGTTGCGGTCGAAAGCGATGTCGCCGCTGCGCGTGAACGCGCGCCCGAGCCCGAGCAGCGACCCATATACCGGGTCGGCACGACCGACGACTACCTCAAGCATCTTTCTCCGGAGACGATCAAGGAAATCGAAACGGCGGCGGCCCCGCTGATGGCGAGGCTGGGTTACCTGTAGGAGCGACGATAGATGGCATCGGCTTCGTCCTTGCGCAGCGCCTGGACCTCGGCGGCCGGCACAGGCCAGCCCCGCCCCTTCGCCAGCGCGCCCTGCATGATGCCCCACTTCGTGGGCCCGCCGGCGTCGCTGGGATCGTCGGTATACTGGTCGCGGCCCTCACGAACGAGGACGCGCTCGATCATCTCGGAAATCTTGTCCGGCATGAGAACCTCGAGGTTGAAACAGTTGGACGCAGCTTATGGCGCCTATCTGGCGGCCCCTTGGGCCCGCCCGCTCGCCGTGCTCTCCACAGAAGGAAGGCCACGGCGGCCAGGATCACGACCAGTTCGCCCGCGCTCACTTCGCCCTCCACGGCACGAATGACAGCACCGCGTCGGCCAGCTTCTTGATCGCCTCGGCGGTCTTGCCGGCGGTGCCCCAGGGATCGCTGCGGAACTCGCGCATCACCATCACGACCAGGGCGATCATGTCGGTGCCCAGCACCGCGGCCAGGGTCGCGATGACGCTGCAGGTCCAGGGATGCCAGCCCCATTCCTTGCCGGCCGCCATGCCGGCGAGCGGGCTGATCGCCACGGCCAATGCGAACGCGGCCAGGCGCTGCCTCGGCGTCAGCAGGTCCTTGCGGAACGCATCGCCGAAGAACGCGCCCAGCATCGACGGCGGTACCAGCCACAGGGCCAGCGTGTCGACTCTCTCGAGTATCCAGTCGGCGATCGTCGCCATCCGCACTCTCCCCGTGCTTGCCTTCGTTACCGCCGCGCGGGCTCCCGGGCCTCAGAAGGCTCCGCCGCCCTACCACCCACGATCGGCGATGAAGCCGTACTTCCAGCTCGCCAGCGTGAGGGCGGACCAGGCACCAGGCACGGACCTGGACGCGACGTAGAGCGAGCCGGAGCCGCCGTTACCGGTCACGATCCCTCCCGACTTGTTGCTGCTCCACGGCGTCAGAGTGACGACCTGCGTCGTGCTCAACTGCCCCATGATGCCTTCGGTCACCTGCTCCCCGACGGCGTAACCAAGCTCCGTCGTCGTATTCTCGATCACCAGTTTGAAGAGGCGCGGCTTGACACCGAGATTGTGGGTCGCGCCGATCGCGGTGCTGGCCCCGGGCAGCGTCGCCGTGAAGGTGGATTCGAATCGGCTGTTGTAGGCGTAAGCGACGGTGCTGATGACACCGCTGCCGTCCGTGGCCGCCTCCCCGACGAAGACCACGAAGGCCTCGGGCGCCGTGCTGCCGTTGCCGAGGTAGCCCTTCATCTCGGCGATGTTGAACGTGAACTGACCCGAGGTCGTGTCGGGCGTGCCACCGTGCTGGTAGATCGGTGCCAGCAAGGTGCTGCCGGGCGTCAGCGTGCCGTCTGTGCCGATGGCGACATAGAGGAAGTTCGGGGTGGCCGCGGCGCGGCTGGCCGTGAGGCCGGTCCATGCCAGGTTGGTCAGGCTGACGCCCACCCGATCGTTCGGGCGGCCCTGCCAGTCCCAGCCATTGGCCGCCGTCGCCACGAAGCGCGACACAGCGGTGATGTTCTGGGCGGTCAAGCTCAATGCCCCGTTGGTCGACGGCAGGAAGATCGGCAGTCCGGCCGTCGAGACGGGACCCGCGGCAATGGTCTGACGCCGTCCGCTCCACACCGCCGGCATGGTGTTGAGCCAACTCACGCGCCACGTATCGCCCGCCTCGTCCCATTCGACGTCGAAGCGGACACCGCCCGGAATCCTCTTCACGACACCGTCGGCACCACCGTCGATGCCGTCGCCCGCCGCCGGCGTCAGCACAATGCCGTACTGGCCGCCGGCGGTAAGGCCGAGGCCGCCGACCCTGAAGCCGTGACCGACACCCGCATCGCCATGCGCCGGCAGGGTGAAGACTCGGTCCGCTGCCGAATTGTCCTGCGTGAAGACACCGCCAATATCAGCCGCGGCGACGATCTTGTTGGCCGCTCCGACTGCCGTCCACGGCCGGCGCCCATCGCCGAAGTACAGTCCGCTCGGCACATCGACATGCCCGATGTGCGTCGCCGTCGAATCGCCCAGGGCGAGGTATCGATCCCAGCGCACGGCGGCGTCGGCATAGGTCCAGAACAGCGCGCCCGCACGCAGCAGCGCATGTCGGGCCGCCGCCAGCCAGCCGGTGACAACGCCCTCGTGGACCTCGGCCGACGCCGGCACGTAGACCGTGAGCGGCAGGTCGTCGACCGTCCAGGGCACCGCGGCGTTGCTGTTGGTCGACTTCCAGACGTTGCGTGCCAGCGTGGCCGGCGAGCCCGGCGTGAAGGCCGCGCCGCGGTTCATCTCCCACTTCGTGTTGTTCTTGTTGCGCACGACATAGGCCGGCTTGTCGCCCGAGCCGTAGGTCGCCTCGAAGGGCAGGTAATCGCCCTTGGCGCCGTCGAGCGTGTAAGACCCGGTCCCCGTCGTGTTGCTGGTCTCGACGGTTTCCTCGGCAAAGGTGCGCGCCATGTCGGGCCTCTCTCTAGAGCGGTTCGGTGAGGGTGAGCTGCGTCCGCCAGAGCCCGGCGTCGCCGTCCCACCAGGGCTGCGCCTCGAACTGCGCGGCGTCGGCGAACAGCGCCTGCAGGGTGTAGAGGTGCGCGTTGGTCCGGGCCGCACCGGGATCGAGCGCGAAGACGAAGTCGCGGGCAAGACCGCAATGGCGCTGCAGCTCGAACAGCGAGTCGACCAGGTCGTCGTGGTGGATGCCGGAGAACGGCAGGGTCAGCCGGCGCGAGGCCGGGCCACGCGGATCGGTATAGGTGCGGGCGAATGGTGTCCGGGCCTGGGCGTCCGGCGACTGCAGGCCGATCGCCGGATTGATGTCGACGTTGAAGCGCGGCTGGAAAGCCGGGCCCAGCAGCACGCGCCCGAGATCGAAATAGCTCAGCAGCGAGCCCGGATCGGCGAACTCAATCCGCCAGTATTTGTAGGCCGCCGTGTTGGTCCAGCGCACCAGGCCGACGAAGATGGGCCAGTCCACCACGACCGGCTTCTCGCCGCCCGGCCATGGGCTCTGCCAGCCGGTGTCGAGAGCGGGCGCCGAGAGCAGCGCATCGGCGGTCTCTGCGGCATAGATCCTGACCACGGTCGAGGCGCCATGGTTTGGCGCGATGAAGGCCGCCGTATCGAGGGCCTCGGCCTGCTCGAGCGTGACGTTGAGGTACTGGCCGGTCTTGCCGGTCGTGCGCCACTTCTTGGCCGGCTGGATGTCGGCGAGGTAAGACGCCGGCAGGCCGCTGACCTCGGTCCCGGCGACGACGGTCGCGCGGTCGATCGTGCGCGACGACAGGAACAGGCAGTTCTGCGGCACCGCAACCGGAGGCGTGTACGGGTCCCCTGCCCCGACCGGCTGCACGCTGTAGGGGGCTGGCGACATCGGCATTGGGCGTCAGGCCGCGCAGCGGAGGAAGGCCTCCAGTTCGGAGTACCTCAAGCCCAGTCGATCCACGCCGGTGTCAACTTGGCGGACGCACTCGACTTCGACCTCTTCCATTTCGGGAACGAAGTGCAGCATCGGCGCGAGCGCGAGGGCGCCTTGCGCGTTGCGCACTTCGACCATGACCGGCGCGCCGCCTTCATCGTAGACGGGCCGCATCGTGCCCACCGGATCGTCACGCTCGACGGCCTTGCGAATGCGCACCGGCTTGCCGTCGCGAACCTCGACGACGTTCTCATAGTCCTTGACCTTCCGCGTCTTCGGGCGGCTTTCCGTCTCGGTGTACCTTTCGTTGGCAAGGACGCGGTCGCGGCACATGAAGCCGTAGGTCCAAGGATCCAGCCCTTCGGCGGCCAGCGCGTCGCGGACATCCTCGGCGACATAGCCGAAGTGCCAACGCGCGGCGTCGCCTTTCTTCTCGACAGCTTCGGCAAGCTTGTAGCGGCGCGGCCCTATGTCGAGGATGCGACGGGCGGCACGCCGTTCGGCGTCGATGGCATCACCGATGAACGCCTTGGCGGCACGGCCAGAGGTGTTGATCGCGCCGGTGCCGGCATAGACGGTCCCATAACGCAGCGAGCCGCTGCCGAGGTTTTGAGCGTTGTCGGCGCCGGGCAGAACATGCCCCGCCGCCTGGATACGCAGAACCTCGTTCGCGGCCGTGACTTCAGCCGTATCCGTATTGTTGCGCAGCAGAAATACATAGTCGCCGACGCCCTGAGCGTTATTGCGTGTAAAGCCGATGGCCGCCTTGCAAACCTCGGTCTCCCCGAACGCCGTGACATCGAAGCCAATAGCCGCGATGGGCGTTCCGGCATTGTAATTCTGGAGCTTTTGCAGAATCTGCAGCGAATTGTCGGAGCCGTAAAGGTGCAGTTGCTTCGCGGGGGCGCCAGCACCAAGGCGCAGGCCTGTGCCATTTAGTGTAGCCCGCACCGTCGTCTGATCGTCGTCACGAAAGATGTGCTCAGCGGACTGATAGTAGTTGCTGGACGCCGCGAGCAGCAGGCTGGGAGCGCCCGCGTTCTCGTAGATGATGGTGAAACCGCCCCCTCTGGAGAGTACGGCCGATCCATTGAACTGATAGATAGATGTCGCGTTGACCACGGCGGCGGCGAACGCGCCCGTGACCAATGCATCGCCGTTGTTGTCCATCACGATGCTTTTCGAACCCGGCGCGACGCAGGTGATGGTCTTGGTGCCAGCTGAAAAGGCGATCTTCGCGCCGGTCGTCGAGATCAGCGGCGTCGCGGCGCGCGTGATCGTGCCGTCGCCCACGATGGTGCAGAGCGTGACTTCGACTTCGTTCGCTGTCAGGTGCCGGATACAGCCCCAGAACGTATCGCCGGCGACCGCACCCTGGTCGGCGAATCCGATGCAGCCGGACGGCACGGCGCCGAGCGGAAGTGCGCCCGTCCCCGTCCCGGTCGTGAGCTGTTGAGCGAGATCGAATACCTTGTGCGCCATTTCACCCCCACCAATCGAAGATCACTTCATCGGCGCCCTGCGCATCGATGCCGATGGCCAGCAGCGGCAGCGCCGCGCCAGCGGCCAGCCGGTCGAAGCCGGTCAGGGTCGCCACCGAGCCCAGCAGGTCGGCATAGGGATCGACCTTCATCGGCCACTGCCAGCGCTTGCGCGGCACATCGAGGATGCCCTGCTGCCGCGCCGCCTCGAGCGCGGCGTCGGCCTCGTTCCAGAAACCCGAGTTGGCGACGAACGCCGTTCGGGCGGTCGGCCAGAGCGTCGCCACCGCCGGCGAGGCGGCCGTGGCCCATCGCGACTCCTGCGACAGGATCTCGGCCGTGGCATCGTCTACGGACGGCGCCAGCTCATCGCGGTCTTGCGGCGTGTTGTTGGTCCGCCAGCTCATCGCGGTGCCGGCGCGCGGGGCGCCGATCGCCACCACCCGCGGCTCGCCCATCCCCTCTTCCCGGTACGCGATCGAGAGCGACGATCCGATTGATGGCGATTCGACGAAGCCCACCGTGAGCAGCCCGTCGGGCCGGATGCGCCACCAGCCCAGGATGCCCGCCATCACCAGGTCGAGGGCATCGGCCTTGGAGATTTCCTCGCCGAAGTACCAGCCAACCGGCGCGGCGTGCCGGATCTCCAGCCGGTTGAAGCCGGTCATGTCGATGTCGGCGGTGTCGTCGAGCCGGTTGACGCCACGGGCCGTGGCGATGCGGCGCGCGATCGCGGCGCGGGTGGTGGGACCGGGATGGCCATAGGCGATATCGGCATCGCCGATGACATCGACCCGGATGCCGTACTGCAAGGTGATGTTCGGCCGGGCCAATGAATGCGCGAGGCAGGTCCCGACGTGGCCCGACGGGATCGACGCTGCGGCCAGCGCCTCATAGGTCGGATAGTCGGCATGGACCGGCAGCACGACGCCGCCGTGCTTGAAGGCCAGCAGCGACTGCGACGAGCCGAGGCTCCACTGGAAGACCTGGTCGGCGGCGCTGAGCAGCACCGGCTCGGCGTTGAAGCACCAGCCCAGCGCCCAGGGCTTCCAGCGGCCGGCCTGGCCGGCATCGCCCTCGAGTCCGCCGGTGCCCTTGTAGTGCTCGCCGTGCAGCGGGCCCTGCAGCTGCCAGCCGAGATCGCGCAGCGCGAAGCGCTTGGCATCCAGCGCCGGCACCAGGCCCGAGGTGGTGAAGCGCGCCACGGTCTCCCAGGTCGAGAAGTTCGTGCCGCGCCGTCCCCGCTTCAGGCTGAGCCGCGCGCCGTCCCACACATAGTCGAGCAGCCAGTCCAGTTCGCCAGACGGGTCGAGGATCTCGATCTCGCCCACCGTGGGCCGGCTGCGGGTCAGCGGGTCGACGCCGTCGAACAGTGACGAGGCGAAGTTCGGCGAGGCCGGCAGGCCGCCATGGACGTAGATCGCCGCCGGCGTGTCGTCGTTGCTGGTCGAACGGCCCACCGTCGCGGCCGGGTAGATGACAACCTTGCCACCCTTCCAGCCCCACTCGCCGCCCTCGGGATGAGACAGATCGCCCAATGGGGCGAACAGCCCGAGTGTGGGCCCGCTCTCCGGATCGACAGGCTCTGCAACGAGCAGCAGGTCGCGGTCGCGGTAGGCGCCGAAATCCAGCGGGGCAACGCCATAGGCCAGCGGCCAGGGTTGGCCCGGCCCGCCGAACTGGCCAAGCGGCGGGAAGAAGTCGGCGTATGTTGTGCGCGAGTCCAGCTGCTCCGGCGGATAGTCGTACTGAAACCGATAAGGGATGTCTGACATGATCAGATCAGAGGAGAGACGAAGGCGGTGGGCGCGCCGCCGTGCGTCCACTTCAGCGCAGCGCCGGGCGGAACGAGGATCGCGCCCGAAGTCGCGTAGGTGTTGGCGAATACGGACCCGGCATTCGGACCCTTGTATTCGATCGTGCTGACCACGCCGCCCGACGTGATGACCTGCTGCACCTGGCCGGTCTTGTTGATCCAGGTGAAGGGAGAGGCGCCGACGCCGATCAGCTGCGGGCCGTCGCCGTAGTAGCCGCGGATGTGGACCATGTAGTAGCCCGCCGGATCGACGCCCTTGCCGGTCGAAGCATAGAGGTTGGTTGCCGGCGAACCGTTGTTCGGATTCTCGATCAGCAAGTAGCCACTACTGCCCGCGCCGGTGTTGCTGACGAGATAGCCGCCGCCATAGACCGCGTACTGGCCGCCGAAGAAGCTGTTCGGCCCGGTCGCGACATCCTGCTTGATGGCGTCGTCGACCATCTCGATCGTAGGATTGCGCCAGATGTTGCCGTAAGGAGCGCCGCCCGTGATGTGGACGCCAGTCCCCGCCGGCCCGAACGCGCCCGAGAAATCGCAGAAGGCTGAATGACGGAGCTGCTGGGCGATGCCCCAGCCCTTGTAGGCGGTGAAGGTGCCACCCGAAACGTAGGCGTTGCTATAGGCAACATCGAGGTCGACATGCGTGCCGTCGACCACGGCAAGGATGGTCTGCGTGCCGTTCGCCTCGGTCGTGCCGACGATGCCTGCCACCGTGACCACCATGTTGCCGACCAGCGTCGTGGTGTCGTCCAGCGTCAGCCGCACCTTGCCCGAGCCATTGTTGGCCGCACCCGACACCGTCCGAGTCAGGATCTCGGTGCCGCAGGCTTCGACGATATTGTCGAAAATGCACCGGACGGTGTTGTTATGGCGGACGCCCACGGCCGTTGGGCTCTTGGCCGTGTTTGAGTTCGCCATCCAGACATTCGCGACCATCGCGCTGTTGATCGCGTCCGAGGCGTCGTCGGTTCCCCACTGAACCGCGATGCCGCTGCCACCGATGTTGCCGCTGATGGAGAAGCTGGCGATGTACCAGTAGTTCGCCTCAGCAGGAGCCGACGGCGAGCCGCCGCCGGCATAGAACAGCCATTGCGGCGATGTCGGCACGTTCCGGACATCGAAGATCGTGTTGTACATGCCGGCACCGGTCATCCGCGTGCCCTGCTGAACCAGGCCGAGATCGATGAAGACGGCGGTGTCGCAACGGTAGCGGCCGGCTTCGGCGTGGCCTTCCACGCGCGCGGTCGCGAATGCGGTGTACCAGTCGCGGACCTTCTGGGCGCAGTCGATGATACCGACCTTGTCCGGCCCCCACCACGACAGGCGATAGACCCCGTCAGTGATGACCCTCTTCCAGCGCCGCCCGCGACTGTCGAGGAGCACGAGAGCATCATCGCCAGGCGTGGTCGTATCGCTTTCGTCGAACGCGAACTGTCCCCCGCGCCCATCTTCCAGAACAAAGCCGCAAGCGCAGTTGATGACAGCAGGCGCATTCAACGGCGCAGCCTTCAGCTGGGCGAACGTCGTGACCTGCGCGGCATCGAGGGTGGCGAAGTTCGCGTTGAGCTCGTTGATAAACTGGGGCGTGACTGTGTCGACGCGGGAGATCGCCGTCATGGAACACCTCCCTTGGCATAGTCGACCGGCGCCATGTCAGGCGGCCTGTGTCGTCACGTGGCGCGACAGCACGGCGCGCAGCTTCGCCGATTCGGCGCGCTCGGCCTGCAGCTCGGAAACCAGATTGTTGATGGTGGCCATGAGCTGCTGCATTTGCGCGCCGTTCGGATTGGAGGCCGAATTCGCCGCGTCGCCGGACGGCGCCACCGGGCCGACGACCGAGGCCTGCACGGTCTGCAGCGCCTCAACGATCTGGTTCCGGATCGCATTGTATTCGGGCGAGCCGGCATAGAAGCCCCGGGCATACTCGGCATAGGCCGTGCTCTCGGCGCCGAACCGGCCGATCGCCGCGGCGTCGCCGGCGGCGGCCTGGGCATAGGTCGCCTGGTAGGACGCCTGCAGCCCGGCCATCGTGCCGGACGGATCGAGGTTGGCGAGATTGCCGCCCGGCGTCAGCCGCGCGATCGCATCCTCGAGCAGCGCGATCGAGCCGCCGTAGAGCTGCTCCTTCAGCGCGGCTTCCTTGCGCAGCAGCGCCTCGTTGATCCGCGCCGCGTCGACCACGACGTCGGTGTGCTGGCTGATGTAGTCGATGTTGGCGAGGATCGACTTCTTCTCGTCCTCCCAGGCGCGCAGGCCGGCGGCGATGGGATCGATCAGGCTGTCGACATAGTCCTGCCCCAGCCGTTCGGTGGCCTTCTTCTGCTCGGCCTCGACCGGCGCCAGCGACAGGCCCAGCTTCTTCGCCGTGTCGGTCATGTCGCCGAACTGCTTCTCCAGCTCGCGGAACTGCGTCCGGACGGTGAGCGCGCCCTTGCCGAGGCGCTCGTAGACCTCGTCGACGAAGACGATGCTCTCGGCGGTCTCCTTGATGCCCATCGAGGCGGCGCTCATGGCCTTCAGCGCGCCGGTCATCGTCGTCGAGATCTCGCCCACGGCGCCGCCGAGGATCGACCGGATCGCGACCTGCGCCGCACCGGTGTCCATCATGTCGCCCATGTTCATCCGCCAGGCTTCGCGATTGCCATTGGGATCGACGAGGTGGGTGGCGTTCGAGGTGTAGGACCAGTCCTTGCCCTGGGCGGTCCAGCTCGAGGCATCGAGGCCCCAGACCTTGCCGGCATCCTTCACGCCACCGAGAAGGCTGAACACTGAATCGATGCCGCCGGTGAGGCCGCGCAGCTGGCTTTCCGACTGGCTGGAGTTGGCGCCGGGCCCGTAGGCGCCGCCCGTCGTGTACCAGCTGCCATTGCCGTAGCGGAGGTTGGCGTTCGTGCTGCTGTGGGTGCGGGTGTTGGACTCGCCGAAGAGGCTCGGCACGATGCTCGACAGGATGCTGATGATCGGGCCGGCGATCTGGCCCACCCCGGGGATCAGGGAGACCGCGGCGCCGATCATGCTGCCGATGCCGCCGATGGTCTTGCCGGTGTTGCCGTTCGCGGAGAACAGTTGATAGGCGCCCATTCCGAAGCCGCCAAGCGCACCCAACCCCTGCCCGATGCTGATGCCACCCAGTCCGCCGATGCCGGACTGCGCAGCGCTGGCGCCGGTCTGGCCGCTCGCCAGTAAATCGCCGACGCTTGCAAAGCCGCCGGACGGTGTCGCAGACGGGAACAGCGACGCGATGGGGCGGCTGAAGAACCCGCTGCTGCCGCCGAAGAGATTGCCGAGGCCGCCGCCGCCCATGCTCGACAAGCCGCCGCTGCCACCGCCGCCCGAAGATCCGCCATAGCCGAGCGCCGATGCCGTTCCGGGCGAGACGAGCCCGATCGAGCCCAACGCCTCGACGCCCATGCCGATCACGGGCCGGATCGTCGACAGCGCGAGCAATTCGGCGGCGGCCCGACGCGCGGTCTTGATGAAGAGCTGCCCGAACTCCTCCATCGAGAACTTGCCGTTCTGCAGGATGTTTTCCCACATGTCGGCAGCGGAAGCCTGAATCGACTGCAAGCCCGACTTCAGCGGCTCCAGCCACATTTCGCTCGCGCGCTTCAGTTCCTCGCCTTGCGCCTTCAGCAGCTCGCCGACCTCGACTGCCTTGAAGCGTCGATCGATCTCCTCCTGTGAGAGCTTGCCGCCGGCCTTCTCGACGTCCTGGCGGACCTTGATCATCGCAATTTCCTGCGCGATCAGCTCCGGCGCCTGGCCCATCATCCGGTTCTGGACCTCAAGGACCTCGTTCTGCTTTTCGAGTTCGGTCGTGGCGACGTTGAACGCCTCAGCTGCCTTGCCCTGCGAGATACTCAACAGGAGCTTGCGCAGCTCCTCCAGCTTCTCGTTCCCGCGGCCGACCGTGACGCCGAAGATGTCGAGGATCTTTTGCTGCGCTTCCAACGTGACCTTCTGCTCTTCGAAGGCCACGTCACCGGCGCGCGCCGCGGCCGTCATCTGGTCTTGAGCGCGAGCTGTGAGCTCAAGCTGATCCTTCAGCTTCTCGTACTTCTTCTGGGCGTCCTCGGCGCCCTTGTTCGGCGGCGGCCCACCTCCCCCGCCTGTCGGACCGCCAAGCGGGGGCGGGTCGGGGCGGTTGAAGGCGCGGCGTACCGAATCGCCAACGGCACCCGTAGGATCGCTGCCGTACACCCGCCGGAGCATTGCTTCACGATCGCGGAGATAGTTGTCCGCCGATCCTTCGTATGGGTTTTCGAGCCGGTCGAATTTCACCGAGCCAATCGTCGGGATCGGCTTGAACGGGTTGACCTTGTTGGCCTTCTCGATCAGGACGTCGATGCGCTTGGCGGCTCCATTGACCATGTCCTCGACGGCACCGATGACGGCATTCGCAGCCGATATGGCGACGTCGCCGAGCGCTGTCGGCAACCGGGACCAGGCCAGCTTGATGTCCTCGTAGGCCGCGACGAAGCTGTTGATCACGAAGTTCGCAGCCGTCTTCGCGACACCGACGACGTCGACCCCGATCGCTTTCTGGATCTCGTCACGGAAGTAATAGGCCGCGGCAACGGCGCCCGTGATGGCGACCGCCAGTGCCCCGATGGGATTGGCCATCATGGCAGCCGTGATGCCGCGCACCGCCGCGATGCCGGCGGCGCCCAAGACCCCGAAGCCGGTCGCCATGGCCGAGAGCGCGGCCGGGGCGAACGCCACGGCAAGCGCGGTGCCGGCGATAACTGTCCCTTCCGCGATGCCTCCGATGCTGGCGGCGAACTTGTCAGCTGCTCCCCTTGCAAGATCGAGCATGCTGGCGACGCCCGTGATGGCCTTTGCTAGACCGGAACTGGCACCGGTCGCCCTGTCGACACTCCCGACGAGCCTGATCCAGCTGTTTCCGAGCGTCGTCGTCGCGCCGGCGATGGTCATGTTCATGCCGGCGGCCTGCTGCTCCGTCTGCTTGAAGCCCTTCAACAATCCGTCGAAGAACACTGCCGAGGTGACCTTGCCGTCGGCGACGGCCGTGCGCAGCTTGGAAACGCTGCCGTTCATGCCGTCGATCCCACGGGCAGCGGCCTGGGCAATCGGAAATGCGCCTTCGAGGACGCTGTTAAATTCTTCGGCACGAACGATGCCGCCACCCAAGGCCTGCGACAGCTGCAGCAGCGCGCCCGACGACGCCTCGGCCGAGCCGCCCTGCACCTTCAAGCCAGCGGTGACGCCATCCACGAACTGCAGCAGCTTTTCTTGGGTGGCGCCGAGGTCTCCGGCCGCCATGGCGCCGCGGCTGTAGAGCTGCGTCACGGCGCTGATCTGCGCACCGTTTCGGTTCGCCGCCGCAAAGAGCCGATCCTGCACCTTCGTCAGGTCGTCACCAGCTAGGCCGGCGACGCGAAGCTGGTTGGTCAGGCCGGTGTACGCGTCGGCCGCTTGAACGATCGCCCGGATGCCGAGAGCGGCGCCGGCAACGGCAGCGAGAGACCGGATTTGGCCGCCGACAGCGCCGAGTGCCCGCTCCATGCGCGACAGCGAGGCGTTGGTCGCTTCGGCCTCGGTCTTGACCTCGCGAAGACCGCGTCGGACCTCAGCGCTGCCAGACTTCGCGCCGCGGGCATCAACCACGATCCTGATGGTCTCGGTCGATTCGGAGGTGCTGTCAGCCATCTACACCTCCCTTGCGCGCGGATGAGGTTGCACCGCCCCAAATGGGCGGAGATGCAGCTACGGATTGGTGTGGGAGCTGGGCAGGAGCAGTGGACTCACCGCTTCGAACTCCGCTTCAGGTCCGCCATCATCTTGGTGGCTTCATCGAGGATCTGCTTCAGCCGCACCTCGAGAAAGATGCCGTCGGCCTCGGCCAGGATCTCGATGAAGAACTCCAGTGCCTCGCCCTCGAAGCCGAGCCGCTCGCCCTCCCCGCGGATCACGGACAGCGGGATCGGATCTGGCTCCTTGATCGACGGCCCCATGCCACCGCCGACCACGGTCTTGGTCCTGTCTCGGCTGAGCCGCTGAAAGGCGGCGTGATACTCTTCGGCTTCTTCGCTGATGATCGGCCGGGATGCCAGGTGATCGACGAAGCCCTGGTCACCGGCCAGGGCAAATTCACGGTCGCTCGCGAAGTTGGCGCCGTGTTGGACATCCCAGCGAACTAGTTTCCCAGCTGCCCCGCGATGGAGTCGGCCATGCTGCGGCGGAAGTTCTGGTCTTCCTTAGACCATTCCTCAACGATGAACCGGATCCGCTGCTGGCGCGCAGCCCACTCGACATAGGCCGCCTTGCTGAACGGCACCGGCGTTCCGTCCTTGGTGTTCACGCCGCGCCAGCCCAGCACGACGCACTCGGCGTGGAAGTGCGCCCACGCGCGATCGAGCTGCGCGGGGGTGGCGCCGGCATTGGCCTGGCGCTGGATCTCGCGGATCATGCGCATGCCGTGGGTGCGGAAGCGCGGGTTCGCATCGGACTGGCAGAGCACGTGAAGGAAGATCGTATCGGTGACCCGCATCCAGATGCCTAGTTCGCCCTCGACGTCTCGTTCGCGCTTCAGGACGTCGACGTCCTCGAAATCATAGGCCGTGTTTTCCATGTCCCTCTTTCCTTTTCTACTCGCCGATGCGGATGGCGAGACCCTTCACGTCGCACCACAGCTCGGCCGTGGCGGCGTCGACGTGATACTTGCCGCCCTGGATGAAATCCTCCCGCGCCTCCTTGCCGTCACCGGCGGGCACGAAGCGGTGGAAGGTCGTGAGGATACGGACCTCGATGGTCTCCATACCGGTCTCCTGTCGTGGTGTGTGCCGGCGCCGGACTAGGCGACCGCGCGGGTGAGGATCGCGGCGGTCGCGTCGCCGGACGAATACTTCGCCGTGAACTCGATGTTCACGGTGTGCGGGCCCGTCGAGCCGGGATCAACGATGTCGGGGTTGTAGGCACAGCAGTTCGGCAGCTCGAGCTGATACTTCTCGGTGGTGGTGTGGCCAAAGGTCAGGTCGAGCGCTTGGTCGGCGCCATTCACGAAGTCGGCGTACTGGGCCAGCGCGGTAAAGCGCAGCGCGATCGTCCCGGTGATGTCGAGTTCTCCGAGGCTGGTGTCGTCGGGATCGTTGCTGCCGAAGCCGTAGAGATCCTGGCTGTTGTTGGCGAAGGTGATGTCGAGCGTTTGCACCTTGGGGCTGCTGATGCCGAAGGCGTCATTGACCACGATGTCCGCCGGCGTGAACGGCTTGTGGCCGGTGATGGCGGTATAGGTCGCGCCGGAGATCGCGGTCCCCGCCGTGGTCTCGCCGAGCCCCTTGAGGCCGAAGCTGAGCTGGATCGGCCCGCCGAGGCGCGAGGAAAGCCGGAGGCTGTCGACGATGAGCCCGGTGGAACGGCGGAAGTTCGTCGCGCCGTTGAACTTCTCCTCCAGCGAGATCGGCTGCAGGGTGCTGCCGAACTTCAGGACATCGGTCGCCCAGTCGGCCTGAAACAGCGAAGAGAACAGCTCGTTCAAGCTGCCTTCGTACATCAGGTCCATGTCGATGGTGCGGGCGTACTCGCTGAGGCCCTGCACCGTATTCACGGCGGCGCGATGCGGCTGGCGAGAACGGGCGCGGGTCTGTGGGCGATTGACCCGGCCGCCGATGCTCATGGCGGGCAGGAGGAGGAACGTCGGCGTCGCCGGCGTCGTGCCGCGGGCGCTTTCGGCGATGATGGCGTCCTGTTTGCGACTAGCGTCCATGGTGTCTCTCCTTTGAGATCAGCCGAGATTGGTGGTGCGGTAGGACAGCGCGATGGTTTCGACCCACATCCCGCCCATGGTTTCGCCGCCTCCCATCGGGGTGACGGCATCGATGTAGACGTCGCGTCCTTCCGACGTCTGGAATTTCCGGGCGCGGAAGCCGTTGCGCAGCGCCCAGGCATAGACCTCGCCTTGGGCCTGCTCGGAGCCCATCGGCATGTAGATGTTCAGCCGGACCTGGCCTTCTTCGTCATGAAGGTTGCTGCCCGGCGCCCCGAACGTCCCCTGCTCCTCCGTGCCGCCGTCGAAAGCCAGCTCCAGATAGGGGCCGCTCGCGTCCGGATTCTCCGCCGTGTTGAGCGTGTCCTTCGTCGCCCAGGCGATCGACTTCTCGGTCTTCACCGTCGCCAACAGGGTGCGGAAGGCATCGCGAAGGGGATCGCCCGGCATTGCCGACCTCAGGAGGCTTTGAGTGCGAAAGTGATGGTCGGATAGACTTGGTCGCGCTGCCCGCGCTTGCCGCCCTTGCCAAGCTGGCCCATGACTTTCACGCCCGAGGAAAGCTTCACATTGCTGAAGTTGAAAGCCATGGTCTTGCCGTAGCGCCGGACGAGCTCGCGGAAGACGACGCGATAGACGCCCTGCGGCGCCTGCCGGCTCTGTCCCTGCATCTGCTTCGGCTTCCATCCCTGCTTCCGTCGCTCGGCGCGGCGGCCCGGCTTTCCTCGCTTCGGTCTCACTTCCCAGCGGGTGTAGGCGTCCTTGCCTTCGATCAGGGCGGCGTAGACGCGAGGATTGACCAGCTGCACTCTCTGGCCCTGCTTCACGGCCATGAGCTTCGCTTTGAGGTCGCCGCGCACCTCGACGTTGTCGATCATGACCTTGTGGTCGTCGCGATAGTGGCCCGCCTTTGAGGGGCCGACCGGGCTGATCTCGGCGGCCCTGTCGCGGGCCCACAAGACGGCCTCGGCAAGATTTGCCCGGCGAGCGAACTCGATGACACCGAAGACCTTGACGTCGCGATAGTCCTTGCGCGCCCGGCCGTCTGTGACGACCAGCGGCTGCGGATCGAAGCCGCGAGCGACGCGCGCCTTCAACACGCGCTCGGCGACCGCGACCTGGAACTTGCGGAGCCGATCGGCCTCCCACTTGTCGAAGCGGTCGAGGGTGAAGCCCTCGATGGTGACACCCATCAGCCGGCGACCTCAAGTTCGTACAGGGCTACGGTGTCACCGTCCTTGAGCGGGAACGCGTCGCGCACGGCGCGCGCCCGTCCGTCGACCAGCAGCTTGTCCCCTCGCTTCGGTGACTTGGTAGACCAGGCCGACGACGTCAGTTCATCCGTCCCGATCTTCACCCTGAAGACGGCCTGGACCGAGCCATTGCCAAGGTCCTCCGTGTTTCCGGCGATGCGCTTGCCTTTCACCGCGAGGCCGGTTTCACCGCTGCGGCTGAGCACCATCGTCTCGCCGTGCTCCTCGATAAAGCGAGCCGCCGTCTCGTAGACGCTCATATCGGCATCGGGTTCTGATAGCCGCTCGCGGCAAGAGCGCTCACGACTTGCGGCAGGATCACGCCGGTGAAGGTATCGCCGCCCGGCAGCGCGTAGGACTTCGAGGCCACATCCGGAACGTTTTCCGAGCGGATGGCCGGGTCACGCCGGGCTGCGAAGACCATTGCGCGGATCTGCTCGATCGCCGCCGCCTCGAGGTCGGGCGGCACGCCCTCGGGGAGGGACCAGCCCGCGGCGAAGGTGACAACGATGGCGGCAGAGCTCCAGAGGGTCGGCGAGCTTTCGTTCAGCCTGCGGATCTTACCGGGTTTCGCACTCGCGAGTTCATAGTCGGTGCCAGCGACCAGCGTGACACCGTCCTCGACGCAGGCAGTAATGCTCGCGACCGGTACCCGCCATGGAAGGGTCAACACCGGTCCCCGCGACCGGCCTGAATTGCGGAAGGTTGCCCGCAGGGTCTCCAGGCCGAACGTTGGCAGGCTCGAAATGTTATCCGTAGCCAAGCCGCACGCGCCGACAATCAGGGCGCTGGCGCGCGGGATGAGAAAGTCGATGAGCGCGTCCATCTCGGTCGTGCCGATGCGCATGGCCGTCTTGACGTTTGCCCGTGTCGTGAGCCATCTCGCCGCCGAGCTGGCAGCGGAAGTCGTCTCGAGCAGGTCCGGCGTATCGGCCATGCGCTGCATATCAGCGGCCGCGACGCCAGCCACGGGACTTAGCGCCTCCTGCGTGTTCGGGAGGTCCAGCCGTTGAAGCCTCCGGAGCGGCTACGGTGGGCTCCTCGGCAGCCGGCTCGGTGGCCTGCTCGACTTCCTCGGCAAAGCGGCCGGCGAGCAGGTCACGCCCCTCCTCGTCTGAAACGTCCGCGATCGCCCCCGGCAGCACGGTGCCGCTGGCGCTGGCGTACAGGGTTCGCATTTTCACGCGCATGAGCGCCTCCAGCTCCGATTTTGCCGACCTGCAGAGACGCCTTTAGGCCTCGGCGGGCTCCACCAGCGTCGCGGACGCCACCACCGTCGAGCCCTGGCTCTGCGGCAGCTTCCGCGCGCCGTACTGGATGGCGACGATCCCCGACACGACGGCATTGGCCGTGCCTCGCTTGAGCTTCGGGCGCACGTAGCGCTCGCGCGGCCGGTAGACATCGAGCACGAGAAGCATGTCGTCTGCGCTGGAGGCGCCGGCGGTGAAGGCCGCGCTGCCGGCGAGCGAGGCCATGCCGGAGGTGCTGTTGGCGTCGTTCTGCTGGGCCAGAAGCTCGAGCGCGGACGTGTCCGTCACGTCGCCCAGCTTGGCGATGAACACGACGCCTTCGTAGCCCGCCATATCGAGAATATCGCCGTCGATGTCGGTCTGTGCCGCCACCGCGGCAATGGCCACGCGGGTGATCTTCACGTCGTTGAGGAGAGAGGGATTCATGGGGTGCCCCAGTGAGAGTACGAGGAGGTGACGCGAAAACGGGCGCCCGAAGCGCCCGCTTTCATCGTGATCGAGGCTGCGTGGTGCTAGGCCAGCTTCACGCGGGCGAAAGCTTCCTCGAGGACCGGCATGCCGTCGCTCTCCATGCGGCCGATGAAGCCGTCCTGGTTCGTTTCGGCATAGAGTTCGGTGAGGCGCTGGATCTGCATGTCGAGCGCATCGACGATCCAGTAGTTGGAGAAGTCACCGAACATGCCGACGTACTGGCCGGTGGTGAACGTGTTCGGCACGTATTCCGACACCATCAGGGGCCGGCCGAGCAGCGTATCGGGCTCGCCATCGCGCACCGACATGCGCCACAAGTACTGCCCATCGCCGTCCTTCAGCTTCGTGATGTTCTTCACCGCGTCCCGATGAAACAGCCAGTCCGCCTTCGGCCAATAGGCGGCCTTGACCGAGAACTTCGCCTCGATCAGGCCGTCGAAAGCGATGGCCGTGGTGGTGTTGCCGGTCGAAACGTCCCGGCCGGTGCTGATGCCATCGGCGCTCGCCGTGAAGACGCCCAGGGGTTTGTTCTGACCGTCGCCGATCAGGAAGGCCTTTTCCTGGGTGATGCCGATCTTGTAGCCCATTCGCGCCTGGATGATGCCGTCGATCGGCAGCGCCGAGATGCGGATCAGCTTCTTGCTGACCTTGATGCGCTTCGCCAAGGGGTGCGGCTTCAGCTCGCGCTTGCCGAAGCGCATGCCGGTGTCCTCCGATCCGGTGCCGAGCTCGACCGTCCAGTCGGAATCGGCCGCATCGTTCTCCAGGGTGGGCGCACCGAGCGACTCCGCCTTGGTGACCGTGAACTTGTTCGCGCGCGCACGGATGAACGTGGCGTTGTCGACGTTCTTGATGAGGTTGGTGACGAACTCCTGCGGCGCGACCAGATAGCCGCCCTCGGCCGAGCTGCCGGCCTGCAGGGCGCGCAGCTCCTCGGCGCCGTCACCGTTGCCAACGGCGGCGGTGCCGCCGGTCAGGAAACGACGGAAGGCCTTCATCTGGCGCTTTTCCGGCGTCTCTTCGCCCTCGCCGCCCGGCTTGCGGCCACTGTCGTTGTCTCGCAGCTCGTCGGCGGCCGCCTGGCGGGTCGCCTCGATAGTGCGCTCCTCGGCCTCGATCTGCTGGCGCAAGCCGTCCACGGTCTTGAAGATGGTGCCGTGCTTGTCGAGCTCCTCGGCCGAGAGATCGCGCTTCTCTTTCTCGGCCGCCTCCGTGATCGCGCGCATGTCGCTGACGGCCTGACCCCGCTTTTCACGCAGGGCCTTCAAACGGTCACTCATGGTGACTTCCTTTCGCTGAGAGCCGGGAGACCGCCGGCGCGGTGTGCCGCCCTGCGGCGGATTACGCTGCGGCCTGCTGCTCGCGGGCCTTGAGCAAGTTGCGGAACGTCCCCGCCGCGGGCGGCGTCAGCGCGCCCAGCCAGGCACGGAGCTCGCGCACCGCGACATCGGTGGCTCGATAGGCCGGGAAGGTCACCGGCGACACGTCGTAGAGCCGAACCTTCTTGAGCGACCGAATCACCTGGCCTTCATCGTTCTTGGCCCAGTCCTGGCCACCGGGGCGCACCGAGAAGCCGAAGCTCATCTGACTGATATCGCCGCGCTCGATCGGCGCCGCCACGAGATCGCGGATCGTCGGCGTCTCCGGGAGGTCGATCTCGAATGCCAGCCCCCGAACGTTCTCGGATAGCCGCAACGTGCCGCTGACATTCCGACCCAGCACGAAGTTCGAATCGTGGTTGAAGAGCGCGCGGACGTCGTCCTTTTCGATGGCCTCGGCGAATGCTCCAGGCAGGATCTGCTCGCGGAACCCGCCGAGATCTTCGGACAGCGAGTTGAAAATAGCGGCGTGGCCCTCGAGCAGCGGGGCCTTGCCCTCTCGCCGGGCGATTTTCAGGCCGGTGACGGTGAAAGTGCGGCTTTCACGCTCCATTGTTCGCTTCCTTCTCGGTGGGGCTGGCAGTGCCGCGCATAAGGACTTCCATGATCTTGGAGGCAGGCGCGAAGTTCAGGGGGTGCATACGCTCGTCGCCGCCGGTGATAGGCGGCAGGTTCTCGCGCCGTCGCACTTCGTTGACGGTCATCACGCCCCACTGGATGAGGAGCGCGTAGCCTTCCATACGGGTCTTGAAATCACCGCGGAGCAGCCCGTCGGCGTTAAATTCGAAGTAGTAGCGCTGCCGCATCGCGCTCGACATCAGCGTACGATTGAGCGCCTGCTCCCACACCACGAAGCGCGGTCGCATAAAGTAGACAACGAAGCCGATCGACTGCTGCTCGATGCCGGTTCCCCACGATGTCGATTTCGACAGCTCGCCGATCATGTGGAGCGGGACACCCCAGATGCGCGCCACCTGCTCGACGCCGGCGTGATAGCTCTCGATCATCTGCGCCGAATCGTTGTCGATGCCGAGCTTGATCAGTTCCATCGCGCTGGGCAGCACGCCCACCCGGAAAGCGTTTGCGAGGCCACCGTGCTTTCGCTCGAATTGCTCCCGTGCCGCCGCCATGGCCTCAGGTGACAGAGGCTGGGCCGGCTTGAGGAAGCTTTTCGGGACGGCGTTGTTGCTGAAGAACCGGCTCATGTACTCGCCGGTGGCCATCAGCCGCCCGATGGTTTCCTTGTGCCGGACGACACGGCTCTCGCCGTTGATGCCGTCGCTCGCGAACGGGGAGTCCCGCAGGTGCAGGACCTCGCTCGGCATCAACGTCTCGACGGCGCCGCCACCCGGCGGCCAGTAGCGATAGACCACCTTGCCATTGTTGAGGCGGGAGCCACGGCAGGTGCCAGGCCGCAGCGGCACCAAAGCACTCGGCGTACCGTCGCCGCGCCAGAAGACCCGGGCATAGGCATTACCCTCGGTGCTTCTCCAGCCCTCCATCTGCTGCCGAAACTCGGCCGACGACTGGTATTCGTTCGGCTCGTCGTGAAGCAGGCGGTGCAAGGGGTGCTCCGTGGCACGCTCGCTCTCGTCGGGGCCCTTCCGTTCGAAGAGGTTGAGAGGCACCGTGCCCAAGGTGTTCTCGATCAGGCCGACACAGGCATCGACCTCCGGGCATTGCCGTGCCGTCGATGGCGACACCGCCAAGCCGGCCGCCGTTGCGGCGCCGATACCCCACAGATCGACAAGGCCCGGGTCCCGCGGATGCAGAGAGTTTGAGCGGGATTCGCTGCCTTCTGCCGGCGCCTTGGATTTCCGGCTCCATTTGAAAAGGCCCATCCGCCGCTCCGCTAAATGAATGCGCGGTCTTCCGCGATGAGCTTGCCGAGGTTCTCCCGCGGCACGGGGTTGCGCGACATCAGCGTTGCCGCATCGAAGAGCGCCATCGCGAGGTCGATCTTGGCGTCGCCGGCGTTCTGCTTGGTGGCTCGGATGGCGGTCGCCGTCGGTTCGATCTTCAGGTTGGAAACACACCAGGCCATCAGCTTCGAAGGCGCGTGCTTCAATGTCCCGTTGGCCAGCTTCCGCTCGGCTGTCTTGATAGCGTTCATGAGGGCATAGCCTTGCGGGACGCCTTTCAGCATTCCGTTCTCTTCGGTGATGCCGATTTCGGCCAGGGCATCGACCAGCTCGCCGAGTCCGGCTGGATCAACGGCGACCACGGCGAGCTTCCCGGTGTCCTTCACCTCCTCAACCGCTTCGATGATCTCGGCAATATCGGCCAGGTCGTCGTCGACGATATTGAGTTCGCCGGCCCTCTCCGCATCCTCGAGAACGCTGGCGATCGACTGTCGGCGGGAGAGGACCCCGCGGTGGCACCAGGCATGCGACCACGAAAGCCACTCCTGCGTCGTGGCACACCGCCCCAGGATGCTCAGCCCGAAAAGGTCGTCGAGCCCGCCACCATCAACACCGACGACGATCACTTCCGAGCGCCGCAGCACCTCTTCAAATGTCAGCCCGGGGTCCTCGCCCCGCTCCCAATACTCCGCGCCGGCCCACCGATCGGTCTTGAGGCCGAGGCCGATCTCGATGCTGAGATGCTGCGACGCCCAAAGCTTCTTCTTGTCGAGCCCCTTCCGGCATTCGGCCACGAAGTCCGTGGCAAGGCTCTCCAGCTGCAACGACCGGCCGAGGTTCGGCATCACCATGTGCCAGTTGGCTTTGTCGGACCAGAGTGCCTCGTCCTTGGCGATGTCCTCCGGGAACTCGTACAGCACCGGCAGCATGCGGCCCTTGACCTTGCCGTCTCGGATGTCGCGAGCGGCGTGCAGCTCATCCTTGAAGGCGCCGGCCGGCGGTTCATCGGACTGCGTCGTGATGATGATCAGGAAGCTGTCGGTGCTCTTCTCCAGGCCGCCGCGGATCTGGCGCATGATCTTCGCGGTGTGCGCGCTCTTGCCCATGACGTGCAGCTCGTCGAGGAGGATACCGGCCGGCTTCGGGCCCGTCGCAACCTTGAGGTCGAAGGTCTTGACCTTCATCCGGACCTTGTTGACCCGGTCGTAGATTTCCTTCTTGTGGTCTCTGCAGGCGAAGCGCTTCGCGAGCTCGGGATCGTGTTCGATCATGCCCTTCGCCGAGTCGTAGGCGACCTCCGCGGTTTCCCGGACCGGCGCGATGAAGTGAAATTCGCAGCGCTTCCGGACGTTCATCAGCAGCGCAACGATCATCAGGCCGGCGCCGTACGTGGTTTTGCTGTTGCCCTTGCCGACAAGGGCGAAGATTTCCCGGACGTACCGGATGTTCGTCGCCGGATCGCGTGAGCCGAAGACGGCCCGGACGATGTCGCGGAACCAGTCGCCGCAGGCCTCGGCCATGCGCGGCTCGCCCAGGACGTCCGCAAGGCAGAGCCGATCGAAGAACCCAAGCGCGTCGCGTACCTCGCTCTCGAAGAGCGGGAGATCCGGCACGAGCGATTGACCCTTCCTGATCCGGTCACGCCAGTCAGGGCATCCGAAGTTCCACTCCCTCAGTTGACCCGGGACTTGTCGGCGAGCGCCATCCGCCTTGCCATGAGGTCGCCCATCTCCGTCGACGGGTCTGGCCTTTGCGCCGCCTCCTCTGCGGCTGCCTTTTTGCCGAGCTTGGGCTTTGCCGTTTCCTCGGGCGCCGCCGGCACGTTCGGCCGCAGCGTCGCCGCGACGTCGAACTGGTCGAGCAGTTGCTTGCTCGCCGACGCGTTGCCCTTCTTCGAGGCCTTCTCCAGGTTCTCCAAGACCTGCAGTCGTTTGCTGTCGGCGCCGAACTCCAGCTCCGCCAGAAACGCCTTCTCCAGCGTGTTCCGCGAGATCTTGAGCTGGGCGGCGATGCGTTCGTTTGACCATCCGACCGCCTTCATCAACTCGACCTTCGCGCGCTGAGCCGCAGTCGGCTTGAAGGGCGGGCGGCCGGTCATTTCGAAATCTCGACTTTCTGCGCAAATAGGGGCATCGTCAGGCCATCCTGAAAATTCGGATGATCAGAAAAAAGTTGCCCGTGCGGACCCCGACGGTAGACCGCCCCTAAGGCTTCAGAGATCTGACCCGCCCCTACCTCCACGCTTCCGGCGGCCCCACGATCACGTCGCCCGGGCGGCGGGTGTAGCTTCGCCACCAGGCCTTCACAGCCTCGGTGACCTCGGCACGACGGCGGTCGCGACGCGGATCGCCCTCCAGCCGCTGCATGCAGATCGCCTCAGGCGTCTCGATGACGACGATCCTGGTCGGACGCAGCTTCCGCGCCCACCACTCTCGACGTTCAGCGGTCGGCTCCGACACGATCAGCCCGGCTCGAGGGAACTTCGGTTGCTTGGACAACGCGCCCAAGAGAGCATTGCGCTGTCGCACCGCTGGATTGAGCCACTCCCGCCCGGCCTCGTAGAGCGCCAGGCCCGACAGCTTCGCCATGATCTCGTCGAGGTCGATCAGCAGCCCCCGCCCGGCCAGCTGCTGCCGTGCCCATGTCGTCTTCCCCGAAGCCGGTGGACCGCACACGATCGTCAGTGGCACGACCGATGGCAGCAGCCATTCAGGATGATTAGCGGCCGGAACGTCGTCGCCGCGCTCCATCCGCGCCTGCCTCGCCATGTAGGTCTTGCGGGCATGACACGACCAGCAGCGGTACATCCCGTTGCCCGGGTCGAGCTGCAGGTCGGGCCTGTCGCGCCGCTCCTCGATGTGGTCAGCGATGCCCTTGCATACCAGCCGCTCGCCCTTGTGCTCCGGATCCTGGCAGACACCGCCGGCTCTCTGCTTCACATCCCCGGCCCATGCCTTGTGCTCAGCGGTGCCGTAGTACGGATCAGCCACCTTCGCCATTGGCCGCACGGTGCGAGTGTCGACGGTGGAGAGGCGCGGCTTCAGCATTCCGATGCGCGCCATGTTCATCCTCGGTGCGTATACTTCAGTTGACGAACTCCGACGCGTATACTACAAGATACACATGCTGGAAGTCCGCCAAACCGACCTGTTCAAGAAGTGGTACCAGAACCTTCGGGACAAGAAGGCTGCGGCCGCCGTCACCGCTCGGATCAATCGGTTGGGCTTCGGCCTCTTCGGTGACGTGAAGCCGGTTGGCGAAGGCGTCTCGGAACTCCGCATCAAGGTCGGGCCGGGATACCGAGTTTACTTCGTGCAGCGCGGAAAGACCGTAGTGATCCTACTGTGCGGCGGCGACAAGTCCACACAGAGCGCAGACATCAAGAAGGCGAAGGAGATTGCCCCAACGGTCTAGATCGAAACCGATAGCGGATAACACAGAGCGGAGCAGAGTATGTCCACCATTGCCATTACCAGTACCACCAAGAAGACCAGGACCACTCCTTTCGATGGATCGTTCCATCTCAAGGGCGATGTCGAGGCTCAGCTCGATGTCCTCAACGACGCCTTCGACAGCGGCCACGCCGGCGTAGTCGCCTTGGCCCTTCGTGACATCGCCAAGGCCCAGGGCATGACCGAGGTCGCGAAGAAGGTCGGCATCACACGCGCCGGTCTCTACAGGGCGCTCAGCGGCGACGGCGATCCCAAGCTTTCGACGGTTGTCGCCTTGCTCAAGGCGCTGGGCATCAAAATTGAGGCGAAGACGAGCACCACTGTTAACTCAGCCAAGGGGGTTGCTCGTCGGCAGCGTGCGTTCAAGCATCCAACGCCGGCAACCTTGGCTGATAAACCCAAAGCGGCGTCCAGAGCCGCATAGGAGATGAACATGACAACCAAGCCCTCAGAAGACGAGATCCTCGGCCGTATCGACGAACTCGAGTGCCTGGTGAATGGCCTGATGATCTACATCGCCGCCAAGGAAGCCGGCATCGAACTGGACCCCGGGGAACCCAAGACCCGAGATTTCCTCAAGTCCCATCTGCTGCGACAGCGCCAACACCGCCTTAACCGAACAGGCCAAACTATGCCGGAGGACGGGTTTATTGACGCGGCTTCGCTCAGCCGCATTCAGCACCTGGTCAAGGCGTTGCGCGACTTAGGCTGACGACATGAAATCGCCCGCAACGGAGAGCTTCCGTGCGGGCGCATTTCGAGTGAGACGAAATCTGCACTTAGTGGACCGGAAATGTCAATACTTCAGATGGTCGACAAGTGCCGATAAACCGGCCCTCAACCGACCCATGCCAACCCTGCCTGAATCGTCCCGCCGGATTCCGCGCTGTCGAGCCCAGTCGCCGGCGGAGCGATCTTCGATGACGACGGCCCTGACGACACCTCGGGACCGGTACGGGACGACCTCCATCAGCACCAGCCATGCCATCGTACCATCGACACGCTTTTCGATCAGGGTGTCCGTGGTCGAGCTGCCAGGTATGCCCACCGGGTCGTAACCAGCGGTCATCTTCGCCTCGAGGCCGGCGGCCTGCCAGACGCTGAGCAGGAATTCGGCGGCCCGGAATTGGCCGGGCGTGATCTGGCTGCGGATCCGGTAGCGGTCGATCATGCGCTGGGTCTCGATCCGCTTCGGGAACGAGCTGTCCTTCGGGATTTCGATTCCAAGCTTCTTCGGGGCCGGCCGGATGACGTGACCGCGGGCGGTATAGGGCGACGGCATGAAGTTGCCAGAGGCATCCCTGCCCGGGTCGACCAGGCGCACGGTGTCAGCATCCCGTTTCCGGATCTGGTCGAGCAGTGCCTGCCGCTGCCGATCCCATGCGATCTGGGCGGCGGCACCGGCGGCATCCATCCACGGTTCCACGGGATCGAGCTCCGGCCGCGGCGGCATCACGGCGAGCTGCTGCTCCAGCGTCAGTGGTGGTGGCTTCTTGCGGGATTTCTTGCCCATCAGAGTGGCAGCTCCGCGTCACCATCGACTGGCGGCAAGTCTGAGAACCTGGTGAAGCGACCATCGAACGCCAGTCGGATTGTCCCGGTCGCACCGTGCCGGTGCTTCGCCACGATCACATCGGCCCGGTCCTTCGCCTGCTCCATCTGCCGCTGCCAATTCTCCAGCCGGCTGTTGAACTTTTCCGCACTCTCCTGGCTCAGCTGCGACGGCTCGGATCGAGAGAGGTAGTATTCGTCGCGATAGACGAACATGACTACATCGGCATCCTGCTCGATCGATCCCGATTCGCGGAGGTCGGAAAGCTGCGGTCGCTTGTCGTCCCGCTTCTCAACATCTCGGCTGAGCTGCGACAGCGCCAACACCGGAACGTCGAGCTCCTTTGCCATAGTCTTCAAGCCGCGGGTGATCTCCGAGATCTGCTGCACTCGGCCCTCCCTGCTTCCGGGTGTCGCCTCCAGCAACTGCAGATAATCGACGACGATCAGCCCGAGACCGTGAAGCGCTTTCAGCCGGCGAGCCCGGCTCCGAAGCGCCGAGATCGAAAGCGCCGGCGCTTCGTCGATCAGGATCCTGGGCTTCGTGTTCTCGGTCGCCATGAGGAAGCGATCGAATTCGACCGAGCGGAACTGTCCTCGCGGGATGGCGGAAGCGACGATGCCCGCTTGCTCGGCTAACACGCGCATCGCCAATTGCACGCCACTCATCTCGAGCGAGTAGAAAGCCACGGCGCCCTGGTGCTCTCCCGGCCGATTACCGTACGCTTTTGCGGCATTGATCGAGATATTGGTGGCAAGCGCTGTCTTTCCCATCGATGGCCGGCCGGCCAGGATGATCAGGTCAGACCGACGAAGGCCGCCGAGCAATTGATCCATCTCGGTGAAGCCTGTCGACGCTCCGGTGATGTCACCCGCCCGCGAATAAGCCGCTTCCGCCTGAGCCGCGGCCTCCATGGCGTACTCTTCAAACCATCGCGCCCCGCCGTGCCGCATGCCGTGACCGGCCAGATCCAGGAGTTCACGTTCCGTTTGTTCGATCAGCGCCATTGCTGTCTTGGCGGAGCCGCTCCCATAGGCTGTGGCAGTGGTCTTGTTCGCGAGGTCAATTAGCCGGCGCCGAACGTAGAGGTCAGCGATTTGTTCGGCGACGGCAACAGCATCGTGCGCATGCACCGAAGCGGAGAGGACGCGCGCCAGATAGCTGCCGCCGCCCACAAGTCTGAGACCTTCCAGCCGCTCCACGTACGGCATGAACGTGATCACATTTACCGATCGGCCCGACGTGATGATGTCGCCCAGCGTGTCGTAGATCGCGCCGTGCATGGGATCGGCGAAGTGCTCGGGCTTCACGATCTCAGCCACTTCGTGATAGGCGGCATTGGCAATCAGGATCGTGCCCAGCAGCGCTTGTTCGGCCTCGAAGTTGTGGGGCGGCTCGCGGGTGAAGTCGTTCACGCCCGGTGCCCTTCCAGCAGCCTGTTGCGAGCTTCGGCTGCCAGATCGAGCAGGCGGTCGTTGCCTGCCCATGTTGCCGTTGCGGGGCTCGCCTTCTTGGACTGGGCAGCCAGTGCCCATAGTTCGGGTGGGCGACCCTGCAGCTTCGCCAGGTCCATCTCCGCCTTCGCTGCTGATTCCTCGCGGCCATGCTTCCGGCATACCCGGACCAGCGTGATCAGACGCTGTTCCAGCGTTTCGGGAGCAGGCGGCACCTCATCAGGGTTGGCGATCGCGGACCTAATAGCGGAGAGCACGGCCCGCTTCGGCGCCAGCGCGGTTTCGATCGCTGCGATCAGTTCCGACAGCGCTGGCCAGAACGGTGATGTCCGCATCCAGCGCTCACAGACCTCGGCGACGACGTCGGTCGGATACTGCGCGATCTGCTCGCCATAGGTTGCGGTGGCGAAGTTCGCCTCATCGGTGGCGACGTCGCGCTGGCGGGCCACTGCGCGAAGTTTTTTCATTGCCCGAAGGTTCGCGGCCACGCCTCCGGGCCTGAGCGTGAGCTCGACGGCTCGAGCGGCCTCGATCAGCTCGGACCGCAGGAGCTGCCTCCGAAAGCGGATCGATCGCACCTGGGCGTGGGAGAACTGGCCGCCATCGAACCTCAGGTCGTAGTCGACCACGAGGGCCGTCCGAACGGGCTCCGGGATCGCGGTCGCAAAGTCGCGACCGAGGAGCGATTGCCCATACGGGCTGGCGACCAGATCAGTGCTCATAGGCGCTCTCCGCGCGCTCGAACTGCGCGATGACGTCGTCGAAACCGTCGAGGCGGGCGACGTGGCGAACGGATCGAGCTTTGATCGCCGCGGACATCCACGAGAACGGCTCGATCACGCCCTCCCGCTGGGCCTGGCCGAGCAGGACGATCAGGCCCTCATCGCCGAGCTGCTGCCGCCATTTCCCGAGGGCCGATGCGCACGGTTCCCGGCGGCGCTTGCTGACCCGCATGAGCCACTGCAGACCTTGTCCGAAGACGATGCTGGCCAAATCCGGTGGCGAGGTCGCGGCCGGAACGGCGGCGTCCGAAGCGTTAGCTTCGGAAATACCTCCTTCCTCCTTCCTCCTTCCTCCTCCCTCCTCCATCTGCTCGATGCTTTTCCGCTTTTCGGGGAAATCGGATGCGCTGAGAGGCGTCTCATTGGGGAAATCCACCCCGCTTAGGTCGGGCGCTTTGGGGAAATCGCCAGCGATGACACCCCCCTCATTGGGGAAATCAGACCCGCTGACGGGTTCCTCATTGGGGAAATTGTCATCCGTCAGCGGGAGCTCGGGAGCGGCACCGGCGCCCTCCGGTCCGCCACCACCCGGCGATTTCTTCTGTTTCGTCAAGGACTTGCCGCCGACGTACTTTTCGATCTCCTTCGGCAGCGGATGAATGGCGTTGGGGCTCTTTGGTCGCTGATACTTTCGGAAGTTGCGGACCGCTCCGTAGACGATGCCGTCGACCTCGAACCTCCGGATGGCGTTGCCGTCCTCGAGCTCGGCCAGCAGCGGGATCAGATCCAGCGCGTCGGCCGGGAACAACCTCATCTTGAGGCGCGCCGGCTTCCATTCGAATACGCCCTGGTCGTCGCACTCGGTCAGCAAGCCGATCAGGAACAGGCGGGTCACGTGCTGGAATTCCACGTAGGACTCGTCGGTGAAGAAGCCGGGGTGGACCGACCGAATTCTAGCCACGGTCGGCCTCCCTGCCCTCGGCCTTGGATGGATCGACCAGGCCATTGGCGGCGAGGTGCTGGGCGAGCCGCTCCACCATCGGGCGCGCGATCTCTCCGACCTGCACGAAGCCCTCACCACGCGGCCGGCGGTGGTCGATGATGTCGAACTCGTCTTCGCGCGGGACGACTACGGGCTCGCCGTCGACTAGCCTATGGTGTCGCATTATCGATCCTCCCGCTGGTCGCGGTTAAGCAAGTCGTCCGGACGCAGCGCGCCGGCGACATCTCGAGCGGCAAGCGCGCGCAGCCTAGTCGCCCAGGCCGAGGCCTTTTCCGCCAGCCACAGGGCGATCCTCCCGCGCAGCTCGATAAGCCTGCTGAAGTTCATCAGTTTGTTCCTGGTGCCGCCGTTCCGCGGCCTTGAGCGCATCGAGGCGCTGGTTGAGGGTTCGCCATTCGTCGGCGGTAACGACGCGTGCTTCACAGTAGAAAAGCGCCTTCACGCGGCGGTGCTTCCAGGCGAGCGTTCGAGCGACACGCGCCAGCCATGACTTCCGGTTGTCGTGCCGATCGGGCGGGCACGCTCGCCAAAGCAAGTCCGGGATCTGCTCGCTAGATTCCATACGCTTGGACTCCTGGTCCAACCTCTTGGACATCAACTCCTCCATACAGATGAGCATGCAGTGCACGCTCATCACGGAGGCTTCGAAGGTTCAGGGCATCGCGCGCCGGACAGTTTGGCGACCGGACCGGCAGCGCGAAGAGTTTCAGACGACGACGGTATGCGTTGGCCCCCGCCCCGCAGCGTCGCGTCGGTGGTCGGCGGTTGGTCCTTCTCGGATCGACCGCCGATTGCTGCGGGAACGGTAGGCGGTCATGGGGAAGCGTCGGACGAAGCGCTGGACGGTTGCGATTGGCTCGCTCGGGGTGTCCGCATGGTCCCTCGTATTCGAGCTCCTCGTTTGGCTCCAGGAACACGGTGTTCTCTCCGACCGAGAGGCGAAGCGAATCATCCGGGGAGCGCGTGACACGCTGCACGACATGCGGACGAGAGCGCCTCATCCTTCGTTCGACGCCGCGGTCGAGGTCCTCGACGAGCACCTCGCACGCTGGCGGCCGAAGAAGAAACGGTGACGACGCATGGCGCGTCGGATCACTGTGGAACGAGCGCGAGGGGGCCACCAGCATGGTCAGGCGGCTTCGCCGCAACGCTCCGGAGCGGGATCAGAGGGCGCGCCCCCGTCCAACTCTTTCACGGCCCCCCAGAACAACGCCTCTCGCCATTGTTTCGCGGCGCCTCGCCCAGGGATCCGGCCGTTCTTTTTCCACCCATCAAGCGTCGAGATGGGTATTCCCATCTTGCGGGCGATTGGGGTCAGGCCGAGCCTGTCGATGGCGGTAGCGAGCGTGTCAGAGGGGTCCATGTGGAGATAATTACGAAAAACAGAAAATAATATCTAGCGAATTTCTACTATTTCCGTAAATGAAATTCGTACATTTCGGGCTAGCTTGCGCCAATGCACTGGATTCAGAAGAGAATTAAGGAACTCAAGGCGCATGGCAGGTCGCAAGTCGGCTTAGCTGCAGCGTTAGGGGTTGACCCACCTCGAGTAACAGAAATCATTAAAAACAAGCGCAAGGTGAAATCCACCGAGGTCGGAATTCTCGCCGAGTACCTGGAGATGTCGCAATCGCAGGTTCTTGACCTTATCAATCGAGTTGAAATTGAGAGCCTTCCCGATGACGAGTTGATCCGTCGTTTCAACTCGACCGTCCTTCCCAGGCTTACGGAGAACCGTCCTGAAATTCCGGTATGGGAAAGCGTTTACTCAAAAGAGGACGGTACCTTTATTCTCAACACCACCGTCATCGATTGGACGCGCCGATCGGAGCGCATGCAGGACGTCAGGAATCCGTTCGCCTTCTACTTCGTCGGGCGCAACATGAGCCCCGCCATCGAATACGGAGATCTTCTTGTTGTGAACACATCGGTTCCGGTCAGGACTCCGAGCGATTGTGTATTTCTTAACCAGCAGACGGAGAGACGGTTTACGGCCCTAGTCAGGCGCTTAGTTCAAGTAGAGCCGGAGGCGTGGCGCGTGCGGCGCTTCGACCAATCTGAGGAAGCCACTATCTCGAAATCTGACTGGCCGAAGGCCTTCGCCATTACGGAAATCCGCCGAGCCGGATATTAGAATTTACGTCTTTCGTAAATTTACTATTGTCGTAATTTTTCTGATTTAGTAAAAGCTCCCCAGTGGCGTCGCCACAAAGGGGACCAATGCCAACCGCCCGCCCATCACCCGATCGAGCCCGCACAGCAGCTTCAGCTGCTGGCGTAGGGCTGCAGGCGCACCCGGCGGCCGAGTACCTAATGGTCGGCGGATGCGGGCGGATTTTCCTTGTCCTGCTCAAGCTCTCGCCGCTGCGGCGGGTCGAAGCCTGGAAAGGTCCAGAGGTGGCCGAGCTGTCGACGCCACCATGGGATCACCAACAGGTGGCCCGGGTCTCGACCGAGGGAGCGCACGGTGGCGTTGTAGGCGACACAGTCCACCACGCGGTAGAGATCGGGCTCCTCAGCGGTGAGCCTCAGCATCGCAGCCCGCCAGCCCGCCACCGTTGCGGCATCGGCGGTAGGCACCGCCGCGATTTCGGCCATCAGAAGGTAGTAGCGCCGGCGCAGATCGTCATGCAGCCGCGCCTTGGGCCGCAGGTCGAGGACGAGATCAAGCGTTGCGAAGAGCGACGTGGCGGCAGCGAAGACTGCCGGGCCGACCAGATCCACGCTCAGCGTGGCCACGCCCGCGGTTCCCGACAAGACGATCAGGAACATCAGCCAGCGGTGCAGCGCATCGAACCACCGCTGCCGCATCGTGTGGAGCAGCGCGTTTCGGAGGACGTCGAACTCGATGGCTTCCCGCGCTTCTACGGCCGTCAACCCTTCTTCGGCGGCGGTGGTGCTGCTGGTGGTGCCGGACGGGGCGGTGGAGAGCCTCCCGGGGTCGGTCTCGGCGGTGGCGTCCGCGGCAGGGATGGCGCCGCTTGTCGAGGCCCCACGCTCCTCTGTCCTTCGCGCGTCGTCGGCCATTGCTTTTCCTTCATTTCGAACGTCTCCGATTGGTTCCTGCAGTCGGGGATAAGCGAGGCCGGGCAGCTGGCACTGCCTGGTCTCGCGCCCAATTCTAGGCGCTTTCGCCCGCGCGTACCATCGCGCGCATATCCCCACCTGAAGACAACGTCCGATTCGGCTGCCGGTCGGCTGTCTGAAGAAGCCCGTTTTCACTGAGGAGGCCCACATGCCAGACGGCATCAACCCAGCAAGCTTAGCGTCTGCGTCCCCGTTTCTTCTTTCAAGTCCATCGCGCCTGATCCCGGCCGCTATCGCCGCGGTGACGCCGCTCATCGATCCCGAGGAAGGCGGGCTCAGGACGGGCCTCAGCAACGAAGATGTTGCCATCGCCCTCCGGCCCATCGCCGGCGAATTCACCATTTCTGACGCCCTGATGGTCTTGGGTGGCATCGACATGGCGGCCAATCTTCGTTCCGACATCACGGGCGACGCCGGTTCGGCTCTGTGCGTCGCCTTTTTCACGTTCCGGGATTTCGTCCTCAGTGCACACCCTACGTGCCGGGAAGATGTGGCGGCGCGCGAGGGCTATCTGGCCGCGGGTCCGACCATCCCCAACGACCTCCGGCCCGCTCTTTGGAAACGCCTTCGGTTCGACATCTCGGAACTGATTGAAGGCCGGTTCGATGACGGCCATTTGTTCGGCGGCGCCCAGGTCAGCCCGAACGAAGACAACGAACCTGAGCCCTGGTGGGATTTCCACAGGCGCCTGACCTCCGAGATGGCGAAGTGACAAGCGCACCCAGCCCCAACGCGGACGGGATCGGCAAGAAGTGCCCGTTCTGCCAGGCGCCCGGCGTCTTGGTCGTCGCGGAACCAAAGCGCCGCTTCGTCGAATGCACGAAGTGCGGCGCCGGCAGCGAACCGGCCGAGACCGATGCGCTGGCCATCAAGAACTGGACCAGGCGCGTGCGGGCATTCGAAACAAGGCCATCGGCCTGGTTCGCCCGCCGACCAGACGCCGAAGCGGCGTAGCCACCTTCCACTGCTTTCAACGCCACCAACGGAGACATCAATGCCCGACGTGTTCATTGCTGCCACGACGACCGCCAACGCCCAGCCATCGACGCGCAAGCTGCTGACCGGCGCCGAGATGCGCGAGCTGTGGTCGGCCTTCGAGGTCGCCCGCGATGCCTACAGCGAGGCCGACGAAGAGCGCACGCTTGCGGCCGTCAGTGCCGCGCAGCAGCGCATTCTCATGGCGCGCACGCTCGACCCGGAAGGCAACGCCATCAAGCTGAAGGTCATCGCGGAACGGGCCGATTGCAGCCCCGGCCTCCTCGGCAGCATCATCGAGGACCTGAGCCAGCCCCACCCGGCCCCGTCCCTGGTCGAGTTCTGCAGGGCCATTTCCACGGCCGCTGCGCCCCACACCGAGGAAGGCGGTGGGATCAAGTCGAAGGCCGGCTTGGCGGACGCCCTGATCCCCCTGATCGGCCGCTACACCATCGCCGACGCGGTCTGTGCGATCGCCATGCTCCACATCGCCTATACGAGCCTCGGCGGCGAGAGCGGCGACGATCCGATGTTCGCAACGCTGACGCTCCTGGAGGACTTCGCGTGCGGTGCCGATGCAGCCGACGCCGACTCGGCTGCAGCACGCTCCCACCTCATCGAGAGGTCCCAGAACACGGACGATGGTTGGGACCTCGGCCCCGACAACATGGCGACGGCGACTCGGCAGGCCCGCCACGACCTGCGTTCCATGCGCAAAGGCTCCTTTAGCGCTAACGTGTTCGGCGGCACCTTCGAAGCCTATGCGAACCGGACCGGCTGGCGGGGCGACGCCCGCGGAGATCTGCCGGTCGCGGCTGAATAGCAGCAACAAGATTGCATCTAAGAACCACAATGACACCCCGGCCCGCATCGCAGTTCGTCACGCGCATTTCACGGGCGCGTGACTTGAGCGCGCCGATGCTTCGTGAATATCATGTGACAGTCTCCGCGCAGGGCTTCCCCCACACCCCCAAGCCCTTCGCGGATGCTGGCATCGCCTGTCCCCATAGCCGCCGGCCGGCCACCGATCATGTTCCCAGCGTGATCGGCGGCCGCGACGGGGCGCTCCTCCTCCTCGACCACCAATGGCCAACAGATCGGGCGCCCTGGATTCGGTCGTCTCCGGATGTGGTGGAGCGCGAGGAGCCATGACCGATCTCTCGCTCACTCAGGCGGCAGCCAAGCTCGGCTGGTCCCGAAAGTCCCTGATGCGGAAGCTGGCGCAGCACGGAATTCCAACCTACGGTTCCGGTCGCCTGGAGCGCATCACCCCCCGCAACCTCGAGCTGCTGAAGGAGAAGGAGCAGCGATGCCGTACAAGCTCTTCCCGCCCGGCCGGCGCGGCCCGTGCTGGTATGTACGGGGCACCGATAGCGGCGGGGAATTTGAGTTCTCAACGCAGCAAGACACTCGGCGCGCAGCTGAGAAATGGGTCGAGGAGGTACTCCTCCCCGGCCGGGCGCGTCGTCGCGTTCCCGGCGCCGGAGAGGTCGTAGGCTTCGCCACCGCGGCGCGGCACTACATCGCCGCCAAGCCTCACCTCTCGAAACAGGATATCCGAAAGGTCCAGGCCGTGGCCGCGGAGATCGGCGAGGTCGACTGCCGTACCCTCACCCACGCCCACCTGGTCGCTGCCGCCGGCGAGCTGAAGCCCGGGCGCGCGGCGTCCACCCAGAACCGCTTCGTCATCGGGCCCGGCGCCGCCGTGCTCCACTACGCGGCCGAGAACAAGTGGTGCGATTACCAGCGCATCAAGAAGTTCGAGGTCAGCCGGAAATCGAACCGGCGGCCCGCGACGCCGAAGACCATGGCGGCGCTGGTGCGCCACCTCGAGGACCCGCCGGAGCACGTCGCCCCGCAATGGAAGGCGCAGGGCCTGGGCGACGTCCACCTGCCCTACAAGAAGCTCCTGCTGGCCATCCTGTTCGAGACCGGCCTGCGCCTTGGCCATGCGCTCAGCATCGAATGGGAGCGCATCTTCCTGGCTGACGGACGGATCGGCGTCGACGTGCCCAAGAGCGACGAGCTCGCCCTGGTGCCGATCAGCCCGGTGACGGTCACGATGCTCGCCAACATGCCGGACGAAGAGAAGACCGGCCGCCTGTTCCCCTGGCTCACCAGCTCGGGCGTGTACCCCTGGCTCAAGCGCGCGAAGAAGCGCGCCGGCGTCCACTACACCCCGCACCTTAGCCGCCACGCCCTGGCAACCGCTGCCCAGGACATGCCCGACAAGAAGGCGGCCGAGCTCGGCGTCTGGAAGGACCCGCGCAGCCTGCACCGCTACCAGCACGTCAAGCCGGAGGCGATTCCGGGCCGGCACGTGGGCTTGATCTTTGACCTGGCCGAGCAGCTGGAGGAGCCGCCGATCGCGTCTGACGGCCTGCGGGACGCTGCTGCGCCTGAAAAGAAGAAGAGTGCGTGATCAGCCAGGCAATCGGGGCCCGGGGCAAAACCGGGGATAGGCGCGAAAAGGCCCAGTCTCCTTGAAACAGCACCAGCCCTCTCAAGGCTAAAACACGGGTTCGAATCCCGTAGGGAGCGCCAGGCTACCCCCCGAAAATCAATAACTTGGCGTGGTTCCTGGCTCGCTGGCGACGGGTCGACGAGTAGCCGGGAATGGCCCGGAACTCATGGGCGAATCCGGCTAGCACGTTCATGCCGAGGAAGTAGATCAGCAGCGCCACAAGCCGGTCCTGCTTGTGCGTGGCGCCGAGCCATTCGGCGACGGCCGCCGCCACCATCGTCCAGAAGGACACCCCGGCCCCCCGGCAACGGATCGTTCATGTGGGCCATTACTCGGCTCTCCTGTCCGGGGTCGCCCGCCGTCTAGCGCACGTCTAATCTGGCACCACGCCCGCGAGACAGCCCCGCCACCCGTGGTCCTGGTTTGCTTTCGACATACGGGGAGGTTGCAATGGATGAAGAGCGCCTAGTGGCGTTTCTGAACTTCGATATCGTGGGCTACACCGCCCTCATGGCTGAAAACCAACCAGCAGCTATGACGCGCCGGAACGCGCTTTTCAAAACCGCCCTCGCCGAAGTTGCCGCAGTAGGCGGCCGTGTTGTGAAGACGAATGGGGATGAAGCGTTCATCGTTTTCCCAACTGTTCGAGGGGCGGCGAAGGTCGCCGTGGCGCTGAATAGGCCGGACGGCCTGCCGCTCAGGTTCGGCATCAGCCTCGGCGACATAACGGTCCAGGACAGTGATGTCCTCGGGCACAACGTCAACACGGCTTGCCGTCTTCAGAAGATGACCGCATCGAGGACAATCCTGGCTACTCAGGCCGTCGCCGAGCAGGTCTATGTCTATCCAGACGAGTTCACCGTCATCCCGGCCGGCGAGATGGACCTCAAGGGCATTGGTCTTGCGGCGGTCTTCTCCATAAGCGCCGGGCCAAAGCCGGCTTCACTAAGTCGCGCACTGTTTCGAAGTGCCGAGATCGCCAACGAGCAACTCACTCGCCTCCTCTCAGAACGCGACGCCGAAGCGCAGGAAATGAAACATGAGCTACAGCTCACGCAGGACAAACTGAAAGACACCCGGCGCTTGCTTTCGCTCACACGCGCCCTGCGCGTCTTCGAACAACATCTGGCGCAGTGTGAAGAACGCTACAAAGAGGCCCAGAAAGTCGAAGACCGTTGGAAAGCGGATAGCCAACCTGAATGGCTGGAAGAGCTGAGCGACATCCAAAATCGATGGCAAGTGCAGCACGCCGACCCCATCGCAGACGCTTACCAGGAGATCGACGCCGAAGTCCCGCCCTTCCCGATACGGCTCCAGTACCTGACGAATCGGAACGCCCCTTACAATCGGAAGTTCTTCGATGAAGCTCCGGCATTTCATGCTGCAGTCCGGAAATCCATAAACGCCGTCTGGCAGGAGATCATGCAACTCCGGACCATATTACAGCATTGACGCCGCCCTACCCGCCCAACACAAAATCCGTTGGGTGAATGGTACCTGCCGCGGTGATCCTCGAGGACGCATAGGGCGATCCTGGCGCGAAGGCATCGAGATAGAGCTTCAGCAAGTTGCCGACCTTCCGGGCGATCAGCATATGATAAAGCGAGTCGTCGGCGACCGCCGGAGACGCTCTGGGAAACCCGCAATGCCTTATTCCGGCGTCTCCCTCTCAAGGCTAAATACGGGTTCGAATCCCGTAGAGAGCGCCAGACTTTTCAGCACTGCCGGCCGGCTGGGCGCGGCAGGTCGCCAGCATGGTAGCTGCGGACCTTCCAGGCCAACCCTCGCGAAGCCGTGCGAGCGGCTGGCCCACCCTCCTACGCAGCCGCAGGGACGACTTCGCATCCAGCGTCGTTCGAGGGTGTACTTCGGCCTGCTTTTCCTGACACTGGGGGCATGAAGCGGCACTACTGCACGTACTTCGACCACGTCTACCTCGACCGCGGGCTCGCGATGATCCGATCCCTGCGGGAGGTAGATCCCGACGCCGCAATCGTGGTGCTGTGTCTCACGCCGGCGGTCCACCGCGTGCTCTCCAGCCTGGCAGAACCTGGCGTCCGCCTCATCCGTTTGGAACAGTTCGAGCAGGACAACCCGGACTTGTTTGCCGTGAAGGAGACGCGGTGCCTTCGCGACTATTACTTCACCCTCACCCCGAGCCTCGTCTGCTCGGTCTTGCAGGGAGTTCAACCCGGCGATTTCGTAACCTATCTCGATGCGGACCTGATGTTCTATTCGGATCCGGGCCCGATTTACGAGGCGATGGTGGATGCGTCGGTTGGCCTGGTGGGCCATCGCTGGCACTGGTGGACCAAACGGCTAGAGAAATACGGTCGATTCAATGTTGGATGGGTGAGCTTCCGGAACGATGCCATCGGTCTCCAGGCGGCCCGGTGGTGGCGGGAGCGATGCATCGAATGGTGCTACGGCTGTGTGGACGGCGATCTGTTTGCCGACCAGAAATATCTGGATCACATCTACGCCCGGTTTCCCAGGGTCGTGGAAATTACCCATCCAGGTACCAATGTCGGCCCCTGGAACATCTGCCGCGAGGCACTTCGTCGAGGCCCCGACGGATCGATTGTCGTCGGCGATGGATTTCGCCTCATCTTTTTTCACTTTTCCGGCCTGAAGGAAATCCGGCCCCACGTTTGGCTCGGCAGTCTGCCCTCGTATCTCGGACCGTTTTCGTCGTTTGTCCGTCGGGAGATTTTTCAGCCCTACATCGGCTTGCTCGGCCGCATACGTGACGAACAGGGTGGCCTTCCCGCCGATCCACCGCCGGAGCTGATCGTTTACGTTCCTCCGCGGCGCTGGCGAAGAGTGTTGGGGCCCCTCATACGGGGTGCCCATCGATGGGCCGGGCACTATTTCCATGTGAAGCGTTGATGGAAAACCTCGGCTCGCTGGGCGCGTGCGGACAAGCGGCCTGAGATGACCCGCAATCACCCAGCCAACGGAAATTCATAACCAAATCGTTCGCAGAACAGCGCCAACCTGTTCATCAGCGCAGGATCGACACTCTGCCAATCCGATGCCGACAAAGATGGCTTCTCCAGGAGCGATCGTTTGGCCACGTGGGTAGAGTTGTACCCGGATATGCCGCCAGCGTCGTTTACGGGGACGTCCCGCCAGGTCGAGAGCCAGGCCTTGACCTCGGCCTCGGCAGACTCGGCCCTGAACAGGGCATCGGGACCCATATTCAGCGACATGTCGTACCAGGCGAGGAACGAGGCCAGGGCGCGGTCCAGGGGGCGGGTGTAGCCGCAAATGTCCTCGCCGGTCGCACGGAGGATGTGCTGACGCCGAAAGTTGAACGACGCCTCGACGGCATTCTCGACCATGATCGAAGGAATGGCATCGCGCGGAGAGCGCACGACAACGACCGTGTGGTCGAAATCGACACCCGTCCCCCCGTCGCCATAGGGCACCCTGTCGTCGGCAACGACATGCATCCAGCTGGCGATCCCGTCCTTCAGGAGGGTCTCATGCCCGATCTCGATCCCAAACGAGGAAAACAGCGTCGCCATGTATCCGGTTGCACAGCGCGGATGGCCGACCACTCGAAGCGCCTTTCGCACACGCGCGGGCTGCCCGTCGGCGTCTTCCGGCCGACCGATATTGTAACGCCCGTCAATCGTCGAGCGGACGACATCGCTGCGGCCGAGAATCCTCGGTGCAATGTCGATCTTCGGCAGAGGCGTATCGCGTATGAAAGCCGTGCCCACCGAGGGCGGGGCCATCGAGATCTGACGGCCTCCCCGCGTATTGAACCCCATCCACCGGTCAGCGAGGCTTCCGATGTCGAGGCCGATGCCGCCTCTCTTTCGGACAATGTCGCAGTAGATCTTCCCGAGCCAGCCCGCGGCAACGAGAAAGACCTCCCCTGGCTCCGGATCAATCGTCCGGCAAACTTCCTCGTGCCTGTCCAACAAGGTGAACTCGCGTTCCTTGCCCTGCCATTCCGGATTCGAGAACAACACGGCGTACTTGTGCTCGCCCGGTATGCGAATCCCTTTTCGCGTTTCGACGCCGTGGACATTCCACAGGAAGTCTCCCAGGTCGTGACACGAAATCCAGGAAACCCTGGAGGTCGCACTGAAGATCTCAGGCCATAAGTTCCACGTCCGCAGATCTTCGTGGAAGTGGGCCGAGGCCATCAGTGGGAGCCGTTTGCCCGGCGCATCGAAATAGGCGAGCCCATTCAGGATGCCTCTCGCTCCGTGCTTTATGTCCAATTGCTTCAAGTCCGCGATCACAAGACGTGCCGGCGGAATCAGTCCGATGATATCGGCTTGGTCGACGGCTTCCCGAAATGCCGGCACGATGGTGCTCGCCTGAGCAGAAGACAGGCGCGCCTCTCCCCACCACATTTGCTGGATCATGTCCCGATCCGCCTCGACATACGGAAGGCATTCCTCGTGAGCCGGGAGAAAGGTGCCCTCGCCATCGCCAATTCGGATTGCCGAAGTCGGTTGTTTCTCGACGATACGCTTCATCAACTGGCCGGCCAGAATTGCGGCATGAGCAAAGGACTGGCCTGACATCAATGTCGACCAGTCCGACTTGCTGTCGATCTTTTCATACGCTTCCAGGCAGTTTTCCATCCACCGCCGGTGGCTGGGCGACATCTCCGGCGAGACGTTCGCCACGCAGGCCCGAAGGCTATTCATGACGCGGCGATGATTGTCCTCGGCGCTCGTCAGGAACTCCTGGAAGTCCACGGGCTCGAGCGCCGAACTTTCCAGGCGATGGTGGTCCACCGCCGTCGCGCGAACGATTTCGATGCGTGCGGCGTTCGCCGGACTTATGTTGTTCGCAACAGTGTCGAAGATCGCGCTGAACTGTGCCGCGGACAGTTTGGTTCTGACGAGACCTCTAAAGAAGTTTGTCGTTACGCCCTTCTCTCTGGAATTGACGGCGCATTGCATCAACGCGGGAATATCCTGCTCGCGCCAGGCGGTGGGATCGGCCCCCGCCAGCACGTTCAAGCCTATTCCAGGCGGCATATGTTCGAGCAGGTCCGATCGGGCGCTGGTGATTCCCTTGGGGTCGCCGATCACGCCCAGCACGACCGACAGTCGTTGCCGAAGTTGCGGTGAAGATGGAAAGAGTTCCAGCGACCGCTGGAGAACGGTGCGCGCCAGGTCGTATCGACCCTGGCTTACGCGCACACCGGCAAGTTTCACGGCTTCACGCGGCGCCAGCACGAGTTGTTCCAGCGCGCTCAAGCCCCTTTCCAAGGGCTTCCAGTTGGGAGAATACCTCCAGTTGGTGGCCAGGATTTCGGCAATTCCCGCGGCGTTTCGTCGGCTGGCGGCTTCGCCATCGAGCAGCCCGTCGACCTTCAGCAGGAGGCCGTTCAGGGTTTCAAAGTGGCGCCCCTCGGCCGCGACCTTCACCAGCAAGCGCAGATGCTCATCGGGAGCGAGCACCCCCTCCAGAGCCCTTGCTTCATCAAGAGCCTGCTGATGCCGGCCCATGCTTCTCATCAGATTGATATGCGCCAGCCGAATCGCCGAACCGGGAGCGCCTCCGGCCGTCTCGTGTGCCTCTCTCAGAATCAGTTCGCACCGATCGAAATCCCGGAGCTCGATGAGGCGATCGACAACGGCCGGCAACAGGGACGGAACTCCAGACTCCCAGAGGGGCAGCAGGATGGCCAGAGCCCCTTCGACGTCGCCAAGATGACTGCGAAGCCTCGCCTCCAGCCGTCGCATCTTCTCCGTGGGCGCGACGACGCGTTGGCGCTCCTGGACAATGTTGAGAGCCGCCTCTGTTGCTCCCAGTTTCATGCGGGCTTGCGTGCCCAGCAGCACCGCTTCTTCGGGTAGCTTATCGGGACCGTCGACGCCCAGGACGACCTGAAGCGCGGCTTCGTCGCGAAGCACGCCAACCCAGTCCTGGAGCAGTCGCCTGGCGCTCTGCACCGTCCCCAGTTCCTCGGGCGTCGCCGTCCGGGCCAGCTCCTGCAATCTGCCGGCCGCCAGCGCCCAATCCCTCTGCTCCGTGGCCTCGCGAATGCCGCGGACCTTTGCCACGCCGATCCTGCGCAGGAGCTTGTCCCAATGATCGGCCCGGTCCGCTTCGTGCAACCGCCCCTGTCCCAGCAGCCAATCGGCAAGCGGCACGTCATCTGCATCGATGGCGGCGCGGATACCTTTTGTGTAGAGCGAGGCCGAGAGCCTTACCGGGGCCCCCCGTGCCTTCGAGACCTTGCGAAGCAGGTCGAGAGCCCGCCCCGTCTCGTTGTCATCGAACGCCGACCGCAATTCAGTAACGATGCCCGACCGCTTCTCCTTCTCGAACCTGCTCTCAGTCATCGAGGTCTCGCGGGCGACGTGTCGCAACGGTTGCTGGTCGATGCCAGTTCTCCCACACACGAAAATGGACCGAAAGCGTCAATTGCAGCGCGTCCCAGGCCTATGGGGCTGGAGCTGGATACAAACTCGCGTGGCCCTCTTTGGCGAGCTTGCGACGGGCTCGGGGGAGCGCGATGCGCTCCAGCACGCTGTTGGAACAGGTTTTTGCAGGCGCCGGCAAGAAATATCGCCCCTCTGCGGTATCATGATACCTCTTCCAGGAAGGGAGGTGCGACTCTCAATTCGAATGATTCGTTTATTGCGTTTATTTCGTTTGTTGGCCCGAACCTGACATCCTCGACGGCCTGCCGGCCTACATTTTACGTGAATTTATCGTAGCATAATTCAGCCGGGGCGCAGCACGGGATTCGCGGCCGCAGCGCCTCCCAGGGCCTCTTCCAGGGGTGGAACCAAACGAAAAGCGCCGGTGCAGCGATCGCTGCACCGGCGCCATCGACCCTCTTCCGGTTTCTTCTACCAGAAGCGCGTCGAGCCGAGGAAAGCGACGGCCGTGCGCTCGTCCCGATGACGCGCACCCAAGGCGGCACCCGCACAGGCGGCGGCACAGCCGATCGCCAGGGTCGCCGCCGCCAGGAACGCCGCGATGATGGCGGTCTTGCGCGCCGCATCGGCCGCATCGCGCGCCTTCTGCTCGGCGGCCTTCAGGTCGGCGTAGGTCGCGTCGACGCGCTTCTCCGCCTCGGCCTGCGGCATGCCGGTCTGGTCCGCCACGACGCGGGCCAGATAGGTGCGATCGCGGACGTCGAGTTGCGGCGTCGTCAGACCGGCCGCCAGAGCCCGCGCCATCG
>WOUR01000107.1 GCA_009772935.1 Rhodospirillaceae bacterium
CCCACGACACTCGCTGCAGGACTGCCCGGAACTGGAAAAACGGGCTAAAACGATCACCTGTTTCCGATGCGGCCAGGTGGGCCACTTCAAGTTTCAATGCGAGGCCGACATCGATGGCAGCCCGGGGCCGGCAGCACCGCAGCACTCTACAGTGGCCGCGGCTAACGACGACATCGAATGCTTCAACTGCGGGGGGCATGGCCACATGCAGCGCGAGTGCCCCAGCCGGCGGCGCAGCAACAACACGCCAGCACAGACAGCGGCCACGCCGGCCCAGTCGCGCAGCGGCCCGGCGCCGGTGGCCAGCAACGCAAGCACCCCGACCACGAAGGCGAGCAATTGCGGGGTCATCACGCGCGGCCAGCTAAGCGAACCAGACAGCTCCGATTCGGATCTGGCCGTCACTGACACCTCTGCCACCGAGTCCGGCCAGCCTACGACGTGCGACGACGCAACGGCAGGACCAGAAGGCAGCCAGCCGGCACTGGGCCGGTACGTGGACATGCCGGACGCTGCGAGATTCCTCGAGCAACACGAGCCGGTTTCGATCAGTATGGTCAACACGGTGCACCGCCCAGACGGCATGAGCAGGAGATCGTGCAGAACGCTCTTCTGGGTACCGGTGCGCGTGCAGGGTCGCCGATTCGTCGCGCTCGCGGACACTGGCGCCGATCGTAACTGTGTACGGCAGTCATTTCTCGACTCGCTGCAGCAGCCCGTGACACGCAGACCGCCGAACGGAGAGCGCATCCTCGGCGCGAACGGTCAAGAGCTGGATCTAGATGGCACCGCCGTGCTGGAAGTTGAGGTGCAGCGAGTGCGGCTCCACCACGAGTACCTGATCTGCAAAACGCTGCCCGTCGACATCATTCTCTCCGGCGAGCTGATGAAGCTGCACGAGTCGACGCTGCGGCTACGACGTGGACGAAATCGTTTCGACATCGGCGAGCCCAGCTGCAGTGAGTGCGAACGGCTGAAGAAGGAGCTGGGCGTGGCCAGTAAACGACCGACCCGGCCGGGGGCGGTGCACACCGAAATCGAAGTGACTGCTGCCGACCCGGAGCTGTCAGTCGCTGAGAGTGCGCCCGCGGGCCCGCCTGACTGGGAGGCCGATGTGCATGTGCTAGTGCTCGAGCAACCGGACCCACCAGCGGGCAAACTGGCCAAGGTGCTGCAAGAGCTGAAATACGATACCTGGCCAGTGAACGAGGAGCAGCGGGGCCGGGCGCGCACGATCGTCGAGGAAAACCTGGCCGCGTTCGCTGCCGACGACAACGACCTGGGCCGGGCACGGGACCTGCAGTTCGAGATCGACACGGGCGTAGCAAAACCG
>WOUR01000042.1 GCA_009772935.1 Rhodospirillaceae bacterium
GTGACGCCGCTCTGCTCCTTCGTCCGCGAGAAGTTCCAGCTGTCGAAGCCCTTGCCGTAAGGCTGCGCGTTCTGCGCCAGCGCCACCGAAGACAATCCCGCCAGGCACAGGCCCGCGAGTACGCTCTTCACCAACATCGACCTCTCCCCGAAGTACGCGCGGATGGAAGCTGGTGCCGGGTCCCCGGTCAACGCTACCTCGGGCCGCAGGAAACGAAAAAGGGCCGGCGATTGCCGGCCCTTCGTCCCTGATCAGGCGCGCCCTACTTGGCGGCCTGGATCATGATCTCGACCGAGAGGCCGGGAGCGGCGAGCTTGGCTTCGACGGTGGCGCGGGCCGGGGTGTTGCCGGGGGAGACCCAGGCGTCCCACACCTCGTTCATCTGGCTCCAGGTCGAGATGTCGGTCAGCCAGATGTTGGCCGAGAGGACCTTCGACTTGTCCGTGCCGGCCTCGGCCAGGAACTTGTCGACCTTGTCGAGGATCTGCTTGGTCTGGCCCTTCACGTCGGCCTTGGCGTCGTCGGCGGTGAGGCCGGCGAGATAGACCGTGTCGCCATGGACCACGGCGCTGCTCATGCGGGCGCCGACGTTGATGCGCTTGATGCTCATATTCTCTCTCCTCGATGAAACTCGAAAAACGGGCGGGACCTTAGCAGAGGCTAGATCGCCGCGACGACCATGATTTCGACCTTCATGTCCGGGTCGTTCAGCCGGGCCTGGACAGTCGCGCGGGCGGGCGTGTGGCCGGGCACGACCCAGGCGTCCCAAACTCTGTTCATGGCGGCAAAATCGGAGATATCGCTCAGCCAGATCGTGGCCGTCAGGATCTTCGACTTGTCGCTGCCGCCCTTGGCCAGCAGCGAGTCGATCTCGGCCAGCGCCTGCCGGACCTGGCCGGTGATGTCGGCGCTCGTATCCTCGGGGATCATGCCCGAGCAATGGATGCGGTTGCCCAGGATGACGGCCTCGCTCATGCGCGGGCCGCAGTCGATTCGCGTGATGGTGCTCATGCGCCGACCCTAAAGCGGCCCTCCGGCTCGCACAACGGACCGGAAATGCAGGGTGCGCTGCCCACGCCGCCGGATCGCGTTACAGTCCGGGGAACGATCGGAGAAAATGCCATGACCACCCAGCCCAAGATACGGCGGCCCCTCGACGGCATGCTCGTCCTCGATCTCGGGCAGATCTACAATGGCCCCTATTGCGGCCTGCAGCTCGCCTTCATGGGCGCGCGCGTGCTCAAGATCGAGCCGCCGGAGGGCGATGTGGTCCGCCGCCGCAAGCGCGAGGTCGAGCCCTGGCCGCTGGTCATGCTGAACTCCAACAAGGAGTCGGTGGTCCTCGATTTCAAGCAGCCGCGCGGCAAGGAAATCTTCCTCGAGCTGGTCGCCAAGGCCGACGTGCTGATCGAGAACTTCGCGGCCGGCGTCATGGACCGGCTCGGGCTTGGCTACGAGGTCTTGAGCAAGCTGAACCCTCGCCTGGTCTATGGCGGCAGTTCGGGCTTCGGGCTCGACGGTCCCTATCGCGACCTCGCCGCGATGGACGTCACCATCCAGGCGATGAGCGGCATCACCAACGCGACGGGCGACGCCGACGGGCCGCCGACCAAGGCCGGCGCCGCGGTCTGCGACTTCCTGGCGGGCATCCATCTCTGCGCCGGCATCCTGGGCGCTCTGGTGCAGCGCGAGCGCACGGGCAAGGGCCAGCGGGTAGAGGTCGCCATGCACGAGGCCGGCGCGGTCTCGATCGCCTCGGCGCTGGGCGCGGTGATGGACGGCGACAGGAACGTGCCCGACCGCACCGGCAACCGTCATCCCGCGCTCGCCATGGCGCCGTACAACACCTATCGCTGCCGCGACGGCTATGTCGCGATCTTCACCTCGGCCGAGCGGCACTGGGTATCGATGTGCGAGATGCTGGGCCGCGAGGACTTGCTGACCAATCCCGAGTTCATGACGACGCCGGGCCGCGCGAAGAACATGGCGGTGATCGACGACATGGTCGGTGCCTGGACGCTGCCGAAGTCCAAGGACGAGGTGCTGGCCTCGCTCACCGAAGCGCGCGTCCCCTGCGCCCCGGTGAAGACCGCGCGCGAGGTCGCCTACGATCCGCATCTCGAGGCGCGCGGCTTCTGGGTCGACGTGGAGCACCCGCGCCGTGGCAAGACCCGCGTGCCGATCTCGCCCATCCGGCTCCACACCGGTGGAAAGTCGGAGATCAAGCGCCCGGCGCCGACACTGGGGCAGCACACGGATGCGGTCCTGGGCGAATTGCTGGGCCTCGGCGCCGGCGAGCTGGAGAAGCTGCGCAACGATGACGTCACCGTGCCGGTGACCGAGCGAAAGAAGAAGTAACAAAAGAAAGGAAACGCCATGCCGATCATCGATTCCCAGGTGCATGCCTACGAGGCGAACACCCCGCAGCGGCCGTGGGCCACCGTGCCGAACTGGCCTCCGCACGTGACGGGCGACGAGATGGTCGAGGCCATGGACGCGGTCGGCGTCGACGGCGCGATCATGATCTCGCCCTTCGCGACGTACCGCTATGACGCCAGCTACGCCGAGGAGGTGGCGCGCCGTCATCCCAAGCGCATGGCCATCGTGAAGCCCGTCGATCCCGACGACGAGAACGTGGCCGACGTGATCGCGAAGTGGAAAGAGACGCCGGGCGCGGTCGGTATCCGCATCTTCCTGCGCGAGGAGGAGAAGCGGGCCGCCGACCACCCGGGCTTTGACCGTATCTGCCGCGCCGCGGTCCACTACGACCTGCCGCTCAACTTCCTGTTCTGGGGCAGGGTCGACGACGGCATGCAGATCATCGACCGCCATCCGAAGACGCGCTTCATCATCGACCATCTCGGAATCCTGCAGCCGCGCGTCCCGCCCGCGCCGGCCGAACCGTGGGCCGACCTGCCGAAGATCCTCGACCTCGCCAAGCGCCCGAACGCCGTGATCAAGATCAGCGGCGCCTGCACCCTCTCGAAGCAGCCTTATCCGTTCCCCGACATCTGGGATCCGCTGAAGCGCATCTTCGACGCCTGGGGCTTCGAGCGCTGCCTCTGGGGCACCGACTGGACGCGCGCCTTCGCCGTGGTGAACTACGAGAACGCGGTGAAGCCGTTCCTGGAGACGAAGACGCTCAGCGACAGCGAACGCGCCATGCTGATGGGCGGCGCCTGCGCCAAGGCCTACGGCTGGTCGCCGAAGTCCGCATGACAGACTTGGACAAACGAACCGTTACCGCGGAAAACAGCATTTAGACGGCCTGTTTATCGCAACGGCCTAACGCACGCCGTTCGGAGCCCTATCCTCGGTAGCGCCGGATATGGCAACTGCTAGGGACACGCTGTTTGACGTTGACGGCGGTCCACCTCTGCGGCTTCGAACCAGCAATTCTGGTTCGATTCGGTGGAATCTGATGGACCCAGCGCTTACGCGAACATCCTCATTCCCTTTGCATTGTATCGCCCGGAAATGGAAAAGGTGTTATAAATCAACACGTTAATCGTATCTCTTTTGTACAAAACAAAATTTTGTACCGGCATCTTGCACTTTTGTCCTGGAGAACATAAATATTTCCCGGATACAGCGAGGTTCACGATGGCTGTTACAACAGAGAAGCCCGGCCCCTATGCGCCCGGCTCCGTAATTTTGTCCCTCTTGGAACGTCATCGGTCGCGCGGCCTGCCGTCGCCGATCAACGCCGAGACGTTGCAGCGCACCGGCTTGGTTTCTGACTCGCTTTTGCCGCGAACGCTCCAGTCTCTCCAGACTTTGGATCTGATCACGGAGGCCGGCGAGCCGACCGACACAATGGAACGTCTACGCCGCTCGCCGGAAGGTGAATACAAGCAGCGCCTCGCCGAGTGGCTGAACGCGGCCTACGCCGACGTCTTACAGTTTATCGACCCCGCGACTGCAGACGAGACTGCGATCCGCGATGCGTTCCGACTCTACAACCCCGTCGGGCAGCAGGCCCGCATGGTTACGTTGTTCGTCACCTTGTACGCTGGCGCCGGTCTCGGCATTGGCGTCAAGGGAGACGCCACCACTGCGCCTCGCCCGCGTGCTCCTACGCCGCCCCGCCGGACTGCGCCCGCGCCGCGCTCGTCAAGCGCATCTAAGACACCGCCACCGCCCCCCGCTGCGTCGCTCACTGGTCTGCCGCCCGCGCTGATGGGCTTGATCGCGAGCCTGCCCACGGGCGGCAACGGCTGGACGCAGGAGATGCGCGACAAGTTCTTGACGACCTTCCCGGTCGTGCTGGACTACTGCATTCCTATTGTCGAGGCGCAGGCTACCCCCGCCGAGGACGAATAGGCATGTTGTCCGAATACAGAAACGGCGGCCTGTTGGCCGCCGCTCCGGTCTCGACCGTCAAGCACACCCCGACTTTCCACGGAGAGGGTGCGTGCGGAACCCAGCGCAAGGCCGTGAAGCCGTGTCCGGGCAGGTGGTACATGCAACAAGCTAAAGGGTAATTAGCTCGCCGCTTCCCTGCCGGGTTCGCCGCAAGGCTGCCCGGCGGGTTCCCTTTATCATGTGGGTAGAGTTCATGGCAAAGACCACACGGTTTGCTGCGGCGTTATGTGCTGCGCTGACCATACCCGCCGTGCCGCACGTGACGCTCAAGAAGAAGTTGGCGCAGACGCGGCGCCCGAAGTCGCCGAAGTAGCTTCCCGAGCAGCCTTCTCAGTCGCTCGATCTCGCCAGGTGCCCGAACGCCGTGATCAAGGCAAGCGCCGCCTGCGCTATGGCCTACGGCTCGTTGTTGCCGAAGAGGTAGATCAGGCCATCGAACGGACCAGCTTGCCGGGACGCGCGCCGGTCTCGACGCCCTTCTCGAAGATCGGTGTGCCGGAGCAGATCGTCATGTCGTAGCCGTCGACGCTCTGGACCAGGCGGCGGCCGCCGGCCGGCAGGTCGAAGATCATCTTGGGGCTGTGCAGGGTGAGGCCGTCGAAGTCGATGACGTTGACGTCCGCCTTCTTGCCAACTTGCAGGCGGCCGCGATCCTTGAAGCCGTAGAAGTCGGCGGTGCTGCTGGTCATGCGCTTGACGACGAACTCAAGGCCGAGGCGCGGCCCGCGGGTGCGGTCGCGCACCCAGTGCTGCAGCATCGAAGTGTTGAGCGAGGCATCGCAGATCACGCCGCAATGCGCACCGCCGTCGGACAGGCCGAGGATGGTGTGCGGATCCTCGATCAGCTCGCGTACCACCTCGAGATCGCCGTGCACGTAGTTGGTGACGGGGAAGTAGACCATGCGGTTCTCGGCGCCGGTCAGGTAGTCGTAGCAATATTCCTGCGGCGTCACGCCGGCTTCCTTGGCCAGCGCCTCGATGCTGCGCTCCGGCGCGGGCTCGTAGTCGGGCCGGTCGCCCAGCGGATACATGCGGTCCCAGCGCGTCGCGATCTGGCGCGACAGCGGCGGCAACACTTCCAGCAGGCGCGGCGAGGCTTCCTGCGAGAGGATCAAGCGGCGCACCTCGGGCGTGCGCAGCCGGGCCAGCATCTCGGCCGGCGGCAGATGGGTCAGCTCGGCATAGCCTTCGCGCAGGCCGAACGGATTGAGCGAGGTGTTGAGGCCGAGCGTCAGGCCGACGGGGCGCCCCGCGACCTGGGCATAGAGCGGCAGGTTGTCGGCCCGGCAGGCGCGCACGCCGTCCATCAGGCGTTTGTAGCGCTTCGGATCGTAGCTGCGGTCGGTCAGCAGGAACCAGACCGGCCGGCCGCTCTCCTTCGCGACCTGGCGGACCCAGCTCCACTCCGCCGTCTCGTCGTCGAAGTCGGACAGGAAGCCGAACGTGCCGACGCCCGCACGGCCCATCGCCTTGCCGATCGCGATCAGCTCCTCGTGCTCGGCATAGCGGCCGGGCACCAGGTCGCCGGCCAGGGTCTTGTGCTGGTCGGTGCGGCTGGTGGTGAAACCGACGGCGCCGGCCTTCAGCGCCTCCTCGGTGAGCCGGGCCATCAGCTCGATGTCCTCGGCGGTCGCCAGTTCGCGCCTGATGGCGCGCTCGCCCATGGCATAGACGCGCAGCGGATGGTGGGCGACCTGGGCGCCGATATCGATGGTGCGCGGCAGGCGCTCCAGCGCGTCGAGATATTCCGGGAAGCTCTCCCAGTCCCACTTTAGGCCTTCGGTCAGGGTGATGCCGGGGATGTCCTCGACACCCTCCATCATCTCGATCAGCGCCTTCTGGTGCTCGTTGCGCACCGGCGCGAAGCCGACGCCGCAATTGCCGAACACGAGGGTCGTGGCGCCATGCCAGGAGGACGGCGCCAGCACCGGGTCCCAGGTGGCCTGGCCGTCATAGTGGGTGTGGACGTCGACCCAGCCCGGCGTGACCAGCCGTCCCTCGGCCTCGACCACGCGCTTGGCCGGACCGGCCTTGCCGCCGACCTGGACGATCCTGTCGCCGGAGAGGGCGACGTCGCCCTGGAACGCCGCTGCGCCCGTGCCGTCGACGATGGTGCCGCCCCGAATGACGATGTCGTGCATGGCCCGTCCCGCTGCTTGTGTGATGGGACGAGAAGACTTCCACACAAGGCAAGGCACGGAAAGCCCGGAGCCATGCGTTACGGGCGTGCTGCTATTCTGAGCTTCGTGTGGCCACTCTTCCTTCGACGCTCCCGGACATCGCAAAGCGATGTCCTGACGCTCAGGAGGCCGAGCTTCGCTCGGCCTTAGGCCCGTTCCCGAATGTCGCTGAACTTCACCTTCGGGCTCTTCTCGGCGATGTAGCCCAGCTCCCAAGCGTTGCGCGCGAGGAACACCGGGGAGCCGTCGCGGTCCTCGGACATGCCGCCGCGGTTGGCCGACATGAACTCCTCCAGGTCGGTTTTGGTCTCGGCCGAGATCCAGCGCGCGGTCTCGAAGGGCGCGGGTTCCAGGTCGATATGGACGTTGTACTCCGCCTCGACGCGGGTCTTGAGCACGTCGAGCTGCAGCTCGCCGACCACGCCCACGATATGGTCGCCGCCGATGACGCGGCGGAACACCTGGGTCACGCCCTCTTCCGCCAGATCCTCCAGCGCGCGCCTGAGCTGCTTGGACTTCATCGGGTCCTCCAGCCGCACGCGGCGCAGGATTTCCGGCGCGAAGTTGGGGATGCCGGTGATCTTCAGCGTCTCGCCCTCGGTCAGCGTGTCGCCGACCCGCAGCACGCCGTGATTGGGAATGCCGATGATGTCGCCGGGCCAGGCCTCGTCGACGATCTCGCGCTCGCGGGCGAAGAACAGGATCGGCGAGTTGACCGAGAGCACCTTCGACGTGCCCATCTGCGTCAGCTTCATGCCGCGGCGGAACTTGCCGCTGCACAGGCGCAGGAAGGCGATGCGGTCGCGGTGGTTGGGGTCCATGTTGGCCTGGACCTTGAACACGAAACCCGAGACCTTGGGCTCGGTCGGCTCGATCGGCCGCGGCTCGGCGGGCTGCGGCCGCGGCGGCGGCGCCCAGGCGGCGATCGCGTCCAGCAGCTCCTTCACGCCGAAATTGTTGTAGGCCGAGCCGAAGAACACCGGCGAGAGATGCCCGGCGCGATAGCTCTCCAGATCGAACGCCGGATAGCCCGCGCGCACGAGCTCGACCTCTTCCGCGAAGTTGGGGTCGGCGATCGTGTAGTTCTCGATCACCTCGCCGATGCGGCTCCTGTCGGTGTTGTCGAACACCAGCATGCGGTTGTTGTTGAGATCGTAGGTGCCCTTGAAGTTCTGGCCCGAGCCGGTCGGCCAGGTCATGGGCGAGACGTCGAGCGCCAGGGTCGAGGCGACCTCGTCCAGCAGCTCGATCGGGTCCTTGGACTCGCGGTCCATCTTGTTGATGAAGGTGATGATCGGCACGTCGCGCAGGCGGCAGATCTCGAACAGCTTGCGGGTGCGCGCCTCGATGCCCTTGGCGGCGTCGATCACCATCACCGCCGAATCGACGGCGGTCAGCGTCCGGTACGTGTCCTCGGAGAAGTCCTCGTGGCCCGGCGTGTCGAGCAGGTTGAAGACGGCGCCGCCATACTCGAAGTGCATCACCGAGGTGGTGACCGAGATGCCGCGCTGCTGCTCGATCTTCATCCAGTCCGAGCGCGCCCGCCGCGCCTCGCCGCGCGCCTTCACGGCGCCGGCGACATGGATGGCGCCGCCGAACAGCAGCAGCTTTTCCGTCAGCGTCGTCTTGCCGGCGTCGGGATGCGAGATGATCGCAAACGTGCGCCTGAGTCCGGCGGGATGGCCGGCCAGGCGGGCGTCGGAAGCGGGAAGAGCGGCGGAATCGGGCACTTTTTGGGGGTCCTTCGGGGTGGCGTGGGGGTAGCGGACGGGTCGGTTGGCGTCAACTCGCGAGGTTTGTTAGTAGGGCGCGGGCTTTTGCCGGCCGCGCCCTCTCAATCAGGGGGGCCGGAGCGAATGGATTGGGGTCGATGGACAAGAAGAAGGCGGGCAGGACGCCAATCGCGCTACGCGTGCTGAAAGAGCTGGTGCTGCCGCTGGCCGGCGGCGTCGCCTACGGGACGCTCGTGGCCCAGGCCAAGCAGATGCCGCTCGACGGCGTGACGGCCGGTGGCGTGGCCTTCTTCTGCATCCTGGCGGCACAGGGCCTGGTCCTGCGTGCCGCGCGCACCGCCCGCAGCGAGCCACCGGCGCCGACGGCCGTCAGCGCCCCCGCCCCCGAACCGCTGAAGCTCCCCGCGCCCGAGAAGGTGCCGGAGACGGAACCGGAGCCCGCGCCCGCCCTCATCGCCGCGCCGGCGGTCGAGCCCGTTCTCGAGCCCATCGTCGAGCCCGTCGCCAAACCGGTCGAGGAGCCGGCCCCAACACCTGCTCCGCCGCCGCCTCCCCCTGCGCCTCCGAAGCCCGCCCCCAAGCCCGCGAACGACTTCGTCAGCATCCGGGTCGGCGTCGAAGAGCTGAAGGAGCTGGGCACCTTGCCGGAGCCCGAGCCGGAGAAGCCGGAAGACGGCCAGCGCCCCCTCTTCCGCAACCTCGCCCACGCCCCCACCAAGCGCACCCCCGTCGAAGCGCTGGCACCGAAGCAGCTGCTCGACCTCAAGATGCCCTACCAGGCCGTGCTGAACGCCGCCGTGAACTTCGAACGCGAGGTCAAGCGCCACGCCGCCATGACCGACGACCGGACCGTCCCGCTGGAAAGCCTGTTCGAGGATCCGCGCTTCAACCTGTCGAAGGACCGGCTGCGCCAGCTCGATACGCTGCGCCGCATCCGCAACAACATCCTCCACGGCTTCGAAACCTTGGTCGATCCCACCGAAGCCGCCGCCCTCGTCGCCGCCTTCGACCGCGCCGCGTCGTGGTTCGATCCTGCCAATGTCGAGCCGCCGGAACCCGCGAAACCAGAGGTCGGGACGACGGCAGAGGACGAAGCGGAGAAGCCTGCCGAAGATGAGGCCGAGGAACCTGCGAACGCGGAAGCCGAAGAGCCTGTGAAAGACGACGCTGAGAAGCCCGTGACAGACGAGGCCCTAAAGCCGGTAGAGCCCGTTGAGGAAGAGACAGAAAAGCCCCAGGAGGGCGAGCCCGAGAAATCGAAAGAAGCGGAAAAGAAGGCCGATGCTGCCCCAGACTCCAAGGTCACGGAGAAGGCTGGAAGTGAAAAATTGCCGAAGATCTAATGCTCTGGGTTGAGATGGCTTGAATGGGCAAGGATACGTGCGATCAGGAAGGATCAATCGATGGACTCTAAATATGTGCTTCCTGAAAGTACTGTCCTTGAACTGAATGGAGGCCGGATTGCATTGGGAGCTGCCGCTCGAGCTTGGGATGAATACTATCATCACTTGATCGTCGTCGAGTTACCCGGTCGAACGCCGCTGTACGGTGAATGGGAGCCAAAATATGCGGCTAACAAGATTGATTTCGATATCGAGATCTTGAGCTTCGGCTATCGCGACGGGGACAGCGTTGGTTCGACCAACATCTCGAACAGATTGGCATTCTCTCCGAATGAACGGACTCTTGTTGAAGGCTTGATCCTTTCTCTTTTTTCCAATGCCGCTGCAACGGCAACGCTGAATCCATTTGCACTCAAGGTAGCGCACTACACAGGCGTCGTACGGTTCGTATCGAGATGGATTAGAGAACAATAGCCCACTTAAGGTAAACTCCCGCCCATGAACCCCGACCAGCTCAAGACCTTCATCGGCAGCTTCTGGGACGACCAGATCCTGCCGTCGCTCACCGAGTACATCCGTATCCCCAACAAGTCGCCGTCCTTCGACCCGAAGTGGGAGGAGAACGGCTACATGGAGCAGGCGGTCACGCTGATGACCGACTGGGCGCGGCCGCATGTCGCCGCCCTCGCGGGCGCGACGATGGAGGTGGTGCGCCTGCCCGGCCGCACGCCGCTGATCTTCATCGAGATACCTGGTACCGATGGGGGTGACGACAACGACGACACCGTCCTGCTCTACGGCCATCTCGACAAGCAGCCCGAGATGAAGGGCTGGGCCGAGGGCATGGGGCCGTGGATCCCGGTGCGCAAGGACGACAAGCTCTACGGACGCGGCGGCGCCGACGACGGCTACGCGATCTATGCCTGTTTCGCGGCGCTCTTGGCGCTCAAGGAGCAGGGCATCCCGCGCGCCCGCTGCGTCATCATGATCGAGGGCTGCGAGGAATCCGGCAGCTACGACCTGCCCTTCTATGTCGATCACCTGCTCGACCGGATCGGCGACCCGTCGCTGGTGGTCTGCCTCGATTCCGGCTGCGGCGACTGGGACCGGATGTGGCTCACCACGTCGCTGCGCGGCATCGCGGCCGGCACGCTGAAGGTGCGTGTGCTGAACGAGGGCGTTCACTCGGGCGACGCGTCGGGGATCGTGCCCTCCTCGTTCCGGATCACGCGCGCGCTGCTGACGCGGCTGGAGGACGAGGCGACCGGCGAGATGAAGCTGCCGGAGCTGTTCGTGCAGATCCCGCCGCAGCGCATCGCGCAGGCCTCGGAAGCCGCGCGGGTGCTGGGCGACGAGGTCTATCGCAAGTTCCCGTTCGCCGGCACGACGAAGCCGATGGTCGAGGATCTCGGGCAGATGGTGCTGAACCGGACCTGGCGGCCGCAGCTCGCGACGGTCGGCATGGCGGGCTATCCCGAGCCGGTCGACGCCGGCAACGTGCTGCTGCCCTACACCGAGGCCAAGATCAGCGTGCGCACGCCGCCGACACTCGACGCGAAAGAGGCCGTGAAGGCGATCAAGAAGGCGCTGGAGTCGGATCCGCCCTATGGCGCCACCGTCGAGTTCGACGCCGGCGAAGGCGGCCAGAGCGGCTGGCATGCGCCGCCGCTGGCGCCGTGGCTGGAGAAGGCGGTGAACGAGGCCTCGCAGGAAGCCTTCGGCGCGCCGGTCGCCTACATGGGCGAAGGCGGAACGATCCCGTTCATGGGCATGCTGGGCGACAAGTTTCCCCGGACGCAGTTCGTGATCACCGGGGTGCTGGGCCCGCATTCGAATGCGCATGGACCGAACGAGTTCCTGCACATCCCGACGGGCAAGAAGGTGACGGTCGCGACCGCGCTGATGATTGCGGCGCACTACGAGCGGGAGAAGAAGTAGCACTCCGTCGAGGGATTCGAAGGGAACCCTCTGTGCCCCGGCGATATCGTCAGGGAAGGCAGACGAAATAGTTGAACGCAGAAGCGGCCCTCGCGTTTACCGCCACTACCCTCATGCTGAGGAGGCCCGAAGGGCCGTCTCGAAGCATGGGCACGAGCACCACGTTTGTTGCCCATCCTTCGAGACGCGGCGCTCCTCAGGATGAGGTAAGTGCTCGAATCTATTCAATTCATTTCCGACCAGCCTCTCAGGATGAGGGTGGTGTGCGGATGAACCTGAAGCGGAAAGACCCTAGCCGCCCAGCTCTTCCTTCAGCATCTCGAGTTCGAGCCATTCCGTCTCGGCGGCTTCGATCTCGGCCTGGGCGGCGCCGATGCGGGTGGTCTTGGACTGGAAGGACTTGGGATCGCGGCGGTAGAGGTCGGGGTCGGCCAGGGCCTGCTGCAAGGTGGCGATCTCGGCCTGCAGGGCTTCTATTTTCTTGGGCAGTTCGACCAGGGCGCGCTCGCGCTTGTAGCCGAGGCGGGCCTTGGCCGGCCCGGCCGGCTTCGGAGCGGCGGCCGGCTTGTCCTTGGCGCGTGACGGCGTGACGCCCGTAGGCTCGGGGCGCGGGCCGCGCTGGGCCACGTAGTCGCTGTAGCCGCCAGCATATTCGACCGCCGTGCCGTCGCCTTCGAGCACGATGGTGGAAGTCACCAGCCGGTCGAGGAAGTCGCGATCGTGGCTCACCAGCAGGACGGTGCCGTCGTAATCGTCGAGCGCCTCCTGCAGCAGGTCGAGCGTGTCGGCGTCGAGGTCGTTGGTCGGCTCGTCGAGCACGATCATGTTCGAGGGCGCGGCCAGTGCCTTGGCCAGCAGCAGGCGGTTGCGCTCGCCACCCGAGAGGGTGCGCACCGGCTGGCGCGCCTGCTCGTCGCGGAACAGATATTCGCGCAGATAGGTCATCACATGGGTGAGATGACCGCGCACCAGCACATGGTCGTTGCGGTCGGCCAGCGTCTCCCACGGCGTCTTGTCGGGATCGAGGCCGATGCGGCGCTGGTCGATCACCACCGGCATCAGGTTGGCGCCGAGCTTCACCGTGCCGCTGTCGGGCTCCAGTTCGCCCATCAGCATCTTGAGGAGCGTCGTCTTGCCGGCGCCGTTGGGGCCGATCAGGCCGATGCGGTTCTTGCGGAAGATGCGCGTGGAGAAATCCTGGACGATGACCTTGTCGCCCCAGCGCTTGGTGATGTTGCGCGCCGTGACGACCAGCGCGCCCGAGGCCTCGGCGCTGCCGGCCTCGATGGTGGCGCGGCCCACCGGGCCGATCTGCTGGCTGCGCTGCTGGCGCAGTGCCGCCAGCGCGCGCAGGCGGCCTTCGTTGCGTGTGCGACGGGCGCGGATCGACTTGCCGGCCCACTCGGTCTCGCGCTCGATCAGCCGGTCGAGCTTGTGCCGCTCCGTCGCCTCGCGTTCGAGGATGTCGTTCGACCAGGCCTCGAACTCGCCATAGCCCTTGTCGAGGCGGCGCACGATGCCGCGGTCGAGCCACAGCACGGCCCGCGTCAGGTTGGTGAGGAAGCGCCGGTCGTGGCTCACCAGCACATAGGCGCCGCGCCACTTCGAGAGCTTGTCCTCCAGCCATTCGATGGTCGGCAGGTCGAGATGGTTGGTCGGCTCGTCGAGCAGCATGACGTCGGGCTCGGCGATCAGCACGCGCGCGAGCGCCGCGCGGCGCGACTCGCCGCCCGACAGGGTGGTCGGATCGCGATCGCCGGCCAGCTTCATGTCGTCGAGGATGGCGGCGACGCGGTAGTCGTCCGGCCCCAGCGAATCGGTGAGGGCGGATGCGACGTAGCCGCCGACCGTGGCGTGGCCGGTGAAGTCCGGCTCCTGCGGCAGGGTGGCGACGGTGGCGCCGGGCTGGGCGAAGCGCTCGCCGGAATCGGCGATCGGTGCGCCGGCCAGGATGCGCAGCAGCGTCGACTTGCCCGCACCGTTGCGGCCGACCAGCGACAGGCGTTCGCCCGGCGCGATGCCGAGATCGACGCCGGCCAGGATGGTCTGGTCGCCAAGATGGAAACGGATGTCGCTCAGCGCAAGGAGAGGGGGATCGGCCATAGAGCGCGCTGTATTGGCCGAACCCGCTCCTATCGGCAAGGGCGAAGCCCGGGTTTGACGGGCCGGGCGCCACCCTGCATGAAAGCCTCATGGTGATGGGCCTAACGACGGGACTCTGGGTCAGCGCGCAGATACGCCTCTGCGACCGCGCCTTCATTCCCGCAGCCGTCGTGCGGCGCGGCGATCCCGACGTCGGCACGGTGCTGCTGAAGATCAACCGCTTCGAGGCCGGCGTGACCGTCTTCACCCAGACCAGCACGCTTGGCGACGAGCCGGCCTGGAGCCGGGGCACGGGCCCGGCGCCCGTCACCGAGCCCGAAGCCGACGCTTATATCGCCCGCCAGGTCGCCCGCGATCCCGACCTCTGGGTCCTCGAGATCGAGGACCGCAAGGGCGAGTACAAGATGATCGGGAAGGTTCTTTAGCTTCTGTCGTCCTGAGCGAAGCCGCCCACAGGGCGGCGCAGTCGAAGGACCTTTTTCCGACGCACCGCCTATCGAAGCGAAAAGAGATTCCTCGACTACGCTGCGCTTCGCTCGGATGACGTGCTGCGCCCGTCACTGCGGGCCGAGTACCGTCGTCGGATCGATGGTCTTGCCGGCGCGGCGGACCTCGAAATGGAGCTGCGGTTCCGCCGTACCGCCGGAATTGCCGACCTTGGCGATGGTCTGCCCCTTCTTGACCACGTCGCCCTTCTTCACCGCCAGCGACTCGTTGTTGCCGTAGGCCGTGATGTAGCCGCCGGGATGCTCGATCAGCAGCAGGTTGCCCATGCGGGCGACCTCGCCGCCGGCATAGACGACCTTGCCGCCCTCGGCGGCCTTAACCGGAGTGCCCTTGGCAGCGGCGATGTCGATGCCGTCGTTCTTCTGGCCGCCCGACGTGCCGTAACCCGAGACGACCTTGCCGTGGACCGGCCAGATCATCTTCGCTGCGGGCGGCGTAGCCGGGACGGTGACCGATTGCGAGGCCTTGCTGAGGGGCGTCGGCTCGCCCGCGGGCGCGGCGGAGCGCGGCGCCTCGCCCTGCGCGCCCGGCGGAGGCGCCAGCCCTTCGCGCTTCACCGATGACGGCGCGTTGGGATTGGCGGCGGCGGTCTGCTGGCTGGCGGGGTGTAGGGCGCCTTGAGGTTGTTGCGGGCGATGATGGTGTGCGACGGCACGCCATAGCGGCGCGACAGGCCGTCGACCGTGTCCTTGTCCTTCACGACGTAGACGGGAACGGCGTTGGGGCCGGCAGCGGACCCGGGATATTCCATGGTGCCTTCGCGGGCACCCATGACGGTATTGCAGGCGCCGAGCGCGACCGATAGCACCGCCATTGTACCCAGCGTGTGCATCCGGCCGGCCCATCGCGAGGGGAAGCGAGGGGCGTTCTTCATGTGTGCAGTGTAACTCATCGGGATTCGGGCGGGAATAGGAGCCTCCGAGGGTCGTTCGTTCTTCGACGCTCTCGGACATTGCCCTGGGCAATGTCCTGTCGCTCCTCGGGCTGAGCTTCGCTCAGCCCTGCCCCAGCACCGGCAGCGGGCCGGCGACCAGCGGCACGAATCGGACCGGCATCAGCGTGTCGCGCTGCAGGCCGCTCTCGGTCTTCACGATGCGCTCGACGACCTGGGAGGTGGGATCGCGGCCCACCGGTACGATCAGGATGCCACCGACGGCCAGCTGGTCGATCAGCGCCTGCGGGCGCTCCTCGGCGGCGGCGGTGACGATGATGCGGTCGAAGGGCGCCTGGCCGGGCCAGCCCTTGCTGCCGTCGTTGATGTCGACCACGACGTTGTAGATGCCGAGGTCGAGCAGCAGCCGCTCGGCCGCCTTGGAGAGCGGCTTGAAGCGCTCGACCGAGTAGACGCGGCGGGCCAGCCTGGCCAGCACGGCAGCCTGGTAGCCCGAGCCGGTGCCGATCTCCAGCACCTTCATCCGCGGGCCGACCCGCAGCGCCTCGGTCATGGCGGCGACCACCAGCGGCTGGCTGATCGTCTGTCCGAAGGCGATGGGCAACGCCGTGTTCTCCCAGGCGCGCTCGGCGAAGGTCTGGGTCACGAAGCGCTCGCGATCGACGGACGCAATGGCCGCCAGCACGTTCTCGTCCGTGATGCCCGAATTGCGCAGCTCGGCGATCAGGCGCTGCATGGCGGGAACGTTCACGGGGCGGCCTCTAGTCGAGGTCGATGGGCTGCGCCTCGAACTCCGCGACGAGCTTGCGGCGCATGCTCTCGTGGGTCAGGTCGAGGTGCAGCGGGGTCACCGAGATGTGGCCCGAGCGGACGGCGGCGATGTCGCTCGCCTCGTCGATCTCGCTCTCCTGCGGCGCATAGCCGATCCAGTAGTAGGTGCCGCCGCGCGGATCCTTGCGCTCGACGATGTGGCCGCCGAAGCCGCGCGTGCCGGTATGGGTGATCCGCACGCCGCGGACCGAGGCCGCCACGACGTCGGGGAAGTTGATGTTGACCAGCACGTTGCGCGGCCAGTCGAGCGCCAGCACCCGGCGCGCCACGGCGGCGCCGTGCGCCGTCGCGGTGCCCCATTTCACCGGATGGTCGTGCATATAGGCCTGGCTGAAGGCGATCGACGGGATACCCAGCAGGCAGCCTTCCATGGCGCCCGCGATGGTGCCGGAATAGGTCACGTCGTCGGCGATGTTGGTGCCGCGGTTGACCCCCGACAGGACGAGGTCGGGCTTGCGGTCCTTCAGCAGGTGCTTGACGGCGAACAGCACGCAGTCGGTCGGCGTGCCGTCGACCGCGACCTTGCCCTCGCTCACCTCGCGCGCCCGGATCGGCCGCGACAGCGACAGCGAATGACCGGCGCCGCTCTGGTTGACCTCGGGTGCCACGATCCAGACGTCGCTCGAAAGCTGCGTCGCGATCTCGACCAGCGCCTCGAGACCCGGCGCATGGATGCCGTCGTCGTTGGTGACGAGGATGCGCGCCTTGGCGAGGTTGGGAACCTTCATTGCTTCGCGGAAGGCGCGGGAATGAGCTCGAGGCCGCCCATGAAGGGACGAAGTGCCTCGGGGATGGTCACCGAGCCGTCCTCGTTCTGGTAGTTCTCCAGTACCGCGACCAGGGTACGCCCCACGGCGAGGGCCGAGCCGTTCAGCGTGTGCAGGAAGCGCGTGCCCTTCCCTTCCTTCGGCCGGTAGCGCGCGTTCATGCGTCGGGCCTGGAAGTCGCCCATGTTCGAGCAGCTCGAAATCTCGCGATAGGCGTCCTGACCGGGCAGCCAGACCTCGATGTCGTAGGTTCTGCGAGATCCGAAGCCCATGTCGCCGCCGCACAGCACCACGGTGCGATAGGCGAGGCCGAGGCGCTTCAGCACCTGCTCGGCACACTCGGTCATGCGCTCGTGCTCGGCGGCCGCCTGCTCCGGGGTCGTGATGCTCACCAGCTCGACCTTGGGAAACTGATGCTGGCGGATCATGCCGCGCGTGTCCTTGCCGGCCGACCCCGCCTCGGAGCGGAAGCAGGGCGTGAACGCCGTGAAGCGCAGCGGCAGCTCCTTCTCCTCCAGCACCATGTCGTTCACCAGGTTGGTGAGCGAGACCTCCGCCGTCGGGATCAGCCAGAAGCCGTTGTCGGTATGGAACATGTCCTCGGCGAACTTCGGCAGCTGGCCGACGCCGTAGACGGCGGTGTCCTTCACCAGCAGCGGCGGACTGACCTCGGTGTAGCCGCCCTCGACCGTGTGCAGGTCGAGCATGAACTGCGCCAGCGCCCGTTCCAGCCGCGCCAGATGGCTCTTCAGGAACACGAAACGCGAACCTGACATCTTCACGGCGGCGGCGAAATCCATCTCGCCCGTCGCCTCGCCCAGGGCCACGTGATCCTTCGGCACGAAGCTGAAATTGCGCTGGTTGCCTTCGCGGCGGATCTCGACGTTGCCGGTCTCGTCGGCCCCCTCGGGCACGTCCTCGAACGGCAGGTTCGGGATCACCTCCAGGCGAATGCGAAGCTCCTCGTCGAGGCGGCTCGCCTCGCGCTCGCCGTCCTTCAGGCTCTGCTCGAGGGCGGCGACCTCGGCCATCAGCCCCTCGGCATCCTCGCCCTTGCGCTTGGCCATGCCGATCTGCTGGCTGAGCGCCTTGCGCCTGGCCTGGATGGCTTCGCTGTCCGAGATCGCGGCACGGCGGCGCCTGTCGATCTCCAGGATCTCGGCCGAGAGCGGCGCCAGGCCGCGCTTCTTCAGGCCGGCGTCGAACGCCTCGGGAGTCTCTCGGATGAAGCGGATGTCATGCATGGCTAGCTGCCGGACCCCTCACCGGCCTTGGCGGCTTCCTCGGCCTTCTGCTCGGCCTCTTCGGCCGCCTTGTCTGCGGCCGCGCGCTTCCGCTCGATCACGCCGCCGATCAGGATGCTGATCTCGTAGAAGGCCATCAGCGGGATCGCCAGCGCGATCTGGCTCACCACGTCGGGCGGCGCCAGCACGGCGGCGATGACGAAGGCCACGACGACGGCATAGCGGCGCTTGGACTTCAGCCCCTCGGTGGTGGCGATGCCAACCTGGATCAGCAGGGTCAGCAGGACCGGAACCTCGAAGGCGAAGCCGAAGGCGAAGACGAGCTGCAGGATACGTTCGAGATAGTCCGATGATCGGAGCGTCTTCTCGATGTCCGGCGGCGCGTACTGCGTCAGCATGAAGTTGATCACGTACGGCAGCACGACATAGTACATCAGCGCGCAGCCGGCATAGAACATGAACGGCGTGGCGACCAGGAAGGGCACGAAGGCGCGCTTCTCGTGGCGATAGAGCCCCGGCGCGACGAACAGCCAGATCTGCACCGCGATCAGCGGGAATCCCACGATCAGTGCCACGAAGGCCGACAGCTTCACCGTGACGAAGAAGAACTCGAAGATGTCGAGGACGATGACCTTGTAGCCGTCAGCCAGGGCCGGCTGGATCAGGAACGAGAAGATCGGCTTGGCAAAATAAAAGGTGACGAAGAAGACCGCGAAGAAGCACACGAGCGCATAGATCAGGCGCTTGCGCAGCTCGATCAGGTGATCGAGCAGCGGCATCGGCTTGTCGTCTTCGGGTCCGTCGTATGCCTGGGTCACGGATTGGGTCGCCGCATGGGAGCCGCGTTATGCCGCCCTTTCGAGCGCAATTCAAAGCGCAAGTTGGCGCTCAGCCGGCCGCGACGGCCTTGGCCGGCTTTTCTTCGGCTGAAACAACCGGCGCCGGCGCTTCGGGTACGGCCGTTTCGGCAACCATCGGCGCCATGGCCGGCGTTGCCTCGACGTCCGCGAGGGGCGTCGGCGAGGCACTCTCGAGCGCCGGCTGGGGCTCGGCCGCGACCTGCGGCGCCGATTCCGGCTCGGCGAGCGGATTGTCGAACTGGGCCTTGGCGTCGGCCATGGCCTTCTCGCCCTCGGCCATGCCTTCCTGCAGCGCACTCTTGATTTCCCGCGTGGGATCGAGCGCCTGCAGGTCGAGGCCCTGCGAGGCCGTGAGCTGCTTCTTCACGTCGTCGAGGTCGGCCTGGCGCACCATCTCGTCGACATGGCCGCGGAATTCCGAGGCCATGCCGCGCATCTGGGCCATCCATTTGCCCCAGCTCCGCAGCATGCCCGGCAGTTCCTTGGGGCCGATGACGACGAGCGCCACGACCGCAATGACAAGCAGCTCAGGACTATCGATACCGAACATGGCCGGTCAGGCCCTCACGTCGCCCGCGTCTCAGATCTTGGCGGCGCTGTCCTGGTGATGGACCGTGCCGCCCGGCGGGGTGGTCGTCGCCTGAGCCGAGATCGGCTTGGCGCTGTCGCCCGGCTGCGTACCCGGCTGAGCCTGCGGCGGAGTCTCTTCCTGGCTGCCCCCGACGCCCTTCTTGAAGGCCGAGAGGCCCTTGCCGAAGTCGCCCATGAGCTGCGAGACCTTGCCGCGACCGCCGAACAGCAGCAGCACGACGGCCAGCACGATCAGCCAGTGCCAGATGCTGAAGCTTCCCATTTCACAATGCTCCCAAGATCGATTGCAATCGGCGTGTCGAATTACGTGTGCCGATTATGGCACCCGTCATGAAGCCCCGGCAACCTGTCGAATAAGGCGCTTCCGGGGCGTCAGCGCCCGGGTTCCGCAGGGCTCTCCTCGACGGCGAGAGGCTCGTCGGCCTCGTCCTCCGTCGGCTCCAGCGGCAGATCGGGCTCGTCCGGGCGGAATATGGGGGGCTGCGAGCGGGCATCCAAGAGCCCCGCAGCCTTCAATTCCTCCTGCCCCGGCAGGTCGTCGAGGCTCGGCAGGCCAAAATGTTCGAGGAAGAAATCCGTCGTGCCCCAGGTCACCGGCTTGCCCGGTGCCCGCCGGCGGCCCATCGGCTTGATCCAGTTCTGCTCGAACAGCAGGTCGAGCGTGCCCTTGCTCAAGCCGACGCCGCGGACCTGTTCGATTTCGGCGCGCGTCACCGGCTGGTGATAGGCGATGATGGCCAGCGTCTCGACCGAGGCGCGCGACAGCTTGCGCGTCACCGGCTTCTCGATCTTGAGCTTCTCGGAGAGGTCGGGCGCCGTGCGGAAGGCATAGCCCCCTGCCACCTGCACGAGGTTCACGCCGCGACCGGCATAGAGTTCCGCCAGATCGGCCAGCAGGCGCTTCACGTCGGCGTCGTTGGGCAGGCGGTCGACCAGTTCTTTTTCGTCCAGCGCCTGGGCACCGGCGAAGATCAGCGCCTCGAGCAGGCGCAGATGCTGGGCATGATCGGGCGACACCACGTCAGTGACATTTTCGCCGCTCGCCGCCGCAACAGCAGCCGACGCGGCAATGGTCGCGGCCGCAACGGCCTCGGCGGCGACCGTCTCGATGACGGCGTCGGCTGACGTTTCGTCCGGCTCCGACGGGTCTTCTACGGCAGCAGCCTTCGCGGGCTTTTCGTCGTCGTCGTCGTCGTCGTCGTCGTCGTCGTCCTCGTCCTCGTCCTCGTCCTCGTCTTCCTCGTCCTCATCATCGTCGGAATCGTCTTCGTCGTCGGAATCATCATCGTCGCCCGACTCGTCGTCGTCCTCCGAGTCTTCGTCCTCGTCCTCGTCCTCGTCTTCCTCATCGTCGTCTTTTTTTTCGTCCTGCTCCTTCCCGGCCTTCTCCTCGGCGGCGGCCTGGTCGCGGACGAGCGCGAGTGCGTCGGGTTCTTCAACGGCGGGGGTGGGCTTTTCGATGTCTGACATGGCGGGAACCGTCACTGCTGCTCGGTACGTTTACGCAGATGGATGGGGCCGAAACGCTCGCTCTGGCGCAGCTCGATCTGGCCGTCCTTGGCAAGCTGGAGGCCCGCCACGAAGGTCGCGGCGATCGCCGAGCGGCGGCGTGCCGGATCGGTGAGGCCGGCGGGCAGGAAGGCCTCGAGCGACTGCCAGTCGATGGCGATGCCCAGCATGCGGCCAAGACGTTCCGCCGCCTCCTCGACCGAGAAGAACTCCATCGGCGCGATCTGGTAGGTGTCGGCGTCCTTCGGCCGGACCTGCGACCCGTAGGCGCTGAGCAGGTCGTAGAGCTTCACGTCCCAGACCGCGCGGCGCACGACGACGATGCCTTCGGGCTGACCGCGTGCGAAAATGTCCCGGCCGAGTTGCGGCCGCGCCATCAGGCGCGTGCCGGCCTCCTGCATCGCCTCGAGGCGGCGCAACTGCCACTGCAGCGCGTCCGCCATCTCCTGGCCCGACGGCTCCTCGCCGGCCGGCGGCTCCGGCAGCAGCAGCCGCGACTTCAGGTAGGCGAGCCAGGCCGCCATAACGAGATAATCCGCCGCCAGTTCCAGCCGCATACGGCGGGCCTGATGGATGTGCGCCAGATACTGGTCGACCAGCGCCACCATCGAGATCTTGCGCAGATCGACCTTTTGATCGCGCGCCAGACTCAGCAGCAGGTCGAGCGGGCCCTCGAACCCCTCCAGGTTGACGATCAGTTCGCCCTCGCCCGGCGCGATGACGTCGGGCCCTCCGGCCGCAAAATTGTCCGCGGCGGCGGTATCGGGGCCGCCCGGCGCCGGAGTCGCTTCGCCTGGCGCAACGGTGCCGTCGGCGATTGCGTCCTCAGGGGGCGGGCTGGCAGGTTCGTTCATGCAGTCCCGGTTTAGTGAGCGGAAGCGCCCACCGCCACATGATTTGGCCCTGCCTTATCCCCATTCCGGCAGGAGTTCGGCGACCCGGCGGGCGGCTTCGGCGAGCCCCCGGGCACCGGCGGGATCGCGATGGCGGGCAAGAAAGCTGCGCCCGCCCTGAAAACGCCGATGGGCACGTTCAGTCATCGCACCGGTACGGTCCGCGATCTCCATCATTTCGCCCATCCGGCCGTTGCAGTGGAGGGCGATGTCGCAGCCGGCGGCCAGCGCTCGCGCCGCCCGCTCGCCCAGCGACCCGCCCAGCGCCTGCATCGAGAGATCGTCCGACAGCAGGAGCCCGTCGAAGCCGATATGGGTTCGGATCACGTCCTGCACGGCGCCTGCTGAAACGGTGATGCAGTCCGTCGGATCGATGGCGTCGAACAGGAGGTGGCCGGTCATCGCCCAGGGCAGGTCCGACAGCAGCTTGAAGGGCACGAAGTCGGTCCGCTCCAGTTCGGCGCGCGACGCCGTGACCCTGGGCAGCGCCTCGTGGCTGTCGACCGTGGCGCGGCCATGTCCGGGTATGTGCTTGATGACCGGCATCACGCCCTCGGCCAGCAAACCCTCGGCCGCCGCCCGGCCGAGCGCCGCCACGGGCTCGGGCCGGTCGGCATAGGCGCGATCGCCGATCACGGCGTGGGTTTCGGGAAAGGCGATGTCGAGCACGGGCAGGCAGTCGACGTCGCAGCCGGTCGACGCCACGTCCGCCGCGAGCAGCCGCGAATTGAGCCGGGTTGCCTCGAGCCCGGAATCGGGATCGCGGGCGTAAAGGTCGCCCAGCAGCCGGGCGGGCGGCGCCTTGCGCCAGTTCGGCGGACGCAGCCGGGCGACCCGGCCTCCTTCCTGGTCGATCAGCACCGGCGCCTCGCCGCGCGCCACGCAGGACCGGAGATCGTCGACCAGGCGACGCGTGCCCTCGACCGTGCCGACGTTGCGGGCGAACAGGATGAAGCCGAGCGGATCGACGTCGCGGAAGAAGGCGCGCTCCTCCGCCGACAGTTCTGTCCCGGCGCAGCCCAGGATCAGGGCGCGCGGCCGGCTCATCGAAATGACCTCACCCGGCTGGCCTCAGCGCGCGGGCGGGACCGAGACGCAGTCGGCCTTGCGGGCCTTCAGCGAAGCGCAGACCGAATGGGCCTGCTTCTCGTCGAGCGGGCCGGCCTGCACGCGGTACCAGACGCCGCGATCGCCGAGATCGACGCGGACCGCCTGCATGCGCAGGTTGGCCAGCTGCTCGCCGTGCGCGCTCTGGAGCCGAGCCCATGTGGACTTGGCGACGTCCTCGTTCTTCACCGAGGCGACCTGGATGCGCCAGCCGCCGGTCGGACCGGACATGTTCTCGATCAGGCTGGCGATGCTGGGCCCGCTCTCGGTCGTGGCCGGCGTGTTGGTCGCCGGCTGCATGTTTGGTGGATTGGCCGGAACCTTAGGTTCGTTGGCGCCCGGCGCCGGCGTCGGACCGCCCGTGGTCGACGCAGGCTGCAGCGGCGTCGGTGTCTTGACCGCTTCTGCCTCCCTCGGCGGCGAGGCCGGCAGCGGCAGGCCATTGGCCGGCAGCTTCGGCGTCACCGCGACCGGCAACAGCTTTTCGGGCTGGGCGGGTACGGCACCGGGAGCAATGCGATTGAAGACTTCCTTGTCCTGGTTGGGCACGATCAGGCCGCCGGCATTCTCGGGCTTGATGCGGGCCGGCGTGGTCGGCGCCTGCACGACCAGCGGCTCCAGGCCCCTGCCGCCCGCCTTGACGTCCTGGTTGTGAGCCCACCAGACCACCGAACCGAAGCTCGCGATGGCGGCGACCGAGACCATCACCGTGAGGATCTGGCCGCGGCGTCTGTTGACCCGCATGAGCAGCGAGTCCCGGGGCGGCGGGGGAATAGAATCGGGTTCATGCGCGACGGGCCGAGGCGGAGGATCGAGCCGCACAGCTACCGACTCGTTGGGCCGGTAGATCGTTGGTCCGTCGCCGGAGGGGGACCGGCGAACATGCATTTTTTATCTCATTTCATCGACGGGTGTTACGCCGAAGACCTTTAGACCTGATCCTATCACAAATCCGATTCCCTGTACCAATGCCAGTCGCGCCCGCGTGAGATCGGAGTCGCCTTCGATCACGAAGCGCAGGCCCGGCTCCTCCCGTCCCCGGTTCCAGTGGGAATGGAAGGCGGCCGCCAGGTCATACAGATAGAAGGCGATGCGATGGGGCTCGTGAGCCACCGCCGCCGCTTCGACCTGGCGTGGCCACTGGGCGATCATGCGGATCAGCGCGAGCTCGCCTGCGTCCGACAGACGATCGAGCGGCGCACCGGCCAGACCCTCGACCGCGATGCCCGCGGCGGTTGCCTGGCGCATCACGGAGCGCGTCCGCGCATGGCCATACTGGACATACCACACCGGGTTGTCGCGTGACTGTTCGGTGGCCTTCACGAGATCGAAGTCGAACGGCGCGTCGTTCTTGCGGGTGAGCATGGTGAAGCGCACGACGTCGGGGCCGACCTCGTCGAGCAGGTCGCGCAGGGTGACGAAGGTGCCGGCGCGCTTGGACATACGCACCAGCTCGCCGTTGCGCATGACGCGCACCAGCTGGCAGAGCTTCACGTCGAGCTCGCCCTGCTTGCCGGTGATGGCGCTGACCGCCGCTTTCATGCGCTTGACGTAGCCGCCATGGTCGGCGCCCCACACGTCGATCATGTCGGCGAAGCCGCGGCGGTACTTGTCGTGATGATAGGCGATATCGTTGGCGAAGTAGGTCCAGTTGCCGTCCGACTTCTTGAGCGGACGGTCGACCTCGTCGCCGAAACTCGTGGCCCGGAAGAGTGTCTGCTCGCGGTCTTCCCAATCGTCCGGAAGCTGACCCTTCGGCGGCTCCAGCCGGCCCTGGTAGATGAGGCCCTGCTTCGTCAGTTCCTCGAAGGCGCGGTCGACGGCGCCGCTCTCGACCAGGGCGCGCTCCGACGAGAAGACGTCGATATGGACGCCCAGCGTCTCGAGATCGGCCTTGATCTCCGCCATCAGGGTGGCGATCGCGAAAGCCCGCATCTCCGGCAGCCAGTCGGCCTCAGGCTTGCCGATCCAGCGCGCGCCGTCGCGTTTGGCGAGCGCGGCGCCCACGTCCTTCAGATACTCGCCCGGGTAGAGGCCTTCGGGGATCGAGTCGATCGTCTCGCCGAGCGCTTCGCGGTAGCGCAGGTAGGTCGACTGGCCGAGTTTGTCGACTTGGGCGCCCGCGTCGTTGATGTAGTATTCCTTGGTGACGTCGAAACCCGCCTTGTGCAGCAGGTTGGCCAGCGCGTCGCCGACGATCGCGCCGCGTGCGTGGGCCACATGCAGCGGGCCGGTCGGATTGGCCGAGACATACTCGACGTTCACCTTGGCGCCCTTGCCCATCGTCGAATCGCCATAGGCGATGCCGGCCTTGAGGCAGTCGCCGAGGCGCGCGCGCCAGAAGCCGTCGGCGATCTTGAGATTGAGGAAGCCCGGCCCCGCCACCGCACCGTCGATCACGTCGGGATTGGCCTTGAGGCGCGCGAGCAGCGGCTCGGCGATGTCGCGCGGCTTCTTGCCCGCGGCCTTGGACAGGACCATCGCGGCATTGGTCGCGATGTCGCCGTGCGCGGGATCGCGCGGCGGCTCGGCCGTGATGGCGGAAAAGTCGAGCTTTTCGGGCAGTTCGCCCGCGGCCTGCAGGGACTGGAGGGCCGCGACGATCTCGCCGATGAAATGACGGTACGGATTCATGGGGCGGGTATTGCCGAATCCGCGCCCTTTGTCATCCGGCTGCGTCCCCTCCCCGAGGATCAGGAATACAGGTCGAACAGCCGCCGGTGCTCGTCGAGGGCGAAGCGGTCGGTCATGCCGGCGATGTAGTCGGCGACCACGCGGGCGCGGGCGTGGGTGCCGGCCTGCTCGGCCTTCTCGCGCCACGGCGAGGGCAGACAGTTGGGCTCCGCGAACAGGAGCTCGAACAGGTCGACCACGACGCGGCGGGCCTTGGAATGCGACCGGTTGAGCTTCCAGTGCTCGTACATGCGCGTGTAGAGGAAGCGCTTCACGGTCTTCTCGGTCTCGGCCATCGCCTCGGAAAAAGCCACGACCGGGCGGCCGAGCGCCCGGATGTCGGCCACCGATTTCGGGGCGGCATCGCCGAGCCGTCGCCGCGTCTCGGCCACCACGTCCTCGACCATGGCGTTGATCACCCGCCGCACTGCCTCGTGGATCAGCCGCGTCTGGTCGATGCCGGGATACTTGGCGCTCACCAGCGAGAACATCTCGCCGACCAGCGGTAAGTCGAGCAGATCCGCGACCTCGAACAGGCCGGCCCGCAACCCGTCGTCGATGTCGTGGTTGTTGTAGGCGATGTCGTCGCTCAGCGCCGCCACCTGCGCCTCCGGCCCGGCATGGCCGTCGAGCTCGAGGTCGTGGTCCTTGCAATAGTCGACGATGGCGGCCGGCAGTTCGCCCAGCGCGCGGCCCGGCTTCAGCAGCGGCCCGTTGTGCTTGACCGCGCCCTCGAGCGTCTCCCAGGTGAGGTTCAGCCCATTGAACTCGGCATAGCGGTCCTCGAGCTTGGTGAGGATGCGCAGCGTCTGGGCGTTGTGGTCGAAGCCGGCATAGGGCGCCATGACGCCGTGCAGCGCCTCCTCGCCGGCATGGCCGAACGGCGTGTGGCCGAGATCGTGGGCCAGCGCCACCGCCTCGCCGAGATCCTCGTCGAGGCGCAGCACACGGCAGATCGTGCGCGTGATCTGGGCGACTTCCAGCGAATGGGTGAGACGCGTGCGGTAATGATCGCCCTCGTGGAACACGAAGACCTGCGTCTTGTGCTTCAGTCGCCGGAACGCCGTCGAATGGATGATGCGGTCGCGGTCGCGCTGGAACGGGCTGCGACTCGGCGACTCAGCCTCGCGATGATAGCGTCCCTTGCTCTGCCACGGCAGCGTCGCATAGGGCGCCAGCGCCTCGTGTCGCCACATCTCCTCGGCCAAACGCGGTCCTCCTGCAGGGCCGCGTTTCTACGCCGTCCGGATCGGAATGGCTACTTGACGCCCCTATTTAACCAGGGTGACGGGCACCTTCGAGTGGGCGATCACGTCCTGTGCCACCGAGCCCAGAAGGACGCCGGCGAGACCCGTGTGGCCACGCGTGCCCATCACCACCAGCCCGGCGCCCAGCTTCCGCACGAAGTCAGCGACGATCTCGCCCTGCCGGCCGACGCCGACATGCTTCCTGGCCGTAACCGAGGCCTTCCCGGCCAGTGCCAACGCCGACGCGAGGGCCTTCTCGCCCTCTTCCCGGTGATAGGAATCGATCTGCTCGCGCGACACGAACGTCGAGACGGCGCCGCCGACGTTCGGCTGCACGTTCAACAGATGCAGCTCGGCCGCACAGCCGGTGGCGATCATGTCCAACGCATGCTGGACGGCGCGATCGGAGGTCTCCGAACCGTCGACCGCAACGAGGATGGCATTGATCTTGTGCATGGTCGCTACTCCTTGCCCTTGTCGGTCGCGAGGTCCACCGGATCGTGTGCCCTGTGCTTCTGCTTCGCCCGGTGCTGCAGGAAGAAGCCGACGACGACGACCAGCACGGCACAGCCGACCTCGAGGATCGTCTTGGCGTGCGGCGTGAGGGCCGTGAGCTTGGCGGCATAGCCCGGGTCGGTGGCCAGCACCTCGCCCGCGATCCAGCCCAGCAGCGCTCCGCCGGCGATGACGATGATCGGGAAGCGGTTCAGGAGCGCCATGATCAGCGTGGCGCCGAACACGATCAGGGGAATGGAGATGATGAGGCCCAGAACCATCAGCGTCGTGTCGCCCTTGGCGGCGGCGGCGATGGCAATGGCATTGTCGAGGCTCATCACGGCATCGGCGATGATGATAGTGCGGATGGCCGAGCCCAGGGAGCTGGCCGCCTTGACACCGTCCTCGCTCTCTTCCTCGCCCTGCACCAGCTTGACGCCGATCCACAGCAGCAGCATGCCGCCGATAAGCTTCAGGAAGGGGACAGAAAGCAGGTAATCGACGATCAGGACGAAGAGAATTCGCAGCAGGATGGCGCCGCCGCTGCCGATGATGATGGCCGGCCGCTGGTGCTTCTTTTCCAGATTCCGGCACGCCAGCGCGATGACCAGCGCATTGTCACCCGACAGGATGATGTTCACCAGAATGATCTGGGTCAGACCGCTCCAGAAAGCGGGCGTCAGCTCAAATCCCATTTTGCAGCGGTCCCTTGCCGAATTTCCCTGTGGCCTATGCTTCTAAGCTTCGGCCGAAGGTGTTAGTGCAGCCCTCCCGAAGGGGCAAGCCAAACCGGACAGGATCCAGGGACGAAATCGCATGGCGGGCAGTGCTGGCTACAACAGGATGTTCCCCGTCTCGTGGACGGAATTGCATCGCGACGCCCGGGCGCTCGCCTGGCGGCTGGCCGACCTCGGGCCGTTCAAGGGCCTGGTCGCGATCACCCGCGGCGGTCTCGTGCCGGCGGCGATCGTCGCACGCGAACTGAACCTTCGGCTGATCGATACGATCTGCTGTTCGACCTACGACCGCATGGAACGCGGCACCAAGGTGGAACTACTGAAGGGCACCTCTGCCGAGCAGGAAAAAGGCGCCGGCTGGCTGATCGTCGACGACCTGGTTGACACCGGCGTCACCGCCCGCGCCGTCCGCGCCATGTTGCCGGAGGCCCATTTCGCCACGGTCTATGCAAAGCCCGCCGGCCGGCCAGTGGTCGACAGCTACGTCACCGAGGTCAGCCAGGACACCTGGATCCTGTTCCCGTGGGATCAGGAGGCCGTCATGGCCAAGACCGTCATCGAACTGAAGGGCGACGCCAAATGAAGTGCTACGTCATCCCCGCCCCCAAGGGCATCGATTCGCTCACCCTGGCCGAGCGACCGGACCCGACGCCGGGACCGCGGCAGGTGCTGGTGCGGGTCATGGCGACTTCGCTCAACTACCGCGACCTGCTCACCATCGAGGCGCAGTATGCGCGCTCGGCGCCCAAGCCCGACCTGATCCCGCTGTCGGACGGCGCCGGCAAAGTCGTGGCCGTCGGACCGGGTGTGAGCCGGGTCAAGGTCGGCGACAGGGTCGCGGGCTGCTTCATGCAGCGCTGGTTCGGTGGCGCCATCAGCGACAGCGCGATGCCCTCCGCCATGGGCGGCGCGATCGACGGCATGCTGACCGAACTCGCCGTGCTGGAGGAAGAAGGGGTCGTGAAGCTGCCGGCCCATCTCAGCTACGAGGAAGGTGCCACCCTCCCCTGTGCCGCCGTCACGGCCTGGAACGCGCTGGTCGAGATCGGCCATCTGAAGGCCGGCGACGTCGTGCAGATCCAGGGCACCGGCGGCGTCTCCATCTTCGCGCTGCAGTTCGCGAAGATGTTCGGCGCGCGCGTGATCGGCACGTCGAGCTCTGCCGCCAAGGCCGAGCGACTGAAGCAGATGGGGGCCGAGGCGGTGATCGACTACAAAGCGACGCCCGACTGGGACCAGGAAGCGCTGAAGCTCACGGGCGGCCGCGGCGCCGACATCACGGTCGAGGTCGGCGGGGCCGGCACGCTGCCGCGGTCGTTCCTGGCGACCCGGCTGGGCGGCTCGATCGCGGTGATCGGCCTGCTGTCGGGCATGGCGACGCTCGATCCGATGCCGATCCTGCGCCGCAACCTCAAGGTCCAGGGGCTCTATGTCGGCAGCACGCAGATGTTCGAGGCCATGAACCGCGCCATCGAGGCGAATGGGCTGAAGCCCGTCATCGACATGGTGTTCCCGTTCGCCGAGGCCCCGGCCGCCTACCGGCATCTCAAGAGTCAGAAGCATTTCGGCAAGATCGTCATTTCACACGCCTAGGAAGCAGATCCCATGATCAAGCGTCGTCTGTTCAGCGCCGGCCTGCTCGCCGCGCCCTTCGTGAAGCCCACTTTCGCCCAGAACGCACAATCGGCCTGGCAACCCTCGGGGCCAATCAAGATGGTCGTGGCCTATCCGGCCGGCGGCCCCACCGACGTGATCGCCCGCATCGTCGCCGCCGACATCTCCGGCCCGCTCGGCCAGCAGGTCGTGGTCGAGAACATCTCGGGTGGCGCCGGCGCCATCGGCACCCGTGCCGTCGCCAAGGCCAAGCCGGACGGACAGACCATCACGTTCGGCAACAACCAGACCCACGGCAACAACATGTTCATGCTGAAGGAGCCGGGCTACGATGCGGTGAAGGATTTCGCGCCGCTGGCCGGCGCCGGCGCCTTCGAGCACGTCTTCGTCGTGCGCAAGGACCTGCCGGTGAAGAACATCCAGGAACTGATCGCGCTCGCCAAGTCCAAGCCCGGCGAACTGAACTACGGCTCGACCGGCATCGGCTCGGGCTCGCATCTCTCGACCGAACTGTTCATGGCGCGCACCGGCACCAAGATGACCCAGGTTCCCTATCGCGGCGCGCCGCCGCTGGTGCAGGACCTGGTCGCCGGCCGCATCGACATCTCCAACTCGACCCTGCCCAGTGTGCTGGCGCAGATCAAGGCGGGCACCATCCGCGCCATCGCGATCGGCAGCGCCAAGCGCAATCCTCAGCTCCCCGACGTGCCCACACTCGAGGAGCAGGGCGTGACCGGCGCCAATGCCTCGTCGTGGGCCGCCTTCTTCGCGCCGGCGGCGACGCCGCAGCCCGCGCTCGACCGCCTCTCGGGCGAGATCATGAAGAGCCTGAAGAAGCCCGAGGTCGTCGAGAAAATCGACAAGCTCGGCTTCACCGTCGAACCGCGCGACCCGGCGCAGTTCAAGCCCTACCAGGAGCGCGAGATCGCGACCTGGGTGAAGATCGCCAAGGATGCCGGGATCGAGCCGGGAGAATAGGCCGCGCCATGAAGAACCTCTGGTCCGACGACGACGCCCGGCAAGCCATCGCCAGCCACGCCGCCAAGGGCATCGGCGAGGACCGGGCCCTGCGCGTCTACACCACGCGCCTGCTGGGCGGCGAGCCGAAGCTGGTGCTGCACGGCGGCGGCAACACCTCGGTGAAGACCCGCATGGCCGACGTCACCGGCCAGCCGCTCGACGTGCTCTGCGTCAAGGGCAGCGGCTGGGACATGGGCACCATCGAGGCGCCCGGCCTGCCCGCCGTCCGCCTCGCGCCGTTGCGCGAGCTGCAGGGGCTGCAGGCGCTCGGCGACGAGGACATGGTAAACGTCCAGCGCGCCAACCTGCTCGACAGCAAGGCGCCCAACCCCTCGGTCGAGACGCTGCTTCATGCGTTCCTGCCGCACAAATTCATCGACCATACGCATTCCAACGCGGTGCTGGCGCTGACCGACCAGCCCGACGGCGCCGAGCTGGCCGCCGATCTCTACGGCAAGCGCGCGGCGCTGGTGCCCTACGTCATGCCGGGCTTCGCGCTGGCAAAGACGACCGCCGAGGTCGCGAAGGCGAACCCCCACGTCGAGGGGCTGATCCTGCTGAAGCACGGCATCTTCACGATGGGCGCTACGGCGGAAGAAGCCTATGTCCGCATGATCGACCTCGTGACGATGGCCGAGCGGCGTCTCGCCAAGGCCACGCGCAAGATCTTCCCGAGCGCCAACCTGCCGGCGAAGTTCGCGACGGCGGCCGAAATCGCACCGATCCTGCGCGGCCTGTTTTCGCTGCCGGCGAAGAGCGGCGGCCGCGAAGCAGCACAACGGTTCGTGTTCGAGTTCCGCAGTTCGCCCGAGATCCTGGCCTATGTGAACGGCAGGGAGATCGCGCGCTACAGCCAGCAGGGTCCGGTGACTCCCGACCATGCGATCCGCACCAAGAACGTGGCCTTCATCGCGCCGGCGCCGGAAGCTGGCAAGCTGGATACGTTCAAGAGCGAGACCCAAGCGGCGCTGACCAAGTTCGCCGCCGACTATCACGCCTATTTCATGCGCTACAACGGCAAGCAGATCTGGGCGAAGAAGGAGCTCGACCCGATCCCGCGCGTGGCGCTGGTCCCCGGCGTCGGCCTGTTCGGCATCGGCAACAGCTCGAAGGACGCGAAGATCGCGGCGGATCTCGCCGAGACGACGGTGGCGGTGATCGCCGACGCCGAGCGGCTCGGCACCTATGAGTGCATTCCCGAGTCCGACATCTTCGACATCGAATACTGGTCGCTCGAGCAGGCGAAGCTCAGCGCCGCGGCCGAGAAGCCGCTGGCGCGGCGCATCGTGGTCGTGACCGGCGGCGCCTCGGGCATCGGCGCGGCCACGGCCGCCGCCTTCGCCCGCGAGGGCGCCGAGGTGGCGGTGCTCGACCGCGACGTTTCGAAGGTGAAGGGCTTCGGCGTCGCCTGTGACGTAACCGATCCGAAGTCGGTACGTGAAGCGTTCGACACGGTCGCGGCGACTTTCGGCGGCGTCGACATCGTGGTGTCCAATGCCGGTGCCGCCTGGCAGGGACGCATCGGCGATGTCGACGAGGCCGTGCTGCGCCAGAGCTTCGAACTCAATTTCTGGGCCCATCAGAGCGTAGCGCAGAATGCCGTGCGCATCATGCGCACCCAGGATCTGGGCGGCTGCCTGCTGTTCAACACCTCCAAGCAGGCGGTGAATCCGGGGCCGGACTTCGGCCCCTACGGCCTGCCCAAGGCCGCGACGCTGTTCCTGATGCGCCAGTACGCGCTCGACCATGGCGGCGACGGCATCCGCGCCAACGCCGTCAACGCCGACCGCATCCGCACCGGTCTGCTGACGGACGAGATGATCGCCCAGCGGTCGAAGGCCCGCGGCCTCAGCGAGGCCGATTACATGGGAGGCAACCTGCTCGGCCTCGAAGTCACGGCCGATGACGTGGCGCAGGCCTTCGTTTCGCTGGCCAAAGCGGCGAAGACGACGGGCGCTGTCACGACCGTGGACGGTGGTAACATCGCGGCCGCCCTGCGCTAGGGCTCCTCACCCAAGGGAGGTCCCGTTGCCGATCGAGACTCGTCCGCTCCAGCCGCTGCAGCCCCACTTCGCCGCCGAGATGACCGGCATCGACGCGACGCGGCCGCTGACGCCGGCCGAAGTGGCGGCGATCGAGGCCGGCATGGACAAGTACGCCGTGCTGGTGCTGCCCGGCCAGGACATGACGGACGAGCAGCAACTCGCCTTCACGCGCAACTTCGGCCCCCTGCAGGAAGGCGCCAACACCACGCTGACGGCGACCACGATGCGCCTGGGTGAAGCCTTCGCCGACGTCTCCAACCTCGACAAGGACAACAAGCGGCTCGAACGTGACGACCGCCGCCGCATGGCCGCGCTCGGCAACCGGCTGTGGCACTCCGATGCCACCTTCCGCGTCGTGCCGGCGCGCTACTCGCTGCTGAGCGGCCGCATCGTGACCCGCGACGGCGGCAATACCGAGTTCGCCGACATGCGCGCCGCCTACGACGCACTCGACGAGGCCACCAGGAAGGAGATAGAGGACCTGGTCTGCGAGCATTCGCTGATCTATTCACGCGGCCAGCTGGGCTTCACCGACTTCACCGACGAGGAACGCCATCGCATGCGCCCGGTGCTGCACCGGCTGGTGCGCACGCACCCGGTGACCGGCCGGAAGTCCCTGCTCCTGTCGGCGCATATCGGCGCCATCGTCGGCTGGCCGCGCCCCGAGGCGATGGCCTTCATCCGCGATCTGATGGAGCACGCGACGCAGCCCGAGTTCGTCTACGTCCATCGCTGGACGAAGCATGACTTCGTGATCTGGGACAATCGCACGACCATGCACCGCGTCCGCCGCTTCGACGACCTCAACATCGTCCGCGACATGCGCCGCACCACGACTATGAGCGAAGGCCCGACGGTCGAAGGGCAGCAGGGGACACAACATGAAGATCAAGCTCGGTAGCTTTTCAATCCTGGTGGCGCTGTGTGCCGTACTGTTCGCCGCCCAGGCTGCCGTCGCCAAGGACGTGCGTTATCCGGCGACCGGCAATCCGGCCTTCTCCTTGCGCATACCCGACGACTGGACGACCGAGGAAGGCGACGACGACAGTCTCCTCCTGGCGAGCGGCGATCACAGCATGGCCTTCGCTCTGATGCTCGAGAAGGGCGACAAGCCATGGGACGACGACGCCCTCGACGAAATCGCCACAGTGGCGCTCAGGGTCGCGAAAGCGGCCCCGCCGAAACGCAGGGAAGCCACTTCGATCTCGGGATTCCCGGGCTTTTCCTATCCTTCGGCGACGACGAACGATGCCGGCGAAGTCATCAAGCTGACCGTGTACATCATACGGATCGACAAGACGCACCTGGCGTTGTTCAACCGGATCGAAGCGGCGGACAATTCGCCGGCGCAACGGAAAGTCGCCGAAGCCGTGCTTCGGAGCATGAAGATCAGTCCGCCACGCTGAGGGCCTTCAGCGCCCTGCGAACTCCGCGTCCTTCTTCGGAATAAGATCATACGGCAGCGCGAAGCCCGCCATCGCCTTGATGCGGTCGCGCCACGCGGCGAGATTCGGTCGCGAATCGATCGACAGGCCGCCTTCGTGGGCGAAGACCATGCGGCCCCAGCAGCCAATGTCGGCGATCGAGCAGGCATCGCCCACCAGCCATTCGCGTCCCGCCAGAGACTTGTCGGCGAAGTCGAGCGCCGCCTCGGCACCGGGCCGGAAGAAGTTCACGATGTCCTGCGACACATCGGGACGGAAGCGCGCGAAGTGGCGGACGCGGGCCACGTTGGTGATGGCGTCGTTCTCCCAGGCGAGCCACTCGCGCGCCTGCCAGCGATGCTGCTCGGTCTTGGGCTCGAAGTACCCGGTCGCGCGTGCGAGATAGTCGAGGATCACGTTCGACATCACCAGCGTCAGGCCGCGATGGCTCAGCACCGGCACCTGGCCGTAGCGGTTGATCGCGAGGTGCGCGGCTTCCTTCTGCACCCCGTTCTTCAGGTTGACCGTGCGAAACGAGAACGGCAGGCCCGAGAGCGCCAGGAAGAGCATCGGCTTGTAGCTCGAGCTCGACGTGAAACTGCCGTGCAGAACGAGGCGCTCGTCGCTCATGGGAACTCCTGTGGCATTGGCGGGAGGCAATTCGTACTCTCCCCTTTCCTCGGAGGAAACGAACATGACAGCGCTCAAGCGCCGCAAGGTCGGGAAGACCAAACTCGAAGTCACCGAGATCGGGCTCGGCGGCGCGCCCATGGGCGGTTTCCGCGCCACCATCTCCGATGCGGAGGCGGTGCAGCTCACCAACGACGGGTACGAGTCCGGCATCCGTTACTTCGACACCTCGCCCTTCTACGGCTATGGCCGCAGCGAGCTGCGCATGGGGGCCGCCCTGCGCGAGAAGCCGCGCGACAGCTACGTGCTGTCGACCAAGATCGGCCGCATCCTGCATGTGCGGAAGCCGGGTGAGGTTCTGCCCAGGGATTTCCGCGAGAACGGCCTGCCGGGCTTCGTACCCCAGTTCGACTATACCTACGACGGCGTGATGCGGTCGCTGGAGCATTCGCACCTGCGTCTGGGGCTCGACAGGATCGACATCGCGCTGGTGCACGACGTGGATTTCTGGACGATCAAGGATCGCGCGATCCTCGACGAACGCTTCAGGACGGTGATGGATTCCGGCTTCCGTGCGCTCGACGAGCTGCGCAAAGCGGGCGTGATTTCAGCGATCGGCGTCGGCATCAACGAGAGCGACACCAGCACGCGCTTCATCAAGGCGGGCGACTTCGACTGCATGCTGTTGGCCGGGCGCTACACCTTGCTGGAACAGGGTGCGCTGGAGGAGTTCCTGCCGGAGTGTACCAGGCGCGGCGTCTCGGTGATCCTGGGCGGGCCGTACAATTCCGGCATCCTCACCGGCAACGTGAAGACCGGCGCGACGCACGACTATGTCGCCGCGCCGCAGGCCCTGGTCGACAAGGCGCAAAAGATCGAGGCGGTATGCCGACGGCATGGCGTGCCGCTCGGCGCCGCGGCGATGCAGTTCCCGCTGTTCCACCCCGCCTTCTGCTCCGTCATCCCGGGCGCGCTCAGCGTCGCGGAAGTGAAGCAGAACGTGGCCCACATGAACGTGAAGATTCCGGTCGAGCTGTGGAGCGAGCTCAAGCAGACGCAGCTGCTCGACGCCGCGGCACCGACCCCGAACTGAGGAAGCTCAAATGAAGATCGTCGACGCGCAGATCCACATCTGGTCGCAGACCGTGACGCCGCCCTCGGGCCTGCATCGCAAGGTCGAGAAATTCACGGCCGAGCAGGCGCTGAAGGAGATGGACGAGGCCGGCGTCGATGCCGCGCTGATCCATCCGCCCTATTCCTGGGATCCGACCTCCAACCAGCTCGCCCTCGATGCCGCGCGGAAATATCCCGACCGCTTCGCGGTGATGGGCCAGTTCCCGCTGCAGGACCCCGAGAGCCGCAACCGCATCAGGGGCTGGCGCGACCAGCCCGGCATGATGGGTCTGCGCTGGGCGCTGCTGCAGCCGGCCGAGCAGAAGTGGCTGAACGACGGGCTGCTCGACTGGGTGTGGCCGGCCGCCGAGAAGGAAGGCATCCCGGTCGCGACGATGGGCGGCATCTTCCCCGACAAGTTCCGCGAGATCGCCGAAGCGCACCCCAACCTCAAGATGATCGTCGATCACTGCGGCCTGAACCGTCACGGCCAGGACGAGGAGGCCTTCATCCATCTCGACAAGCTGGTGGCGCTGGCGAAGCTGCCCAACGTCGCAGTGAAGGCCACCGGCGCGCCGCATTATTCGACCAAGGGCTATCCGTTCCGCAACATCCAGGACGGCCTGCACCGCATCTTCGACGCCTTCGGCCCCAAGCGCTTCTTCTGGGGCACCGACATCACCCGCATGCAGTGCACCTACCGCCAGTGCGTGACCTTCTTCACCGAGGAACTGCCCTGGCTGAAGGGACGAGACCTCGAGGACGTGATGGGCCGCGGCCTGTGCGAATGGATCGACTGGAAGCTGAAGTTCGACTGAGCTTACTTGGCGCCCTTCAGAAACATCCCGTCGTCTCGACCGAAGCCGAGCGTAGCCAGGCAAAGCGGAGAGACGACGGGACTGTCACTTCAGTGGCAGGATCTGGCCGCGGATCTCGCCGCCGGGATATTGCTCGGTCAGGACGTTGACGTACCAGAGGCCGGCCAGGACTTCCTTGGCCTGCTGCTCGGTCAGCGTGACGCCGTCGGTCACCGTCGAACGGTCGGCGTAGAAGGGCACGTCGATGGGAACGACCTGGACCGCATTCTGATCCGCCGCGGCGGGGCCGTAGAGGCCGGCCTGGCGTACCGGGCCGCTCAGGCGCACCAGGTTGATCTTGTATTCCAGCACCTTGGTCGACGGGCGGTAGGTCGCCGCGAAATAGCCCTCGCCCTTGCTGTCGGTCGCCGGCACCACGCGCGCACCGTTCAGGTCCGCGCGCAGGTCGGTCTTCGGCAGGTTGGGCTCGCCCATGTTGAACGAGCAGGCCGAGGCCGCGAGCAGCGGCCCGAGGGACAGGATAAGTCGGCGGGACGGGAGGCTCATGCCTTTAGTCTACGTCGCTAGTCGCGCCGGCGTCCCCGCGCCAAATCAAGCTTTGTGGTGCACCGGTGCCCGGCCATAGACCGGCGTCGGCAGACCCTGCTGCCGCGCCTTGAGCTGCAGCGACAGGAAGATCGAGTAAAGCCTGGACTGCATCAGGTTGCCGCCGTGGAACCACAGGTTCTCTTGCGCCGTCGGCTTCCACATGTTGCGCAGCTCGCCCTCCCAGGGGCCAGGATCCTTGGCGGTGCCGGAGCCCAGGCCCCAGCACTTGCCGACCTTGTCGGCGACCTCGGGCGAGATCAGCTCGGCCGCCCATTGGTTCATCGAGCCGTAGCCCGTGGCGTAGACGACCAGGTCGGCCTTGAGTTCGCTGCCGTCGTTCAACACGACGGAGTCTCCGGTCAGGCGCTCGATCTCGACGCCGGACTTCAGTTTGATACGACCGTCCGCGATCAGGTCGGAGGCGCCGACGTCGATGTAGTAGCCCGAGCCCCGCCGCAGATACATCAGGCCGATACCGGTATTGTCCTCGCCGAAGGTCAGCTTGAAGCCCGCCCTTTCGAGCCGTGCGTAGAAATCCGCATCCTCGCGCCGGATCCTCTCCATCACCGGCTGCGCCACCGTCGGAAGGGCCGCGTAGGGCATCGAGGCCGTGGTAAGGTCGGCGATCTCGGTGGTGATGCCGGAGGCCACCGCCTCCTCCGAGTAGAGCGGCCGGTTGCGCGCCAGCGTATCGGCGCGCACGACCAGGGTCGGCGAGCGCTGCAGGAGCGTGACATCCGCACCGTGTTCCCAGAGGTCGGCGGCGATGTCGTGCGCCGAATTGTTCGAGCCTACGACCACACACGTCTTGCCAGCCCAGCCCTCGCCACCGGGATGCTGGCTGGAATGATGCTGTCTGCCCTTGAACAGCGCGGCACCGGGGAACCTCGGAATCTCGGGGAAGCCCGACATGCCCGTCGCGATGACGAGCTGCTTCGGCTTGAGCGTCACCTCTTTGCCGTCACGTTCGACGACGACGGTCCACTCGCCCCTGCCCTCGTCGAACGACGCGCTCCTGCACGTGGTCGACGACCAGTAATCGAGCTCCATGATCTTGGTGTAGGACTCCAGCCAGTCGCCCATCTTGTCCTTGGGCGTATAGACCGGCCAGTGGTCTGGGAACGGGAGGTACGGCAGATGGTCGTACCAGACCGGATCGTGCAGGCAGAGCGACTTGTAGCGGTTGCGCCAGGCGTCGCCCGGTCGCGGGTTGCGGTCGATGATCAGGGTCGGAACGCCGAGTCGCTTGAGGCGCGCGCCGAGCGCGATGCCACCCTGCCCGCCGCCGATCACCAGCACGTAGGGCTGGCGCTCGAAGCCCAGCTCCTTCGCGTCGGCCTTGCGGCGGTCGGTCCAGGTCACGCGATCCCTGAAGGCGCCATGCTGCGTGCCGTGCTCGCGCGTCGGTCCCTTCTTCTCCTCGAAGCCCTTCAGCTCCATCAGAGCCGTGAAGAAGGTCCAGGCCTTGCCGTTCTTCAGGCGCACATGCCCCGTGCCGCGGCCCTGCGCGGTTTCGAAGGTGAACCAGCCGGGCCAACCCGAGAGCGCGAACGAGTCGGGCTTCACATCGCTGAGGCGCGTCCTGAGCATATCTGAAATCGCAGAGCGGCTCTCGAACGTCACGATGTTCCAGGTGAAGGCGACAAGGTCGCGCCAGTAGCAGTCGTCGGCGAACAGCGCCGTCGCAGCCTCGATGTCGGATCGCTTCAACGCGGACGCAAACTCGGCAAGCCACTCGGTCTCGTTCATTGTCATCCCATTGCGACGGACATGCAGGCGGCGCACTCTAGAAGAAGGACGAGTCCAGAGGAATGGGCGCCCGGGAGGAACCAACGATGAAATACGACGTGATTTCCGCGGATGGGCATATCGACCTGATCTGGCTGCCGCCGGATCTCTTCACCAGCAACGCACCCACCTCGATGAAGGCGCGCATGCCGCATGTCGTCGACGGCCCCAAGGGACCGGAATGGACGAGCGCCAACGGCGCGAAGTTCGGACTGGTCAACGGCATGGGCTCGGCAGGACGCGAGTACGTGCCGGGGATCATCCACCGCTCCGACCGCATGGCCTCGACCGGCCTGTATGACGACGGCAAGAAGGGCATTCGCCGACTGACCGAGGTCGACCATCGCCTCAAGGACCAGGACCGCGATGGCGTGCAGGCCGAAGTGCTCTACGGCGTGCTGGGATCGAGCGGCCGGTTGAACGACCCGGAAGCCGCGATCGTGATGCTGCGCATCTACAACGACTGGCTCCACGATTTCTGTAAAGGCGCCCCCGACCGGCTGATCGGCCTGGCCAACATCCCGAACTATGACATGGAAGAGTCGGTCGCCGAGGCGATGCGCTGCGCCAGGCGCGGCGTGAAGGGCCTCGACATCGCCAACCGTCCCGACATGACGCCGCTCTGGGACCCGTTCTGGGAGCCGCTGTGGAAGTTCGGCCACGAGACCGGCATCCCCCTGCACTTCCACACGATCGGCGGCCGCTCGCCCGACGTGACCAAGTTCACACCCGAGATCCAGCGCCGCATCTTCGCCGTGCACATCACCGGCTTCCAGATGCACATGAGCACCATGCTGATGGGTCTCATCTACTCGGGCGCACCGGCGTGCTATCCCAACCTCAAGATCGTCATCGGCGAGGCCGGGCTCGGCTGGATCCCCTATGTGCTGCAGCACATGGATCTCGAGTGGGAGGACCAGTTCCAGGACCTCGACCTCAAGATGAAGCCGTCGGAGTATTGGCACCGGCAATTCTACGCCACCTACCAGACCGATCCGGTCGGCATCGAGCTGCTGCGCCATCTCGGCGAGGACAACGTCATGTGGGGGTCGGACTACCCGCATCCCGACGGCATCTGGCCGGATAGCCAGGAGTTCCTGGCACGGGAACTGACCGGCGTCTCGCCCGAGGTGAAGCGCAAGATCGTGCGCGACAATGCGATGAAGCTCTACGGCCTTGCCAGCTGAGATGGGCCGGGAGGGCGGAGCGGCGCGCGTCGTCCTCCTGATCGTCTTCGCGATGCTGGCCTTCGCCGGCAACTCGCTGCTCTGCCGTGTCGCGCTGCGCGACACGGCGATCGACGCGGCGAGCTTCACCTCGATCCGCCTCGCTTCGGGCGCGCTAATTCTCTGGATCCTGCTGCGTGTGCGCGGAAAGCAGCCGCTGGCGGCGGGAAGCTGGCCGATGGCCGCGATGCTCTTCGCCTACGCGGTCTGCTTCTCCTTCGCCTATCGCGATCTCACCGCCGCGACCGGCGCGCTGCTGCTGTTCGGCGCGGTGCAGCTCACCATGACCGGCTACGGCCTGCTCACCGGCGAGCGGCTCGCCGGGCTGCGGCTGGTCGGCGTGATGGTGGCGGTCGCAGGGCTCGTCTGGCTGCTGTTGCCCGGACTGTCGGCGCCGCCGCTGATCGCGGCAGGGCTGATGCTGGCGGCCGGCCTTGCCTGGGGTGTGTACTCGCTGCTCGGCCGCGGTGCCGGCGATGCCACCGCAGCCACCGGCGGCAACTTCATCCGCGCCGTGCCCTTCGCCGCGATCCTCAGCCTGGCCGCGGCAGGCCATGCCAGTCGCGACCCGACGGGCCTGACGTACGCCGTGGCGTCGGGCGCCGTGACCTCGGGCCTGGGCTACGTGCTGTGGTACGCCGCCCTTCCGGCGCTGTCCGCCACCTCGGCGGCGACAATCCAGCTTTGCGTCCCCGCCATTGCCGCACTGGGGGGCGCGGTGCTACTCGCCGAGCCGATCACCGCACGGCTGCTGATTGCGTCGGCGGCGATCCTGGGCGGCATCGCGCTCACCATTCGCAGGAAGAGCTGAAGCAAGGGGACACATGTTCGAGGTTGCCGATCGTCTGAAGAACGTGAAGGTGTCGGCCTCGGCCGCGATGACCCGCAAGGTGCGCGACCTGCGCGCCCAGGGCGTCAAGATCGTGGGCCTGTCATCGGGCGAGCCCGACTTCCCGACCCCGGCCCACGCCATCGAGGCCGCGCACGCCGCGGCGCTGGCCGGCGAGACCAAGTATCCGCCACAGGACGGCATCAGGCCGCTCAAGGAGGCGATCCAGCGGAAGTTCAAGCGCGACAACGATCTCGACTATGGGCTGGACGAGATCATGGTCTCCAACGGTAGCAAGCAGATCATGTACGACGCGCTGATGGCCAGCGTGAACCCGGGTGACGAGGTCATCATCCCCGCCCCCGGCTGGATCTCCTATGCCGACCAGGCGGTGATCGCGGGCGCGAAGCCGGTGCCGGTGTCCTGCCCGGAGAACAACCAGTTCAAGCTGCGTGCCGCCGATCTCGACGCCGTCATCACGGCGAAGACCAGGTGGGTGGTGTTGAATTTCCCCAACAATCCGACGGGCGCCGTCTGCTCGCCGGCGGAGATGCGCCAGATCTGCGACGTGCTCATGAAGCACAGGCACGTGCTGGTGATGGCCGACGACGTCTACGAGCACCTGGTCTATGGCGACGCGACGTTCAGCACCGTGGCCCAGGTCGAGCCGGCGCTGAAGGATCGCACGCTCACCGTCAACGGCGCGTCCAAGGCCTATGCAATGACCGGCTGGCGGGTTGGCTTCGCCGGGGGACCGCGGGCGATGATCGCGGCCATGACCAACATGCAGGGCCAGATCGGCTCGGGCATCTCGACGATCAGCCAGGCCGCCGCCGTTGCCGCCCTCAATGGACCCCAGGAGTTGCTGAAGGAGCGGGCCGCCGACTACCAGAAGCGCCGCGACGAGGTCGTGGCCATGCTGCGCGCCGCGAGGGGCGTCACCTGCCACATGCCCGAGGGCGCGTTCTACGTATTCCCCAACATCGCGGGCTGCATCGGCAAGACCACGAAGGGCGGCCGCCGGATTGCCAACGACACCGATTTCGTGACCGCACTGCTCGAAGAGAAGCACGTTGCCACGGTGCAGGGCGCGGCCTACGGCATGAGCCCCTACTTCAGGATCTCCTATGCCACCGACATGGCGAGCCTTCGCGAAGGCTGCACGCGCATCCAGGAGTTCTGCGCCGAACTCAGCTAGGGGGCGATGTCTTCATTGGAGCGCGCCACTCCAGTGGCTCCTATGCTTTCCGAGCGCCACTGGAGTGGCGCGCTCCCAGCAGAGGCCTCGACTATAGCGCGTTTATTTCCCTCACCTTGGCGGTGAGGCCGAGCTTGCGGTTGCAGAGCGGCCAGTGCCAGGTCTCGCCCTGATCGAAGATCACCCAGGACGTCAGCGCGGCGGCCTTTTCGTAGTCCTGCGCCGCCTCGATGGCTTCCTTCGGCGTCAGCACCGTGCCGTCGCGGCGCTGCTGCAGGGTGATGTAGGTGCGCGGCGTGTACTGGAAGCGGCCGTGGTAGGAACCGCGCCCGCCGGTGATTCGGTTCGAATGCGGCCCCCAACTGCCGCTCTCGCAGACTGCGAGCGACTGGATGACCTCGTCCTTGCGCGACTGTACGAAGACCTCGTGCTCCGTCGGACCTTGCGGCACAGCCGCCGTCTCAGGCGGCTTCTTGGCGCATCCCGGGCCGGCGCAGAGCGCGGCGAGCAGGATCGGCAGGGTGGCGGGATGGAAGTTGTTCACGGCCCGACATTGTTCACACGATTTTATCCCCAGGGTAAACCCCGGCCGGCATGGGCGGCGTTGCCGCGCTGCGAGTGCGAACGAGCCCGGACCGACGTCGCCAGGATGCCGGCTGGCCGGGCTCAAGTGCTTCTTCGTGCCGTGCGCTGCGCCGGCAGGGCACGCCTCGGCTCAACCGGACCGCGAGTCCTTTCGTGTTTCAATTGTAACGGCGCAGGCCCGATCAGGCCGCTGCGGCCGGATGGGTCGCGATCCAGTGCCGCGCGATCTCCTCGCGGGTCGCCACCCAGACCTTGGGCTTGGAGGCCACGTAGTCGAGAAAGCGCGCCAGGGTGGCGGCGCGGCTCGGCCGTCCGGCGAGGCGGCAGTGCAGGCCGATCGACATCATCTTCGGCGCGCGCGCGCCCTCGGCGTAGAGCATGTCGAAACTGTCCTTCATCGCCTGCAGCCAGCCGTCGCCAGCGGTGAACCCCGGCGCCACCCCAAACTTCATGTCGTTCACTTCGAGCGTATACGGAATGATCAGGTGCGGCTCGGTTCCGACCTTCACCCAGTAGGGGAGATCGTCGGCGTAGGAATCGCTCGAGTAGAGGAAGCCGCCATGCTTGATCACGGCCTCGAGCGTGTGCAGGCCGAAGCGGCCGGTGTACCACCCGACCGGCGCGCGGCCGGCGGTCTGCTCGATCACCTTCACGGCCTTCCGCATATGGTCGAGCTCCTGCTCGAGCGTGAAGTCCTTGTAGTTGATCCAGCGCCAGCCATGGCTTGCGACCTCGTGGCCGGCCTCGGCCATCGCCTTGCCGGCCGCGGGATTGAGCTCCAGCGCGCGTCCGACCGCCCAGGAGGTGAAGCGCATGTTGCGCTCCTGGAAGAGCCGCAGGATGCGCCAGAAGCCGGCGCGGCTGCCATACTCATACATCGACTCGGTCGAGAGGTCGCGGCCACCCTCGATGGGCGTGCCGCCGGGCGTCTCGGTCAGGAAGACCTCGGAGGCGGGATCGCCGTTCAGGATCGTATTCTCCCCACCCTCCTCGTAGTTCAGCACGAAGCTCACCGCGATCCGGGCATCCCCCGGCCACTGCGCATGCGGCGGGTTGGGGCCGTAGCCGATCAGGTTGCGGTCGAGATGGTTATGCATGGGGCCCCCGGGAGACGCGACGCCCAAGAGTCGGGCGATTGAAGCCCGACTATGGCGCGGCTATAGCTCGCGCGACAAGCTTGTGGAGGCGAGATGAGCGCGGCCGAAGCGATTCGGGAAGAGCGTCTGTGGCGGCGGCACGCCGACATGGCGAAGCTGGGCGGCACGCCGAAGGGCGGCGTCAACCGGCAGGCGCTGTCGGCCGAGGATGCCGCGGCCCGCAATCTGCTCGGCGCCTGGGCCAGGGCTCGCGACTTTTCGATCTCGACCGACGCGATCGGCAACCTCTTCGTGCGCCGCGAAGGCTCCGATCCCAAGGCGGCGCCGGTGATGAGCGGCTCGCACATGGACAGCCAGCCGACCGGCGGCCGGTTCGACGGCATGTACGGCGTGCTGGCGGCCTTCGAGGCGCTGGAAGCGCTGGAGGATGCCGGCGTGAAGACGCGCCGCCCCGTCGTCGCCGTCGCCTGGACCAACGAGGAGGGTTCGCGCTTCCAGCCCGGCGCCATGGGTTCGGCGGTGTTCGCCGGCCACAACGACCTCGACGAGATGCTGCAGGCGAAGGACTGGAAGGGCGTCGTACTGAAGGACGCACTCGCCGAGACCCTGAAGGCCGCCCCGGCGCCGATGCTCGACGGCCGGCCGGGCTTCCCGCTCGCCGGGTATGTGGAGGCCCATATCGAGCAGGGCCCGCGGCTGGAGAACGAACGCAGGACCATCGGCGTCGTGACCGCCATCCAGGGCAGCCGCCGCTACATCGTGACCACCGAGGGCGAGGAAGCCCATGCCGGCACCACGCCGCGCGCCGCCCGCAAGGATGCGTTCGCCGCGGCGCTTCGCATCGCGCAGGCGATGTACGAAGCCACGACCGATGCCGACGACATGCTGCGCTTCACCATCGGCCGCGTCGAGGTGGCGCCGGGCTCGCCCAACACGGTGCCGGGCAAGACGGTCTTCACCATCGACATGCGCCATCCCGACGATGCGGTGCTGGAGGCACACGAGAAGAAGCTGAACGAGATCGTCGCGTCGAAGGCCGCGCCCTGCTCCGCCGGCATCGAGCGCGTAACGGCCGTGCCGCCTACCGACTTCGATCCGATGGTGGTCGACCTGGTGCGCGCCAAGACCAACACGCTGAAGCTCAGCAACATGGACATGCCTTCGGGCGCCGGTCACGACGCCATGCACATCGCCCATCTCTGCCCCACCGGCATGATCTTCGTTCCCTGCGAGCGCGGCATCAGCCACAACGAAATCGAGAACGCCACCCCGCAGGACCTCGCCGCCGGCGCCCGCGTCCTGGTCGAGGTGCTGGTCGAGCTGGCGAACCGTTGATCTGTGTCATCCCGAGCGCAGCGAGGGATCCTTGTTGATCGATAAGGATCCCTCGCTGCGCTCGGGATGACAGCATTGCTTGAATAAGGAATTCGAATTCATGTCGAAGAAGATGCAGTCCGAACTCGTCTCGATCCTGTCCGACCTGATCGCCCTGCCGAGCCCCTATCCGCCCGGCACCTCGATCGAGATCTGCGCCTATACGGCGAAGCGCCTCAAGAAGGCGGGCTACAAGGTCGAGATCGCGACCCACAAGAAGGGCGTCGACAATGTCGTGGCGCGCATGAAGGGCAAGGCGAAGGGACCCGTGATCGCCTTCAACGCCCATGTCGACACGGTGGGCGTCGGCGAACGCTCGAACTGGAAGAGCGATCCCTACAAGGCGCTGGTGAAGGGCGGCCTCGTCTACGGACTGGGCGCGGGCAACTGCAAGGGCAGCATGGCGGTCCAGATCTGGATCGCCGAGGAGATCGCGCGCCGCGGCGGTCCGGCCTCGGGCGAGCTGATCTTCACCTTCGTGGCCGACGAGGAGAATCTCGGGCCCGAGGGCATGGAATACCTGCGCAAGAGCGGCAAGGTGCGGCCCGACGCGCTGATCCTGGGCGCGCAGACCGAGAACAATTTGATCGTGGCCGAGCGCGGCGTCATGTGGGCGCGGCTCACGACCAAGGGCCGCGCCGCCCATGCCGGCAATCCGGCGGCCGGCGACAATGCCATCCTGCGCATGATGCGCCTCGTGGGCGCGCTCAACTCCTACTACGACAAGGCACTGGCGGATCGCGTCTCGGGCGCGATGAAGTCGACGGTCAACATCGGCATGTTCCATGGCGGCCACAACACCAACGTCGTGCCCTCGGCCTGCACCGTCGAGATCGACCGCCGCCTGCTGCCCAACGAGAAGGTCAAGGATGCCTTCAAGGAGCTGAAGCAGGTGGTCGACGGCGTCGGCGAGCCGAAGTCGATGTACGGCGTCGAGTTTCTGACCGGCACCAACGGCTTCTTCGCGCCCGAGAACGGCGCGGCCGTCGGCGCCTTCGAGGCCGCGGTGAAGGCGCACAGCCGCCGCAAGGTGAAGTTCCTCAACGCCACCGGTGTGAGCGACGGCCGCTACTATGCCGATGACGGCATCGAGATCATCAACTTCGGCCCCGGCTCCGGCGCGCAGGGCCATGCCGCCAACGAGAGCGTGCCGATCGCCCAGATGGTCGACGCCGCCCACATCCAGCTCGACGTGGTGAAGCGGCTGCTGGGCTGACCGCGGCCCGCTTTGCACCCTGCCGCCGCGCATGGCACGCTGGCGGCAGGGAGAAGACACCATGCCGTTCTACGAAAAAGGCGATGTCCACATTCATTACGAGGAGGCGGGCTCGGGCCTGCCGCTGCTGATCATTCCGGGCGGCGGCCTCAACTCGACGATCGCCGGCCTCGACAGGACGCATCCGTTCAACGCGCTGAGAGAGTTCAGCGACCGCTTCCGCTGCATCTGCGCCGACCTGCGCAACGCCAACGGCGGCCAGTCGACCGGCCCGCTCGACATCGAGCGCACCTGGGAGTCCTTCACCGACGACCATGTCGGCCTGATGGACCATCTCGGCGCCGACCGGTTCATGGTGCTGGGCTACTGCATCGGCCAGCCGATGATCTGGAACCTGATCAAGCGGGTCGGCGACCGCGTGATCGCCGCCGTCCTGACGCAGCCCTCGGGCTTCAGGCCCGAGCTGCCCAACCAGTTCTACGACAACAACATGAAGGGCTGGGGCCCCGACTTCGTCGCCAAACGGCCGGAGTACACGATGGACCAGGTGAGCCAGTTCCTCACCAACATGTACACCAAGAAGGCCGACTTCGTGTTCACCGTGCCGCGCGAGTTCGTGAAGGCCTGTCAGACGCCGATCCTGGTCGCGCCCGACGACAGCCCGCCGCATCCCTACGCGGTCGCGATGGAAGTGGCGATGCTGTCGCCCAACGCGCAGGTGACGCTCTACCCGTGGAAGGACACGCCGGAGCGCGTGCCGCTGGCGGTACGCCACATCAGGATGTTCCTGGAGGCGCACCGGCCGTGAGCCTCAGCGTGGACGCGTCTCGACGATCAGGCCGACGATGCGCCGAACGATGGGCATGACGGCGAGGAGGACGGGAAACGCCACCAGCCAGGACAGGCCCCAGGCGCTGATCCAGATCGGGATGAAGCCGGGCGACAGGCCGGCGCTGCGGGCGGTGGAGATGCCCGAGACGACGAAGGTCATGATGAGTGACAGGACGAGCGGAAGGACGATTGCCGCATAGCGCGCCGGCAGGCGGCGCAGTCCGAGATGGGAAAACAAGATGATTGTCTCACGCAGGTCGCGGCCGGACAGGCGCGCGACGGTTGGTTGCGTTGCTTCACGTGAGACGCTTACGATCTTCGTTCGAAGACGCGACTTTCTACCGCGATTGCGAATCCTTCGCAACTCAAGAATTGCGGGATTGCCTGTAAAACAGCCACCACCTGGATCGAAAATCGAAATAACCGCAATAAACGAAACAATCGAAGACGGTGTCGCCCCCTGAATGGGGTACCATGGTACCGTATCCGGAAGCCCGTCTAGACGGCGCGCGCCACGCCCGGCAGCCGCCGCAGAAGGCTCGACGCGGCCCAGCTCAAGGTGAAACCCAGCGTCAAGGCGAGCGCCCCCTTTGCCAGCGGCGAAAGCGGCGCCCAGAGGAGAAACAACTGCAACCACAGCACGATCGGCCAATGAACGAGGTAGATGCCGTACGCATTGGCGCTGAGGCTGTTTCCGATGAGGCCTGACGTTCGGAAGAACCGGACAGCGAGCGCCAGCAGGGCCAACGTCGTGATCGTCGAGAACAGCACCAGCATCACGCCATCGACCCAGGCAGGAACCTGCCGTCCCTCGAGTGCGAAGAACGCGGCGGTTGCGATCACGGCCAACAGAGGCCACCTCACCCACCGGCACTCGAAGGCGCGCGCCAGCCGTTCCGGGCCGATCAACGCACCCGCGGCAAACGACAGGAAGTAGAGCCCGATGCGGCTCGACTGGATGCCGAAGGGACCGGCCGTCAGCCAGTGCGACTTACCGAAGGCGAGATGGAACGGCAGGTAGGCGGCGGCACTGGCGACGAGGAACAGCATCTGCCAGGCGCCGGCCGGAACCCGGTCCAGAGCCTGGCCGAAACGCCGGGCGAACTGCCAGACACGGTCCTGCGCGAGCACCATCGCCAGCACGGCATCGAACACGAGCAGCGCGCCCACGAACCAGAGGGGTCCGCTCGGCCACGGTCCGACCGTCACCATATGTTTCCAGAAGGTCGCGAAGCCGTCGCTGCCACCACTCGGCAGGAAGGCGGCGTAATAGGCGAGCGGCACGATCGTCACGATGCCGACCAGCAACGGGATTCCCAGGCGCACCGCACGATCGACCAGATACTGACGCAGCCCCTTGCGCGCGAGCGAGGGGCGCACGAACAGGCCCGACAGCAGGAACATCAACGGCATGAAGAAGCCGTTGGTCCAGGTGACGACGACGTTGAAGCCGGACCATTGCGCCCTGTCGACGACCGGGGCACTGCCGTTGGTGTAGGCGCCGCCCGATGCCGCCTGTCCCCCTTCCATGTAGCCCAGCGCGACGTGCTGCAGGACCACCAGCGCGATCACCAGGACACGAAGATGATCGAATGCGGGAAAGCGGCTCGCCGGCTGCGCGTTGCGGACCAGCGGTGCCTTGCGAAGCGAACGGTATCTGTCGTGCGAGCGGGCGAACGGATCGGTGGAAGCAACGGCAACGGACTTCACGAGCAACGCGCCCCGGTTGATGTCGGACCCGCCGACAACGACGGGTCTCCGGACGCGTTGCGCCTACCCTCGAAGGATCACGAGAATGCCTTCAATCGCCTCACACTCGATGAACCGGCAACTCTCTCAAGCCGTCTTCTGCGCCGTGAGCCCGAGCTTCTCGATCGTCTGTTCACGCATCACGAACTTCTGGATCTTGCCGGTGATGGTCATCGGGAATTCGGGCACGAACTCGATGTAGCGCGGGATCTTGTAGTGGGCGATCTGGCCCTGGCAGAAGGTGCGGATCTCCTCATCGGTCGCGGTCTGGCCAGCGTGCAGCTTGATCCAGGCGCACACCGCCTCGCCATAACGCGGATCGGGCACGCCGATCACCTGCACGTCCTGCACCTTGGGATGGCGATAGAGGAACTCCTCGATCTCGCGCGGATAGACGTTCTCGCCGCCGCGGATGATCATGTCCTTGAGGCGCCCGACGATGTTGACGTAGCCCTGCTCGTCCATGGTCGCGAGATCACCGGTGCGCATCCAGCCGGCCTCGTCCACGGCCTCCTTGGTCTTGGCCTCGTCGTTCCAGTAACCCTTCATCACGGAATAACCGCGGGTGCAGAACTCGCCCGTCTCGCCACGTGGCACCACCCTGCCCTCGGTGTCGACGATCTTGATCTCGATGTGCGGCAGGACCTGGCCCACCGTCGAGACGCGGCGCTCGACCGGATCGTCGGTGGCGCACTGGGTCGACACGGGCGAGGTCTCGGTCATGCCGTAGGCGATGGTAACCTCGCCCATGTGCATGTGGCTCTGCACCTTCTTCATCACCTCGATGGGGCACGGCGAGCCCGCCATGATTCCGGTGCGCAGGCTCTTCAGGTCGAACTTCGCGAAGTCGGGATGGTCGAGCTGGGCGATGAACATGGTGGGCACGCCGTAGAGCGCCGTGCAGCGCTCATCGGCCACGGCCTGCAGGGTCGCCAGCGGATCGAAGGCCTCCGACGGATAGATCATGGTCGAGCCGTGCGTCAGGCAGCCGAGGTTGCCCATCACCATGCCGAAGCAGTGGTAGAGCGGCACGGGGATGCACAGCCGGTCCTCGGGCGTGAGCTTCAGCCCCTCGCCCACGAAGTAGCCGTTGTTCAGGATGTTGTGGTGGCTGAGCGTCGCCCCCTTGGGAAAGCCCGTGGTGCCCGACGTGAACTGGATGTTGATCGCGTCGTCGAACTGCAGCTTCGGCGCCAGTTCGGCGAGGCGTGCCTTCTCGGCATTGCCACCGGCGGTCGCGACATCGTCGAAGTTCAGCATGCCCGGCGTCTTCTCAGGCCCGAGGCGGATGACGTGTTTCAGGTGCGGGAGCTTCTTCGCCTTCACGAGATCCTCGACGATCTCGAGATAGTTCGAGGTCTTGAGTGCGGGCGCCAGGATGAGCGCTTTGCACTCGACCTTGTTCATCGCGTATTCGAGTTCGGCGCGCCGGTAGGCGGGATTGACGTTCACCAGCACGAGGCCCGCCTTGGCCGTCGCGAACTGGGCCAGGGTCCATTCCGAATTGTTGGGCGACCAGATGCCGACCCGGTCGCCGCGTTCCAGACCCAGCGTCAGGAGACCGGCGGCGAGATCGTCGACCCGGCGGCCCAGCTCGCCCCAGCTCCAGCGCACGTTCTGGTGGCGGACCACCAGCGCCTCGCGGTCGCGATGGGTCTCGACGGTGCGGTCGAAGAAGGCGCCGATCGTCTCGCCAATCAGCTTCTTGTTCGAGACGCCGTGATCGTAAGAGATTTTAGGGGCGGCCTGAGCTTTGGTCATGCGTCGAGATTAGCGCGCCGTGCGAGATTTGGAATCATGAAACTCCACTTTGTCACCGTCGACGTCTTCACCGACCGCCAGTTCGGGGGCAACCCGCTGGCCGTCATCACCGATGCACAAGGCCTGTCGGGCGAACGGATGCAGGCCATCGCGGCCGAATTCAACCTGGCCGAGACGACCTTCGTGCTGCCGCCGAAGGACCCGGCCCATACGGCCGAGGTGCGCATCTTCACGCCCAAGGCCGAGATGCCCTTCGCCGGCCATCCCAATGTCGGCACCGCCTTCGTGCTGGCCCGCGCCGGCTCCAGCTACGGCCGACCGGTGAGCGGCGACCGGCTGGTCTTCGAGGAAAAGGCAGGCTTGGTGGCCATGGACATCGTACGCGAGGGCGGCGCCGTCGTGGCGACCAGGCTCGCCGCGCCCGTGCCGCTCAGCTTCGACGAGGAGATAGATCCCGCCCTCGTCGCGGCGGCCTGCTCGCTGAAACCGGAGGACCTGAAGCTCGACGTTCACCCGCCGCGCGTCGCCTCCTGCGGCGCAGCGCTGCTGTTCGTCGAACTGAAGTCGCGCGAGGCCCTGCGCCGAGCCGCACCTCGCGCCGAGATCTTCGCCCGCGACCTGCCGCGCGACCGCATTGTCGGCATCCATCTCTACGTGCAGGCGAAGGAGGGCGAGATCGACGTTCAGACCCGCATGTTCGCCCCCGAGCACGGCATCCCCGAGGACCCTGCGACGGGGGCTGCGAACGTGGCCCTGATCGGTGTACTGGCGCATCACCGGCCCGAGGCCGATATCACTTTAGCGAAGACCATAGGCCAGGGCTTCGACATGGGCCGCCCCAGCGTGCTGCAGGCCTGCGCCGAGAAGAAGGACGGCAAGGTAGTCGCCACCTACATCGGCGGCCGCTGCAAGCCGATGATGAGCGGCGTGATCGAGTTGGAAGACTAAGGATCCCTCGCTACGCTCGGGATGACACGGTTCATCTTTCATTAATGGTGTCATCCTGAGCGCGGCGAAGGATCCTTCTTCTTCTCGCCCAGCGGCAACGCCGCCCCCTGCTTCACCGGACGCAGCGCGAACGAGCTCCTGATCTGCGCGATGCCCTGGATCTTGGTGAAGTCCATCACGAAGCGCTCATAGGCTTCGAGGTCGGGCACCACGATGCGCAGCAGGTAGTCGCTGTCGCCGGTCATCAGGTAGCACTCCATCACCTCGGGTCGTTCCGCCGCGGCGCGCTCGAAATCCTTCAGCGCCTTCTCGGTCTGGGTCGTGAGCGACACGCTCATGAAGACGTTGACCGACAGGCCGACCGACTTGGCGTCGACCTGGGCGGCGTAGCCCTTGATGACCCCCGCCTCCTCCAGTGCCTTGACCCGCCGCCAGCACGGCGAGGAGGACAGCCCGACCTGCTCGGCCAGGTCGGCGTTGCTGAGGCGTCCGTCATGCTGCAGCCGTTCGAGAATGCGCCGGTCGATCGCGTCCAGGGAGATCATTGCTCAAATCGCCACAATCCAGGGGAATCCTGCCCTATACAGCCCATTTGCCGACCCGAACGCAAGGACCTACCAGCGGAGCAGGCGTATGCCGGTGTGCATGACCACCCTCGCCCCCATCCAGCGTCTTCGCCTCCTCCGTGAACTGGAACGCAAGGTGCTGTGGCTCAGCGCCTGGACGATCCATCACGCCAACCATATCCGCCCCAACCGCGACGGTCTGAAGGTCGGCGGCCACCAGGCCTCCTGCGCCTCGCTCGCGACGGTCATGACGGCGCTCTATTTCTCGGTGCTGCGGCCGGAGGATCGCGTCGCGGTGAAGCCGCATGCCTCGCCGGTGTTCCACGCCATCCAGTATCTGTTCGGCCACCAGACCCGCGAGAAGCTTGAACGGTTCCGCGCCCTGGGCGGCGCGCAGTCCTACCCGTCGCGCACCAAGGACGTCGACGACGTCGACTTCTCCACCGGCTCGGTCGGCCTTGGCGTCGCGATGACGCTGTTCTCGTCGATCGTACAGGACTATGTGCGTCTGAAGAACCTGGGTGACGGCAAGCGTCCCACGGGCCGCATGGTGGCGCTGGGCGGCGACGCCGAGCTCGACGAGGGCAACATCTTCGAAGCGCTGCTCGAAGGCTGGAAGCACGACGTCCGGAACCTGTGGTGGGTGATCGACTACAACCGCCAGAGCCTCGACGGTGTGGTGAACGACCGGCTGTTCGGCCGGGTTGCCGAGATGTTCGAGTTGGTCGGCTGGCGGGTCGTCACGCTGAAATACGGCAAGCTGCTGGAGACCGCCTTCACCCAGCCCGACGGCGCGCATCTGCGCGACTGGATCGATGCCTGCCCCAACTCGCTCTACTCGGCGCTGGTGTTCAAGGGCGGGGCCGGCTGGCGCGAGGCGCTGACGCGCGACCTCAATCAGTATCCGGGCGTCCGACGCATCCTCGAACAGCATGACGACGCGGCGCTGCACAGGCTGATGACCAACCTGGCGGGCAACGACATGCAGGCCGTGGTCGATGCGTTCGAGGGCGTGAACGACGACACGCCGACCTGCTTCATCGCCTACACGATCAAGGGCCAGGGCCTGCCCTTCGCCGGCCACAAGGACAACCACTCCGGCCTGATGACGCTCGACCAGATGGCGGGCTTCAAGAAGGGCATGGGTATCGCCGACGGCCGGGAATGGGACAAGTTCGCGGGCCTCACCGCCCCGCCTGCAGACCTGCAGGCCTTTCTCGATGCGGCACCGTTCAACGCCGAGGGCCGCCGCCGCACCGACGCGCCGGTCGTCGCCATCCCCGCGCAGCTAACGAAGCCCAACGATAAAAAGTCGAGCACGCAGGAAGGGTTCGGCAAGATCCTGAACGCGATTGCGTCCGAAGACGGCGAACTGGCCCGCCACATCGTAACGACCTCGCCCGACGTGACGGTGTCGACCAATCTCGGCGCCTGGGTGAACCGGCGCGGCCTGTTCGGCCACACCGAGGCCGAGGACGTGTTCCGCGAGCTCAAGGTCGTGTCGGCTCAGCTCTGGCGCCAGACCCCCAAGGGCCAGCATGTCGAGCTGGGCATCGCCGAGAACAACCTGTTCATCCAGCTCGCCGCGTTGGGCCTCAGCCACCAGCTGTTCGGTGCGCGCCTTCTGCCGATCGGCACGCTCTACGATCCGTTCATCGCGCGGGGGCTCGATGCGCTGAACTATGCCTGCTACCAGGATTCGCGCTTCATGCTGGTGGCGACGCCCTCGGGCGTGACGCTCGCGCCGGAAGGCGGCGCCCACCAGAGCATCCACACGCCGCTGATCGGCATCGGCCAACCCGGCCTCGTCTCCTACGAGCCGGCTTACGTCGACGAGCTGGCGGTGCTGATGCGCCATGGCTTCGAATACATGCAGCAGCCCAATGGCGGCTCGGTCTATCTGCGCCTCTCGACGCGCAGTCTGGCCCAACCCGAACGCACGCTGACGTCGCAGCAGCAGGCCGACATCGTGTCGGGCGGTTACTGGTACACGCCGCCCGAGGACGGAGCGGACGTGGCCATCGTCGCCATGGGCGCGGTGACCCCCGAGGCGATCGCGGCTCACGAAAGCGTCGCGCGCGACTTCGGCGGCGCCGGCCTGCTGGTGCTGACTTCGCCGGACCGGCTCCATACCGATTGGCTCGCCGCGCAGCGGAACCGCGGCCGCACCGCCGGCCTGGTCGACCGTTCGTCGAGCCCGGTCGAACGCCTGCTCGCCCCCTTGTCGCGCGATGCGCGCATCGTGACGGTCATGGACGGCCATCCGCTGGCGCTGTCGTGGCTGGGGTCGGTGCGCGGCCAGCGGGTCGTGCCCCTCGGTATCGAGAAGTTCGGCCAGTCCGGCGACATTCCCGATCTCTATCGAACCTACGGGCTCGATTCGGCGGCGATAATCGACGCGGTGGCGCGCGCCGTCTAAAGTGGTGGCGTGAAAGTAGACGGCACACCTTACCGAACCATCTGGCTCGCCGCCGACGGCACGACCGTCCAGGCGATCGACCAGACCCTGCTGCCCCATCGCTTCGTCGTGCGCGACCTGCGCACGATGGAGGATGCCGAGGTGGCGATCCGCACCATGATCGTTCGCGGCGCACCGCTGATTGGCGCCGCCGCAGCCTATGGCATGGCACTCGCCATGGCCACCGATCCGTCCGACGCCATGCTGGCGCGCGCTTACACGGTCCTGATGGAGTCGCGGCCGACCGCGGTGAACCTGCGCTGGGCGCTCGACGACCAGCGCGCGCTGCTGGCGCCGCTGCCACCCGCCCAGCGACGCCGGGCGGCCTATCGGCGTGCCGCCGAGATCTGCGACGAGGATGTCGAGATCTGCCGCCGCATCGGCGAGAACGGGCTCGGCCTGATCCGCAAGCTCAAGCCGCGCGATACGAAGAGCGGACGCATCAACGCCCTCACCCATTGCAATGCCGGCTGGCTCGCCACGGTCGACTGGGGCACGGCGCTGGCGCCGATCTACCACGCGCACGATGCCGGCATCCCGATCCATGTCTGGGTCGACGAGACGAGGCCGAGGAATCAAGGCGCCAGCCTGACCGCGTGGGAGCTGGGCAAGCACGGCGTGCCGCACACGGTGATCGCGGACAATGCCGGCGGCCACCTGATGCAGCATGATCAGGTCGACTTCGTCATCACCGGAACGGATCGCACGACGCGCGGCGGCGACGTCTGCAACAAGATCGGCACCTACCTCAAGGCCCTGGCGGCGCACGACAATGGCGTGCCCTTCTATGTCGGTCTACCCTATCCGACCATCGACTGGACGATCGTCGATGGCGTGCGCGACATCCCTATCGAGGAACGCAGCGCGCGCGAGCTGTCGCACATGACCGGACGCACCGAGACAGGCGAGCTGGCCACAGTGCAGATCCTTCCCGAGGGCAGCGCCGGCGCGAATCCCGCCTTCGACGTGACGCCGGCCCGGCTGGTGACGGCGTTGATCACCGAACGCGGCGTGTGCGACGCCAGCGAAGCGGGACTGCTTTCTCTCTACCCCGAGCAGCAGAACCGGGCGGCGTGATCATCACGCCGGCGGCCAGGGCCACCATCGGCCTCGGCCTCACCCAGATCGTGGGCTGGGGCACGACCTTCCTGATGCCCTCGGTGCTGGGCCGGCACATCGAGCGCGACCTCGGGCTGCCGAGCGAGATCGTCTATGGTGGGATCACCGTCATGTTCGGCGTCGGCGCCCTGTTCGCCCCGCGGGTCGGCCGGCTGCTAGACCGCACAGGCGCGCGCGCCGTCATGGCGGTGGGGTCAATCGTCTACGCCCTGTCGCTCGCCGCGCTCTCCTTCTCACAGGGGCTCATGAGCTATCTCCTGTGCTGGGCCGCGATGGGCATCGCCTCGACCCTGGCGCTGAACACGCCGGCCAGCATCGCGCTGGCCCAGGTCGCGGGGGCTCGCGCCCGCCAGGCCATCGCGGTGCTCGCCATCGTCGGCGGTTTCGCCTCGACCGTCTTCTGGCCGGTCTCGGAGGCGCTCGAAGTCTTCTTCAGCTGGCGCGGCGTGCTGCTGATCTATGCCGCGGTGCATCTTGCGGTCTGCGCACCCGTCCATCTGCTGACCCTGCCGGGCCGGGCACCGGTCGGCCCGCAGGCGGCCACGGCCGCGACGGCACCGGCAGCGCCCTCCGAGCGGAGCCGGCAGATCTTTCTGTTGCTGTCGATTTCATTCTCCTGCGGGGCGTTCATCTTCACCGGCTTCATCGTGCACGCAATCGGCGTGCTGCGCGGCCTGGGTCACGATCCCGCCTCCGCCCTGCTGCTCGCCTCGCTGATCGGGCCGGCGCAGGTGGCGGTGCGCGTGATCGAACTGATGTTCGGCCATCGCTACGCGATCAGCAGCTCGGCCCTGTTCGCCGCCGCCGTCCTGCCTCTCGGCCTGGGGCTCGCGTTGCTGGCCGGCGACAATTTCGCGATCGCGCTCGTGTGCCTCGTCGGCTACGGAATCGCCAATGGGCTGAAGGCGGTGCTGCGCGCCACCCTGCCGCTGGCTCTCTTCGGGCGCGTCCAGTTCGGCAGCTATCTCGGCCGCCTCGCCCTGCCACAGGGCATCGTCTCCGCGGCAGCGCCGCCGGTGCTGGCGGCGGTGATGGCGAACTACGGCGCCGAAGGCGTACTCGCCGTCACCTTCGTCGTCGCCATGGTGGCTTTCGTGGCGACCATCATGCTGGTGCGTGTGAGCGGAACGGTCCGCTGAGCGTCAGCTCTGTCGTTTTTCGCCGAACAGTCTCAGCCTGAACTCGACCAAGCGGAACCCCATGCGACGGGCTTCCTCCTCGATCAGGCGCGCGAGGCCGCCCTCGTCCTCGACCTCGACGATCTGGCCGGTGGCGACGTCGATCAGGTGGGGATGTGGCGCGCCGCCGGTGCGCTCGTAGCGCGCCTTGCCGTCGCGGAACACGTGGCGCGTGACCAGGCCCGCCGTCGCGAGGCTGTTGAGGGCACGATAGACCGTGGCGACGCCGATGCGGCGGCCGGCGGACGCGCGGCGGTGAATTTCGAAGGTGCAGGGATGGTCCGTCGCGGCCTCGAGAACCTCCAGCACGATGCGCCGCTGCTCGGTGAGCCGCAGCCCCCGTTCCCGGCAGAGCTCGTCCAGCCGGTCCATCCCGTCATCTCCTGAGGAAGAACTGGATGGGGACGACGATCTCGAGGCTTTCGCCGGGCTGGTCCTGCGGCAGCGGCGGCAGCGGCTGCGCCCGTTGCAGCAGCTCGAGCCCCTCCTGGTCGAGCGCAGCGTGTCCCGACGAGCGTTCGATGCGCGCGGCCACGATGCGGCCGTCGCGACTCATCGTGAACCGCACGTAGGTCACGCCCTCGTGGCGCGATCGCTGCGCCTCCGACGGGTAGCGCTTGTGCCGCTCCAGGTGCCGCAGCAGCAGCCCCTTCCAGGTCGGCAGCGTATTCGACGGCGGCTCGACCGAGGCGCCCGGCATCGGGGCCGCCGCGACCCTCGACTGCTCCGGTGCCGCCTGCGGCGCCGAGACCCGGGGTTGCGGCGGCTTTTTCTCCACCTTCTTCTCGATCGGCCTGGGCTTGGGCGGCGGCGGCTTGAGGTCGAGCGGCGGCGGCGGCTCGGGATCGGGCAAGGTCACCTCCGCCAGCACCGGCGGCGGCATCTCCACCGGCGGCGGCGGTTCGGGCTCGGGGATCACCTCGCTCAGCTCGGGGCCCGGCGGCGCCTCGTTGGGCAGGGCCTCCGGCGCGGCCGGCAGCGGCGCCAGTTCCAGCATGATCGCCGCCGGCGGCGGCGAATACGGCACCTCGCCGTGCACCCAGCCCAGCGCCAGCCGGATCGCGCCCGCGTGCAGCGCCAGCACGAAGACGAACGCCCCGATCCAGCGCAGCGCCTCCCTCATTGCTCCAGCCCGACCAGCGCCACCTTCAGGTAGCCCGCCGTCCGCAACACGTTCATCGCCTGCATCAGCTCGCCATAGGGCACCGCCTTGTCCGCCCGCAGGAAGATCCGCTCGTCCTTCTTCCCACCCGTCGCTTCGTCCAGCGCCTTCGCCAGAGCCTCGCGGCTCACCGGCGTGTCCTTCAGCGTGAACGACAGGTCGTCCTTCAGGGTGAGATAGAGCGGCGTGTCCGGCTTGGGCTGCCGCTCCGCGGTCGACACCGGCAGGTCGACCGGCACGTCCACGGTGGCCAAGGGTGCGGCCACCATGAAGATGATCAGCAGCACCAGCATCACGTCGATGAACGGCGTGACGTTGATCTCGTGGTTCTCCGCCAACTCGTCGTCGCCGTGGTCCAGCTTCACCGACATCGCGCTACCTCCGTCCCAGGTCGCGCGACACCAGCCGCAGCACCGCCGCCGACGTGTCGCCCACCAGCGCCCGGTAGGCCGTCACGCGCCGCGAGAAGTGGTTGTAGATCACCACCGCCGGAATGGCGGCCGCCAGTCCCAGCGCCGTCGCCAGCAGCGCCTCGGCGATACCCGGCGCCACCACCGCGAGGTTGGTCGTCTGCGAGCGCGAGATGCCGATGAAGGAGTTCATGATCCCCCACACCGTGCCGAACAGCCCCACGAACGGCGCCGTCGAACCGATCGTCGCCAGCACCCCCGTCCCCTTCAGCATCCGCCGGCCGGTCGCCGCCTCCAGCCGCTCCAGCCGCGACGCCACCCGCTCCTTCAAGCCATCGCGATCGTCGACCGTGTCGGCGCTCAACCTCTGCTCGGCGTGCGCCGCCGCCACCAGGTCGCTGGCCGGCGCCTTGTCGAGCGAGGCCGCGGAGTCCAGCGCGGCCAGCAGGCGCCGCTGCCGCCGCACTGCCATCGCCAGCTCCAGGCTCTTGGCCACGAACACCGTCCAGGTCAGCACCGATGCGAGGACCAGGCCCACCATCACGGCCTGCACCACCCAGTCCGCCGCCATGAACATGCCCCAGACCGACAGGTCCTTCGGCAGCACCGCTTGGGCCGGCGCCGCAGCCGGCGGCGGCGGGGCAGGCAGCTTCACCGCGGGTTCCGCCGCTGGCGCCGCGGGATCGGCGGGCGCCGCCGCCGGGGCCACTTCCGCGG
>WOUR01000108.1 GCA_009772935.1 Rhodospirillaceae bacterium
CATTGCGCGGGCTGGCGAGCACGGCCTGCTCAGCCAGCGCGATCGCCTTTTCCGGGCTACCCTTGCCAAGTTCGGTCTGGGCACTGGACGCAAACTTCGCGTGCGTCGGGCCACCTGCAGCGCAACCGGTGAGCAGACCCGCCGCCAGCGCGGTGGTCACGCAGATCCTCGCCAGTCGAAGCGAATTGGGCCGCAGCGCAGCTTCCCGGTCAGTCTTGCTGTCATGTACGGTGGTCATGGCGTGATGTCCCGGTTGGTATGCGGCTTCATGAGCGGAGAGCGCGGCGGGCCAGGTCGTCGAGACCCGGCTTCGCTTCGAGGAAACGGTCGAGAGCTTCGATCACGACAGCTTGCGCACTGCGGTTGTCGAGCGTGCAGGCAAGGCGCAGGCGCAGATGGCGCGCTGCATCGAGGCGCAGCGTGAAGGCCGCCTTGCGCCCTTCCTTGAGCGCGGTACCGCGTTCGCGGCGATGCGCCGAAGCAGCGGGGGCCGGCACGCTCAGCACATCGGCGAGCGATTCGATCCGGCGCAGCACTTCAGGCTGCGAAGGTTCTGGCAGCGGGTCGGCGGCAATCGCGACGACGTCTGCAGCGGGGACATGATCCTCGCCGTGATCGTTCCAGCCGAGATCATCGGCATCGAACTGCGGCGCCTCGGCGGTCGCGGTCGCTGCGCCGAAACCCATCCACTGGCGGTCTTCCGCCGACAGCGGCACAATCTGCGGGCGCATGGCCGGACGGGCTGCACCCTTGCGCGCCAGCAGGCTCGGGCTCAGCGATGCGAAAGGCTTGGGTTCGCTCATGCTGCTGCGTCCTTCGCTCACGAGCCGATCACGCGGCGGCCGAAACCACCGGCGGGACGCGACGCACCTGGCAATGTCGAGACCGGATGGCCCGGCTGCGGCACCGCGAATACGGTGCGGCGGAAATTCTTCTCGAGCCGCTCCGAAACATAAGTCCACAGCGCCGCAACTTCTGCGGCAGACTTGCTCGAGGCATCGACCTCCATCACCGTGCGGCCATCGATCATCGAGGCGGCGAAATCGGTGCGGTGGTGGAGCGTGATCGGCGCGACCGTTCCATGCTGCGAAAGCGCGACAGCAGCCTCGGAGGTGATGCGCGCCTTGGGCGTCGCACCATTGACCACGAAGATCAGCGGCTTGCCCGCGCGTTCGCACAGATCGACAGTTGCGCCGACAGCGCGCAGATCGTGCGGGCTCGGCCGGGTCGGCACGACGATCAGTTCGGCCACCGAGATCACCGACTGGATCGCCATG
>WOUR01000109.1 GCA_009772935.1 Rhodospirillaceae bacterium
GAGGTCGTCCTCGCCGAGCTCGCAGTAAAGGTCGGCGACCAGCCGGTCCATCTGCTGGGCGAAGGGGCGCGAGGCCAGGATGGCGCCCTGCGCCTTCTTGATGCGCGCGGCCGCCACCATCTTCATGGCGTAGGTGATCTGCTTGATGCTCTTCACCGAAGAGATATGCTTGCGTATGTCGCGCAGTGAAGCCATAGTGCCTTAGATCTTCGTCTTCTCCAGTATCTTCACGTAGTCGGCTATGCCGTCGGCCAGGCCCCACTCCGGGCGGTAGTTCAGCAGCGCCTTGGCCTGGCGCAGGTCGGCCTGCGTCTTGTTCTGGTAGAAGCCGTACGGGTTGTCGAAATAGTCGGGGGCGAGGTCGGTCTTCAGCGCCTTGTTGAGCGCCTCGATGACCTCGTTGAAGTTGCCGGGCTTGCCGGTGGCCGCGTTGCAGACGCAGGACTTCTCCGCGTCGAGCGCGTTGAGGTTGATGCGCACCAGGTCCTTCACGTAGACGAAGTCGCGCATCTGCTCGCCGTACTTGAAGATGCGGGGGCGCTTGCCGGCCTTCATCTGGTTGTAGAGCTGGAAGACCATGCTGGCCATCTTGCCCTTGTAGTACTCGCGCGGGCCGTAGACGTTGAAATAGCGCAGCCCGACGATGACCATGTCCTTGTGCGCGGCCGCGAACTCGCGGGCGACGTTGTCCATGATCGCCTTGGAGAAGCCGTAGACGTTCTCCGGGGTGGGCTCCTGGCCCTCGTGCATCGGGCACTTGGAGTTGCCGTAGACGGCGGCCGAGGAGGCGTAGACCACGCGCTTGACGCCGTACTCGGCGGCGTAGTTGAGGACATTGCGGAAGCCGTCCACGTTGGCGGCCATCATCTTGCGCTGGTCGGTCTCGGTGGTGTCCACGACGGCGGCCTGGTGGAACACGGCGTCCACCTTGCCGGCCGCGGCGAACCAGTCCTTCGACAGGATGCTGTCTGCTATCACGTCGCCGCCGAAGCCGACGAGGTTCCTGTAGTTGCCGGAAGAGAAATCGTCGAGCACGACGACCTTCGCCTTGCGCTCGGTCTCGAGCGCGAGGGCGAGGTTGGAACCGATGAACCCGGCGCCGCCGGTGACGAGGTATCTCTTCATTATTTCCTAGGCGAAGCGCTTCTTGAAGTCCAGGACAGCGTCGGCGAGGCGCTTCTCCAGCTCCTCGTTGAGCTGCTTCTTCTCGGCGATGTCGGCCAGCAGGTTGGCGTAGGAGTCGCGCAGGAACTTCACCAGCGAGTTCTCGAAAT
>WOUR01000043.1 GCA_009772935.1 Rhodospirillaceae bacterium
CGTCGCTCAAATCGAAGCGCGCCATCTTCACCTCCCGGCATACCGAAGTGAATCAGCTGTTCCCCTCCTTGGGAATCAATTTATGAGTACAGAATCTAGTTCACCCTGCGAGACGATACGCTTCGGTCGGTGCATCAGGTAGCTCAGGATCTTGAGCTCTTGGGCGGTGAGATCTATCGAACGGCCCGCGCAAGTCGCGCGGCCGGTCGTCGTGTCGAGTTCGATGTCGCCGTGACGCAGCACCGGACTCGCGGTCCCGGCGGATCGGCGGGCCAGCGCACGCAGTCGGGCGACAACCTCTTCCATGTGGAAGGGCTTCTCCAGATAGTCGTCGGCGCCGGCGTTCAGGCCGGCGACGCGCTCTGCCCAACCGCTGCGCGCGGTCAGAAGGAGCACCGGCACGTCGTGCCCCGCCGCGCGCCAGCGCTTGAGGAGGTCGATGCCGCTCAGGCGGGGCAGCCCGACATCGAGCACCACGGCGTCGAAGTCCTGAGTGTCGCCCATATACCAGCCGATTTCGCCGTCGGCCGCGCGATCGACGGCAAAGCCCGCCCTGGTCAAGCCCTTGTGCAATCGGCTTGCGAGATCGGCATCGTCCTCGATCAACAGGATGCGAATGGTGTGCTCTCCGTTCGTGCCATCTGAACCATACGCGGAAGCAGGCGAAGGGAAGTTTCGGTCACTGTCCCGTTGTGTTCACGACCGGGCACTTGCGATCTCCTCCCTTTTCCTCAGAATTCGCGCAAAAATGCCAATTGTCTATGGGGGATCAAGACAGGGGTACGCGAAGCGAACCAACGGATGATCCGTGCCGACGCCCCCGGTTCGCGGCCCTTGATTTGTCTCAATGCCCGCCGTTTGCCTCTCGCTAGAGTGTACTCTGCAAATGAAGAAGGCGGTCGATAGACATGGCGCGAGACGAAAATGCATCCGTCGCTGCCTCGCCGGCCGAGCGCGATTCCTATGTCGTCACGGCGCTGTCGGACATCACCGATCGCGCACTCCATGCGGGGATGGCGCGGTTCACCATGGGCCTCTCGCCGGCGGCGATCGCGGCGGCCTATCTCGACTGGCTGGCCCATCTGACGGCGGCGCCCGGCAAGCGCCTGCAACTGGTCGACAAGATGGCGCGCAAGTCGATGCGCTTCGCGGACTTCGCCTGGCAACAGGCGCAACGCCCCGGCAAGGCGCCGCTGGCGATCGAGCCACTGCCCCAGGACCGGCGCTTTGCCGGTGAGGCCTGGCAGCATCCGCCCTTCAATCTCTTCTACCAGGGCTTCCTGCTGCAGCAGCAATGGTGGCACAACGCGACGTCCGACGTTCGCGGCGTGACGCGTCATCACGAGGATATCGTCAGGTTCGCATGCCGTCAGATGCTCGACGTTTTCGCGCCGTCGAATTTCCTGCCGACGAACCCCGAACTGCAGCAGCGCACCTTCGAGACCGGCGGGCAGAATTTCCTCACTGGACTGCAGCACCTGTTCGAGGACTGGCAGCGCGCCGCCAGCGGCAAGAAGCCTGTGGGCGCCGAGGCCTACGAAGTCGGGCGCGACGTCGCGGCGACCCCGGGAAAGGTGGTCTTCCGCAACCGGCTCATCGAGTTGCTGCAATACGAGCCCGTGACCCCGAAGGTCCATGCCGAGCCGGTGCTGATCGTGCCGGCCTGGATCATGAAGTACTACATACTCGACCTCTCGGCGCAGAACTCGCTGGTGAGATACCTGACTTCGCAGGGTTTCACCGTGTTCATGATCTCGTGGAAGAACCCGTCCGCCGAGGATCGCGACCTGGGTCTCGACGACTATCGCCGCCTGGGCGTCATGGCGGCGCTCGATGCCATTGGAGCCGTCGTTCCGGGGCGTCAGGTGCACGCTATGGGCTACTGCCTGGGCGGCACGTTGCTGGCGATCGCCGCGGCGACCATGGCGCGGGACGGCGACTCACGGCTGAAGACGATGGTGCTGCTGGCGGCCCAGACCGACTTCACCGAGGCCGGTGAACTCATGATGTTCATCGACGACAGCCAGATCGCGTTCCTCGAGGACATGATGTGGGAGCAGGGCTTCCTCGATGCGAAGCAGATGGCGGGGGCCTTCCAGCTGCTGCGCTCCAATGATCTCATATGGTCCGTCGTCCTGCACCGCTACCTCATGGGCACGCGCGAGCCTATGAGCGATCTCATGGCCTGGAACGCCGACTCCACGCGCCTGCCCTATCGGATGCACTCGGAATACCTGCGCGGCCTGTTCCTCGGCAACGACCTGGCGGAGGGACGCTACCAGGTCGAGGGCCGGCCCATCGCGTTGACCGACATCAGGGTGCCCATCTTTGCCGTCGGAACGAGCTGGGATCACGTGGCGCCCTGGCGATCGACCTACAAGATCCACCTGCTGGCGGACACCGAAGTCACCTACGTGCTGACCACGGGTGGCCACAATGCCGGGATCGTGTCCGAGCCCGGCCGTAACGGTCGCCATCACCAGGTCATGACCAAGAAGGCGGAGGATCACTACGTCGATCCCGAGACGTGGGCCGCCATCGCGCCGCAGCGCGATGGCTCGTGGTGGCCCACGCTCGCGGCATGGCTCACGTCGCGTTCGGAGGACGGCCACCTGCCGCCGCAAATGGGCAACCCCTCGGCCGGACTCACGCCCCTCTGTGACGCGCCGGGTACCTACGTGCTGCAGGAGTGACGGGCGCCCGTCTGACCGGCAGTGCGCTCAGCGCCAGAAGAGGGCGAGCAGGATGATGATCGGAATCGGAATACCGAGCATCCAGAGCAGAATCGAACGGCCCATCGTGATCTCCTTCGTGTCAAGGCAATTGCAAACGGGTCGCCTGCCTTGAAGGTTGCGCGGGCTCGTGCAACTTGGAAGAGGACTGTCCGTTTACGTCAGGCTGACTGGAGTAGTGTCCCGTGGCTCTTCTCGACGGCCGCACGATCCTCATCGTTGAAAACGATCCGGCCATCGGGCTGGATCTCAAGGCAACCCTGTTCGCCGCGGGGGCTATTCCCGTTGGACCTGCCAACAGTGTGGAGAGTGCCTTCGCGCTGATTGCCGATCACGCGATCGATGCCGCGATCCTCGATATCCGCCTCCATAAAAACGAGCTGGTCTTTCCCGTCGCCGACACATTGCAGGCGCTGCGCGTTCCCTACGTCTTCGCCAGCGGTCGCTCGACCGCCCTGATGCCGTTGCGCCATGGCGACCGGCCGTTCTTCGACAAGCCCTTCCACTCCGTGCAGCTCGTCGAGGCGCTGGCGAGCATGCTGGCCGGACAAAGCGCCGCCTAGGGATTCAAGGGCGCGGTCGAGGCCGCGGCGAAGACAGAGCCGATTCCGATTTGCCGGACCGTCCCGTCGCTTCGCTCGACGAGCAGGGCGTCGAGGCCGAACTTCTCGGCAAGTGCCCCGCCTTCCGCCGGCCCGAGAACCATGAGCGCGGTCGACCATGCGTCGGCCTCCATGCAGCTCGATGCAACGACCGAAACCGACGCGACCGCATTGTCGACCGGACCGCCGCGCGACCGGTCCATCGTGTGGGACAGCCGCGTTCCTCCGACCTCGATCCAATGGCGGTAATCGCCCGAGGTGGCGACGGCAGCGTCGTTCAGTTCGATTGTGCCGAGCGGACTGCGAAGCTCGTAGTCCGGCTTCTCGACGGCGATGTGCCACGGCGTTCCGTCCGGCTTGGTGCCGCTTGCGGCGAGTTCACCATCCACTCCGACAAGAGCATCGGAGAGGCCGAACGCCTTCGTCGTTCGCATCATCTCGTCGACGGCAAATCCCTTGGCGATCCCTGAGAGGTCGAGGTCGAGTTGCGTATGCTTGCGCGCCCGAGCTGCCGGCGCATCGAGCTCCAACACCGTATGGGCTGGCGGCGGCCGTTCGTGAAGGGCGGCCCGGATCGCTTCCTCGTCGGGGACCGAGCCGGCGGCCCCAAAGCCCCAGGCCTTGACCAGGCGCCCGACACCGATGTCGAACGCGCCTCCGGACAGGCGTCCGATCTCAAGCCCTTTTGCCAGGACCTGCATGAGTTCCCGAGGCAATGACACCCAGGTACCCGGAGGGGCGGCATTGAGGCGCATCAGGTCGCTGTCCGGCTTCCAGGTGGACATCTGGCGATCGACTCGGTCGACGGCGCGCGCCAGGGCGATGTTCAGCGCAGCCGTGTCGGTCGTGGACGGCGCATGGAGGAGCGCGGCCCATCGGGTTCCCATGCTTGCGCCGTTCAAGGCGTGGCGACGGAGACTAGTAGACATCTTCGAGGTATCTCCCTTCGTTCTTCAGAAGGCCGGGCGTCAGGCCGGCGGGAACGAGCAGCTCGTCCAGCGTTTCCCGCACGCCGGCCGCCATCTCGCGTCCGCCGCAGACCAGGACCTGGGCGCCTGCGCCGACGAGGGTGCGCAAGCGCTCGGCGTCCGCACGGAGGCGATCCTGCACATAGCCGCCGCCGCTGACGCGCGAGAACACGGTCGACAGGCTGGTCAGCCGCCTGTCGTCCAGCCACCCCTGGATCTCGCGCCGATAGAGAAAGTCCGACTCCGGATCGCGTCCGCCGAAATAGAGGTGCATGGCCCGCCGTCCACGATTGGCGCGAATGAATCCCGCCAGGGGGCCAATACCGGTGCCGGCACCGATCAGGATCACGGGCTTGCGGCCCGGTGCCGGACGGAAGGACGGGTTGGCCTTCACGAAGGCCTCGACACGGTCGCCCGGGCGCAAGCCATGGAGCAGGCTTGAGCAGAGGCCGCCGGGATGTTTGCGCACGCAGATCTCGGCGAAGCCATCGCGGGCCGCGCTGGCCAGGGAATAGTAGCGCGGCAGGGTCTCGCCCGGTGGCACGATGGCCAGCAGGTCGCCGGGAGAGAACCGTGGCCGGCCGCGGCTCATGAGACGCGCGAACAGGCTGCTTTTGGGCAAGGCGAAGCGCAGCACGCAGGTCGGCGCCTGTACCTCTGTGCCGTAGTCGATACGGTCGATGAGTGTCAGTGCATGGGTGCGTGGCCGCTCCGGCGCGTGCGCCAGCACCAGATCCTCGCCCAGGGCGGCCGACAGGGACTTGCCCCAGCGCGCGAATTCCTGCGGGGACTGCCGGTCGATCGTTTCCAAGGGGAGCAACGACCTCCAGCCTCGTTGCGTCAGCGCGGCATCCACATCGCGCGCAAATCGGCAGAACTGCGGGAACTGGCGATCGCCAAAGCCCAGGACGGCGAACGGGAAGGGCGGTGGCGCTCCGATCCCGTCGAGGCGTTCGAGGAACACGCTGGCGCTCGCCGGGGCCGCGCCGTCGCCATGGGTCGCCGTCAGCAGGAACATCCGCTGCGCCGCCGGATAGGATGGCGCGATGTGGTCCATGGCGACGGCGTGGACCTTGTGGCCGTTGGCCGTCAGGGCGGCATGCAGCGTCCGGGCGAACCCCCAGGTGCTGCCTCCCTCGCTCCCGACCAAGATCACCGTGTCGGCAACCTTGGCGGGGACATTGGCGACGATCGGCGCGTGCGCACGGCGGCGCTTCCACCACAGGGCGGTGCCGCTCACGCCAAGGACCGGAACAGCGAGGGCGCTCAACCCGAGCAGCACGCCGACCCACCACAAACCCCGGCCGGTATGCATCATGTAGATGAGTTCGTAGATCTGGCGGCCGACCGTGTGGTCCTGCCAGGCCAGCAGCGCCCCGCTCACCGGATCGACGTAGCCCTCGCCGGTTGCGGTCGTCAGACGGAAGAAGTCGGTCGGATCGGCCGGGTTGGGAAACGTCAGCTCGCGAAGCTGGCTGAGATCGACACCGCGCAGCGCATCGATCTCGGCCATCGGCCGGGCGGGACCGCCCTGCATCATCTTCGGGTAGGCGGGTGCCTGCGACTGGCCCTCCGGGATCAGCCCGAACGTCGTCAGCGACAGGACGAGTGCGGTGAGCGTCGACACGATCAGTCCGAGCGCCGCCAGCCGGCCCAGATCGGCATGCAGCCGCTCCATGGCGCCGCCGCGCGAGCGATCGAGAAGGCGCGCCCATCCGCCCATTCGCCGGGCCGTCATCTGCACGCCGGACAACGTCAGGACGAGCAATGCCAGCGCAGCCGCGCCGGCGGCCATGCGCCCGCCGTCGCCCAGAAAGAAGGACCGGTGGAAGTTGGTCATCCAGCGTTCGAACGTCGAGGGGGCATGGTTCGAAACCGCTTGGCCACTCGAGGGATCGACGACGATCGCCGCCGGTCCGTCGGTCCCGGCATGGAACGCCACGACCTTGCCCGAGGGCAGCCTCTTGATCTGCTCCACGCCGGGGTGGGTGGCGACGGTCCGCGCGGCCAACTCGGCGACACTGATGCCGTCCGCGGGCGGTGAGATCGCCCCGGCACGCTCCAGGGCGGGCATCCCCGACAGCACCGAGCCGCTGATGACGAGCGCCATCAGCGGAACGACGACGGAAAGGGCGAGAACCTTGTGAAGCCAGCGCAGCATGACATGCCTCCCGAGCGACGTGGGCCTACATGCCGTAGGTGAAGGTCTGGATATAGCTGCGGCCCGCCACGGGTCGGCCTGCTCCCGCGGCGGTCAGCGGAACGACGACCTCGGACGGGCTGTCGCGCATGTCCTCGGCCGCAACGTCGACGTGCAGCTTGTAGCCCGCATCGAACAGCGCATCGGCCAGGTCGACGGTGACCTTCAGCGTACGGCCGGCACCGACGCTCGCGCCGGTGATACCGTTGATCCCGGCGACGTTCCCGCCAGACGCACGTTGCCAGCCGCTGAGATGGCTGTGGTACTTCGACTTGGGGCCGGCCACCCACAGCGTGCCCTTGTAGGCTCCCGATGCGTCGGTAACGTAGAGCGCGAGATAGGCGCCGTTGCCGCCGTAGTTCTTGAGTGTGGTCGTCAGTGTGACGGGGCGGGCCATGGCCAGTCCCGGGACGGTCAGGGCGGTCGTCATGGCAAGGCCGGCAAGCAGCGTCTTCATTCGCATCGTCTCATCTCCAGCGGATCGTGTTGGCGAGCCCATACTGGAGGCAAAGACTGACGCATTGCTGAAGCGCGACGGGACTCTGCTTCAGGTCGCCGTCAGGTTCGAGATTGCGGAACGATCGGGCTCATACGAGGCGTCCGCTACTGAATCTCCGCCTTGGGAGGTGCCGCTCCCTTCAAGAGCTCGTTGGCCGGAGGTGCCGGGGTGCCTGGGAGAGGCTGCCCTGGAACGACGCCTCGCGGTCCGTCGTCGCCATCGCCATGTCCGTTCCTGCGCTTCATCCGGACGATGGCGAGCGATCCGGGATCGACCTTCACTGCGATCTCGCGGCCGTCTCCATCGCTTCCCCGGATCTGATAGCAGCCGTCGTCGATCTTGAGTCGCCACACCGTCCAGCCCTGAGCCTTCGCCATCTGTTCGACGGCTTCGCGCGGCTGCCACTGGGCCATGGGGACCTTGCAGTCGTCCTCCCCGGCCAGCGCCGCCGGCGATGCCAGCGCGCTCGAAAGAATTGCGGCAATCAATACTGTCCTTTTCACGTTCCGTACTCCCGCCAAAAGTCTCGATATCTCCTCTTGGGCCGGCTTCCTGACGGCGACCTGAAGGCCCGCCTGCATTTGCTTCAGGTCAATGTCAGCTTGGCGACTATAGTTCACCGAAGGTCCGGTGAGCGGACTCAGCAGCTAACCGGATCGGGACCATGCGAGCTCTGTTGATCGAGGATGACACAATTCTTGGCGCGGCCGTGCGCGATCAGATCGCCGCCGAGGGCCACTCGGTGGACTGGGTCACGCGGCTGGATGCGGCGCGGGACCATATCGGCAGCGCTGCCTACGATCTTCTTCTGCTGGACCTGATGCTGCCCGATGGCCGGGGCCTTGGCCTGCTGCGCGACCTCCGCGCAAAGGGAAACGTCACACCGGTGATCATCCTGACCGCGATGGATCAGCTGTCCGATCGCATAGAAGGTCTCAATGCCGGAGCCGACGACTATCTGGTCAAGCCCTTCGACCTCTCCGAACTGTCGGCCCGGTTGAATGCCGTGGCGCGTCGCTATGCGGGGAACCCCAACCCTCTGGTCCATATCGGGGACCTCGAGATTGATCTTGCCGCGCGTTCGATCCTTCGAGCGGGACGGACCATCGACCTGACGGCTCGCGAATGGGCTCTGTTCGAGGCTTTCGTGCAGCGTCCCGGCCAGATTCTTTCCAGGGCGCAACTGGAGGAGCGGCTGTATTCCTTCGGTGCGGAGGTGGAGAGCAACGCCACCGAGGTGCACGTCAGTCGCCTGCGCAAGAAGCTCGGCCATGGCATCGTCGAGACCGTACGCGGGGTCGGCTACCGGCTGGGACGAGCCGCGTGACGACGCCCCGCAGCCTACAGTGGCGGATTTCGCTGTGGCTGGGGCTTGGCGTCGCGCTGCTGTGGGGCATTGCCACTGTGGTGACGGCGCAAAGGCTTCGCCACGAGATGAACGAGGTCTTCGACAGCGCCCTCGAGGAGACGGCGCAGCGTCTACTCCCGCTCGCCGTGCTCGACATCCTGAGCCTCGAACAGGGCGACACGTCCCAGCGTGTCGTTACGCTGCGGGAGCACGACGAGTATTTCACGTACGCGGTACGCGATGCCGGCGGGGACATACTGCTGCGCTCGCATCGTGCCGACGATTCGGTGTTCCCTCCCTTTTCGAGGATGGGATTCGTCGATACCCCGACCCATAGGGTCTACTTCGACGCCGCGCTGCAGGGCACGATCACGATCGCCGTGGCCGAGCCGCTCGCGCAACGCCGCAGCGTGGCGAACGGGGCTCTCCTGAACCTCGCCTGGCCGCTGGCCTTGCTGATCCCCGCCAGCCTTGTCCTCGTCTGGGGCGTCGTTCGCGTCTCGATGGCGCCGATCCGGAACCTGCGAACCGGAATCGAGGCGCGCGGCAGTGGCGACCTCACCCCCGTTCCAGCCGCTGGCCTGCCGTCCGAGATCGCGCCGATCGCGGATGCCGTGAACCATCTCCTCCTCAGACTGGGCCGTGCCCTGGATGCTGAGCGCAGCTTCAACGCCAATTCGGCGCACGAACTGCGCACGCCTGTTGCCGCGGCGCTGGCGCAGACGCAGAGGCTCATCGCCGAGACGAAGGATGCCGTTTCGCGGGAGCGGGCGCAGCGGATCGAGACGGCGTTGCAGCGTCTTTCGCGACTGTCGGAGAAGCTGATGCAACTGGCGAGGGCAGAGGGTGGCAGCCTCCAGGGAAGGGAGACGACCGACATCGCAAACGTCGCGAAGATGGTCGTCGATGAGATGGTGCGGAAGCCGGGTATGATCGAACGAATCATCTTCGATGTTCCCGAAACAATGGTGCCGGCTGGAATCGATGCCGATTCCTTCGCGATCGTTTTGCGCAACCTCGTCGAGAACGGTCTCAAGCACGGGGCTTCCGACAGGCCGGTCGCGATCGCTCTGTCGGGGGACGGCGTCCTGACCGTTTCCAACGAGGGCCCGCCCATTCCCCCCGAGCTGCTGTCGCGCCTGCTTCAGCCCTTCGAGCGTGGCGGCACCACCGCCGAGGGTTCCGGTCTCGGCCTTGCCATCGTCAACGCCATTGCCGCTGGAACCGGCGGTCAGTTCGCCCTGACGTCGCCGTTGCCGGGGCGGCAAAGCGGCTTCCAGGCGAGGTTCACGGCCCCGCCTCCCGGGCCGGAGGGGCGTCGGGGAGGGGTAGATCGCACGGCCAACGGCGTCCAAGGCGACCTGTAGAAGTTGCGCGCCGCCGCAACTCGCCGTCCGGCCGGTGCGTTGGCCGCTCCGTCGCAACCATCAGACAGGAGCGCTCGATGCCCACCCCCAAGGAAATCGAAGACAAGTTCTGGTCGGCGCTGAAGTCCGACATGACAATGATGCTGGGCCTCGACGGCGTGGAAGACGGCCACGCGCGCCCGATGACGGCGCAGCTCGACGGCGAGCGTGGGCCGATCTGGTTCTTCACCAGCCGCGACAATGCCATCGTCCAGAAGCTCGATGCCGCAGAGGGCAATCGCGCCATCGCCACCTTCACCTCGAAGGGGCACGACCTGTTCGCGACGGTCCATGGCGGGCTCACGCTCGACAACGATCCGGCGACGATCGACCGGCTGTGGAACCGCTACGTTGCGGCCTGGTACGAGGGGGGCAAGACCGATCCGAAGCTGGCGCTGCTTCGGCTCGATCCGGAGAAGGCCGAGATCTGGCTGGACGCGTCGAGCATCGTCGCCGGTATCAAGATGCTGCTCGGCGTCGATCCGAAGCAGGACTACAAGGACAAGGTGGCCACTGTGAGCCTGGGGCGCTGAGATGCCCACCACCATCGACCGCGTCCCCCTGAACACGACCCAGGCCGTCAACGGTCGCATAGAACGGGCGACCGGTGAACGCGTGCGCCGGTGCGTCGGCAATCCCCTGATGATCGAGCGGCGGCTGCGCGAGCTCGATCGGGAATGGGACATCGAGCGCGTGCTGGAGGCCAACGCATCGGTGGTGGCGTTTCTCGGCCTCGCGCTGGGAGCCGCCGTCAACCGCCGCTGGTTGTTCCTTCCTGCGGCCGTGACCGCGTTTCTTTTCCAGCACGCCGTGCAGGGTTGGTGTCCGCCGTTGCCGATCCTGCGCCGGCTGGGGGTGCGCACGTCGCGGGAAATCGAGATCGAGCGGGTCGCGCTCAAGATGCTGCGCGGCGATTTCGACGGGAAGCCCGCGCCATCCGGCGGTCGCCGCCGGTCGGACGATGCCATCCGGATCGCCCGCGCCTGACGGCGTGGAGGATCGTCCCGCCGATCAGTCTCCCGCTGCCGCCACGCCCTCCGGCGGGGCGGTCGGCGTCTGCGTCGGCTTCTTCTTCGCCTTGCCGCGCTCCTCGAAGCGCTGAAGGACCGTGAAGAACGAGGGCACGAACAGCACGGCCAGGCAGGTCGAGGCGATCATGCCGCTGAACACGCAGAGGCCCAGCGAAATGCGCGAATTCGCGCCCGCGCCCGTTGCCGTCACCAGGGGCACCACGCCCAGGATGAAGGCGAAGGAGGTCATCAGAATCGGCCGGAATCGCGTGCGGGCCGCCTCGATGGCCGACTCCATGATGTCGATGCCCTCGGCCCGCCGTTCGCGCGCCACTTCCACGATCAGGATGGCGTTCTTGGCGCCCAGCGCGATCAGCAGCATCAGGCCGATCTGGGTGTAGATGTTGTTGGCCAGCCCGACCGCGTTGAGCGCGATCGCGGGGCCGCTGAGCGCCAGCGGCACGGCGAGGATGACGCCAAGCGGTGCGATCCAGCTCTCGTACTGCCCGGCGAGGCAGAGATAGACCAGCAGGATGGCCAGCGCGAAGACGTACATCAACTGGTTGCCGACGATGTTCTCCTGGTACGCCATGCCGGTCCATTCGTAGCCGGTACCGGGCGGCAGGATCGCCTTGGCGATCTGGTCCATCAGATCGATGCCCTCGCCCGAGCTGAAGCCGGCCGCGGGCGAGCCCACGATCGCAGCGGACGGGTAGAGGTTGTAAAGGCTGATCAGCGGCGGGCCGAGCGCCGGCTTGAGCTCGGCGATCGCGCCGATCGGCACCATCTGGCCATCGAGGTTCTTCACCTGCAGCCTCAGTATGTCCTCCGGCCGCGTGCGGTACTGCGAGTCGGCCTGGATGTAGACCTGCAGGCTGAGGCCGAACTTGTTGAAACGGTTCACGAAGGCCGAGCCCATGTAGCTCGACAGGGTCGTGAAGACGTCGCCGACCGGGACACGAAGGGACTCGGCCTTCACCCGGTCGACCTCGACACGGACGTGCGGCGCGCCGGCACGGAACGAGGTGACGAGGTTCGAGAGCGCCGACTGGGTGCTGGCGTTCCGGATCATCGTATCGGTGATGGCCTGCAGCTTGGTGTAGTCGAAGCTGCCGTCCTTCTGCTCGATCTGCATCTGGAAGCCGCCGGCATTGCCGATACCCTGGATGGCGGGCGGCACGATGACGAAGGCGCGGCCGTCCTGCAGGACCTTCAGCTTCTCCATCAGGCCGAGGACGATCGAGCGCAGGTCCTGTCCTTCGGCCTTCAGGCGGACGTCCCAGTCCTTGAGGATGACATAGGACACGGCGGCGTTCGCGAGCGAGGAGTTGCTGTCGAGCACCGAAAGGCCGCCCAGCGCGACGACGTTCTCGACGCCGGGCGCCGCCATGGCGATCTCGGCGACCTGCTTGAGCGTGGCGCCGGTGCGCTCCAGCGAGGCGCCGTCCGGCAACTGGACGCCGATCATCAGGTAGCCCTGGTCCTCGTTGGGAATGAATGCCGTCGGCAGTCGGGCGACGCCCCAGCCGCCGATGCCGGCCGCGACCAGTGCCAGCAGCACCATCAGCCCGGCCCGGTGGACCATGAAGCCGACCAGGCTCGCATAGGCGTCCTCGAGCTTGCCGTAGACCTTGTTGAAGCCGCGGAAGAAGACGTTGCGCTTCTCCGGCGGCGTCGCCGGGCGCAGCCACATCGCGCACTGGGTGGGCTTCAGGGTGGCGGCATTGATGGCGCTGATCAGCGCCGTGGCGGCGATCACCAGCGCGAACTGCGCGAACATCTGGCCGGTGAGACCGGGCAGGAAGGCGGCCGGCAGGAACACCGACATCAGCACCAGGGTGATGCCGATGACAGGTCCGAACAGCTCGTCCATGGCCTTGATCGACGCGTCGTGCGGCGTCATCCCGCGCTCGATATGGTGCGCCACGCCCTCGACGATCACGATCGCATCGTCGACCACGATGCCGATGGCCAGCACGATGCCGAACATGGTCGTGGTGTTGATGGTGAAGCCGAGCGCGGCCATCGCGGCGAAGGCGCCGATGATCGTGACGGGGATCGTGGTGGCGGGCACCAGCATCGCGCGCCAGTCCTGCAGGAAGATCACGATCACGATCAGGACCAGGATACCGGCCTCGATCAGGGTCATGAAGACTTCGTGGATCGACGCCGTCACGAAGCGCGTGGTGTCGAATGGCACCGAGTAGGCGAGGCCGGGCGGGAAGGCCTTGGACAGCTCCGCCATCTTGGCCTTCACCGCCTTGGCGACATCGAGCGCATTGGCGTCGGGCAGCTGGTAGATCGCGAGGCCCGAATTGGGCTTGCCGTTGATGTGCGAGGTCGTGGAGTAGGTCTGGGCGCCCAGTTCGACGCGGGCGATGTCGCGCACCCGCACGATCCGGCCGCCGTTGCCCTGCTCGGCCTTGACGATGATGTTGCCGAATTCCTCGGGCGTGCTGAGGCGGCCGACGACGTCGATCGTGTACTGGAAATCCAGCCCCTTCGGCGCCGGGGGCTGGCCGACCTGGCCGGCCGTCACGTCCTGGCTCTGCTGCTGGATGACCTTGCTCACGTCGGACGGGGTGAGACCGAACGTGTAGAGCTTCTCCGGGTCGAGCCAGACGCGCATCGAATACTGGCCGACGCCCAGCACGTTTACGTTGCCGACGCCGGGCAGACGCGCGAGCTCGTTGACGAGATTGATGGTGGCGTAGTTGCTGAGGTAAAGGCTGTCGTACCGATTGTCCGGGGAGGTCAGCGAAACGATCTGCAGGATCGACGTCGACTTCTTCTGCACCACCAGGCCCTGCGCCTGCACCGGCATGGGCAGCGACGCGAGCGCCGCACTGACCTGATTCTGCACCAGCACCTGCGCGAAATCGAGATCGGTGCCGATCTCGAAGGTCACTGTCAGCGTGTAGGTGCCTGAGTCCGTGCTGTAGGACTGCATGTAGATCATCTTCTCGACGCCGTTGACCTGCAGCTCGACGGGCAGGGCGACATCGTTGACGACGACCGCGGCGCTGGCGCCCGGGTAGGTCGTGGTGACCTGGACCGTGGGCGGCACGACGTTGGGATATTGCGCGACCGGCAGGGTCGCCAGCGCCACACCGCCGATCAGCACGATGATGATGGCGAGGACGTTGGCCAGAACCGGCCGGTTGATGAAGAAGGCGGAGATCATGGCGGCGTTCCCCGGCCGGTCACTTGGGCGCGGCGGGGGGTGCGGCGGGCGTGCCGTCGGTCGCAACGGGAATTGTCGTCACCTTGGGAACCACCTTGGCGCCCGGAATCGCGGCGCCGTTGGTGCTGAGCACGACCCGATCGTCCGGCTTCAGGCCCGTCGTGATCACGCGCAGGCCGTTGGCGAGGAGCTGGCCGGTGGTGATCCGGGTCTGGACCACGACATTGTCCTTGTCGACCGTCATCAGGTATTTGCCGGCCTGGTCCTCCGCGATCACGCGGTTGGGTACGAGCAGCGAGGCCGCGGCGTTCAGCCCCTTCGGCACCTTTACCCGTACGAAGAAACCGGGAATCAGGATCCGGTCCGGATTGTTGAACAGGCCACGGACGAGGATCGTGCCGGTGGTCGCGTCGAGTTCCGGAGACACGTAGTTGAGGAAGCCCTTGTGAGGGAAGCCCTCCTCGTTCATCAGGCCGATCTCGACCGGCACCTTGCTCAGTTCCTCGACGTCGACGCGCCGGTTCTTCAGATTCTGGCGAATCTCCAGAATGTCCTGCTCGCTCATGTTGAACGTGACGTAGATCGGGTCGAGCTGGACGATCGTCGCGAGCTTGGTGGCCGTGGTGGCGCCGACCAGTTCGCCGACCGAGACGAGATGCTTGCTGACGATGCCGTCGAACGGCGCGAGGACCGTGGTGTAGCCCAGGTTCGTCTGGGCGACCGTGAGGTTGCCCTCGGCATTCTCGACATTGGCCCGCGCATTGTCGCGCTTGGCCTTGGCCGTGTCGTAGGTGGCCTGCGCCGAGACGTTCTGGCGGAGCAGGGTCTCCTGGCGGGTGAACTCGGCCTCGGCCTGGGCCAGCGAGGCCTTGGCGCCGTCGAGCTGGGCCTCGGCTTCCTTGACCTTGGCCTTGTACATCGTCTGCTCGATGCCGAAGAGCTTGTCGTCCTTCTTCTTCACGGAGCCGTCGACATAGTCCTGCGAGACCAGGAAACCCTCGACGCGGGCGACGAGATCGACGGTCGCGAAGGCCACCGTATTGCCGGTGAGAACCTCGAAAGGCGCCACGTCCTGCTTGACGGGTACGCCGATGCTGACCTCGGCGGGGGGCGGGGGCTGGAACTTGTTTTCCTGCTTGCAGCCGGCCAGCAGCGTGGTCAGGGCCATCGCAGCAAGGAACGGGGTGAGCCTCCGAAGTGGTCTCGGAACTGCAAGAACTACGGCTTCATCGTTACGATTCGACATATTTCCGACGATGCTCCCCCGCGAGGCCGGTTCCAGCGTTAGCGCATCCCCTGCGCGATTGCCACCGCCCAGCGGCTTCACAGCCGCTTGAACACGAGCGACAGATTGTTCGCCGGCATATCGACGATGTCGGGCGCGGAAAAGCCTTGCGCGTCGGCCAGGTCGAGGACGGCCTCGAGGTCGCGCACGCCCCATGCGGGATTTCGCCGCTTGAGGTCGGCGTCGAAGGCTTCGTTGCTGGGGGCGGTGTGCCGGCCGCCGCGTCGGTACGGGCCGTAGGTGAACAGCAGGCCGCCGCGCGGCAGCAGTCGGGCCGCCCCGGTCACCAGCCCGACGGCGGCCTCCCAGGGCGCGATGTGGATCATGTTGCAGCAGAGCACCGCATCTGCCTGTTCGACGGGCCATTCCGTCCGGGTGACGTCGATCTCCAGCGCCGGACGCACATTGTCCAGGCCCAGGGTTCGCACCCAGTCGTCGATGCTGGCGCGGGCATCGGCATCGGGGTCGCTGGGCTGGAAGGTGAGCCCGGGCCGGGCGGCGGCATAGTGCACGACATGTTCGCCGGTGCCGCTGGCGATCTCCAGCACGAGCCCCGTCGTGGGCAGGCGGGGCTGCAGCACATCGAGGATGGGTTGCCGGTTGCGGGCCGCTGCCGGTGCTTCGCGTCTCATCGTGCCTCCTGGATCGCTCGCCAGATCCGCGCCGGCGTCGCCGGACCGTCGAAGCCTTTCACGCCGAGTGGCGCCAGCGCGTCAAGGATGGCGTTGGCGATGGCGGGGAAGGCCGCGATGGCGCCGGCCTCGCCGCAGCCCTTCACGCCCAGCGGGTTGGTCGTGCAGCGGGTGGGATTGAAGCCGAGGTCGAACGACGGCAGGTCGTCGGCGCGGGGCAGGGCGTAGTCCATGAACGAGCCGGCCACCATCTGTCCCGACGCGGGATCGTAGGTTGCGTGCTCCAGCAGCGCCTGGCCCGCGCCCTGTGCCATGGCGCCGTGCGCCTGGCCGGTGGCGACCATCGGATTGACCAGCACGCCGTAGTCGTCGACCGCCGTGTAGCGCGCGAGGTCCACCCGCCCGGTGTCGCGGTCGATCTCGACTTCGACGACGTGCGCGCCGTTGGGAAAGGTCATGTGCTCGCGTTTCCAGGCGTGGAAGGTGTCGAGCGGCTTGCCCTTTTCGCGACCGAGCGCCGCCACCTCGAGCAGGCCGATGCCCCGGTCGGTACCGGAGACGACGAAGCGGCCCTCCTCGAAGCGGATGTCGGCTTCCGAGGCTTCCAGCGCATCCGCCGCCAGCCCCGTGCCCTTCGCGACGATCTCGTCCGAGGCCCGCCAGATCGCCGTACCGCCCATGTAGGTCGCACGCGAACTGCCGTGACCGCCGCCGAACGGGATCGCGTCGGTGTCGCCCTGCACGAGGCGGATGCGCGCGTTGGGTACGCCCAGCCGGTGGGCCAGGATCTGCGGGAACGTCGTCTCGTGGCCCTGGCCGATATGCTGCGTGCCGGTGATCAGCACGATCGAGCCGTCGGCCTCGAAGCGCGCGTCGACATTCTCGTCGGGCGGCCCGCCGGTCGCCTTGATGTGATAGGCGAAGCCCAGCCCCCGCAGCCGGCCGTGCCGCGCGCTCTCGCGCCGCCGCGCCTCGAAGCCCGCACGGTCGGCACGGACCAGCGCCTGGTCGAGCGATTCGGCGAAGCGGCCGCTGTCGACCTCGAAGCCGAAGGCGTTGGTCATCGGCATCACCTCCGGCGGCACCATGTTCCATCGCCTGAGGTCGGCGCGATCGAAGCCTGTCCGGCGTGCCGCGGCATCAATCAGCCGCTCGACGATGTTGATCGCCTCGGCGAAGCCGGGTCCGCGCGTCACGCCGATCGGCGCGGTGTTGGTGACGACGGCCACGACATGCAGCGCGATCGAGGGGATGCGGTACACCGAGCCCTGCAGGTGGATGTACTGGAAGGTCTGTACGCCGCCGCCGGCGCCGGCCATGTAGGCACCGAGATTGGCAACGCTGGCGATCCTGAGGGCGAGGAACCGGCCCTGCGCGTCGAGCGCCAGCGAGGCCTCGGCTTGCATGTCGCGTGCCGCATGATCGGACAGGAAGACTTCGCTGCGGCTTGCGATCCATTTGACTGGACGCTCGATCCTGCGCGCAGCCCACAGGATCAGCGCGTGCTCGACATAGGCGAAGTTCTTGGCGCCGAACCCGCCGCCCACGTCGGGCGCCACGAACCGCACATCCTTCGGCTCGGCGCCAAGCGCGCGCGCCACGTGGTTGCGGTTGATGTGGATGTTCTGGCTGGAGACGTGGAGCGTATAGCGGCCGGTCGCGGCATCGAATGTGCCGACGCCGCCGCGCGGCTCCATCGGGTTCATCACGATGCGGTGGTTGTCGAGGTCGAGCGACACGACATGCGCCGCCGCGGCGAAGGCGGTTTCGGCGCCCGCCGTGTCGCCGGTCCGCCAGTCGAGGCAGGTATTGCCGGGAATCTCGTCGGAGAGCTGCGGCGCGCCCGGCGCGCGGGCGGCCCCGGGCGAGGTCACGGCCGGAAGCGTCTCATAGTCCACGACCACCAGCTCTGTGGCATCGAGTGCCTGCGCGCGCGTCTCGGCGACGATCAGCGCCACGGGCTCGCCGACGAAGCGGGCCTTGTCCGTGGCCAGCAGCGGCTGGGCTGCGAAGGCGAAGGGCTCGCCGGTCTGGATGTTGGCCTCGGCATAGGGGCGAAGCGGTTTCAGCCCGTCGGCGGTGGCCTCGGCGGCGGTGAGGACGGCCAGCACGCCCGGAGCCGCGCGGGCGGCCGTCGTGTCGATCGACTTGATGAGCGCGTGCGCATGCGGCGAGCGCAGGACGACGGCGTGGGCCAGCCGCTCGAACCTCAGGTCGTCGAGATAGGCGCCCTGGCCGGTGACGAATCGCGCGTCCTCGCGCCGACGAGGTGAGTCGCCCATCCGTTGGATCGTCATGTCCGCAACGTCTCCGCGTTCTGGGCCTGGCGCTTCTCGTCCCACCAGTCACGCATCTGCAGGCCCCAGTAGGCAAGCTGCGTCGCGGCCCGGCCGGCGGCGCCCCCGGCCCAGCCGGTGCCGAACGGCGCGAACAGGCGAGCGCGCGAGGGATCGCCCAGGATGCCGGCCGCGACGGCATCGGCACCCGCGGCCGTCTGGGCGACGCCATGGCCACCGAAGGCCGAGCAGACCCAGAGACCGCGTTCGATCTCGCCCACCTGGGGCATCTTGTGCGGCGCGTAGCCCATGATGCCGGGCCAGGCGTAGGCGATGTCGATTTCGCCGAGTTGCGGATAGACCGAGAGCATGTCGCCCCGCATCATCTCGCGCAGCCGGCGCGGTTCGGTCGTGTCGGTGGTGATGCGGCCGCCCCACAGGAGCCGGTCGCCGTCGACGATGCGGTAATAGTCGCCCGCGCGGCGCGTGTCGGAGATCGCGCCGGCCCAGCGGATCGCCTCGCCGAGCCGGGGACCGAGCTTCCCGGTGACGGCCACATAGGTCGCGACCGGCAGCACCGCCCGCGCGATCCGCGGCATCACGGCGCCGAGATCGGCATTGCCGGCCAGCACGACATGCTGCGCCTTGACGCTGCCGTGCGCGGCGCGCAGCCGCCAGAAGCTGCCATCGCGCGTCAACTCGATGGCCTCGGTCGTTTCGTGGACCGCGCCGCCCAACCGTTCGATGTCGTCCGCCAATGCCAGCGCGAAGTTCAGCGGATGGATATGGAACGAGGTGGGGTCATGGATCGCCTGATGGTAGCGCGCCGTCGCGAGTACCCCGCGCACGTGCGAGGTCTCCCAAGGCTCGAAAGCGGCGCCGAGCTGCTCCGCGAGTTTGCGCGTACGGTCGGCGAAGCCGGCACCCTGGTCGGTGCGCGAGACGCTGAGCTTGCCGTTGCCCATCAGTGTCTCGGGTCGTTCCAGCTCGGAGATGGCATCGCGCACGATCGCGACCCCGCGCTGCGACTGGGCGTAAAGCTGGCGCGCGTGATCCAGTCCCAGCCGTTCGATCAGCGCGCCGGAGCGCTGGGCGTAGCCCGGACCGACGAAGCCGCCGTTGCGGCCCGACGCGCCCCAGCCGATGCGCCGCCGCTCCAGCAGCACCACCCGCTTTCCCTGCCGGGCCAGCTGACGCGCCGTGTGCAGGCCCGCGAAACCGCCACCGACGACCGCGACGTCGGCCTCTTCTTCCCGGGCGAGTGGCAGGCGCGCGCCGGCCGCGTCTCGCGTGGCGGCATACCAGCTGGCCGGATGGTCGACTTCGGTCATTTCAATTCTTCTCCGCGAGAAGAGGTGCCATGGGAAGGCTTGCGCGGTCACCTCCTCTCCCGCACTAATTTTGCTGGAGACTTTCTACCAGCTTGCGCAGTTCCGGAGGATGCATGTCGGTCGATTTCGATGCGGTGATCATCGGCGCGGGATTTGGCGGCATGTACATGCTGCACCGGCTTCGCCAGAAGGGCTTCACGGCGCGCGTGTTCGAGGCCGGCAGGGGCGTCGGCGGCACCTGGTACTGGAACCGCTATCCCGGTGCGCGCTGCGACGTCGAGAGCGTGCAGTATTCCTACCAGTTCTCACCCGAGCTGGAGCAGGAATGGGAATGGAGCGAGCGCTACGCCACCCAGCCCGAGCTCTTGCGCTACGCCAATCACGTCGCCGACCGCTTCGACCTCCGCCGCGACATGCGGTTCGAGACGCGCGTCAGCAAGGCGACGTTCGACGAGGCCGCCAACCTGTGGCGGGTCGAGACCGAGAAGGCCGGTGCTTCGGGTGTGGCCGAGACGGTCACGGCTCGCTTCGTGATCACCGCGATGGGCTGCCTGTCCTCTCCCAACACGCCGAAGATTCCGGGCCTCGAGGATTTCGAGGGCCCGACCTATCACACCGGCAACTGGCCGCATGAAGGCGTCGACTTCACAGGCAGGACAGTGGGCGTCATCGGCACCGGCTCGTCGGCCATCCAGTCGATCCCGGTGATCGCCGAGCAGGCGAAGCACCTCACCGTCTTCCAGCGCACCGCCAACTACACCGTACCGGCGCACAACAGGCCACTCGATCCCGACTATGTACGGCAGGTGAAGGCGACCTATCCCGAGATGCGCCGGCGCGCCAAGACCAAGCCGGCCGGCATCGACTTCACGATCAATCCCGCCTCGGCCGCCGAGACGCCGGAGGAGGAGCGCAACCGCCAGTTCCAGGCGCGCTGGGACTATGGCGGGCTGGGCTTCATGGCCTCCTTCTCGGACCTGCTGCTGAACGACGACTCCAACCAGTACGCGGCCGATTTCGTGCGCGCCAAGATCGGCGAGGTCGTGAAGGACCCGAAGACGGCGGCGGCCCTGGTGCCGAAGAACATCATCGGCTGCAAGCGGCTGTGCGTCGACACCGGCTACTGGGCGACCTTCAACCGCCCGAACGTGACCCTGGTCGACATCAGCGACCAGCCGATCGAGCGCATCTCGGCGACCGGGCTGCGTGCGAAGGGAAAGGATTTCACCTTCGACTGCCTGGTTCTCGCGACCGGCTTCGACGCCATGACCGGCGCGCTGCTCAAGGTCGACTTCCGCGGCCGGCGCGGCGTGACGCTGAAGGAGCGCTGGAACGAGGGGCCGAAGACCTACCTCGGCCTGACCGTGGTGGACTTTCCCAACCTGTTCATGATCACCGGCCCGGGCAGTCCCTCGGTGCTGACCAACATGCTCCCGTCGATCGAGCAGCACGTCGATTTCATCGCCGACTGCCTCGAAGCGCTGCGCACCCAGGGCAAGACGGTGATCGAGCCGGTGCCGGAAGCGCAGGAAGCCTGGGTCGGCCATGTCGGCGACGTATCCAACATCACCCTGCGCTCGACCTGCAGCTCCTGGTATGTCGGCGCCAACATCCCGGGCAAGCCGCGCGTCTTCATGCCCTATATCGGCGGCCTGCCGGCCTACATCCAGGCCTGCGAGAAGGTCGTCGCCAACGGCTACGAGGGCTTCGCGCTGGCCTGATTTCCCAGCGCAGCAACCATGGCCATAGATCATTGACGAGCGCGACCGCACGGCCTTAGTGTTAACCAATAGGTTAACTGATGTGGTGCGGGCCGGATGTGGAAGTTTCTGAAGAGCATCGGGGTCGCCCTGGTGGCGGCCGTTGCGGCGATCCTTATCTACGCTGCGACCCGGCCCGATTCGTTCCGCGTCGAGCGGTCGACGGCGATGAATGCGCCGCCCGAGAAGATCTTTCCCTATATCGACGGGCTGAAGCGCTGGGCCGAGTGGTCGCCCTACGAGGGCCGCGACCCCGCGATGAGGCGCGCCCACAGCGGTGCCGAACGAGGCAAGGGCGCAGTCTACGAGTGGGACGGCAACGACACGGTCGGCAAGGGGCGCATGGAGATCGTTGATTCGACGCCGCCGCACAGGGTGGTGATCAAGCTCGATTTCCTGAAGCCCTTCGAAGGTCACAACATGGCCGAGCTGACCGTGGAACCGAAGGGCGGTCAGACGATTGTCACCTGGGCGATGCACGGTCCCAGCACCTTCATGACCAAGCTGGTCGGCACCTTCATGGACATGGACGACATGATCGGCCGGGATTTCGCGGCAGGATTGGCGAAGCTGAAGACCGTCGTCGAGAAGTGACCACGCACTTGTCGAGGAGGATCCACATGAACCGCATCGTGCGCGCGCTCGCCGTCGTTCTGGCGATGGGCCCCGCAGCCGTGCTGGCACAGGCGCCGGCACCCGTGGCCTTGCCGCCCGGCGTCTTCGCCGGGGAGCGGGACATCGCCCTGGCGCCGGCCGGCACCTATACGCTCGACGAGATGCATACCGCCGTCATCGTCCGCGTCTCCCACATCGGCTATTCGCAGAGCGTGTTCCGCTTCGATCGTGCCAAGGGCTCTCTCACCTGGGATCCCGCCGCGATCGAGACGTCGAAGCTCTCGGCCTCGGTCGAGACGGCCTCGATCACGACCAACGTGAAAGGCTTCGCCGAGGAGCTGGCCGGCGACAACTTCCTGAAGTCCAAGGCCTTCCCCCAAGCCACGTTCGTTTCGACGTCGTTCAAGCCGGTCGACGGGACGCGCGGCAAGGTCGGGGGACAGTTCACGCTGATGGGCAAGACCAGGCCCGTCACCTTCGACGTCGAACTGGGTGGCGCCGGCAAGGGGTTCGAAGGCAAGCCGCGGATCGGTGTGCACGCCGTCGCGACGATCAATCCGCAGGATTACGGGTTGCCGGCGATCTTCACCGACCCCATCCAGATCCAGATCGATACCGAGTTCGAGAGGAACCCTTAGCAAAGGAGAGACACATGGCCATTCAACCGTACCTGTTCTTCAACGGCCGCTGCGAGGAAGCGCTCGACTTCTACAAGGAGAAGCTCGGCGCCAAGGTCGACATGCTGATGCGCTTCAGGGAGAATCCCGACGCGGGCGCGATCGAGCATATGAAGGTGAACCCCGATTCCGTCATGCATGCCAGCATGCACATCGGCGACGCGATGATCATGTGCTCGGATGGCATGGGCAGCGACGGCAAGACCAACTTCCAGGGCTTCTCGCTGGCGCTCAACGTCGCCAACGAAGCCGAAGCGGACAAGGCGTTCGAGGCGCTGGCCAAGGACGGCCAGATCCAGATGCCGATCGGCAAGACGTTCTTCTCGCCGCGCTTCGGCTGCGTTGCCGACAAGTTCGGCGTGTCGTGGATGGTGATCGTCCCGCAGGAGATGTAGTTCTCACTAAGGATCCTTCGCTGCGCTCAGGATGACAAGAAAAGGTGTCATCCCGAACGAAGCGAGGGATCCTTTGCTTTTCTACTTCTTCTCGACGTTGGCCGAGCGCAGCGGCACGCCGAATTCGCGCCGGCAGACTTCGGCCAGGACCTCGACGCCCTTGCGGATCGTCTCGGGGGCGGGATTGGCGAAGCAGAGCCTGAGGCGCGAGCGGGCATACTCCTTGTTGGTCGACCACTCCTGACCGGGATTGAGCGACACGCCGGCGGCGAGGGCCACCTGGGCGAGCTTCGCCGTATCGACCTGGTCCGGCAGCTTGATCCAGAGGTAGATGCCGCCCTCGGGATCGCCGAACTCGGCGTCGGTGCCGAACTGCTCGGCCAGCGCCTCGCGCAGGACCTGCAGCTTGGCCGACAGGGTCTTGTTGAGCTTAGGCACGTGGTTCGCGAAATGCTGCGTGCAGAACTCCGCCAGCACCATCTGCTCGAGCGCGCCGGAACCCGCATCCTGCTTGAGGCCGAGGATGCGGCCCAGGATGTCCCACTTGGCCACGATGTAGCCGACCCGCAGCGCAGGCGCGATCGACTTGGAGAACGAGCCGATGAAGATCACGCCTTCACCCTTGGCCATGGCATAGAGCGAGGGCGGACGCTTGCCACTCCAGATCAGGTCGGAATAGCACTCGTCCTCGAAGATCATGACGCCGTACTCGGCGGCGATCTTCAGCAACTCGGCCCGGCGCGCCTCGCCCATGATGGCGCCGGTCGGGTTCTGCACCGTCGGGATCGTGTAGATGTACTTGGGCGTGATGCCCTTCTGCTTCAGCTCCTCGAGCTTTTGCTTCAGCACGTCGAGGCGCAGGCCCTCGCCGTCGAGCGGGATGCCGACGACATTGGCGCCCAGCTTGTTCAGCTTGGTGAGGGCGCCGCCATAGGTCTCCTGCTCGATGATGACGGTGTCACCCTTCGTCACCAGCAGGCTGTTGATCAGGTCGAGGCCCTGCATCGATCCCGAGGTGATCAGGACCTCGTCCGCGGCACACTCGATGCCGGCATGGTCCTTGAGCTTGGCCGAGAGGAATTCGCGCAGCGGCTTGTAGCCCAGCGGACCGCTGTTCAGCCCGTAGGTCGCCAGCGTCGCGCCCTCGCGTGTCAGCACCGATGTCGCGGCGTCGATCAGCGCCTGGACGGGCACGTTGCCAGCGTCGTTGTGGCCGCCGATGAAATTGTACTTCGGGAATCCGTTCCACTTGGCGGCGGGAGCGGGCGTGCCGGGCGCCAGCAGGGGCGCGAAATCGAACGGAGCGGTCATGATCGTTTCCTCGTTGGTTGGCCAATTGCTGGGCCAACCAACGGGGATTCGCAACAGGTTTGCGCGAAGTCAGGCCGTCGCGCGGAACGAATCGGTATGGGCCATGTCCCAGGCCCGCCGCCACCGCTTGTCGCTGGTGCCCGACACCAGCTCACCTTCGGCCAGTGCCGGATAGAGGTCGGCGTAGGTCGCCACGACGCTCGGCGAGACACGACGGGAGATATGGATGGGCTTGAAGTCGGTCGGATGGTCGAGGCCCGCGGCGGCGGTCAGCTCGGCCAGTTCGTTCAGGGTGGCGCGGTGGAAATTCACCACGCGCTCCATCTTGTCCGGCACGACCAGGGCGCGCTGGCGGGTCGGATCCTGGGTGGCCACGCCGGTTGGGCAGCGGTCGGTATGGCAGGACTGCGACTGGATGCAGCCGACCGCGAACATGAAGCCGCGCGCGGAATTGCACCAGTCGGCGCCCAGCGCCATCGCCCGGATGATGTCGAAGGCGGTGATGATCTTGCCGGCGACACCGATCTTGATGCGCTGGCGGGCGCCAATGCCGACCAGGGCGTTTTGCACGATGTGCAGGCCCTGCCGCATCGGCTTGCCGACATGGTCGAGGAATTCCATCGGCGCGGCGCCGGTGCCGCCCTCCGCGCCATCGACGACGATGAAGTCGGGATAGATGCCGGTCTCCAGCATCGCCTTGCAGATCGCCAGGAACTCCCATTCGTGGCCGATACAGAGCTTGAAGCCGGCCGGCTTGCCGCCGGAGAGACGGCGCATCTCGGCGATGAACCTCATCATCTCGATGGGCGTCGTGAAGGCGGTGTGGTGCGAGGGCGAGATGCAGTCCTCGCCGACCGGCACGCCGCGCGTCAGGGCGATCTCCTCGCTGACCTTGGGCGCGGGCAGCACGCCGCCATGGCCGGGCTTGGCGCCCTGGCTGAGCTTAAGCTCGACCATCTTGACCTGCGGGTTGGCGGCGCCGGCGGCGAATTTCTCCGCCGAGAAGGTGCCGTCGGGATTGCGGGCGCCGAAGTAGCCGGAGCCGATCTCCCAGATGATGTCGCCGCCGCCCTCGCGATGGTAGGGGCTGTAGCCGCCCTCGCCGGTGTCATGCGCGAAGCGGCCCAGCCTGGCGCCGCCGTTGAGGGCGCGGATGGCATTGGCGCTGAGCGACCCGAAGCTCATGGCCGAGATGTTGAAGATCGAGGCGGAGTAGGGCTGCGTGCAGTCGGGCCCGCCGATGGTGATGCGGAACGGCTCCTTGCTGACCGGCGTGGGCGAGATCGAGTGCGTCATCCACTCGTAGCCTTCGGCGTAGACGTCGTAGTTGGTGCCGAAGGGCCGCACGTCCAGCACCAGCTTGGCGCGCTGGTAGACGATCGCCCGCCGGTCGCGCGGGAACGGCATGCCGTCCTTCTCGCCCTCGAAGAAGTACTGGCGCATCTCGGGCCGGATCGCCTCGAAGATGAAGCGCAGGTGGGCGGCGATGGGATAGTTGCGCAGCACCGCGTGCCTGGTCTGGAAGTAGTCGTAAAAGCCGACGCCGGCGAGGAAGAGGGCGATGAGGAAGCCGACGCCGATCCACCACGAGCGGGGATCGACGGCCCAGGCGACGCCCAGCAGCACGGCGAAGGCGGTCGCCAGCGTCCAGGTGATGAATCGCGGCGTGAGCGGCAGCGGCATCGATTTCATTCGGTCTCCCCAGGCTTCATTGTTGGGCCGGATGCCCGCCCTCACTCTAGCGCAGTTAACTGCGTTCGAATGACACGCTCTTGACGACCGCGAAGACCGGCCGCCCGGGGGTCAGGGCCAGCCGATCGACCGATTTGGCCGTCAGGCGGGCCATCAGGACGGCGCCGTTGCAGTCCAGGCGGATGTCGGCCTGGGCCGTCGAAGTTGGAACGATCGACACGATGCGCCCGGCCAGCACGTTGAGCGCGCTGATATCCTCGGGGTGGCGCAGGCTGAGCATCACATCCCGTGCCCGGATGTAGGCGCGTACCGGTGCACCGACGGGCGCCTCGAGACGCGGCACCTGCAACGCGCCGGCGGCACTCTCCAGGACCGACAGGTGGAACCTCTCGTCGTGCCGGACGATCCTCGCTTCCAGCACTGCGCCGCCGTCCGCAGCGTCGGCCATCGGCAGAACGTCCTGGACCGGGCCGACGGCTGTCACCGTGCCCTCGTTCAGGGTCACGACCGTCGTGGCGAGGCGGGCGACCTCGGCGACGGAGTGGCTGACATAGAGGATGGGGACGCGAGCTTCGTCGCGCAGCCGCTCGAGGAACGGCAGGATCTCCGCGCGCCGCGCTTCGTCGAGCGAGGCCAGCGGCTCGTCCATCAGGACCAGGCGCGGCCTTGCGAGCAGGGCACGGCCGATGGCGACCCTCTGCTTCTCGCCGCCCGACAGCGAGTCCGGATGGCGCTCGAGCAGATGGCCGATGCCCAGCAGTTCGATCACCGAGCCGAGGTCCGCCGTCGCGCCGCCGGCTCCGCGCGCGAACCAGCGCCCGTAGAGCAGGTTGCGCCGCACGCTGAGATGCGGGAACAAGCGGCTGTCCTGGAAGACGTAGCCGATGCGCCGTCGATGCGCGGGCACGAAGAGGCCGCGTTCGGTATCGACGAGGGTCTGCCCGTCGATGACGACGCGACCGCGGTCGGGACGGATAAGCCCGCCCACGATGCTGACCAGGCTGGTTTTGCCTGAGCCCGAGCGGCCGAACAGCGCCGTCAGTCCCGGGGCGGCCGTGAAGCGGGCCGCCAGCCTGAAGGCGCCGCGCCTGTGGTCGACGTCGACGTCGAGGCTCATGCCGCCTGCCGTCGCGCGCCGATGCGCCTGGCCAGCAGCTCCGACCCGAGCAGCGCCAGCATGGAGATGGCGATCGAGACCAGAGTGAGGCGCATCGCGGCGGCGTCGCCGCCCGGCACCTGGGTCAGCGTGTAGATCAGGGACGGCAGGGTCTGCGTCTCGCCCGGAATGTTGGAGACGAAGGTGATCGTGGCGCCGAACTCGCCCATGGACTTGGCGAAGGCCAGGATGGCGCCGGCGATGATGCCGGGCAGGCAGAGCGGCAGGGTGATGGTCGCGAAGACCCAGAGCGGATGGGCGCCCAGCGTGCCCGCGGCCGCTTCGAGGCGCTGGTCGACGGCTTCGATGGACAGGCGGATGGCGCGCACCAGCAGCGGGAAGCCCATCACGGCACAGGCAAGCGCCGCGCCGGTCCAGCGGAAGGAGAAGACGATGCCGAATTCCTCGGCCAGGAAGCCGCCGATCGGTCCGCGCCGGCCGAACGACAGGAGCAACAGGTAGCCGGTGACGACGGGCGGCATGATCAATGGCAGGTGAACCAGCGTGTCGAGCAGGCTCTTGCCCCAGAAGCGCCCGCGCGCCAGCAGCCAGGCGATGGCGATGCCGAACGGCAGGCTGCAGAGCGTCGCCGTCGTGGCGATCAGGAGGCTCAGCCGTACGGCCGTCCATTCGTCCGGAGTCATGTCCTCTTCCGATCAGGAAGGCGATATAGTCCTTCGGATATAGCGCTGCGTCCAGAGCCCGGTCGCCGCAGCGAGTCCGCGCCGCAGCGCGACCAGCACGATCACCAGCAAGGAGACCGCCAGCACTTTCTGGGCCGGGCGCGGCACCAGCTCGGGATCGAGGTTGGCGGCCAGCACGCGCATCGGATCGATCCCGTTCACCAGCCCGTACCACGAGGCCTCGAAGACCACCGTGATCAGGGTCGCACCAATGGCGAGCAGGAACAGGCCGGCGAAGCCCGTGCGCAGACGGACGGGCAGCACGCGCCACAGCATCAGCCAGGCGAACAGTCCAGCGGCGAAGGCGGCCTCGCCGATCTTGACCTTGGACTGGATGAAGAAGTGGAGGAGGGCCAGCGTGACGGCGGGATAGACCAGCCAGTGCAGGCGTTTCCAGTTGCGCTTCAGCCGCTTCTGCCAGCCGTTGGTCGAGGTGATCGCCAGCGCCACCAGGGCGAGGAGGGCCACGAAGCCGATGGTGAGATAGAAGCGCTTTACGATCTCCGTGGCGACGACGGCCAAGTTCCATTTCTGGTCGAGCACGTAGATCAGCAGGTGCGCGACGGCGTAGAGCGCCGCCGCAACGCCGACCCATCGCCGGATATGGATGAGCGGCGACCAGTCGAACACCGCGCGCGCCGGCGTCAGCGCCAGCGAGACCAGCAGGAACACGATCGCCCAGTCGCCGGTCGCGTGGGTGGCAAGCGTGACGGGGCGTGGATCGAGATCGCCGGCATGCCAGCGCCAGGCGAGATCGACGGCGGGCAGGCAGAGGGCGACCAGCGTCGCGAGCCTCAGCCAGAAGATGATGCGCTGATTGGACACGAGCCGACCCTATGCGATGGCGCGATCACCAGCGGGTCAAAGATACGTCATCGCTGGTTGCCGAACAGGAAGCGCCAGGTCGCGATCGCGGGCGCCGCGTCGACTCCGAAGGGGCGGAGCCGCGACGTCGTGAACAGGGCGCGCGCGGCCGCCCCGACCGCCGCGACGTCCGAGCCCTCGATCAGCACGACCCATTCGGACTCGTCGGCCCTGGGATGATCCATGCTCTTGTCCTGCAGCGGCGCGTGCATCACCTCGAGGTCGTTTTCGCCGGCCGCGGCGCCGAGGACGCCAGGACGTGCGATCAGCTTCGGCAGGATCTGGGTGGAGAGAAATTCGACCAACGCCTTGCGACGATGCGGATCGGGCACGAAGCGCACCGTCGCCAGCGCCGCGCCGACGCCATGCGTCTGGTCGACCTGGATGCGCAGCGTCAACCGCTTGAAATGCGTGAAGCGGGCGATCACCGCCTGGCTCCACGGCGTCTGGTTGTCCAGTGTCTGCAGATAGTCGGGTGTGCCGAGGATGGCGACGCTGTCGCATTCGTAGGTGGCGAGATATCTCGGCGTCCCGCGCACCGCGGCATATCGCCGGCCTCGGTGGAATCCCGGCAGGTTCACGCGATCGTCGATATGTTCGCGATTATACCATTCATTGTAGTCGCGCTCGTCCCGCGACGACACGTCGGTGAACGTGAGCAGCATTCCCTTGCCGAGGAGGGGCATCAAAACTCCTGTCGTGGATGCTCCGGAGCCGGTGCAATCTAGCATTTCGCGGGCGCGCCGTTACAGCTTTCCTGGCCTCCCCCACGGAGAGGGCTTCCTCGACAGGGATCGGCGCCGCGTGTAAACAGGGACACCATCGCCCACGTGTCGTTTGGCTTGCGATGGCTGAGAGAGGCATGTGCTCCCGCCCTCACTGGAGGAGCGCACGCATGAATCACTGGTACGATCCGCCTTTCCTGTTGCCCGTCATCCTCGCGGTGCTGGTCGTCTCGTACGCTTTGCTTCGGACACCGGCCGGCGCTTCCTGACGAAGGGCAGTGGACTGGTCATCGCTGTGTTGACGATGGCCGGCCGCGGATGAGTAACGGGGGCTCGCCGCCGCCGCAACTGGCGCGAGCGATTTGCGTTGCAAGTTGTGTAGAGGTCCTGGCGCGGTCGCGTGGTGCGGGACGCCCGCCTGATTTACCAACCCGAGGTTCGCCATGATGCTCTCCGGCACGCAGACACCTACGGTCCCCACGCCCGGACTCGAAACTCTCCCCGCCCAGGTGCGTGACATCGTTGGGACCGTCCTCGGCATTCCGCCCGGACGGGCGCGAGGCGATGCCGCCCTCGTGGCCGACCTCGGCGCGACCAGCCTCGACTTCGTCGAACTGGTGATGGCGATCGAGGATGTGTTCGGCGTCGAGATCTCGGACAGCGAGGCCGACAGGCTGGTCACCGTCGACGACCTGATTGCGCTCGTCGACCGGGCTCGAACCAAATAACTGCTGCAGCCGAGTGCCGAACGAGCGCCCCGCGATGCGCCGCGACGGCCTCGCAGCTCTTGCAAGGAGCGTCCCCACCATCCATATACCATCCATATGGATGGTAAAGTGAGCGACACTCGAAGCAAGCCCCCCGAAACCGAGAAAATCACGATGAACCTCGGTTTGGTCGACCTGGGGCAGATCGACCTTCTGGTGCGCGAAGGCTTCTACTCGAACCGGACCGATTTCATCCGAACCGCCATTCGGGGCCAACTCGACCGTCATGGCGATGCTGTAAGGCAGCTCGTCAGCCGGCGGAAGCTTGAACTGGGATTGCGCACCTACAGCCGGCAGGAGCTGGAAGCCGTTCGTGAGGCCGGCGAACGACTGGACATCCAGGTCCTGGGTCTGGCCGTCATCGCCCCCGACGTGTCGGGTGAACTGGCGAGGGCGACCATCGGCTCGCTTCAGATCCTCGGAGCGCTCCACGCGAGCGACGAGGTGAAGAGCGCCCTGGGAGACCGCATGCACTAGTCGCACGATCTTCTCGAAGAGTCCTTCAGCTCAAAGCGTAAGAGAGTACCCCCATGAACCTGCATCGTGCCGACATGTTCGAGGCGCTGCGACTGACCCGCGAAGGCAAGCTCGTCGAAGCGATGACCATCCTGAGGGGAGGCTCTCCCGAAGCCAGCCAGGGAGGCGTCGAGAGACAGGATGAAGGTCAGGCCGGGACGGCCCGTGCATCCTTCTTCGACCTCGTCCCGCCCTCCGGAACCTCGTCCTTCCAGTATCACACCGTCCGGGACGCAGCCGGCAGCCGCCGCTTCAAGCTCTACAGTCCGGCAGCCCATGACGGGCGCCCCCTGCCGTTGATCGTGATGCTTCACGGATGCACGCAGTCACCGGATGACTTCGCGGCCGGCACGCGCATGAATGCGCTGGCCGAAGAGCGGATGTTCTTCGTGGCCTACCCGGAGCAGCCCAGCTCCGCGAACCCCGGCAGGTGCTGGAACTGGTTCAATGAAGGCGACCAGCGCCGTGACGCGGGAGAGCCCCACCTGATCGCGACGCTCACGCGACAGATCATGCGCGATCACGCCGTCGACGAAGAGCGCGTCTACGTGGCGGGCCTGTCCGCCGGCGGCGCCGCGGCGGCGATCATGGGGGCCACCTATCCCGACCTCTATGCCGCCGTCGGCATCCATTCGGGGCTGGCCTGCGGCGCGGCGCGCGACGTGCCTGGCGCCTTCTCGGCCATGCGGCAGGGAGCGCCCGCAGCGCACCGCCTCGTCCGGAACGAACGCGTGGTGCCGACCATCGTCTTTCACGGCGATCGCGACACGACCGTCAGTCCCGTCAACGGCGATCAGGCCATCGAACAGGCCTCAGGTGGGTCCGGCGTTCGCACGCGCGTGTCACGAGGAGAGACCGCGACCAGCATCGCCTTTACTCGCACGACGACACACGACCGCAAGGATCGCTGCATCGGCGAGCAATGGGTCCTCCAGGGGATCGGTCATGCCTGGTCGGGCGGAAGCGGAGACGGTTCCTTCACCGACCCGAGGGGCCCCGACGCCAGCGCCGAGTTCGTGCGCTTCTTCCTGCAGCATCGACTGTCGGCCTGAGACGCCTCGACCTGCAGGCCGTCAGGAGCCCTGCCGGGTCTCGCGTCCCTCGGATTCGAGGTGCCGCGTGGGCGCGAGCTGCACGATCAGGAAATAGAACGCCAGGGCGAGCACCCCCCACATCAGCCAGGTCGTCAGACCCGGTTTCGGCTTCCCGACGGCGGTACGCACCGGGGTCGCGTCCTTCTTTGCCTTCTGGTCCGCGCGTCCTGACTTGACCGCGGCTTCCAGCGAGGCGATGCGGGCCTCTTTGGTCTGCGGGATCTCGGCGACGGCGCCCTCTGGCAACAAGGCGACCAGGCGGGCCGCGATCATCGGTACCTCGGCGTCCGGCCCCGTCCTGTCGGGCAGGCGCAGGATGGTGGCGGCCAGAGCCTCGGCTGCCGCGTCGCGCGGCAGGGATGCGAGACGCGCCGCCTCCTGCCAAGGATCGATTCCCAGCCGCGACAGGGCGGAGAGCACGGTGACCTCCGTGCCCGCCGCGTCCTGGCCCAGCGAGCCGAACAGGAAGTCGTTATAGGCCGAGTGGCCGAGTGTGTATTCCGGACGCAGGGTCATCGGGCCTCCGGCGTAAGGTTTGCGTGTTCGCGACCTCGACCTCGACGGCACGGGCTAGAAGCCCATGCCCCCCATGCCGCCACCTATTCCGCCCATGCCACCGGCGCCGCCCGCATCGGGCAACTCGGCGATCATCGCCTCGGTGGTGACGAGCAGGCCTGCCACGGAAGCGGCGCCCTGCAGCGCGCTGCGGACGATCTTCACCGGGTCGATGATTCCGGCCTTGATCATGTCGCCGTATTCACCCTTCTGCGCGTCGAAGCCGAAGTTGGCGTCCTTCTGCTCCAGCATGTGACCGGCCACCACCGCGCCGTCATGGCCGGCATTCTGGGCAATCTGGCGTACCGGCGCCCGCAGCGCGCGGCGCACGATGTCGATGCCGGCCTGCTGGTCGGGATTGGCGCCGCGGCAGTCCTTGAGCGCGCGGGTGGCGTAGAGCAAAGCGGCACCGCCGCCGGCGACCACGCCCTCCTCGACCGCCGCCTTGGTGGCGTGCATGGCGTCCTCGACGCGATCCTTCTTCTCCTTGACCGCGAACTCCGAGCCGCCACCCACCTTGATGATGGCGACGCCGCCCGCGAGCTTGGCCAGCCGCTCCTGCAGCTTCTCGCGGTCGTAATCCGACTCGACCTTGTCGATCTGGGCGCGGATCTGCGCCACGCGGGACTCGATGTCCTTCTTCTTGCCGGCGCCGTCGATGATGGTGGTGTTGTCCTTGTCGATGACGACGCGCTTGGCGGTGCCCAGCATCGCTAGCGTCACGGCCTCCAGCTTCGTTCCGAGATCCTCGGAGATTTCCTGCGCCGCCGTCAGGATGGCGATGTCGCCCAGCATGTCCTTGCGACGGTCGCCGAAGCCCGGCGCCTTGACGGCCGCGACCTTGAGGCCGCCGCGCAGCTTGTTGACCACCAGGGTGGCCAGCACCTCGGCATCGATGTCCTCGGCGATGATCAGCAGCGGCTTTCCCGACTGCGCCACCAGCTCGAGGAGCGGCAGCACGGTCGAGAGGCCCGAGAGCTTCTTGTCGTGGAGCAGGATGTAGGGGTTCTCGAGCTCGCAGTTCATCTTGGCGGCGTTGGTGACGAAGTAGGGCGAGAGGTAGCCGCGATCGAACTGCATGCCCTCGACGACCTCGAGCTCGGAGTTGAGCGTGGTCGCCTCCTCGATGGTGATGACACCCTCGTTGCCGACCTTCTTCATGGCCTCGGCGATCATCTTGCCGATCGTCTTGTCGCCATTCGCGGACACGGTGCCGACCTGGGCGATCTCCTCGCTGGTCGAGACCTTGCGGGCGCGGCGCTTCAGCTCCTCGATCACCCAGCCGGCGGCGAGGTCGATGCCGCGCTTGAGGTCCATCGGGTTCATGCCGGCGGCGACGGATCGCAGCCCTTCACGCGTGATCGCCTGGGCCAGTACGGTGGCCGTGGTGGTGCCGTCGCCCGCCGTGTCGGATGTGCGGGTCGCGACCTCGCGGACGAGTTGCGCGCCCATGTTCTCGAAGCGGTCGGAGAGTTCGACCTCCTTGGCGACGGTGACGCCGTCCTTGGTGATGCGCGGCGCGCCGTAGGATTTGGCCAGCACGACGTTACGGCCCTTGGGACCGAGCGTCACCTTCACGGAATCGGCCAGCATGTCGACCCCGCGCATCATGCGCGTGCGCGCGTCGCCGCCGAAGCGGACTTCCTTAGCGGACATGGCGTTTCGCCCCCGAGAGGTGTTCTGAATGGCTCGGTCTGACGGACAGACCGGATCGGGCCGCGGTGCGGCGCGTGCTCACAACATGGTGACTAAGGAGGGAAATGGCGAGGGGTATCTTCGGATGCGGTGCTGGAATGTCTCAAAACAGGTGGAACGTTGATTTCCGGCACGCCTTGATGACGAATGACTGAAACGGATCCCGAATTGGAGAGCCTCGAAAAAGCCGCGCAGGCCGCTCATGACAGGTATCTCCGCCTCGCAAGCTTTCATGACATGCAGGTCGTGGAGGCGGCGTACACGCTCTGGCAGTCTGCGCTTTCCGCCCTCGACGAATGTCGCGCGAGGAAGAGAGGGCAGCCCTGAGATTGCACGATGCCGGCCGGTACTCCGAACGGGTCGAACGTGCGAGAATGGAAGTTGGTTCAACGGCTCCAGCCGGCAACAGCGAAGGGACTCCCATGGCACGTATCCCCCGGCCGCCAAACGAAGCGCCTCGCGAGCCGCCGCCCGGATCGAGGCCGACGCCACCACCTCCGATGCCGCCTCTTCGCGAGCCACCTCCTGGCCCGCCGCCTGCATGATCTGACTGGGCGACTAGCACAAACGCAGGCTGCGGACATTTCTTGGAACGGTAGCTGGCGCCGGCCGGTCGTTGCCAATCCACCCGATGGGTTTGCCCGTCGCACCGCTGAATCGCACAGACTCGGCGACCATTTGCGAGTAGGGTCGCGAGCTATCGCAGCGCATGAGGATTCTCTCCTGCGAGACCGGGGCAACAGTGCAGGCCATGTTGCATCTCGTCCAGACTCCGCCAGGCACGAAGGCCGAGACGTTGCCCGGCGGGCGTGCTGGCATCGAGGCGGCGCGCCTGTCGGCGCTCGAGCAATACGGCATCCTGGACACCGCGCCCGAGCCGGCCTTCGACCGCATCACCGCGCTGGCGGCCGACCTATTCAGTGCGCCGATCGCGATCCTGGGGTTCATCGGTGCCCGGCAGATGTTCTTCAAATCGCATCATGGGCTGGACGCGACACAGGCTGACCGCGGGGATGATCCCACGGTGCCGGTCATGCTGCCCTGGCTGCGAGCCGAGTTCAGGAACGGCTTCCACGCCGGCACTCCGCTGCACGATCCCGACGGGTACGAACTCGGCACGCTGTGCGTCATCGACCGGCGATCGCGCCAGGTCGACGAGCGGCAGATGCGCCGGCTGCGCGTGCTGGGCGGCATCGCAACCGACCTGCTGGCCATGCGGCTCGCTGCGCGGCGCGCGCTGGCCCAGGCCGAGATCACCGCCAGCGAGGTCGACCACCGCGCGATGAACAGCCTTCAGTTCGTGGCGAGCCTGCTGCAGCTGCAAAGCCGGGCGTCGGGGGCGCCCGAGGTGACGCAGCAGTTGCGGGCTGCCGCCAACCGGGTGCTGTCGGTGGCGCGTGTGCATCGGACCTTCTCGACCCGGGAAACCGCCGGTCGCGTGCAGATCGCGGCCCATCTCCGCAGGCTCTGCGAGGAGCTGTCGACCAGCGTCGGCAGCGAGATCCGGCTCGAGGGCGGCGACGAGTTCGACGTCCCGAAGGAGCAGGTGCTGCCGATCGGCCTGATCGTGAACGAGCTGGTCACCAACGCGCACAAGCATGCCGGCGACCCGATCACCATCACCTTCCAGCGGTTGGCCGGAGGCGAGTACGAGCTCTGCGTCCTCGACGAGGGTCCGGGCCTGCCCGTGGGCTTCGACGTCACGGCGACAGCCGGTCTGGGCCTCGGCATGAAGGTCGTGAACGCTCTGGCGGCCCAGCTGCTCGGCAAGTTCACGGCGCATCCCAATCCAGTGGGCCGTGGCTCATGCTTCAAGGTCGTCTTCCCGGTCGCTTGACGAAGGTCCATTTGCTGACTCTCAGGATCCACCACCGCACCACCTATCTCTATCACGCACCCGTTCGCCTCGGGCCTCACCGGCTGATGCTGCGGCCGCGCGAGAGCCGCGAGCTGCGGCTGGTGTCGCACGAGGTCACGGTGACGCCCGCTGCAACGGTAACCTGGGCGCACGACGTGTTCGGCAATGCCGTGGCGACGGCGGGCTTCGAGGGGCTCACCGACCGGCTGGTGGTCGACAGCGAGGCGGTGCTCACGCTGGGCGTCGATCCGTGGCCGGTGTTCGACATCGCCGCCGTCGCGACGCGCTATCCCTTCGCCTACACCGATGCCGACTGGACCGATCTCGGCGCACTGGTGGTGCCGCAATATCTCGATCCCGAGCGCAAGCTGCTGGCCTGGGCGAAGGGGTTCGTGCGCAGCAATCCGACCGACACGCTGTCCCTGTTGAAGGACATCAGTTCCGGTGTCGCCCAGCAGATCCGTTACCAGAGCCGCGAGAGCGAAGGCACGCAGGCGCCGCTCGAGACCCTGGCGCGCGGGCTGGGCTCGTGCCGCGACCTGGCGGTCCTGTTCGTCGAGGCGGCGCGCTGCCTGCGCTTCGGCGCACGGCTGTGCTCGGGCTATCTCTTCAGGCCGGACCGGGCGACGGGAAACTACGAAGCCGATTCGACGCATGCCTGGGCCGAGGTCTATGTGCCGGGTGCCGGCTGGATCACCTTCGACCCGACCAACCGCAGCGTCGGCGGATCCAACCTGATCCCGGTCGCCGTGGCGCGCGAGATCTGGCAGGTCACTCCGGTGTCGGGCGACTTCATCGGCGCCAGCGACTCCTATCGCGGCCTCTGGGTCGACCTCGAGGTGACGCCGCTCTGAACGCGGCGTCGAGCGCGGCCGGGATCAGGGCGCCTTGCGCGCCTTTTCTCCTACCACGATGCGTATGGCGGCGTCGGTCGGGCTGGGGGTCTGCGGCCCGTTGAGCGTGCCGCGGAAGCGGCCCCAGTTCGCCGGCCAGTCTCCCTTGCTGGCGTTGAAGCCGGCCGCACCCAGCGCGTCCACCAGGGCGGCGGCTGCTTCGTGGGTGGCCGGGTCGCTGCCGTCCCGGACCAGCACGACGACGCCGTAGATGCCGGCCACGCCGCCCCAGGTCCAAGTCTGCGGCGCCCAGCCTGCCTGGCCGAGATCGGCGGAAATCGTCGCGCCGATGGCGGGGGCGTCGGCGATCTGGCCCAGCAGGAAGATCGCAGCCGGCGTGCCGGCATATCTCTGCAGGCTTGCCACGAACGGCGGGAGCGGTGGGGCCGGAACTGCCGCAGGCTGCGGAGTCACTTCGGGAGCCGGCTCCGCGGTCGGCTCCGGGGCACGCGTGGCCGCGTCCTTCACCATCTTACCGAGATCGGCGAGACGCCGCCGGATTTCAGCCGCATCGAACAGCGGAGGCCGGGCCGCGTCGGGGGCGACCTTGCCCAGGGGCGGCGCCTGAATTGCGCGCTCGGTCGCCTCGCGGGCCGCTTTCTCAGATGCCGCGGCCCGCTCGCGCGCCAGGTCCGCTTCCAGCGCCAGCGCCGCCGCCCGATCCCGGGCCGCGGAGACCTCCCGCTCGAGCCTGGCCGTCCGGTCTCGCGCCGTGTTGATTTCCTGTTCGAGCCTGGTCACCTGCTCGCGCGCCGCCGAGGCTTCGCGCTCGTGTTGCGCGGCCTGGTTCTCGAGTCCCTTGTAACTGTCGAGGGTCGCCCGTTCGTGAGCGCGCACGGCGCCGCTGTAGCGAAACGACAGGAAGGTCGTGATGCCCAGCGCCGCCACGGCGAGGATGGTGACGACGAGGCTCGCGATCATGGCTCTGTCCATGATCGACGCCCATCCCCGCAGCTGATCGATGTCCATGTTCACCGGCTTGTTGGAGCGCATGCCAAGCCCGTGCCCTCCCCGCATTCGATAAACAATCGGCAAATCGCCGCCGGCCAGTGAATCGCCGTGACAAATGGGAGGCGTAACCCCCTGCCGATGACAGAACGGCGCGATCTAGGCGCGCCGGCCCTGGAGGACGACAGCCCGGCCTTCTTCCTTGAGCCGGACCGTATCGGCCGCGAGTTGTGTCCATCCCCGTCGCGCGCAATCCTTCGCGATGGCCTCTGCTTCGAAGAAGCCGAGACGCATGCGCGACGCGACGGTATCGAGCATCCGCCAGGAGCCTGCCGACATGCCGGGCGTTTCTTCCGCCAGAGCGGCGCAGAAGGCGCGCGCACGGTTGTCCGGAACGGAAGGCGTAGACATGGGCGACTCCTGGGCATCTCTCGACGGCTGCGAATTTTCAGCGCCCGATGCATTCGGCTTCGTCCGGCGCTGCTTCATCCTATGTCAGATCGGCGAGACTGCCGTCGACACTCTTCGTCGCGATATCCACATCGCTCGTCGCCGGCGATGTCGCGGCCCGTCTGCTGGAGCCGAGCAGGATCATGCGATGCGAACCATGTCCGATGTAATGGCTGGATTATCCCACGGGCGGCGGCGGAGTCGTCTCCCAGCGCACCAGCTTGTCGTCCTCGAATTCGCCGAACAGCGGATAGGCCACGTAGTCAATGGCCGACCGTGGAGGAGCGCCCATAAGCCTCACGACAGAAGCGCTTGAAGTGCCAGGCGCGGGCAACCCGACGTAAGACTGCGCCGCCTCCTCTTTGGACCACGGAGCCGTCTTGCCGTCGTTCGCCAATTTCAGGCGCCTGGCTTCTCGCACCGTCATGCCATCGAACATGATTATGACCATCTGCGATTTATCGGGGCTGGGATAAATCCAGCTCATGTTCTTGACGGGCCCAACCAGCGCCTCGACTTCCTTCGATGACATACCGAGGCGAACACGCTGCTCCGGTTTGATGGTCGCGCATCCAGGCAGCACTCCTAGAGCGAGCGCGGCCACGCCAAACTGTCGACGCTTCATTTCATTTACTCCGCGGCGCTCTTGGCCGCTTCGGCTCGGGAACCGCCGTCCAGGTCACGCCTTCCATCGTTGCGAGCAGCGCCTTGGCGGCGACGGGATCATTGCCGTTCTCACCGAGCCATGTCGCCCACACGTCGAAGTCTTCGAGGATGGCGGGCATGCGCGGGTCATCCTCTTTCGCCTTGATCGTGCGGCGGATCAATTCGTTCGCGGGCACCGTGACCATGGCGCACGCCAGTAGGGGCGCCGGCAGGTCGGCTATCGGGAAGCGCCGCCAGATGAAGGCGAAGCCGCGTGGCTGGCCGTCACCGGGATTGATCGTCCATTGCCGAGTGACCTTGGCACACGAGGGTTTGGTGACTTCCTCGCCTTCGTTGAAGGTTTCAAAGACGACAATGCCGCGCTGCCCGTCGATGAATGCCTCCCTGAAGGTCTGCCGCTCGTCGATCGTCTCGGCCCTCGCATGAGGCTTCGGCCTGCGCCAGTCCTTGGGGTCCGGGAAGCCCCAGCGCATTGGCACGATCCGTCGCTTGCCAAGCTCGGCGTCCCAGAGGATCACCGGCAGCATTCCATTGACGCGGTAAGTATAGACCTCGCCACCACTGCTGCTCTCATCTCCGCCGCCGTTCTCGCCGGTCAGCGGTTGTGAGAAGTCGACCACTTGTTGCCACGTCGCTTGGGCTGTGAACTTGCCGCACATGGAACAATGGGAACTCCCGTGATGCCGGCGGACAGGGCGGGATTCTGACCCGACACCGCAAAGGGGCACGGTTTCATCCCGCCGTGGCGGCCGCCTGGTCTATGCTGCCGCCTCTTCGGGAGGAAACACCATGAAAATCGCCAGGATCGAAGATCTTCACTGTGACGCCGGTTGGCGCGACTTCTCCTTTCTCAAGGTCACGACCGATGACGGGCTGGTCGGCTGGTCCGAATACAATGAAGGCTACGGCAGCGCCGGCCTCACCGCCGTCATCCGGCGCATGACGCAGGGGCTGATCGGCCAGGACCCGCGGCCCATCGAGCGCATCATGTCGACGATCTATGCGATCACGCGCCAGGCGCCCGGCGGTATGAACCAGCAGGCGATGGCCGCCATCGAGAACGCGCTGATCGACGTCAAGGCCAAGGCGCTGGGCATCCCGGTCTGCGAGCTGTTCGGCGGGCCGGTGCGCGATCGGCTGCCGCTCTACTGGTCGCATTGCGGCAGCTACCGGTTCCGCAACGCCGAGGTCATGGGAGTCGAGCCGGTGCGCTCGCTCGACGACCTGGTGAAACTCGGCCGGCATGTGAAGGAGCGCGGCTTCAAGGCGCTGAAGACCAACATCTTCCGCTTCGATCTCGATCCGCCGAACATGTACCAGCCGGGCTTCGGTCGCAGCCCCGGCGGGCCCGAGCTGAATGCCGACGGCGCCGTGCTGGGCGCGATCTCCGACGGGCTGGCAGCCTTCCGCCAGGGCGCCGGCCATGACATGGGCATCCTTCTCGACACCAACTTCAACTTCAAGACCGAGGGCTACATCAAGGTCGCGCGGGCCTGCGAGCCCTACAATCTCTTCTGGATGGAGATCGACTCCTACGATCCGGAAGGGCTGCGCCTGATCCGCGACCGCGCCTCGATGCCGATCGCCTCGTGCGAATCGCTGTTCGGCCGCCGCCAGTTCCGGCCCTACTTCGAGAACCGCTCGATCGACGTGTCGATCGTCGACGTGCCGTGGAACGGGCTCGCGGAGTCGCTGAAGATCGCGTCGATGGCCGAGGCCTATGAGATCAACTGCGCGCCGCATAACTTCTACGGCCACATGTCGACCCTGATGAGCGCGCATCTCTGCGCCGCCATGCCCAACTTCCGCATCATGGAAATCGATATCGACGACGTGCCGTGGAAGGACGATCTGGTGACTCACCCGCCGGTGATCCAGAATGGCGAACTGATCGTGCCCACCCGGCCCGGCTGGGGTGCCGACATCAACGAGGAGGCGGTCAAGGCGCATCCGCCGAAGAACCCGCATCGATGACGTGTAGCAGCTCGGTTGGGGTAGCGATGTTGCAGCGGCTTAGATGTTGGCTGGGGCTCGTGGCGGCAAGCCTGCTCCTGCAGTCTTGTGCGCCGAGTGCCGGCGATGCGTCAGCATCGTCGGACGAGAGATTCTTCAGGCAGGTCGCTCTCGAAGTTGCTCCGCCGTTATATGCCAAGCTCGGTTCTCCCCCGATCGCGGGAGACCGCACCCAGTCCGTTGCGCTTGTCTTTCTCGACGGAGGTGTCGCGCCTCCGACTGCCACTTGCGCCGCAGAGCTCAAAGCCGGTCTGGAGAAGCAACTGGGCATGCTCGCGGCGCGGGCGCACATCCGTCTGCGAATGACTTCCAACGAAGAGGATGCTGCCATTGTCATTGTGATCGGCGACACAATCCGGGAAGAAAGGATCCAGGATTCACCGTTGAAGACGTTGATGAGTGTGGCGCGCCACAGAACGACTTCTGCAACGTCGGTGTTTAGTAGGAACTTCGGGATCCCTGGTTTTTCGTCTCCCGATTACCTCGAGGCGCTATTCGGGGAATCCAATCATCGATTGATCTTCGGCGTTTCCCTGATTCATTGGGCTGTGACGCCGCGAGCCGCCGCGGCGAAGGGTTGTGCCTTCAACTTCGTTGAACGGCTCGCATGGCTCTATTCTCTGGCGTTGAACAGGGAGTTCCATGAGCAATACTCGGATGCATACAGTATGGCGCGCAAAAGAATTGGCCTGAGCGCCTACGAAATGCCGGATCCCCGAGTGGAGAGCTTTCTGGGAGTCTACTTCTGCGCGCAGTTCGCCAGGGCGGCGGATTTGGCGGACTGCTCGTCCCAAGTTCTGAAGTTGATCGCAGAAAGCGCTCGCTGACACGGGGTGCCGGGATTTCCGCATCATGGAAATCGATATCGACGACGTGCCGTGGAAGGACGATCTGGTGACTCACCCGTCGGTGATCCAGAATGGCGAACTGATCGTGCCCACCCGGCCCGGCTGGGGTGCCGACATCAACGAGGAGGCGGTCAGGGCGCATCCGCCGAAGAACCCGCATCCCTGAGAGGACTGAAGACATGGTCTACGAGTTTCGCACCTACACGCTGGCGCCCGGCAAGATGCCGGAATATCTCAAGGCCGCCGAGACGATCGGCCGCCCGGCGCGCGGCAACAACTATGGCGTCAACCACGGCTACTGGACGTCGGAGTTCGGCGCCCTCAACCAGATCTGGCACCTGTGGAAGTACGACAGCTACGAGGAGCGCACGCGCCTGCGCAACGAGCTGCAGAAGAACAAGGACTGGACCGAGAAGTACATCCCGATCGTGCGGACCTGCGTCGTGCGGCAGGACCTGCGTCTGATGAATGCCGTGGTCGACATCAGGCCGGACGACGGCACGACCGGCAACGTCTACGAGCTGCGCATCTACCGCTGCGGCCTGGGCGGCGCGGTGCAGTACGGCAAGGATTTCAAGGAGGTCCAGGCGGCGCGCGAGAAGTACTCACCGATCTGGGGCGCCTGGACCGGCGAGTTCCCGCAGCCCAACGAGTGGATCCATCTCTGGCGTTACAAGAACCTCCAGGAGCGCTTCGAGGCCCGCGCCGCGGCCATGAAGGATCCGGCGTGGCAGGCCTATCTCGCCAAGGGCCCGGCCAAGCTGCAGGAGATGCATTCCACGCTGCTGCTGCCGACCAACTACTCGCCGCTCAAGTAGCAGCCTCTTCGTTGTCATCCTGAGGCGAAGCCGAAGGATCCTTCGCTTCGCTCAGGATGACAATTTTGCCTCTTTTGAAGAACGAGTGGGTTGGGTAAGTCAACACACGCGCGGCGTGTTGGTTCGAGATGGGTAGAAGGACGGGGCATTGACATTCCTTGGTGG
>WOUR01000044.1 GCA_009772935.1 Rhodospirillaceae bacterium
GCCGCGACGCTCGACACGCCCGAGGGCCGGCTGGTCATCGGCACCGGCCTCGAAGCCGGGCGCAGCGAGAGCAGTGCGCCGCGCCGCGCCGTGCGCATCGACGGCCGGCCGATGCAGAGCCAGACCGCGCTGGGCCAGCACGTCGCCGCGGTGTGGCTGACGCCGCAGCTCGACCGGCTGTTCCTCGACGGTGCAACCGAACGGCGGCGCTTCCTCGACCGGCTGGTGACGGCGTTGCATCCCGAGCATGCCGGCGACGTCGCAGCCTACGAGAATGCGCAGCGCCAACGCAGCCGACTCCTCGGAGAGGGCAACCGCGACCCGCACTGGTTCACGGCGCTGGAAGACACGATGGCCCGCCACGGCGTCGCGTTGGCGGCCGCGCGCGCCGACACGGTGCAGCGTCTCGACGCCGCCGCACGTCTGGGGGTCGGCCCCTTTCCCCGGGCTTCGCTCGCCATGGCGGGAGAGGTCGACCGCTGGATCGCCACCCTGCCTGCGATCGACGTCGAGGACCGGCTTCGCGACGAGTTGGCAGCCAGCCGCTTGCGCGACGGCGAAGCCGGCACCACGTCCTGCGGACCGCACCGCAGCGATCTCGCGGTGCGTCATCTCGATCTCGACCTGCCGGCGGCCGAGGGGTCGACCGGCCAGCAGAAGGCGGTCCTCGTCTCGATCGCGCTGGCGCATGCAAGGCTGGTGGCGCTGTCGCGCGGCCGGCCGCCGCTGCTGCTGCTCGACGAAATCGCGGCCCACCTCGACGAGGAGCGCCGGCGGGCGCTGTTCGACGAGGTGGTGGCGCTGGGTGTCCAGAGCTGGATGACCGGCACCGATGCCGAACTCTTTGCGCCGCTCCGCGGCCGCGCGCAGATCCTGCGCGTGGCTGACGGCTCGATCGCGGCGGTCTGAACTCTTTTCGAAAGCCAGGATCATGAGCGACAACGACATCACGCCGGGCGCCGAGGATTACGGCGCCGATTCCATCAAGGTGCTGCGCGGCCTCGAGGCCGTCCGCAAGCGCCCGGGCATGTATATCGGCGACACCGATGACGGCACCGGCCTGCACCACATGGTCTACGAGATCGTCGACAATGCGATCGACGAGGCGCTGGCGGGCTATTGCGACAAGGTCGACGTCATCCTGCACGGCGACGGCTCGGCCACGGTGCGCGACAACGGCCGCGGCGTGCCGACCGACATCCACAAGGAAGAGGGCATCTCGGCCGCCAATGTGATCTTCACGCAGCTCCACGCCGGCGGAAAGTTCGACCAGAATTCCTATAAGGTGTCGGGCGGCCTGCACGGCGTCGGCGCCGCGGTGGTGAATGCGTTGTCCGAGCGCCTGGACCTGCGCATCTGGCGCAACGGCAAGGAACACCACATGATCTTCCGGCACGGCGAGCCGGAAGGCGACCTGAAGATCGTGGGCGAGGCCGACCAGGGCCAGCACGGCACGGAAGTGACCTTCCTGCCGTCGACCGGCACCTTCACCAACACCGAGTTCGATTTCGCGACGCTCGAGCACCGGCTGCGCGAGCTCGCCTTCCTGAACTCGGGCGTGCGGGTCGTGCTGACCGACGAGCGCGGCGCCGAGCAGAAGGTCTCCGAGCTGTTCTACGAGGGCGGCGTCGAGGCCTTCGCCAAGTATCTCGACCGCAACAAATCGGTGCTGCACGACCCGCCGGTGTCGATCCGCGGCGAGAAGGACGGCATCACCGTCGAAGTCGCGATGCAGTGGAACGACAGCTATCACGAGACGATGCTGTGCTTCACCAACAACATCCCGCAGCGCGACGGTGGCACCCATCTCGCGGGTTTCCGCGGCGCGCTGACCCGCACGCTGAACAAATATGCCGACGAGAGCGGCATCTCCAAGAAGGAGAAGGTCGGCCTCACAGGCGACGACATGCGCGAGGGCCTGACCTGCGTGCTGTCGGTGAAAGTGCCCGATCCGAAGTTCTCCTCGCAGACCAAGGACAAGCTGGTCTCCTCGGAAGTGCGCCCGGTCGTCGAGTCCGTCGTTGCCGACAAGTTCGGCCAGTGGCTCGAGGAGCATCCCGCCGAGACGCGCAAGATTCTCACCAAGGTCGTCGAGGCCGCCGCCGCCCGCGAGGCCGCGAAAAAAGCCCGCGAACTCACCCGCCGCAAGGGCGCGCTCGACGTCTCGTCGCTGCCCGGCAAGCTCGCCGACTGCCAGGAGCGCGATCCGGCACTCTCCGAGCTGTTCATCGTCGAGGGCGATTCGGCCGGCGGCTCGGCCAAGCAGGGCCGCAACCGCGCCAACCAGGCGATCCTGCCGTTGCGCGGTAAGATCCTGAACGTCGAGCGCGCGCGCTTCGACAAGATGCTGGGCTCGGCGGAAATCGGCACGCTGATCACGGCGCTGGGCACCGGCATCGGCCACGACGACTTCAACCTCGACAAGCTGCGCTATCACAAGATCATCATCATGACGGACGCCGATGTCGACGGCTCGCACATCCGCACGCTCCTGATGACGTTCTTCTATCGCCAGATGCGCGACCTCATTGATCGTGGCTACCTCTACATCGCCCAGCCGCCGCTGTTCAAAGCGGCGAAGGGCAAGTCGGCAATCTACCTCAAGGACGAGCGCGCGCTCGACGACCATCTGATCCAGACCGGCCTCGAGGGTGCCACCCTGCAGCTCGGCAGCGGCAGCGTCCTCGCCAAGGACGATCTGCGCAACACGGTGGACATCGCCCGCTCGGTGACCAACCTCGTGAAGCCGCTGGCCCTGTCGCGCCGCGTCACCAGCCAGGCCGTGATCGAGCAGGCGGCGATCGCCGGCGCCCTCAAGCCCGACGTGCTGGCTGATCCGGTGCTGGCCAAGCAGACGGCCGACTACATCGCCAAGCGTCTCGACGTCGTCAGCCCGCTGCTGGAGAAGGGCTGGACCGGCGAGCCGATGGCCGACGGCGGTCTCGCCTTCACGCGTCGACTGCGCGGCGTGAGCGAGCGGCACGTGATCGACGGACCGCTGACCCGCAGCGCCGAGGCCCGCAAGCTCGATGCGCTGGCCGACGAGCTGCAGGCCGTCTACCAGAAGCCCGGCATCTTCGCGGTCAAGGACAAGGAGACCCGGATCGCCTCGCCGACCGAGCTGTTCGCCGCCGTTCTAGAGGCCGGCCGCAAGGGCGTCACGATCCAGCGCTACAAGGGCTTGGGCGAGATGAATCCCGACCAGCTCTGGGAGACCACCCTCGATCCCGAGGCGCGTACGCTCCTGCAGGTCCGTATCAACCATGCCGACGAGGCCGACGAGATCTTCTCGACCCTGATGGGCGACGTGGTAGAGCCGCGCCGCGAATTCATCCAGGAGAACGCACTGAAGGTGGCGAACCTCGATGTCTAGAACCGCGAGGGCCCTGATCGCCGCGCTGCTCTTGGCCTGCGCCGTCCCGGTCGCGGCATCGGCCCAGACCCAGTCGACGACGCCGACGACCAACGCCGGCACCAAGCTCAACTTTCCAGCGAGCCTGGGCGGCGCCACCTTCGAGCGCTCGGTCAACTATGCCGCGCCACCGGCCAACAACCCCGGCCAGGGCATGGCCTACCAGTATTCGACGCCGAAGCGGCTGACGATCAGCGTCCAGGTCTACGACCTCGGCCGCCGCGTGCCGTCCGGCGCCGACAATCCGACGGTGACCGGCCAGTTCAACGCCGAACTCAGCGCGGCCGAGCAGCAGTTCAAGCACGCCGGCTACACGGCCTTCCAGAAGCCGTCGGTGCCCTCGAGTTGCACCTATGGTTCGGTGACCTTCCGCTGCGTCACCTACAGCGGCGTCACCCAGGGCAATTCGCGGGTCTACAGCAAGCTGCTGCTGACCGGCTTCCGCGATCACTTCGTCAAGATCCGGATCGACTGGGCGCAATCGCAGCAGCAGAACGCGGCCGACGCCGATGCCGCGCTCCAAGCCTTCGTGCCGGCCCTGATGCGCTGAGGCTCGCAGGCGTCACCGCAGGCCGAACCGCCGGAAGGTTCCGATCGTCGTCAGCAGGCCCAGCGTGACGAGGCAGAGGCCCGCGATCTGCAGGGCCCCGGGAATTTCCCCCACGATCGGAATCCCGACCAGCACCGAGAGAGCCGGCACGATGGCCGGAAACAGCACCGCGCGGCTCACGCCGAGGAAGATCACGGCCTGGCTGTAGGCCACCATGGTAATGGCACCCTGTAGGCCGCCCTGAACCAGCCCCTGGAAGACCAGCATGCCGAGCGGCAGCGCCTGCAGGTGCGCGATGCCCATCACAGCGAGGTAGATCGGTGTCGTCAGCAGGAACGACAGCACCGCCACCACGGCAGTCGCCTGCAGTGCGGGCAGGCGCCAGTGCCGCAGCAGCAGGGTGAAGCCCGCCCACAACACGCTCGACGCGAAGAACAGGAGATCGCCCAGCCAGGCGCGCTCGCCCGCCGGCTGGGTAAGCCCGTCCCAGCCGATCAGGAAGATGCCCGCCAGCACGATGGCGGCGCCGACCAGATGGTTGCGGCTCAATCGTTCGCGCAGGAACAGGGCGGCGCCAATGGTGCTGACGATGGTCACCGTCGAGGGCGCGATCACGGCGCCATGGGCGAGCGGCGCAAAGCCATATCCCCCGGTCTGCAGCAGCGCGAAGGGAGCGCCTCCCAGAAGCGTGAGGATCAGCGACCGGCGCAGGCCGATCCCGGCGAAGTCACGCGGCCCGTAACGCAGCAGCAGCGGCAGCATGATCGCGCCGGCCACGACGTAGCGGGCGAAGATCATGTCGACGGCGCCGAGGCCGCCCAGGATGCCGGCACGCGCCGACGCGAACGACAGCGACGCTCCCAGCGCCATGATGGCGCCGCACAGGAAACCCCAGTGGTCGCGTGTGATTCGCACGGGTATTCCCTCGGCCATGCCCTTCGCTAGCACGGTGCGAGCCAGCGCACACGAATTTTAGTGCAATCGTTCCAGAATCGCGCTCTCATGCTGCCATGGCTCGCCTGAGGGAATTCGATGAGGACCGCGCGCTCGATGCCGCCGTCGACTGTTTCTGGAATCGAGGCTACGAGGCCACGTCGGTGCGCGACCTCGCGCGCGAGATGGGGATCGGCGGCGCCAGCCTCTACAATGCGTTCGGCGGCAAGCGCGCTTTGTTCGAGCGCGTCCTCGAACGCTACGCCAACCGCTCGACCCGCGAGCGCATCGCGCGACTCGAGGCCAGTCACCGTCCCCGCGAGGCGATCCGCGCGTTCCTGGCGGAGGTGATCGACCGTTCGCTGAAGGATCGCGACTGCAAGGGCTGCCTGCTGGTGAATTCCGCGCTCGACGTGGCGCCGCACGACGCCGAGCTCGGCCGCGTGGTCACGGGCTATCTCGAAGAGATTCGCTCGTTCTTCCGACGCAACGTCGAGGCGGCCATCGCGGCCGGAGAGACACCGCGCGGCACCGATGCCGAGGCCCTGTCGATCCACCTGCTGGGCGTGCTGATGGGCATGCGCGTGCTGTCGCGAACGGGCGCCCGCCGGCGCACGCTGGAAGCGGTGGTCCAGCCGGCACTCGACCTTCTGGAGAAGCCGCATTGATCGACCATCTGAATGCTGCCGCCCTGGAAGCGCTGCCGGACAACGTTCCCGTGGTGATGCTGAACCTGATGCGCTTCCGCGAGCGTTCGCTCGACGGCCGGGGCAGCGGCTGGGACGCCTATCTGCGCTACAGCGCGCTCACCATAAAGCTGATCAAGGCGCAGGGCGGCACCATCATCTGGACCGGCGAAGCCGAGACCGTGGCGCTTGGCGACCCGGACCGGCATCGCTGGGATTACGTGGCGCTGGTGCGCTATCCGTCGCGCGCCGCCTTCCTCGCCATGATGGATTCGCCCGAGTACGCAGCGGCCAATGTCGAGCGCGAGAACGGCTGCCTCGACCACGCGATCGTCGCCGCGCGCGAGACCTATCGCAAATTCACATGAGGAGCGCGACGCCATGGTGAAACGTCTCAGCGACATGCCCGAGGTCGAGGCCCACCACCTGCGGCGCATCGAGTGTCCCACCTTCGACGACACGCTGGCGCTGCCCGGCAAGCCGCTCAGCCAGCGCCGCGTTGCGCTGATCTCGACGGCGGGCCTGCACCGGCGCGGCGACCGGCCATTCCGACCCGGCGACGGGAGCTATCGCGTCATCCCGGCCGGGACCCCGGCACGCGACCTGGTGATGAGCCACATCTCGGTGAACTTCGACCGCACGGGCTTCCAGCAGGACCACAACGTCGCCTTCCCGATCGACCGGCTGCGCGAGTTGGTCGAGGAGGGCGTCGTCGGCTCGATGGCCTCGATGCACTATTCGTTCATGGGCGCGTTCCCGCCCGATGCGGCCGAGCCGCATGCCCAGCATCTCGCCGGCCTGCTGAAACAGGATGCCGTCGACGCGGCGCTTCTCGTTCCCGTTTGACCCGCCTGCACGCGCGCCGTTGGCGCGCTGGGCCACTTCCTCGAGCGTCAGGGCATCCCGACCGCCAGCATCAGCCTGGTGCGGGAGCACACCGAAGCCATCCGTCCGCCACGCGCCCTCTGGGTCACGTTCGAACTCGGCCGGCCGCTCGGCATCCCGGACGATCCCGACTTCCAGCGTCGCGTGCTGCGCGCGACAGCCGAGCTGCTGGAGCGTACCGACGGACCGCTGATTGCCGACTATCCCGAGGAGGTCGCCGAGGAAGCCGACTTCACCGGCTGGGCCTGCCCGATCAACCTGACGCCCCAGGCAACCGGTACGCTGGCGGCCGAGATCGACCGTCTGGCGACCTGGCACGACCAGAGCGTCGCAAGAACGGGCCGCACCACCGTCGGCGTCTCCGGCCTCGACATGCCGGCAGCCGGCGCCCTTCTCTCCGCCGCCCTGGCCGGCGATCTGCCGCCCGCGCAGACGCTCAAGGAAGCCGTCGACGATCTCCGCGCCTACTATCTGGAGGCGGCCTCGGCCTTTCCCGATCCCGGTACGGCGAAGAAACGCAAGGCGTGGCTGTGGGACGAGACCGTGTTCGGCAAGGCGTTGCTCGACCTGCAGCCGCGGCTGGCGGCGAGCGAACACCCACAGCACAGGATCCTGGGGAACCTCACCCTGATCCCCGCGACCGAGAGGTATAGGCTGGCGAAGAAGTAGAACCTCACGCAGGCATTCATACTGAAATTCGTCGTGGCGGCGCGCCACCCGACCAGACACGCGCCAGGCAGCAAAGCCTATAGCGTTCCCCGCCCGGTCGTCCGTATCGTCGACCGCGACGGCATGAACAGAGCAAAGCTCTTCGAAGACACATACCGCAAACGCGCACTCGGCGGCCTCATCATCGAGACCTTCGACAGAGTCGCCGCCATGCGCAGCTAGTCTAGGGAATCGCCGTGCCGCTGCCCTGCGCGAGAACAGCCGCGACGAGGGTATCGAGAGGATACGAGGAGTCGAGCCGAAGCACTGGCGCAGTCTGCGTCGCCAGCCAGGTTTCGTGGGCGATCCGGCTGCGCTGCTCCAATCCTGCGGCGTCGTAGGCTTCCGCCCATGCGAGGAAGGCGGCGCTCGCGCCGGCCATGTCGCCGCCCGGTTCCAGCCGCGCGCCGTATCTCACTGCTTCCCGACGCCTCAACCTTTGCATGCGCACGAGCGGCTTGAGCTGCAGGAAGACGATGAGATCGTAGAATGGCTCGATCGGTGTCGCCCATTTCAGGGCCGACCCCGAAAATACCCAGTTCCCCGTTACCGGGGCCAGCCGAAGAAGCATTGCGAGCCGCTCCTCCGGGGAACGACGCGTCGTAAAGGGCGGATCCGTCGGCATCCAGAAGAGCGCATCGGAGTCGATTTGCGGAACGCCAAGACGAGCGGCAACCGCTGCCCCCAGAGTGGTGGTGCCTGAGCCCGAAGCCCCGACGATATGGATCCGCGCCATAACGCGCGTTCTAAAGCACCATCTGCGTCTGCGTCACCACCGCCACGAGCTTGCCCTCGGCGGTGGTGATGCGGGTCGTCCAGACCATGGTGCGGCGGCCGCGATGGACCGGCGTGGTCTCGCCGATCACCGTGGTGCCGACCGGCGCCGGCCCGACGAAGTTGGTCTTGCTCTCGATCGTCGTCGTGCCCTTGCCCTCGGGCAGGTTGAGCACGGTGGCGGCGGCCCCCAGCGTGTCGGCAAAGGCCATGACCGCGCCACCGTGCAGGATCGCGGGCCGCGTGCAGAGCTCGGGGCGTACGACCATCTCGGCCTTCACCACGGTCTCGCTCGCTTCCGTGAACTTCAGCCCCAGGACTTCGGCGAAGGGCAGCTTGATGTCGTTCAGGAGCTGAAGCTTGTCCATGATCGTTCCCTTAGTTGGCGGCGTTGATCCGGCGCAGGCCGAGATACTCGAAGATCGCGAGGTCGGCCACGATCAGCGCGACGACGACGATGCCTGCGATCCCGGCCACGGTCCACGAGGCCGGCAACATGAGGATCACGGCGCTGATCGCGACCCAGGAAGCGTCGAGGATGAAGATCGCGCGGGCCCAGCCCAGGGGCATTTCGGGACGCGACGCGACCCAGCCGCACACCGCACCGAAAGCCACGAAACCCAGGCCCAGGACTTCCAGCACGATGGCGAGATCGAGCCCCAGCACCTGGAGTGGCGCATGGGTGGCCATCTTCGCGAAGGGAGTGGCCAGGGCCGCCAGCAGGGCGCCGGAGCCCACGGACAGGATGGCGTTGGCCCAGAGCGTGTGGCGGAGCAGGCGGTCGGATGAAGCAATCATGTCGTCCTCCTTTGGTTGTGGACGACCTCGAGATCGCATTCCCCCACCGCTCTCTCAATTACGCAGCAGGTAATCGGCGGACCTGCGGCCCAATGTTAGGGTTCGATCCATGAGCACCAACTCCGCCTCCGTATCCACCACGCCGGCCGACACGTTCGGTCCCATGCTGCGGGCCTGGCGCCGCCGCCGCGGCGCCAGCCAGCTCTCGCTGGCGCTGCAGTCCGGCGTCTCGCAGCGCCATGTCAGCTTCCTCGAATCGGGCCGTGCGCGCCCCAGCCGCGAGATGGTGGTCCAGCTTTCGACCGCGCTCGACGTGCCGCTGCGCCAGCGCAACGAGATGCTGCTGGCGGCGGGCTTCGCGCCGGCCTATCGCGAGAGCAACCTCGCCGCGCCCGAACTCACGCCGGTGCGCCGGGCCATCGACTTCATGCTGAAGCAGCAGGAGCCCTACCCGGCCGTCGTGATCGACCGGCTGTGGAACCTTTTGCAGGCCAACGACGCGGCCAACGCCTTCACCGTCTTCCTGTTCGAGGGCATGCCGCCGGCGCCGCCGCCGGGCAAAGGCCCCAACCTGTTGCGCTGGATCCTCGATCCGAACGCGCTGCGCTCGAAGATTTCCAACTGGGAGGAAGTCGCGCGCTATCTCGTGTCGACGACCTACGCCGAGATCCTGGCCGCCGGCGGCGAACCACAAGCGCTCGCCTTCATCGAGGAGATCATGGCCTATCCCGACGTACCCACCTCGTTCCGCAAGCTGCGCTTCGAGGAGCGGCCGGCGCCGGTGCTGACGGTCGACTATCTGGTGGGCGGCAAGGCACTCTCGGTCTTCACCACCATCGCCACCCTGGGAACGCCGCAGGACATCACCCTGCAGGAAGTCCGCGTCGAGAGCTTCTTCCCCGCCGACGACCGCAGCGACGCGCTGTTCAAGAGTCTGGCGGCGAAACGCTGAAGGGCCGGCCAGCCCGCCCCGCGGGGCGGGTGGCGTGACCGCGGCAAAATGCTAATCACGTCGCCGACCATGGGCGGCCCCGGCATCCTCGTAACGCTCGACATCGCCCTGCGCGGCGCGGGCGTTGCGCTGCTCCTGATCGTTGCGGCCGCGACGCTGCGACGGGCCCAGGGCCGGCCCGCCGCCTGGCTCGGCGCGCTGCTCGCCGTGGGCGCCGCCGCCTACGCCGTCTGCTCTTCGCCCGGGCCGCATGATCCGCCGGTCTGGTTCGCCCCCGTCCTGATGCTCTGCACCGGCAATGCCGCCGTCTTCTGGCTGTTCGCCCAGGCGATGTTCGACGATTCGTTCCGGCTGAAGCCCTGGCACGCGCTGGTCTGGCTGGGCCTGGTCGTCTGGCCGTTGGCCCATCTCCTGGGGGCAGGCTTCACCTCGCACTGGCTGCTGGGCGTGCTCGTGCGCGGCGCCGTGATCGTGCTGGCGTTGCTGGCGCTGGCCCAAACGGTGCGCGGCTGGGGCAGCGATCTGGTCGAAGGCCGGCGGCGCCTGCGCCTGTTCATCCTGATCGCCGTGGCCCTCCACATCGCCGTCACCGTCACGGTCGAACTCGTCTTTGGTGCCGACCAGGTCCCGATGGCGTTGCACGTGCTGAACTCGGGCGCCCTGGTCGCGATCGCGGCCATCATCGCCTTGCTGCTTCTGCAGGCCGACCTCGATTCCGTCCTCGGCCCGGTGGCGGTCGGACCGGCCGTCGACACCCTCTCGCCCGACAGCCTGCCCCCTCACCCGCCCCTTGCAGCGGCGGCGCCGGAGAACGAACCCGCCGACCCGGCCCTGCTCGCAACGCTCGAGCGGCTGATGACGGTCGACAGACTTTACCGTCAGGAGGGGCTGACCATTGGCGTCCTGGCCGGCCGGCTCGGCCTGCCCGAGTATCGGCTGCGGCGCGCCATCAACCGCGGGCTGGGCTACCGGAACTTCAACGAGTACCTGAACCGCCACCGCCTTGCCGACGCCAAGCAGGCGCTGGCCGATCCCGGCCAGGCCGACGTCCCGATCCTGACCATCGCCCTCGATTCGGGCTTCCAGTCGCTCGGTCCCTTCAACCGCGCCTTCAAGGTCGACACCGGCATGACCCCGACCGAGTACCGAAAGGCCACCGAAGGCCGCAACGGCGCCTGATTTCCCGCCGATTCCGGAATCGGCGAGCCGATTCTCGCCGCGGATCGCCGATATTCACCTTCGGCGCGATCCGTCCGCCCCCTCCTCCTAGGCATTGGGCACGCCTGATGGAGGGGCGATCGATGAACGAACTCTGGCACGTCTACCTGTCTGCCTGGCCCACGGTCTGGGTCATGGACACTGCCCGCTACGTCGTGGCCGCCGCGCTGATGGCCACCATCCTCGCTCTGTTCTGGCGAGGCGGTCTGGCCCGCCGCAAGCTGCAGCCCCGCGATCCCAACCGGGGCCAGCGGTGGCGCGAATTCCTGGCGTCGCTGCGGACGGCCTTCATCTTTTCGCTGCTGGGCGCCCTCGTGGCGGTGGGCGACCATCAGGGCTGGATCACGATCTACAAGGACTTCCGCCAGGCCGGACCGCTCTACCTCGTCCTGTCGCTCGCCCTGATGCTGGTGGCCCACGACACCTATTTCTACTGGGCCCACCGCGCCATGCACCACAGGCGCCTGTTCACGCTCTTCCATCGCACGCATCATCTGTCGCGGACGCCGACACCCTGGGCCGCCTATTCTTTCGCCATCCCCGAGGCGGTCGTGCATGGCGCCTTCGTCCCGCTCTTCCTCCTCGCCCTGCCGATGCACGGCCTCGCCCTGCTGGCCTTCGGCATCGTGCAGATCCTGCGCAACGTCATGGGACATGCCGGCGCCGAGGTACATGGCGCCGCCTTCGGGCCCGGCCGGTGGCTGGGCTGGAACAACACCACGACCCATCACGACCTCCATCACGAAGCCGGCCGCTACAATTACGGCCTCTATTTCCGCTGGTGGGACAAGGTGATGGGCACGGAGCATCCCGACTACCGGCGGAAGTTCGAGGTGATCGTTGCGCCGGCCCCGGCCACCACCGCGCCGCATCGGGTGCTCGCACGGGCGATCACCTGCGTCGTGGCCGGCGGCTTCCTCCTTTCTGCCGACCCGGTCCACGCCGACGACGGCCCCGTGGGACGGTGGGTGACGCCCGGCGCGGCGGCGATCGTCGAAATCGTGCCCTGCAGCGGCGCACCGGGGCTGTGCGGCACCGTCCGCTGGTTGTGGGACGGCGTAGACGACAAGGGCCGGCCGCGCCTCGACACCCGGAATGCCGACGCGTCCCTGCGCCCGCGGCCCCTCATCGGTCTGTCGATCCTGTCCGGGCTCGCGCGCACCGCGAACGGCGGCTGGGAGGGCCGAATCTACAATCCCGAGGATGGCCAGACTTACCGTGCGACCGTACGGCGGCCGACCGCCGACACGCTGACGATCGAAGGCTGCGTGCTGTTCATCTGCCAGAAGCAAATCTGGCGCAGCGCCGGCGCGCTGGCCGCCGCCCTGCAGTGAGTCAGCGCACGAGCGCGATCGACATCGTGAAGCTTTCCGTGGCGCCCGGCGTGATCGCAATCACGCCGGGCTTGTCGGCCAGCTCACCGTCGAAGCCTTCAGGGCTGGCATGGCCCTGCCACGGCTCGATGCAGACATAGCCGGCACCGGGCTTGGTCCAGATGCCGAGATGGGGCATGCGCGGGAAGTCGACGCGGATCGCTTCGCCATAGACGACGCTGCGGCTGGCCAGCGTGTCGAAGACCAGCGCGCCGTCTTCGAACAGATCGTCGTGCAGCCGCAGATGCCGGTCGCGCACCGGCGTCGCGAACTGCGCCGCGCTCAGCAGGCCGTCGATCGGCCGGCGGATCGGCGCCGGCTCGTCCCGGTCGAAGACGATCTCGTGCGCCGCGCGCGGCTTGCCGTGGGGCAGCGGCCAGCGCAGCGCCGGGTGGAAGCCGAACGAGGCCGGCATGACCGAAGCCCCGGTGTTGGTGACCCGGGCTTCCATATGCAAGGTCGCGCCTTCGATCCGGTACGTGACATCGAGGCGGAACTCGAAGGGATACTGGCGCCGCGTCGCCTCGCTCGACTCGAGGCGCCAGGTGCAGGATGCGGCGTCGGACGCGACCAAAGCGAAGGTCGAGGTGCGGGCGAAACCATGGCGGCCGATTTCGTAGGCCTTGCCGGCCACGTTGAGCCGGTTGCCCTTCACTTCACCGACGATGGGAAACAGCAGCGGCGAGCGTCCGTTCCAGAAAGCGGGATTGCCGTCCCACAGGAGATCGGCGCCGGTGCCATCCCGGAGGCGCACGAGTTCGGCACCGGTGGCGGAAATCTCAGCGCTGAGCGCGTCGGAGGAGATCGAGACGGGGGAATTCGAGACAGGGGAGGCCATGGGCCATCCTACAACAGGTGCGCCTCGCGAACGGCATCGTCGATGGAGGGCAGGTAGCGGACCTGCGGGCGTCCCGCGCCGGCCCGCAGCAGTGCGTGGCGGACCAACGGCGTGGCCCCCGTGACATAGACCCGGACGCCATGCCGCGCCGCCTTGCGGCCGGCGCCGGCAATGACGTTGGCCGCCGTCGAATCGACGAAGGGCACGGCGCTGAAGTCGATGACGAAGGCCTTGTGCTGCTCGGCGATGTTGTCGAGCACGGCACCCACGGTCGAGGCCGTGCCGAAGAAGAAGGCGCCGGACAGGCGATAGACGATCACCTGCGGATCGGTGACGAGGTCGGCGGCAAAGGGCGCGCGGGCGGGCTGCGCGACAATACCCGCCGTGGCGGTCAGGCGCTGGATGAGCAGGATGACGCCGAGCGCCGTGCCGACCACGATGCCTTCCATCAGGTCGCGGAACACGGTGAGCAGGAAGGTCGAGAGCAGCACGACCGCATCGCCACGCGAGGAGCGCAGCAGGGTCATGAACTCGTGCTTCTCGGCCATGTTCCAGGCGACCACCGCCAGCACGCCGGCCAGGGCCGCCAGCGGAATGTAGGCGGCCAGCGGCGCGGCCAGCAGCATGAAGCCCAGCAGGAAAACCGAGTGGAGCATGCCGGCGACCGGTCCGCGCGCGCCGGCGCGCACGTTGGTGGCGGTGCGGGCGATGGTCCCGGTGGCGCAGATGCCGCCGAACAGTGCCGAGGCGATATTCGCCACGCCCTGGGCCACCAGCTCGCAGTTCGAGCGGTGGCGGCGTCCGGTCATGCCGTCGGCCACCACGGCGGACAGCAGCGACTCGATGGCACCCAGCAGCGCGAACGAGACCGCATCCGGCAGCACGGCCAGCATCTTCGCCGGCGACATGTCGGGCAGGCTGGGCGCGGGCAGCATGGACGGGATGCCGCCGAAGCGGCTGCCGATCGTGTCGATCGGCAGACCCAGGACGAAGGTCGCGAGCGAGGTGGCCACGACGGCGACCAGCATGCCCGGCCAGTGCGGGCGAAGTTTGCGGAGACCGACGATGATACCGATGGTCGAGAATGCCAGGGCGATGGCCGCCGCGTTCACCGTGCCGGCCGCGCCCGCGAGCGCTTCGAGCTTGGCGGCGAACTCTCCCGGCTCCTTGTCCGCCAGGGTGAGGCCGAACAGGTCCTTGATCTGGCTAGCGAAGATGATGACGGCGATGCCGGTCGTGAACCCCACGGTGACCGGGTAGGGGATGAACTTGACGAAGGTGCCGAGCCGGAGCGCCCCGGCCGCCGTCAGGAAGACGCCGGCCATCAGGGTGGCGAGCAGCATGCCGTCGATCCCGTGGCGCGCAACCGTCGCGGCGACCAGCACGATGAAGGCGCCGGCGGGGCCGCCGACCTGGTAGCGGCTGCCGCCCAGCGCCGAGATCAGGAAACCGCCGACGATCGCCGTGAACAGACCGCGCTCCGGCGTCGTGCCCGAGGCGATGGCGATGGCCATCGAGAGCGGCAGCGCCACGATCGCCACCGTGAGTCCTGCGATGGCATCGGCCCGCAGCGAGGCCAAGCCGTAGCCCTCGCGCAATGCCGAGAAGAGCTTAGGGACGAAGGGGCCGTCGAATCTCGCCGGAAAAGTCGAGGAAGAGGTACCGAGTGACATTATACAATAAATTTATGTGTTGTCATGATATCGAACAACGCCGATCAGCACAACCCGACGCAAAGTCCGGACCAGGGTTCCGACAAAGACGGCGTGTTGTCTGACAACTCGGTCGCACCTGACCCGAAACCCATGCATAGTCCGCGCACGGTCCCGGTCTCAGAACCAAAACAGGGCCTTTGGAGGAAACGACATGAAGCGCAGACTGCTGATGGGCGGTATCGCCGCCTCGACTCTCGCCGCACCGTTCATTGCCAACGCGCAGGCGCCGCTGACGCTGAACGGCGCGGTTCAGTTCAACGACGACCATGCCTTCAACAAGACTCTCCTCAAGTTCGAGGAGCTGGTGAAGAAGTATTACGGCAAGCCGATCAACTTCGTGCTCCACCGCAATTCGTCGCTCGGACTGGAGAAGCAGTATTTCGAGTACATGGCGCAGGGCAAGGCGGTCGACTATGCAGTCGTCTCGCCGGCTCACATGTCGACCTTCTCGAAGGCCGCGCCGTTCATCGACGCGCCCTTCCTGTTCCGCGATCTCGCGCAATGGAACAAGGTGCTCGACCTCGACCTGCTGAAGCCGGTGGCCGACGAGGTCGCGCAAAAGGCCCAGGTCATGCTGATCGGCTATGCCGGCGGCGGCGTGCGCAACATCTTCGTCAACAAGCCGGTGAGCAACCTGGCCGAGATCAAAGGCCTGAAGGTCCGCGTCCAGGGTGCGCCGATCTGGTCCAAGACCTTCGCGGCGGCCGGCATGTCGCCCACGGTCATCGCCTACAACGAGGTCTACAACGCCATCCAGAACAACGTCATCTCGGCCGGCGAGAACGAGGCAGCCGGCGTCGAGTCGATGAAGTTCTACGAGGTGGCGCCCAATCTCGCGATGACCGAGCATGCCATCACCATCCGTCCCGTGTGCTTCTCGTCCAAGACCTTCAAGTCTCTCCCAAAGGACCTGCAGGACGCGATCGTCAAGGCGGGCAAGGAAGCCGGCGCCTATGGTCGCCAGGTCGAGAGCGGCGAGGACGAGCAGAAGCTCGTCGCGCTGGAGAAGGCCGGCAAGCTGAAGCGTATCCCGTTCAAAGACCGCGCCGAGATGAAGAAGCTGGTCAATCCGGTGATGGCCGCCTACGCCAAGGAGATCGGCGCCGACGGCATCTTCACCCAGATCGTCGCCACCAACTGATCCGTACGCGCAGCGAAGCCGCGGGCTTTGCTGCGCCTTTTTCCCGGCCCGCAGCCGGGTGCGTTTCTCCGGACGGTTCCCGAATGAATTCTCCTGCCTCGCCGCCCGGCCTCTGGCGCCGGTTCACGGCCGCCTATGCCAGGTTCCTGACCGGCCTGCTGGCCTTCTCCGTCGCCATCATCATCATCCCGGTCACCCTGCAGATGATCTCGCGCTACACCTCGCTGATCCCGGCCTATATCTGGACCGAGGAGATGGCGCGGTTCCTGTTCATCTGGATGATCATGATCGGCGCCATGATCGGCGTGCGCGAAGCTTCCCACTTCGAGGTCGACGTATGGCCCACGCTGCCGCGCCGCGGCGAGGCCGCCGTGCGGATCGTCGCTCGGCTCGGCATCCTCGCCTTCGCCATCGTGTTCCTGGTCGGCGGTATCGAGTTCACCAGCTTCGCCTGGTACCGCACCTCCGAGCTTGCCGACCTGCCTCTGTGGATGATCCACATCGCCTGGCCGGTCGCCGCCGTCACCTGGATCGTCTTCCTGGGCGAGCAATTCTACGACGAGGCCCGGATCCTCCTGGGCAGGAGCGCGCCATGACCGGGGCGCTCTTCTCCGCCGGCGAGGCGGCCTCGATCCTGTTCGGCTGCTTCTTTGTGCTGCTGGTGCTGCGCGTTCCGGTGGCCTTCGCGCTCGGCCTCGCCTGCCTGCCGCTCTTCTATCTGGAGCCGCGGCTCGGGACGATGATGCTCGCGCAGGAAACCTTCAACGCCTACAACTCCTTCATCCTGCTCGCCGTGCCGTTCTTCCTGCTGACGGCCAACCTGATGAGCGTCGGCGGCATCACCGACCGGCTGGTGACGCTGTCACGGGCCATCGTCGGCAGCTTCCCGGGCTCGCTGGCGCAGATCAACGTCGTGCTCTCCGTCTTCTTCGCCGGCATCTCAGGCTCCTCGACCGCCGATGCCGCCAGCCAGAGCAAGATCTTCATCGATGCCCAGACCAAGGAGGGCTACGACCTCTCCTTCTCGGTCGCGATCACCGCGGTCTCCGCCGTGCTGGCGGTTGTCATTCCGCCCTCCATCCTGATGATCGTGTGGGGCGGCCTGATCTCGACCTCGATCGGCGCGCTCTATCTCGCGGGCGTGGTGCCGGGCCTGCTGATCGCCGGCGCCCAGATGGCCACGGTGCACGTCTATGCCGTGAAGCGCGGCTACCCGACCTATCCGCGCGGGACGCTCCGCCAGCTCCTCCGTTCGATCTGGGTGTCGATCCCCGCGTTGATGACGCCCGTCATCATCGTCGGCGGCATCCTGGCCGGCTGGTTCACCGCGACCGAATCGGCCTGCGTGGCCGTGCTCTATTCGGCCATCCTGTCGATCGTGGTCTATCGCGAAATGGGCCCGAAGGAGGTCTACAAGGCGCTGGTCGACACCGGCAAGCTCGCGTCCGTGGCATTGTTCTGCATCGGCACCGCCTCGGCCTTCGGTTGGCTGCTGGCCTATTACAGGATCCCGCAGGAACTGCTGGCCAATGTCGCGACCTGGGGCATGGGCCCGATCGGCGTCGGCTTCTTCATCGCCTTCGTGTTCCTGGTCGTGGGCTGCTTCCTCGACGCCATTCCCGCCATCATCATCGTCGGCACGGTGCTGGAGCCGCTGGCGAAGTCCGTCTCGATGGACCCCGTCCACTTCGCCATCGTCTCGATCGTGGCCCTGGCGTTCGGGCTGGTAACCCCGCCCTACGGGCTCTGCCTCATGATCTCCTGCGCCGTGGCCGGCGTGCCGCTGCGGGTTGCCCTCAAGGACACGCTGATCATGCTGGTGCCGATGGTCGTTGTGCTGGCGGCGATGATCGTGTGGCCCGACATCGCCCTCTTCCTGCCCCGCCTGGTCGCGCCGGAACTGCTGAAGTAAGACGCCCAAAATTCCCGTCGTCTCGACCGGAGCACCGAAGGTGCGGAGTGGAGAGACCTTCTCCCTACAGATCAGCCGGCTGCTGGTGGAGAGAAGGTCTCTCCGCTCCGCGCTCCGCGCTACGGTCGAGACGACGGTGACTTGTGTGGGACCATAAGTCGGTGTGCCTCACGGCATGTTGCGGACGCGATCCCAGGCGGCGGTGAAATTGGGCGCCTTGTCGGGGCGGCAGGGCAGCGCGCGCTTGGGGTTCGGATCCTCGATGAAGACGTCGCGCAGCCGGGCGGCGCAGGCGTCCTGGACGACGACGCCATGGCCCTGCGCCCGGAAGACGACGTTGCGCGAGGCGGACAATGTCTTCGCGGCCTCGCGCGCCCACGCCGGCGGCGTCAGCCAATCGTAGCCGCCGCTCAGCAGCAGGGTCGGCACGTCGGACTTCACCGGCTGCCGCTCCGCGGCCGGCGCGGGTGCGACCCGCCAGACCGGACAAAAGGTCGGGGACTTGCTCGACCTCGCGTTCAGACCGTAGATCCCGTTGCTCTCGATCGCCTTGCGCCGGGCCGTGCGATCGACCATGGGCCAGGTCTCGCGGCATTCGATGCTGTTGTAGAGCCCGTCGAACTGCTGGGCATTCTGCTCCAGCAGGCCACCGTCGTTGGTCTCGAGATCCTCGGCATAGAGCTTGAGCAGCCGCAGGTCGCCGCGCTGCGCCGCCGCCACCGTCTCGGGAATCGCGGCGACCTCACCCTCGCGCATCATGTTCAGCAGGACCATCATCACCTGGGTCCCGTCGAGCCGCACCGGATGCGGACCATCCTCGAGGGTGAGCGCGAGTTCGAGCGGTGTCCGTTCCGCCGCGTCGATCAGACCTTCGATCGTCGCGCGCAGGGTCGGATGGCGTTCGCGGCACACGGAATCGGCGGCGCAGTCGGCGTAGAGCTGCTCGAAGGCGCGGCGGATGATCGTCGGCTCGTTCTGCTCGCCGTTGACCTGGGGCGGATAGACGCCGTCGAGCACGGCGGCGCGCACCAGATCGGGATGCCGGCGCATCACCTCGAGCGCCCACCGGGTGCCATAGGACACGCCGTAGAGGTTGATCTTGCTCTGCCCCAGAGCGGCGGCGAGGTCGGCCACGTCGTCGGCCAGGGCCGGCGTCGTGTACATGCCGAGGTCGATCTTGCGGCGGTCCAGCCCCGTGCGGCAGCGCGCGAGGATCTCGCGCTCCTGCTGCTCGGTCACGGCGCGGCGGCGCGCCTTGGCCGGGTCCGAGGTGCGCGTGTCGAAGCAGTCGAGGTTGGGTGTCGACCCGCCGGCCCCGCGCTGGCTCAGGATGACGACGTCGCGCCGGCGGCGGATGGCGGCCGTCTCGTTCCACCAGTCGCCTTCGCTGAGCGCATCCGCGCCCGGCGTCGAGGCGACCAGCGGCGAGTCGCCGGGGCCACCCGAGAGGTAGATCATCGGCTCGACGCCGGCGGTCCGCTTGGCCTTGAGGATCGCCACCTTGAGCTTGATCTCGCGGCCCTGCGGCTGCTCGCGGTTCTCCAGCACCGTCAGGACGTAGCATTCGATCCGGTCGCCCTTCGGCGGCTTGAAGGTGCAGCGCTCACGCTCCAGTCGCGGCGCGGCCTGGGCGCTTCCTGCCAAAGCCACCAGGAATGCTGCCAAGCCGCACAGGAACCGCAGTCGCGCCATGGATATCTTCTGCCACATCGAAGCTTGTGACGGCATGAAGTAATTCTATGGAAACCATAAGGCAGGACATCTTGCCAGTTCGGGCACGCCGCCTCAGGTTGCCGCCATGACCCAACGCTCCTACTGGACCGCCGTCTGGTGCGGCTTCCTCGTCCTCACCATCGGCCTCGGCGTCCGCCAGAGCTTCGGCATCTTCCTGAAGCCGATCTCCGCCGAACTCCATGTCGGCCGCGAGCTCTTCTCGTTCGGGACGGCGCTGTCGATGCTGCTGATGGGCGCCATCGCGCCCTTCTCGGGCCGGCTGGCCGACCGGTTCGGCTCCGCCCCCACCATCGCCGGCGGCGGCGCGGTCTATGTTCTGGGCATGATCGTCACCGCCACGATGCATGACGGCTTCATGCTGATCCTGGGCAACGTGCTGGTCGGCATCGGCCTGTCGGCGGCGACCTTCGGGCCGGTGCTGGGCGTCATTTTGCGCGTGGCCCCGCCGGCCAAGCAGGCATTGGCCGTCGGCATCTGTTCGGCCGGCGGATCGTTCGGCCAGTTCTTCATCGTGCCGCTGGCGGCCGTGCTGCAGAACTATTTCGGCGACTGGCGCCCGACCATGTGGGCGCTGACCCTCCTCGCCCTGGTCATGATCGTGCTGCCGCTCGGCCTCAACGACCGCAAGGAGATCGCGGCCTCCCGGAAGGCGGGCGGCGGCAACCAGACCACCGGCGCCGCGCTTTCGGAGGCCTTCGCGCAGCGCAGCTTCGTGCTGCTGGTGGTTGGCTACTTCGTCTGCGGTTTCCACGTCGCCTTCGTCGGCGGCCACCTGCCGGCCTACATCTCCGACAAGGGGATCGGCCTGTCGCTGTTCGGCATCGAGCTGTCGCCGGCCGAGCTGGGCGGCTGGGCGATCGGCATGGTCGGCCTGTTCAACATCGCCGGCGCCATCCTGTGGAGCTCGATGGGCAACCGCTTCAAGCGCAAGAACCTCCTGTCGACGCTCTACCTGCTGCGCTCGCTGGTCTTCCTGGGCTTCGTGATCGCGCCGCTGTCGGCCGCCTCGGTGCTGATCTTCGCCGCGGCGCTGGGCTTCCTGTGGCTGGGCACGGTGCCGCTCACCACCTCGCTGGTCGGCTACATCTTCGGGCCGGTGCACGTCACCATGCTGAACGGCATCGTCTTCTTCGGCCACCAGGTCGGCAGCTTCTTCGGCGGCTGGGGCGGCGGACGCCTGTTCGACCTGCAGGGCAACTACGACATGATGTGGTGGATCTCGATCGCGCTCGGTGTCGTCTCGGCCGCGCTGCACTACCCGATCGTCGAGGAGCGGCTGGTCCGCCCGACCTCGCTCCCGCAGCCGGCTTGACGGGCGGCCCGACCGTGGGTTGGCGTCCCGTGCTGCTCTGGGGACTGGCCAGTCTGGTTGCGGCCGCGACGGCCGTGTCTTTCGTTCTGTGGGGGCTAAACGGTCCCGCATATCTCGTGGACCTGATCGCGGCCTATTGCCTGTGATCGGGAGGCGCTAACCTCCTGCGTGCGCAGCATTGAACGCTGACGCCGCGGGCGGGGGGGCGCGTCGAATGCCGACAGTACGACTGGACCAGGACGTGTTTGCCGCGGGCGGCACGGTCGCCACCGATTGGGCGCAGGCCGGCGGCAATGCCCAGGTCACCATCGCCGCCGGCGCGCAGATCAATCGCGGCATCAACTTCGATCTCGGCATCTCCGCCCTCGCCAACGTCGATGCCGGCGTGGGCAGGTTCCTGAGCGCCGAACTCTCGGGTCAGGCCAGTGCGTCCGCGTCGGTGGCGGCGCAGATCCAGGTGCCGATGAACCTGTTCGGCGAGATCGGCTTCGCCGTCCGGCTGCAGGCGATCGCCGAGCTGGCGGCGGCGGTCCAGGTCAGCCTCGGCCTCAAGGTCGGCGACTTCCTCGAGCTGGCCGGCAACGATTCCAACATGCGCGGCCTGCCGGTCGACCTGCTGCGCGTGTTCCTGTCGGAGATCGACATCAAGGCCGGCCTCTATGCGAAGGCGGCCTTGACCGCGCAGGCCTACGCCCAGCTCGTCGTCACGGGCACGGCGATCGCCCAGCCGGCGCGCAACCTCAGGCCCGGCTTCAACGTCGTGGCCGGCATGGGGGTCGGCCTGAAGGCCGGTGCCGGCTTCCGGGTCTTCGCCGCGATGGAGTTCACCGACTTCAGCCGCTTCGTCGCGCGCTCGGTCGACGTGCTGGTGGAGGGCGCCTGCCGCGAAGCAGCCGCCGGCCTGCCCGCCGGGGACGCAACGACGCGGGCGCTTCTGCAGGCGGCGCGGCCGGCCTTCAAGATGGCCTTGCGCACCGCCTACGAGCTGGGCGAGTTCATCGCCGTCAACGCGCCACCGGCCACGGCAGCCGGCGCCGAGCAGGTCGCGCTGCGCTGTGCCCAGGTCACCCTGGAAGAAGGCCAGCGCTTCCTGCTCGAAGGGCTGACCGATGCCGCGCTCCAGGCACTGCGAACGGCGATGCTGGGCTGGATGGCGCCGCCCCTCAACGCCCGCTGGCGGGCGGCGCGTGCCCTGCGGCGCGCCCTGTCGGATCATCTCCGCGGCTTTCCGGCGGAGCCCTTCGACGGCGCACCCGCGACCGAGGCCTACTGGACGACCCTGGTCACCCGCATCGTCGATCTCGCAACCTCGATGGCCGGCGGCACGCTCGACCAGCCGACGCAGCGCTTCGTCGCGGTGCTGTGGTCGGCGGCCCAGCTCGCCCTGGTCGCCAGCCGGCGGGTGACCCGCGCCGACGCCTCGCTCAGCGTGATCGGCCTGCCGCCCCGCCAGGTCCATGCGCCGTTCCAGGGCAGCCTTTCGGGGCAGCCGCCGCAGGTCGTCCGCGACCATATCCGCGCCTCGCTCGTCGCCGCACCTCCGGGTGCGCTGGAACTCGGCCATCTCGTGGAGTTCCTGACTGCCGACGCCGCGCTCGATTTCCTGCGCCAGCAGAATGCCGGCGTCGATCGCTTCCTCGGCGCCATGACGGGTCCTCTGGGCACGGCCGCCAACGACGTCGCGCGCACCCTTCTGCGCAACATCGGCAGCACCGTCGTGGCCGGGGGACGGCCCGATGCAGCGGCGACCCTGGAAGCCATTGCGGTATCGCTGCGCAGCTTCATGGCCACCCAGATCCACCAGGAGCTGGCGCCAGTGTTGCGCGAAAATCTCCTGTCGCGGCCCGACGTGAAGACCTATTTCGACGAGGTCTTCCTGCCCACCACCGACTTCACGCTCGACACGGTATTCGGCACCGTTCTCGACTGGAGCCGGCGCGGCGCCGACCGGGAGCGCCTGACCGAGGCCCTCTCGGGAATCCTCATGAAGTTGCTCGGCCGCAGCCTCGTGGCGACCGGCGACATCATGATCGCCGAGGCGCAACGCCAGATGCAGGGCATCCTCAACGGTCTCGCCGACAATGTCGACGCGCCGAACGGGATCGTCCGCCAGCTCTCCCGCGCGGCCAACCTGCCGGTGCCGGTGAGCGAGATCGCCGAACTCACGGCCGATGCGCTGCGCATCGGTGCCGAGGTGCTGGGGCCCTTGAGCGACAGCCAGCGGGCGAAGATCCGCGCGCTGATGTACCGGGTCATCGATCCGGTGCCGGTCGATGCCAGCGCTTCCTTCATGCGCCAACTGGCCGACAGTACCTTCATGCCCAACGGCGAAGCGATGATGGAGCTGGCCACCGAGCTGGGGTCGATCGGCGGCGAGCGCTTCCTGCAGTTCGTCATCAGGCTGGTCGAGTTGATCGGCCGAAAGATCCTCGAGGAGTTCTCGGCCGTCATCGACGCGGCGCGGGCGCAGATCCAGCAATGGTTCGACGACACGCGGCAGGCGCTCGACGAGCTGCAGCAGCAGATCGGCCGACTGGCGGCGGAGATCGAGCGCCTCGCCGCCCAGGTTGCGCGCGAGTTCGACCGGGCGGTCGACGATCTGCTGGGCGCGCTGGCGCCGCTCGCCACGCGCGCCGGCCGCCGCACGTTCAAGGCCCGGCTCGCCGACCAGGTGATCGACGATGCCTTGGCGATCCTCGACGACAACTATGTCTATCGCACGCTGGCGCCGGCCGAGGTGCGCGGAGCGATCCGGGCGGCCGCCCGCGGCGCCGTCGAGCACGCGCTCGACAACGACATCCTCGACGGCGTGCTCGATATCGTGGGCGAGGTTGCCGAGGAGGTCGATTCGCTGCTGGACGATATCCGGGACCTCGATCCCTCGCGCGATCTCGCCGAGCAGATCGGCAATCTGCTGCTCAACCGGCTGACCGACGCCATCCATGACGGTTTCGGCCGCGACCCCCACATCGACGTGGGATTCGACTTCACCCTGTTCGGCACGCACCACCGCATCGTGCTGGGCCGCATCGACATGCCGCTCGACGCGGTGGTCGACGCTCTGCGAGCCGCGATCCGTCAGCTCGACGCCTTCGAGGACGCGGTGCGCGACGCCGCGGCCGCCCTCGCCACGGCCTTCACGCACGAGGCGCGCCTGCAGACCGCCGAGACCGAGCGGACCCGGAAGACCGAATCGCAGGCGCGGCTCGATGGGCAGCGCCGGGCGGTGGAGGCGGCGCCGCGCAGCGTCCGGATCCTGTCGCCCACCAGCGGCAGCGCCGCCGCCGGCCGGACACGCCTGCGCATCGAGATCGAGGGCCTGTCGCGCTCGGCCGTCGAGGACCAGGAGGATCGCCCGTCGGTCGTCTGCGTCTTCTTCAACGGACGCGAACTGCCGCTCTCGTCCTTCACCATGACCGAGACCGGCGCGGTATCGCCGCCGTCCTTGAGGCCCGTCTCCGGTGTCTATGATGCACGCCAGGAACTCGACCTGCGACCCCATTGGACCGCGATCCGGGCGCCTGCCAAGCCAGTGAAGGGCGCGGCGAGGAAGGCCGCCGCTCATCTGGCGGTGATCGCATCGAAGCGCACCCCGACCCGTCCGGTCGCCATCCCCGGCAGCACGCCGCTCGCCCCGCTCAAGGGCAAGGCCGCGCCGTCCGGCCCGGCGCCGACCAAGCGCGCAGAACGACGCTTCGGCCGGCCGCTCACCGTCACCCAGATCGGACGCCTCGTCGGCCAGACGACCGGCGGTGTCGTGCTGTCGTGCCTGCTGGACGGCAGCGCGCTCCAGGAAGGCCTCAACACGCTGGTCGTGGCGGTCGTTCTGCCCGGCGGCGGACGCCTCGAAGCGTCCTGCACCTTCTTCGGCGAGACGGTTGCGACGCCGCCATCGAGACCCAAACCAACGGCGCCGAAGCCGGGTTCGGTTCGACTTCCCGGCGTGCGGCCGGTGAAGCCGGCCGACCTGGTGCCGCAGAAGATCGCGGGCAAGTTCGTGCTGCCGCCGAAGAAGGACCGGCTGCAGGCGATTGCCGCGCAGAAGAAGGCAATCGAGCAACGGGGACTTGCGAAGCGCAAGGCGCTGCGCGACGGGCTGGGCGTCACGCTGGCGCCGCACCTCAAGCCGGGGAAACGCTGACATGGAGATCATCGAGAGCCTCAAGGAGCTTCTGGGCTGGGATGATCCGCCGGCGATCCCGCTCGATCAGCGGCGCCGCAACGCAAAAGCGGCCATCGAAGCCTGGCTGCGCACGCAGACCACGACCCAGTACGGTCTGCCACCCGACAGGTTCGCCGAGCGCCTGCGCACACTGGTCGATTCGCCCCACGAGTTGCGGCAGGGCCAGTACGGCTGGTGTCTGCCGACGGCCTTCCTGCAGTCGGTCCTACGCCGGTTTCCCGACCTGGTCGCGCAGTTCGGCCTGGATCTCTACGCCACGGGCGAAGGCAGCCTCGGCGACATCGAGGTCACGCTGACGGACGCCTTCCGGGCCTTCGACTATCCCGATTTCATTCGATCGGACACGGGGCTGTCGCAACGGCATCGCGACCTCTATCTGGCCTCCCACGCGGACTGGATCCTGCTGGGGGCCGTTCAGGATGCCACGACCGTCTATCCGATGACCGGATCGCCTCGGGATCCCGTCAGCTTTTCGACCAGCACACTGGCCGACCTGTTCGACGATTGCGGCCTCTACGAGGACGTGACGACGCTGTCGTCGACCGACAAGAGAAACCGGCAGAAGCTCATTGAGGCGCTGGAGAAGAGCCGCACGCAGGACATCCTGCTGGTCGGGGAAATGACGCGCTTCGGTGTCGATTCCACGATTCGGCACGCCGTGCGCCTGGTTGCGCCCCCGACCTTCACGGCCCCCGCGGGCGGCGGAACGCCGACCGATCAGGAGGCGATGACGTTCCAGTTCTGGAGCTGGGGCTTCCAGCCGTCAGCCGCCGAAGGCCTGCCCTTCGACGCCGCGCAGAATGCCTTCACCCATTCCCTGACCCGACGCCAGTTCGCCTCACTCGAAATCATCGTCGCCGAGCCGAAGCCGATCTGATCGATCGGCCTACGGCACGAACTTTGAGAGATCGGCGTTCTTCGCCAGTTCGCTTACAGGGGCGCGGCCGCAGGCCGAACCGCGGCCATCACGCACGCCCCATGCAATTACCGACGGATCATGACCCGGGATTCGGGGGGTGCGACATTCATTTCATTTGTTTCGTTTAATTCGTTTGTTTCGTTTATCCGGCCTGACGACGTCACCGGGACGCAGGGTCGGCCCGATCACGCGATCGATGGGTGAGGCGGGTCTTACAGAACGAACTTCGAGAGATCGGCGTTCTTCGCCAGCTCGCTCACATGCGCGCGGACGTAGGCGGCGTCGATCTCGATCTTCGTGTTCGGCTTGTCGGAGGCGGTGAAGCTGATCTCCTCCAAGAGCTTCTCCATCACCGTGTGCAGCCGGCGGGCGCCGATGTTCTCGACCGTCTCGTTGATGTCGGCCGACAGGCGCGCCAGCTCGTCGATCGCATCCGACGTGAAGTCGAGTTCGACCTTCTCGGTCGCCATCAGTGCCTTGTACTGCTTGACCAGGCTGGCTTCCGGCTCGGTCAGGATGCGGCGGAAATCCTCCTGGCTGAGCGAGGCCAGACTGACGCGGATCGGCAGGCGGCCCTGCAGCTCGGGCAGCATGTCCGACGGCTTGGCGAGGTGGAACGCGCCCGAGCAGATGAACAGGACATGGTCGGTCTTCACCGGCCCGTGCTTGGTGTTCACCGTCGTGCCCTCGATCAGCGGCAGCAGGTCGCGCTGCACGCCCTCGCGGCTCACGTCGCCGCCGCCGCGGTATTCGCTGCGCGCGGTGATCTTGTCGATCTCGTCGATGAAGACGATGCCGTTCTGCTCGACCATGTCGCGCGCCTCGCGCACGACCCGCTCCTGGTCGAGCAGCTTGTCGCTCTCCTCGCGCAGCAGCGTCTGGTGGCTCTCGGCCACGGTCATCTTGCGCTTCCTGGTGCGGCCGCCGAACGCCTTGCCCAGCATGTCGCCGATGTTGATCATGCCGACCGAGGCGCCGGGCTGGCCCGGGACCTCGAACTGCATCGGCCCGCCCGAATCGGCAACCTCGATCTCGATCTCGCGATCGTCGAGCTCGCCGGCGCGCAGCTTGTGGCGGAACCGCAGCTTGGTCTCCTCGCTGGCATTGGCGCCGCACAGCGCCTCCACCACGCGGTCCTCGGCCGCCAGCTCGGCCTTGGCCCTCACGTCCTTGCGCAGGCTTTCGCGCGCCATCTCGATGGCGGCTTCCATCAGGTCGCGCGCGATCTGCTCGACGTCGCGGCCGACATAGCCGACCTCGGTGAACTTGGTCGCCTCGACCTTGAGGAACGGCGCGTTGGTCAGCTTGGCCAGGCGGCGCGCGATCTCGGTCTTGCCGACGCCGGTCGGGCCGATCATCAGGATGTTCTTGGGCAGCACCTCGTCGCGCAGCGAGTCGGCAAGCTGCAGGCGGCGCCAGCGGTTGCGCAGCGCAATGGCGACCGCGCGCTTGGCCTCCTGCTGGCCGACGATGTGCTTGTCGAGCTCGGAGACGATCTCGCGCGGGGAAAAGTCGTTACTCATGGGCCTCATTGGGGGAATGTCAGAGCTTCTCGATGACGATGTTGTGGTTGGTGTAGACGCAGATGTCGGCGGCGATCTTCATCGACTTGCGGGCGATCGCCTCGGCATCGAGCCCCTCCACGTCGATCAAGGCCCGCGCGGCCGAGAGCGCATAGTTGCCGCCTGAGCCGATGGCGATGATGCCGCCCTCGGGCTCAAGCACGTCGCCCGTGCCGGACAGCAGCAGCGACACATCCTTGTCGGCCACCGCCATCAGCGCCTCGAGCTTCCGCAGGTAGCGGTCGGTGCGCCAGTCCTTGGCGAGCTCGATCGCGGCGCGCAGGAGCTGCCCGGGATGGCGCTCCAGCTTGGCCTCGAGTCGTTCGAAGAGGGTGAAGGCGTCGGCCGTGGCGCCGGCGAAACCCGCGATGATCTGGCCGTTGCCGATTCGCCGGACCTTCTTGGCGTTGCCCTTGACGATGGTCTGGCCCATCGACACCTGGCCGTCGCCGGCCATTACGACCTGGCCGTCCTTGCGAACCGAGAGAATGGTCGTGGCATGCCAGCCCGGACCGGAGGAACTGTCTGATTGTGCGGAAGACATGCGCCCTAAATAGGGATTCACAGGCACAAATCAATCGCGACCTCTGGCTCGCGCAGGCGGCGTGCTAACGTCGGTCCATGAGTGAATCGACCCAGAGTGCCCCCGTCATCGTCATCGGCGCCGGAATCGTCGGCGCCGCCACGGCCCGCGCCCTGCAGCGCAACGGCCACAAGGTGACGCTCCTCGACAGCGCCGAGCCCGGCAATGCGACCTCGTTCGGCAATGCGGGCTTCCTGTCCGTCGACAGCCTGATCCCGCTGGCGCGGCCGGCCACCCTGAAGAAGGTGCCGCAGATGCTGATGGACCGGAACGGGCCGCTCACGCTGCATCCGCCCAGCCTGCCCTGGCTGCTGCCCTGGATGGCGCGCTTCGCGCTCGCCTCCCTGAGCAAGGCCGAGGTCCAGAAGGGCAAGGAGATGTTCCGGCCGCTGATGCTCGAGGCCGACATCGCCTGGAAGGCCGAGATCCAGGCCTCGGGTCTCGGCGAACTGTTCCGCACGCGCGGCGCGCTCTACGTCTACGAGAGCGAGGCGTCGTTCCAGGGCACCGACGAGATGCGCGGCCTGCAGTCGGGCAAGGGCACCGAGTTCGAGATCGTCGACGGCAACCGGGCGCGCGAGCTGGCGCCGGGCCTCAGCCCGACCATCGTGCGCGGCATCCACTACCCGAACGGCACGCACACGATCGATCCGCACAAGGTGGTCGCGACCCTGGTCGAGCGCTTCACGGCCGAGGGCGGCACGGTGGTTCGCGGCCGCGTGCGCGGGTTCCGCCGCGACGGCAACCGCGTGACGGCGGTGCAACTCACCGACTCCGAGCTTCCCGCCGGCGCGGTGATGATCTCGGCCGGCCGTGCCTCGGGCGAGCTGACGCGGCTGCTCGGCTTCAATGCGCCGCTGGTCGCCGAGCGCGGCTATCACGTGATGGTGGCGTCGGACAATGTGCGCTTCGACCTCCCGGTCAGCCCGCCCGAGCGCGGCCTGTTCTTCACGCCGATGAGCGAGGGCCTGCGCATTGCCGGCACGGTCGAACTGGCGGCGCCGCACCAGCCGCCGTCCTGGCATCGCGCCGATCTCCTGAAGAAGCACCTCAAGGACATCTTCCCCGGCGTCGGCGGCGTCGAGCAGAGCCGCTGGATCGGCGAGCGTCCTACCCTGCCCGACTATCGCCCCGCCATCGGCCGCGCACCGCGTCTCGCCAACGTCTATTGTGGCTACGGCCACCAGCATCTCGGCCTCACGCTCGCCACGGCCACGGGCCGGCTGATCGCGCGCCTGATGGACGGCGAGCAATTGCCGGGCGCGCTGCAGGCCTGCGATCCCGGCCGCTTCGGATGACCGCGCCGGCGACGCTGCGCGGAAAATGCCTGTGCGGCGCCGTGCAGTACGAGGTGGCCGATGACTTCTCCTACGCGCTGAACTGCCATTGCTCGAACTGCCGGCGTGCGACCGGCGCGGCGTTCAAGCCGTTCGCCGGCATCGCGCGCGCGGCACTGACGGTGACGCACGGCCGTGACCGGTTGCTGGTCTACGGCTCCGAGACCAATCACGACGCGCACTGCGCCCGCTGCGGCTCGATGCTCTATTCGCTGGTGCGCGACGCCGCCTGGGTCCACGTCACATTGGGCACACTGGTCGACCCACCGTCGATCCGGCCGTGCGCCCATATCTTCGTCGCCTCGAAGGCGCCGTGGTTCGCCATCACCGATGACCTGCCGCAATACGAAGGGCACGCAACGGCCTAACGTCTTCTCCTCCCCCGTCATACGGGGGAGGAAAGAAATCTCAAAAGCTCCTGCCCAGGACCGTGACCGGCTTCGAAGTCTTCACCCGCTCCTCGACGAAGTCCCAGTCGCGCACGAAGAACTCGTTGGAGCGCGTCCACTTCCCGTTGGAGAAAGCCAGCTCGTTGGGTTCGCGCTGCAGGATGCGCGTGAAGGGATCGTAGAAGGCCCGCTCGAAGCCCAGGCCGGCAAACAGCTTCGTCGACCAGTCGGATGTGGCCTCCAGCGCCACCACCTTGAGACTGGGCTTCTTCAACGCCTCGATCGATCCCTGAAGGACCTGATCCTCGTATTTCTCGACATCGAGCTTCAGCAGCGCCGGCTGGGCGTCGCCCACCACATGGTCGAGCGTCTTCTGCGGCACGATGCGAACGCCCTCGCGCCGTTCCGACACGACCTGGTTCATCGCGCCGAGGCCGGTGGTGAACATCACCTCGCCGTCCTCGGGGCCCAGCGCCAGCACCTCGATCGTGACCAGCTCCCGCAATCCGTTGATCTCGACGTTGCGCGCGAGATCGCGGGCAGTGTCGGCGTCGGCCTCGATCGCCAGCGTTCTCGCGCGGCAGACGCCGGAGGCCAGGACCGTATAGGTGCCGACATTGGCACCGGCATCGATAAAGAGGTCGCCGGCCCGCAGGAAATGCAGGACGAGGCCCATGCTCATGAACTCATGCAGGCCGTAGTAGAGATTGCCCGTCGCGCCGGTCATGCCGCGGCGCACGACCAGCCGCTGCCCGCCGATCCAGGGTGCCACCACCTCCGGGCTGAGGCGGCTGCGGAGATGCCAGGCCGCGAACCGCGCCCAGGCGCCGAGTTGACCGTCGCGGGTGAGCGGATGGGCGGCAAAGTTTCGGCCGACCGTCCGCAGGGATTGCAGTACGCCCAGAACGGCCGCCTTTCCTGTTTTCAGCGCGCAAACTTTACCGGTGCGCGCAACGCTCGGCCACTGGCTAGGAGCCGTACTGCAGCAATGTCTCGCCGTTCTTCTTGAGCCACGCCTGCGGCCCTTCGATGGGTCCGTCGCAGAGGGTGCGCGCCAAGGCCCAGAAGCGGGGGCCGTGGTTCAGGTGGACCAGGTGCGCCGTCTCGTGCGCCACCAGATAGTCCAGCACCTCGGGCGGCGCGAACACCAGCCGCCAGGAGAAGGAGAGCGAGGCGTCGGGCCCGCAGCTGCCCCAGCGCGAACGTGTGTCCCGCACCGAGATGCGCCTCACCGGCCGGTCGGCGCGCGCCGCCTTGGCGTGGACCTTCGGCACCAGCTCCTTCTTGAGTTCCCCGACCAGCCAGTCCTTGACCCGCCGCGACAGGTGTTCGGGCCGGCCGGCGACGTGGATCTCGCTGCCTTCGCGCCAGACCGTGCCGCGGAGGTCGGGCCGGTGGCGCAGAAGATGGGGGACGCCGAACAGCGGGATCTCCACGCCATCGACGAACGGCCGCCGCGCCGGCAGGCGCTCGAGGCGGGCCGCGATCCACCCGGCCTGCGTCTCGGCGAAGCCCACGGCCGTGCCTCGCGACATGCGCAGCGGCGCCGTGAGCACGATGCGCCGGTTGGCCGGATCGACCCGCAGCGAGGCGCGGCGCGCGCGGGCGTTGCGCACGAAGGTGACGGATAGCGTGTCGCCGGCATGAGCAATGGTCAGTTGCTCGGGCTCCGGCGTCGCTTTAGGCAGGAAGCGGCTGAACCAGGAGGAAGGCGACATGTCCGAAGTACAGGCTCACAAGACACTCAGCGACGCGGGACGAAAGGTTCTGTCCGAGGTTCTGGGCGAATCCTATCTCGCCAGGCGCGACGCGACCAACAACGATTTCTGGGGCCCGGTCCGCGCCTTCTCCGAGGAATTCGCCTACGCCTCGCTGTGGACCCGCGACGGGCTCGACCGCAAGCAGCGCAGCATGATCACCATCGCCATGCTCTGCGCCCTGAACCGCCCGCACGAACTCAAGATCCATCTGGTGGGTGCGCTGAACAATGGCTGCACCAAGACCGAGGTGCGCGAGATATTCACCCACGCGATCGCCTATTGCGGCTTCCCGGCCGCCATCGATGCGCTGCGCGTCGCCGAGGAAGTGCTGAAGGAACAGGGAAAGTTCTGACATGAGCCCCGAGGTCCCCAAACTCGACATAGAGCGGATTCGCGCCGAGACGCCGGGCTGCGCCCACGTGCTGCACCTCAACGCCGCGGGCTCCTCGCTGCCCAGCCGCCGCACGCTGGACGCGACCCTCGACCATCTGCGGCTCGAGGCCGAGATCGGCGGCTACGAGGCGGCCGACCGGGCGCGTGCCGTGCTCGACGGCTTCTATCCCTCGATCGCCACGCTGATCGGTGCCGAGCCCGGGGAAATCGCCTACATCGAGAATGCCACGCGCGCCTGGGACCTCGCCTTCTATTCGCTCGACTTCAAGCCAGGCGACCGCATCCTGACCTGCGTCAGCGAATATTCCTCGAACTACATCTCCTACCTGCAGGTGGCGAAGAAGACCGGCGCCGAGATCGTGGTCGTGCCCGACGACAGGCACGGCCAGATCGACCTCGCCGCCCTCGAACGCGCCATAGACAAGCGCACCAAGCTGGTCTCGATCTCGCACATCCCGACCCAGGGCGGGCTGGTGCAGCCGGCCGAGGCGGTCGGCAAGATCGTGAACGATGCCGGCATCCTCTACCTGCTCGATGCCTGCCAGTCGGTCGGCATGATGCCGATCGACGTGAAGAGGATCGGCTGCGATTTCCTGTCGGCCACGGGACGCAAGTACATGCGCGGGCCGCGCGGCACGGGCTTCCTCTACGCCCGCACGCGCAGCACCTCCCACATCGAGCCGGTCTTCCTCGACAATCACGCCGCCCGCTGGACCGGCGACAACGACTACACGGTGATGGGCGACGCCAAGCGTTTCGAGAACTGGGAGCGCTACTTCGCCGGCGTGATCGGACTGAAGGTCGCCGCCGACCAGGCGAACGAGCTCGGCATGCCGGCCATCTGGGCGCGCCTGCGCCACCTGGCCGACGGCCTGCGCGAGCGGCTGAAGACGGTGCCGGGCGTGACCCTGGCCGATCTCGGCGTCACCAAGGGCGCCATCGTCACCTTCGCGGTCGCCGGCAAGGAGCACGTAGCCTTGAAGCAACTGCTTCGCGACCAGGGCATCAACGTCTCGGTCTCGACGCAGTTCTCGTCCCGCCTCGACCTCAAGGGCCGTGGCCTCAAGGACGTGATGCGCGCCTCGGTCCATGTCTACAACACCGACGAGGAACTCGACCGCTTCGTCGCGGCCCTGCGACCGCTCGCGGCCGGATAGGCAGGACCATGCCGATCATCGCGCCGGCGGCATCGTGGCTCCTCGTCGTCGCGGAGACCGGCTCGATCCGGCGCGCGGCGACGCGGCTCAACCTCTCGCCGTCGGCGGTGAACCGGCAGATCCTGAACCTCGAGGCCGAGTACGGCGCGGCCCTGTTCGAGCGCCTGCCGCGCGGCATGCGGCTCACGCCTGCCGGCCAGATGGTGGCGGCGGAAGTCCAGCGCTGGCAGCACGACCATGCGCAGCTCGTGCAGCACATCGGCCAGCTGCGCAGCATGGTGCGCGGCCATGCCTCGCTTGGCCTGATGGAGAGCTTCTCGCGCACAGTGGTGTCGCGACTGATGAGCCATATGCGCGAACGCCAGTCGCTGGTGTCGCTGGAAGTCCTGATGGGCGGCACCGCGGAGATCGTCGACCGGCTGGTCGCCGGAAAGCTCGACCTCGCCATCTGCTACGCCGTGCCCAAGCTGCCGGAAATCCGCGTGCTGGCGTCGATCCAGCCCAGCTCGGGAATCGTCGTGGCGCGCGATCATCCGCTGGCCGGCCGCAAGTCCATCCGGCTCGTCGAGTGCGCCAACTACAGTTTCGTCTTCCCCGATTCGTCGCTCACCTCGCGGCGCATCCTCGAAACCGCCCTGGAGCGCGCCAAGGTCCATTTCGCGGGCGTCGTCACGACCAATTCAGTCGAGGTCATGAAGATGCTGGTGCGCGAGCATCGCCAGATCGCGCTGCTCAGCCTGCCCGACATCGGAGCGGACTTCGCGGACCGCGACCTCGTGCACGTCCCGCTGGCAGACCGCCATGTCCGCGGCTCGCACCTGTCGCTGATCGCGCCGCGCCACGCCAAGCCCTCGCCGGTCGCTGCCATGCTGGCGGAATTCCTGCGCGAAGAACTGCAGGGCCTGCCGGCACGCCGCGCCTGGACTGGCAGCCTGCGCGAGGTCGGCGCAACAAAGGCGGGCCGCGGCCGCGCCTGATGCGGGCCCGGCCCGACCGTACGAGAAAACCGCACACTCTGTCCCGAATCTAGCGCTTTTCAGCAGCGCAGCATGCGCTTCATGCTGAGGGGCCGAACGAGACCGCGGGCGTGGCATGACGCGTGCACCGACGGCTTCCCCATTGAGGAACCCCTGCATGACCCATTTTCGCTCCTGGTCGCTGGCAGCTCTTGCCGCTTCCACCTTTCTCGCCGCCCTGCCCGCACAGGCGCAGACGGCCGCCACGACCCTCAAGGTGACCCCCGAAACGCTGAGCCGCGTCCTCGACCCGCATTTCACGACGTCGTTCACGACCCGCGACCTGGGTTACCTGATCTACGACACGCTGTTCGCGGTCGACGATAAGTTCGAGCCCAAGCCGCAGATGGTCGAACGCTACACGATCAGCCCCGACAAGCTCACCTACACCTTCGTGCTGCGGCCTGGCCTGAAGTGGCACGACGGCCAGCCGGTCACCGCGGCGGACTGTGTCGCCTCGATCCAGCGCTGGGGCTCGCGCGACAGCATGGGCCAGACGCTGGCGAAGTTCACCGCCTCGCTGGAGGCGGTCGACGCCAGCACGATCAGGCTGGTGCTGAAGGAGCCCTACGGGCTGGTGCTCGACAGCCTGGCCAAGATCGGCGCGCCCGTGCCGTTCATGATGCCGGAGCGAATCGCGAAGACCCCCGGCAGCGAGCAGGTGAAGGAGATCGTCGGCTCCGGCCCCTACAGGTTCCGCGCCGACCTGCACGAGCCTGGCGTCAAGATCGTCCTCGACAAGTTCGCCGACTACAAGCCGCGCAGCGAGCCGCCCAACTGGGCGTCGGGCGGCAAGATCGCGAAGATGGACCGGGTCGAGATGCTGGGCATGCCGGATGCGCAGACGCAGGTGAGTGCCCTGATCCGCGGCGAGGTCGACTATCTCGAAAGGGTGCCGGCCGACCTGCTGCCGCTGTTCGACGCGAAATCCGGCGCGAAGGCCGAGGTCGTGAGCAAGTACGGCTTCCAGGCCATCATGCGCATGAACCACCTGCAGCCGCCGTTCGACAATGTGAAGGTGCGCCAGGCGATCGCCAGGGCGATCGACCGCTCGATGTATGCCGGCGTGGTGGCCGGCGATCCGAAGTTCGCCACCGACTGCGCGGCCATGTTCGGCTGCGGCATGCCCTATGAGAGCAGGGCCGGCATCCCGTCCTTCGACATGACCGCCGCCAAGGCGATGCTGAAGGAAGCCAACGTCGACCTGTCGAAGCCGCTGGTGATGCTGCACGTCGCCAACGCACCGGGCATCGCCGCGCTGGGCAACGTCACGCGCCAGGTGCTGGTCGATCTCGGCTTCAAGGTCGACATGGTGTCGATGGATTTCCAGACCTTCGCCACGCGCCGGCTCAACACCGGAGCGACGGACAAGGGCGGCTGGAACCTCGCCCACACGACGAACTCGGTGCCCGACCAGGGCAATCCACTCAGCAACCCGTTCCTGGTCGCCTCGGGCCCGCCCGCCTCCGCCTGGGGCTGGCCGAAGGACGAGAAGATCGAGGAGCTCCGGCTGAAGTTCGCCACCGCGCCCGACGAAGCGGCGCGCAAGACCATCGCCACCGAAATCCAGGTCCGCGCCTACGAACAGGTGCTCTATCTGCCGCTGGCCCAGTTCACGACTCCGTCGGCCTGGCGCAACAACCTCGAAGGCGTGCTGAAGTCGCCGGTCATGCTGCTCTACAACATCGAGAAGAAGTGAGGGTCGCTCCCATGGCGAAAGCGGTTGCCGACGAGTACCTGCGGCGCATTCCCAAGGCCGAGCTTCACTGCCATCTCGCCGGCACGCTGCGCGCGACGACCGTAGCCGAGCTCGCGAGGAAGTACGGGCTGCCACTGCCACGCCCGGCCGAGCAGCTCTACCAATGGCCGAACTTCGACGGGTTCCTGGAAATCCTGCGCCTCACCGCCTCGGTGCTGCGCACGCCGGAGGATTTCAGCCGCGCGATCTACGAATATTGCGAGGATGCCGCGCGCGACGGCAACCTGCGGCACGTCGAGTTCTTCTTCAATCCCGACTACTTCTATCCCAACGGCATCGACTATCCGTCGATGGTGGCCGGCATGGCCAACGGCATCGAGCGCGTAGGCCGCGACCTCGGGATCTCGGCCCGGCTGATCTGCTGCATCGATCGCTCGATCAATTCCCCCGCCCAGGCCGTCGAGATCGTCGAGACGGCGCTCGCCCATCGCCACGAGCTGGTGATCGGGATCGGGCTGGACGGCAACGAGAGCGTCGGGCCGCCCGCGACGTTTGCCGAAGCCTATGCGCTGGCGCGCAAGGGCGGGCTGCGCTGCACCGCCCATTGCTGCGAGGATTATCTCACGCCGCTCGAGGCGCCGCCGACCAACTACCTGATCTGCCGCGACGTGTTGCGCTGCGACCGCATCGACCACGGCTACAACATGCTGGCCTCGGACTATGTGATGAACGAGGCGCGCAAGGACGGGCTCTACTTCACGCCCTGTGCCTGGACCAGCCTGCTGCACAACCGGCCGCACCGGCCGCAGCGCATCCGCCGCATGGTCGAGGCCGGCCTCAACGTCACGATCAACACCGACGATCCGGCGATGTTCGGCACCAATCTCGGCCACGGCTTCACGACCCTGTTCGAGACGATCGGCTGGGGACCCGACAAGGCCCGGCTGTTCAGCCTGAATTCGGTCGAGGCCTCGTGGCTGGACGAGAGCGACAAGACGCGCATGCGCATCGACTTCCGCCGGCAGATCGCCGCGCTCGACAATGAGTTCGGCTACGAGAACGCCGCGAAGCCGGTCTGACCTTCGTCTTGAAATGCCTCCCCATGTGAATGGGGAGGCAAAAGTCCGGCTCTTACGCCGCCGCGACGCCAAGCCCGATCGGGCAGGACACGCCGGTGCCGCCGAGGCCGCAGTAGCCGCCCGGGTTCTTGGCGAGATACTGCTGGTGATAGTCCTCGGCGTAGAAAAACGTCGGCGCCTCGACGATTTCGGTCGTGATCGCGCCGTAGCCCTTCCGGGCGAGCTCCTTCTGGAAGACCGCGCGCGACGCCTGGGCCTGCTTCTTCTGCGCCTCCGAGAAGGTGTAGACGCCCGAGCGGTACTGCGTGCCGACATCGTTGCCCTGGCGCATGCCCTGGGTCGGGTCGTGGCTCTCCCAGAACAGGCGCAACAGCGCCTCGTAGGAGGTCTTCTGCGGATCGAACCACACCATCACCACCTCGTTGTGGCCGGTATAGCCCGAGCAGACCTCCTCGTAGGTCGGGTTCGGTGTGAGGCCCGCGGCATAACCCACGGCGGTCGCGTAGACGCCCGGCGCCTCCCAGAACACGCGCTCGGCGCCCCAGAAGCAGCCCAGCCCGAACATCGCCTGCTCGAGGCCGGCGGGAAAAGGCGGCTGGATGCGGTTGCCGTTGACGTAGTGCATGACGGGAATCTCGAAGTCCGGCGACGCACGGCCCGGTAAGGCGCGCTCGGCGGTCGGCATCTCGGTCTTCCGGCGCAGAATTCGCCACATGGTCCGGCTCCTCTTGCTATCGCCCGCTGGTCTCGGGCCAATATGGCCATAGAATGCCGCCAAATCGAGGGGAGGCCGCCAGTGCCCGTGTTTTTCGTCTGCGCCGGGCTGTTGGGCCTTCTGGCGGTTGCCCTGGCCGTGAACGTCGGCCTGATGCGGGGCCGCAAGCGGATCAACCTGGGCGATGGCGGCGACGCCGAGATGCAGGCGGCGGTGCGGGCGCACGGCAACCTCGTGGAGTTCGCGCCGCTCACTTTGCTGGTGATCTACATGGCCAGCGACTTCTACGGCTTCCGCACGGTCGCGGCGCTCTCGGTGGTGTTCCTGGTCGCGCGCGTCCTGCATGCCGGCGGCATGCTGGGCCTGGTTCCGAAGGGTCGCCTGCTGGGAACGCTGGGTTCGACGGCGGTCCTGGGCATCACTTCGATCCTGCTGGCGATCGCCGGCCTCGGCCTCAAGCAGTACTGACGGGCCGGGCGGAAGAGCAGTCATGGGCGAGCCGGTCACCGTCCCGCTCTGGCTGTTCCTAGCGATTGTGGCGTTCGCGCTGTGGTCGCTGCTCGACCGGCTGCTGATCCCGAGCGGCCGCTGGTTCCTGCGGCGCCGGCTCAACCGGCTGATCGACCGGGTCAACCGCCGCCTCGCCGTCGAGATCAAGCCGTTCCAGCTCACCAAGCGGCAGGTCCTGATCGACCGCCTGATCTACGATCCGCAGGTCGTGGCCGCCGCCAACGAGCATGCGCGCACCCACAACGTGCCGCGCGAAGTGGCGATGACAGAGGTCCATCGCTACGCCCGCGAGATCGTGCCGACCTTCAACGCCTACATCTATTTCCGGGTGGGCTATTCGATCGCCCGCGCCGTCGCGCGGTTTCTCTATCGGGTACGCCTGGGCTACGCCGACGAACGCACGCTGGCCGGCGTGGCGCCCGACACGACCGTGGTGTTCGTGATGAACCACCGCAGCAACATGGACTACGTGCTGGTGGCGTTCCTCGCCGCCGAGCGCACGGCCCTGTCCTATGCCGTCGGCGAATGGGCGCGGATCTGGCCGCTGCAGCAGCTCATCCGGTCGATGGGCGCCTATTTCGTGCGCCGCAATTCCGACAGCCCGATCTACCGGCGGGTGCTCGAACGCTACGTCCACATGGCGACCGAGGCCGGTGTCGCCCAGGCGATGTATCCGGAGGGCGGCCTGTCGCGCGACGGCCGCCTGCGCGAGCCCAAGCTCGGCCTGTTCGACTACATGCTGAAATCGTTCGATCCCAAGGGCACGCACGACATCGTCTTCGTGCCGGTGGCGCTGAACTACGATCGCGTGCTGGAGGACCGTACGCTGCTGCGCTCGCTCGACCGCGCGGCAGGCCGGCGCAGCGCGTGGTTCGCCGTACGCACGGCGCTGGGCTTCTGGGCGAGCCAGCTGGGGCTGATGCTGCGCGGGCAATGGCACCGCTTTGGCTATGCCTGCGTGAATTTCGGCGGCCCCCTCTCGGCGCGCAGCTGGCTGGCCGCCCATGGGAGCGACCTCCGCGCGCTCGACAAGGAACAGCGCTTCGAGGTGATCGGCCGGCTGGCGAACGACGTGATGGGCGAGATCGCCCGTCTCGTCCCGGTGCTGCCGGTATCGCTGATGGCGACGGTCCTGCTCGAAGCGGAGGGGCCGCTCGACGAACTCGAGCTCAAGGTCCGGGCCTCGGACCTGATCGTGCATTTCGAGACGCGCGGCGCGAAGCTCTACCTGCCGCGCGGCGACCGCGACTATGCCTTCCATGTCGGCCTGCGCATGCTGTCGCTGCGCCATCTGGTAGAAGAGAGCCGCGAGGGACTCTTCTCGGTCGCGGCAACCGAGCGGCCGGTCCTCGCGTATTATGCCAACGCCATCGCCCATCTGCGCTGACTCATGATCCAAACGCTCTGGCGTATCGCCTACGAGGCCGGCTACGGCTACTTCACGAACCGGCTGTCGACCTCGGCCGCGGCGATGGCGTTCTATACGATGTTCGCGCTGGGCCCGATCATGATCTTCACGATCGCCATCGCCGAGCCGTTCGTCGGCAGGTTCATGGCGCAGGAGGCGATCTTCGATGCGCTCGGTACCGTGGTGGCGCAGGATCAGTTGCGCACCATCCGCCGCTTCGCCTCGGAAGACCTGTTCCGCGGCGGCGGCATCGCCGCCCTCGCCGGCGCCGCCGTGCTGCTCTACACCGGCACCCGCGTCTTCGTGGAACTGGACGACGGGATCGATGCGATCTGGCGGGATAGCAGGAACCCGACGGTCCATCCGGTCCTGGCGGGCCTGAAGTCGCGGTTGCTCGCCGTGCTGCTGATGGTCGTGCTGGGCGTGCTCCTGATCCTGGTGATCCTGGCCAGCGTGCTGGTCTCGGCCTATGCCGGCGTGCTGGAGAGGTTCCCCATCCTCGGCGTCTGGATCGGCCCGGCGATCTCGACCTTCGTGCACTACGGCCTGCTCTCGACTTTCTTCACGCTGATCTACAAGTGGCTGCCGACGGGAAACGTGCCCTGGCGCTACGCGCTGATCGGCGGCCTGGTGAATGCCCTCCTCTTCGCCGCGGGCAACCGCGCGCTGGTCTTCTATTTCGAGGTGACGCAGCTCACCTCCGCCTTCGGCGCCACCGCGGGCTTCGCCGCGATCATGGTCTGGATGTACTGGACGTCGCTCACCATCCTGATCGGCGCCCAGGTCGGCCGCGCCACGCGCGACGTGCTGATCGACAACCGGGCGCGGGAGATGGTCGAGGGGGATCTTTAGGAAACGCTGCGCAAAAGGGGCACCGTGCGGGCTCTCGCGCCTCAGAGGGCGCTGCGGCCCGCCAGCGCGTGTGAACGCGCTAGAACATCGTGGCCAAGACCCGGTCCGGCGGCTTGTGGCCGTCGGCGAAGGTCTTGATGTTGATCAGCACCTTCTCGCCCATCTCGATGCGGCCCTCGAGCGTGGCCGAGCCCATGTGCGGCAGCAGTACCACCCGATCCATCTCGAGCAGCTTCGGGTTCACCTGCGGCTCGTTCTCGTAGACATCGAGCCCGGCGCTGGCCATTTCGCCCGCCTTCAGCATGCGCACCATCGCATTCTCGTCGATCACCTCGCCGCGCGCGGTGTTCACGAGGATCGCGGTCGGCTTCATCAGCTTGAGGCGCCGGGCCGAGAGAAGGTGGAAGGTCGCGGGCGTATGCGGGCAGTTCACGGACACGATGTCCATGCGCGCCAGCATCTGGTCGAGACTCTCCCAGTAGGTCGCCTCGAGCTCGCGCTCGATCTCGCCGTGGACGCGCTTGCGGTTGTGGTAGTGGATCGCGAGGCCGAAGCCGCGCGCGCGGCGCGCCAGCGCCTGCCCGATGCGGCCCATGCCGACGATGCCCAGGCGCTTGCCCTGCAGGCGGGCGCCCAGCATCGAGGTCGGGCTCCAGCCGGACCACTTGCCGCTGCGCACCAGCCTCTCGCCCTCGCCCACGCGACGCGCCGTGGCCAGGACCAGCGCCATGGCCATGTCGGCCGTGTCCTCGGTCAGAACGCCGGGTGTGTTGGTGACGGTGATGCCGCGCTGGCGGGCGGTGTCGAGGTCGATATGGTCGACGCCGGTGCCGAACGAGGCGATCAGCTTCAGCTTCGGGCCCGCCTGCGACAGCACGCGGGCGTCGATCCGGTCGGTCACCGTGGGCACCAGCACGTCCGCCGCCTTCACGGCCTCGACCATCTGGGCACCGGTCAGCGGCTTGTCATCGGCATTCAGGCGCGTGTCGAAAAGCTCCATCAGACGCGTCTCGATGGCGTCGGGGAGCTTTCGGGTGACGATCACCAGCGGCTTCTTCTTGGGGGTGGACGGCATGTGAATGGGGACCGGCGCTGGCTCGAAACAGGGACTTAGCCCGATTACCAAGTCCGTGCGCGTTTTGTCCAGCAAACGCCCCCGCCTTTCGTCATGCCGGAAAGTCGCGCCTTTTCAGCTGCTTGTCGCCCAATTTGAAGAATTCAGGTATATAAGCGCCAATGGGAATTCGAACGTCGGTCCTGCTTTGCGCCTTCTCCGTTGCTCTGGCGGCATTTTCCCTGCCCCAGATCGGCGGCAAAGCAGCCTTCGCCGGCGACAAACCGACCAACGCCCAACGCAAGGGCTCCGGCCTGCCCATTCCCCGTTTCGCGTCCCTGCGCTCCGACGAGGTCAATGTCCGTACCGGACCGGGCTCGCGCTATCCCGTCGACTGGATGTTCAAGCGCAAGGCCATGCCCGTGGAGATCGTCGCGGAATATGAAAACTGGCGCAAAATCCGCGACTGGCAGGGCGCCAGCGGCTGGGTCCACCAGAGCCTGCTGACCGGCAAGCGCTCCTTCATCATCAACGCGAAAACCGCCAGCCTCTACAAGACGCCGGCCGCATCGGCCGAAGTCGTGGCCAGGCTCGAGCCGGAAGTCCTGGGCGAGATCCGCTCCTGTGCCGGCGACTGGTGCCGGGTCAAGGTTTCGGGCGTGAGCGGCTGGATCGAGCGGAGCGGCATGTGGGGCGTCTACAAATCCGAGCCGATCAACTAGCGGCCCGCCGGGCCGCCCCGTAGAACGGGCACCGTGACCCACGACGTCAGTCTCACCTACTCCCGCTTCGAGCACATGCCGCCCTCCGCCGTGGCGCTGGCGGTGCTTCTGCATGTCGGTGTGGGACTGGCGCTGTTCTGGATCTCGCCGCTGCGTCCGGTCGATCATTTCGAGGATGCCATCGAGGTCACGATGGATGCCCCGGAGGCCATGACCCCGGTCGCCGCGCAGAAGACCGAGCCGACGCCGGAACCCGCCGCCGCACCGGCCTCGCCGCCGCCCGCACCCGCCGCCAGCGCGCCAACGCCCAGGCCGCAGCCTGCGGCGCCGCCGACGCGCCTTGGCCTC
>WOUR01000110.1 GCA_009772935.1 Rhodospirillaceae bacterium
GAAGAATGGCCTTTGCTTCTGACGCGTGCGAATCTTCTGCCGGACGCGGTTAGTTGGCGGGAGTTGGGTATGTCGCAGATGGGCTTTTTCGATGCGGACAAGCGTTTGTCGATGCTGTCGGCGAAGGGCGATCCGTTGGTTTCGATCAGCGCGCTGGTGCCGTGGGAGAAGTTTCGCGGCGACATCGAGGCCGTGGTGCTGACAGCCGACGAGGCGAGGAAAAGCAACGCCGGGCGCAAGCCGATCGACGCGCTGGTGTTGTTCCGGATGTTGGTCTTGCAGTCTCTATACAACTTGTCGGATGAGCAGATCGAGTACCAGGTGCGCGACCGGTTGTCGTTCACGCGCTTTCTCGGGCTCGGCTTCGAGAACCGCATTCCGGATGGCACGACCCTATGGCTGTTCCGCGAGAAGCTGGCCAAGGCAGGTTTGATCGCCAAGCTGTTCGAGCGGTTCGGCCAGCACCTGGAGGCCAGCGGCTACATCGCGCGCGGCGGTCAGATGGTCGATGCCACGATCGTGCCGGTGCCACGCCAGCGCAACAGCCGCGACGACAACGAGCAGGTCAAGGCTGGCACGACGCCGAAGGACTGGAAGAAGCGTCCGGCAAAGAACCGGCAGAAGGACAAAGACGCGCGCTGGACCAAGAAGAACGGGCTCAGTTTCTTCGGCTACAAGAACCATGTGAACGCCGATGCCCGGCACAAGCTGATCCGCCAATACGGGGTAAGCGACGCCAGCGTGCACGACAGCCAGGCGTTCGACGGTCTTCTGAACAAGGGCAACACGTCGAGCGAGGTATATGCCGACGCCGCCTACCGATCGGCCGAGACGGAGCGGACGCTGAAGGCGCGAGGCTTCAGGAGCCGAATCCACAAGCGCGGACGACGCAATCATCCGCTAAGCGAAGCCGAGACAGCGGCAAACACCATAAAGAGCAAGGTGCGGGCGCGCATCGAGCACGTGTTCGGCGCCCAGGAGAACGCACCGGGCGGACGCCTCGTGCGATCGATCGGCATCGTGCGCGCGAAGGTCAAGATCGGGCTACAGAATCTCGCCTACAATATCCGCCGCCTTGTTATCCTGGAGAGAGCCGCCGCCGCATGACGGGAGGAGTCCGCCTGCGGCACGCCTATCAGGGTGGCGACCGACTAAAACCCGGCTGACAGCCCGCAAAACGTGACGCGCGAAGGCCTGATCCCCTCGGCCCCAGCCTTTGGATGCCGGACCAAGCTATTCTTCGAGGTGCCCAT
>WOUR01000045.1 GCA_009772935.1 Rhodospirillaceae bacterium
CGCCCGCGCCGGCAGCGCCGCAACGTCCCCTGGTCGACGAGAACGACTGGCGCGTCAGCCGCCCCTCGACGGCCAAGGCGCCGGTGCGGGCCGAACCGGTCACCCGGCCGACAATGGCGCGGCCGGCGACCGACAATCGCGCGCCGAACCTGTTCCAGCGCATCACCGGTGCCTTCTCGACGCCGAAGCCCGCGACCACGACGGCCGCTCCGGCCGAACCGCCGGTCGCGCGTCCTGCACCGGCGCCGGCGCCGGAAAATGTCGTTGCCGTGGCTCCCAAGGCGCCCGTTCCGCGTCCCGCCCCGGTCCAGACCTCGATCAGCCTCGACGTCACGGAGCGTGCGAAACCCGCGCGTGACGACGACGATCTGCAAATTCCGGCATTCCTGCGGCGGCAAGCCAACTGACGCAGGAATTTCTGCTCTTCACGCATCTTCCGAGGGGCCCTGCGGCCCCTCTTTTTTTCGCTCGCACGTGATATAACGCGCCGGCACGAAGTTCATTGCGGATGGGACATGTCGAAGTTGGTTGTGGGTAAGGGCCGTCGCATTGCGGTCGGGCTGGCGCTGTCATTGGCGTTCGGGCTCTCCGCGTGTGGCTCCGACGACGACAAGTACGTCGAGCAGCCCGTCGAGCAGCTGTACAATCGCGGGCTCGATGCGCTCGGCCAGCAGGAATACAAGACGGCCGCCAAGAGCTTCGAGGAAGTCGATCGCCAGCATCCCTATTCCGTCTGGGCAACCAAGGCCCAGATCATGGCGGCCTTCGCCTACTATCAGTCCAACAAGTATGACGAAGCGATCATCGCGCTCGATCGGTTCATCCAGCTCCATCCCGGCCATCGCGACCTGCCTTATGCCTATTATCTGAAGGCGCTCTGCTACTACGAGCAGATCTCCGACGTCGGCCGCGACCAGCGCACCACCCAGCAGGCTCTCGATGCGCTGGCCGAGGTCGTGAAGCGCTTCCCCGAGTCGCCCTACGCCCGCGATTCGCGCCTCAAGGTGGAGCTCTGCATCGACCATCTGGCCGGCAAGGAGATGGCCGTCGGCCGCTACTACCAGAGCAATCAACAGTATGTCGGTGCGATCAACCGCTACCGCGTCGTGATCGAACGGTATCAGACGACAACTCACGTGCCCGAGGCCCTGCATCGTCTGGTCGAGAGCTACCTCTCGCTCGGCGTGAAGAGCGAGGCGAAGGAAGCGGCAGCCGTGCTCGGCTACAATTTCCCCGGCAGCGAGTGGTATCAGGACAGCTACTTCCTGATGACCGGCGAGGGCACACGGCCGCCCGACGAGAAGCGCGGCTGGTTCTCCAGCATCTTCTGACCGTCCGGCATGCTCGCCACGCTTTCGATCCGCGATTTCGTGCTGATCGAGAAGCTCGACCTCGATTTCGCCCATGGCGGCGGCCTTGGCGCCCTGACCGGCGAGACCGGGGCCGGCAAATCCATCCTGATCGACGCGCTCGGCTTGGTGCTCGGCGCACGTGCTGAATCCGGTATGGTTCGGCGAGGCGCGCTCCAGGCCTCGATCGCCGCCTCTTTCGACCTGCCGCGCGATCATCCCGCGCGGGCGATGCTCGCCGAGCAGGGGTTCGACGGCGAGGACCTGCTGACCCTGCGGCGCACGATCGCCGTCGACGGCCGCGGACGCGCCTTCGTCAACGATCAGCCGGCTTCGGTCGCGTTGCTGCGCCGGCTCGGCGATACGCTGGTCGAAATTCAGGGCCAGATGGATCAGCACGGTCTGCTCGACACGGGCACGCACCGCGCGTCGCTCGATGCCTTTGCCGGACTTGAGAAGCAGGCGGCCGCGGTGGCATCCGCGTGGACGGCCTGGCGATCGGCCGAGCAGGCGCATGCCGATGCGCTCGCGACCGCCGAGGCCGCGCGACGCGACGAGGATTTTCTGCGCCATGCGGTCAAGGAACTGAAGGCGCTGGCGCCAAGAGCGGACGACGAGGAAACGCTGGCGAGCGAACGGGCGCTGATGCGGGCGGGCAGTGCATTGGGCGAGTCCGTCACCCAGGCGCTGGCCGAGCTGGAGCAGGGGCGCGGCGCCGTCGCCAGCCTGCGCACGGCACACCGCCTGATCGAGCGGAACGCCGACAAGGCGGAGGGCCGGCTCGATGCGCCGCTGGCGGCGCTCGACCGGGCGCTGAGCGAAGCCACCGAGGCGCAGGCCCAGCTCGAGATGGCGCGCGACGCGCTCGAGTTCGATCCCGCCCGGCTGGAGAAGATCGAGGAGCGGCTGTTCGCGCTCCGGGCCATGGCGCGCAAGCACAATGTCGCCGTCGCGGGCCTATCCGAACTCGCCGAGAAATTTTCGACCCAGCTGGCGGCTCTGGATGATGGCGAGGCGGGACTGAAGAAGTTCGCCGCCGAGGCCAAGGCGGCGCGTGCGACCTATGTGACGGCGGCGGAAGCGCAGTCCGCCGCACGGCGCAAAGGTGCCGCCAAACTCGACAAGGCGGTAGCGGCGGAACTCAGCCCCCTCAAGCTCGAACGGGCCAAGTTCGTCACCGAAGTGGCCGCTTTGCCCGAAGCCGAATGGTCGGCCGCCGGCACCGACCGCGTGCAGTTTACCGTCTCGACCAATCCCGGCGCGCCGCCGGCGCCGATTGCCAGGATCGCTTCGGGCGGCGAGCTGTCGCGCTTCCTGCTGGCGCTCAAGGTCTGCCTCGCCAAGGTGGGCGACGCGCCGACGATCGTGTTCGATGAGGTCGATTCCGGTATCGGCGGCGCCACGGCCGCCGCGGTCGGAGAGCGGCTGAAGCGGCTGGCGAAGGACGTCCAGGTGCTGGTCGTCACCCATTCGCCGCAGGTCGCCGCGGTGGCCGACCGCCATTGGCTGATCCGCAAGACCACGACCCGGACGGCTGCCAGCACGGACGTCATGGCGCTGGATGCGCAGGGCCGCCGCGAGGAGATCGCGCGCATGCTGTCGGGTGCCGAAGTGACGGTCGAGGCGCGCGCCGCGGCCGACCGGCTGCTGGCGACGGCAAACTAGGAGAACGACGATGTCCCGAGCGGCGAAGGTCGTGGCGGCGCTTGCGGTCGACAAGCTGACCGAGCGGCAGGCACGCTCCGAGCACAAGCGCCTGGCCGAGGAGATCGTCCATCACGACGCGCTCTATCATGAGAAGGACGCGCCGGAGATCTCGGACGCGGAGTACGACAGGCTTCGCCAGCGCCTGAAGGCGATCGAAGCGCGCTTCCCCCAAATCGTCGACATGTTCAGCCCGACGCAGAGGGTTGCGCCGACGCCCACCACGGCTTTCGCCAAGGTGAAGCACGCAAAGCCGATGCTGTCGCTCGACAACTGCTTCACGGATGAGGAGCTGCAGGAGTTCCTCGACCGCGTGCGCCGAGGCCTGGAGCGGGAAACCAATATCGGACCCGACGAGGAGATCGCGTTCAGTTGCGAGGCCAAGATCGACGGACTCTCGATCAGTCTGCGCTACGAGGAGGGCGAGTTCGTCCAGGGCGCAACGCGCGGCGACGGCACGACGGGCGAGGACGTTACGGCCAATCTGCTTACCGTAGAGGACATCCCGAAGAGGCTGAAGCTGCACGGCAGGGACGGGTTCCCGACGTCGATCGACGTGCGCGGCGAGGTCTACATGGAACGCAAGGCGTTCCAGGAGATGAACGAGCGCCAGGAGGAGGCGGGCGAGAAGACCTTCGCCAACCCGCGCAACGCCGCGGCGGGCTCGCTGCGCCAGCTCGATCCCGCCATCACCGCGAAGCGCCCCCTGCGCTTCTTCGCCTATGCCTGGGGCGAGGCCGAACCGCGCAGCTGGAAGACCCACACCGAATATCTGAAGCTTCTGCGGCAATGGGGATTCGAGACCAATCCCTTGACCAAGCTTTGCCGGACGCCGGACGAAGTGCGTGCCTTCTACGAGAAGATCGGCGTCGAGCGGCCGTCGCTGCCCTACGACATAGACGGCGTCGTCTACAAGGTCGACCGCATCGACTGGCAGGAGCGTCTGGGATTCGTGAGCCGCGCGCCGCGCTGGGCCACGGCGCACAAGTTCCCGGCCGAACAGGCACGCACGCGCCTCAATGGCATCAATATCCAGGTCGGTCGCACCGGCGCGCTGACGCCGGTGGCGGACCTCGAGCCGGTGAACGTCGGCGGCGTCATGGTGGCACGTGCCACGCTGCACAATGCCGACGAAATCGAGCGGCTCGATGTGCGTGTCGGCGACATGGTCACGATCCAGCGGGCCGGCGACGTGATCCCGCAAGTGCTGGGCTTCATCGCCGACGAGCGCCCGAAGAATGCGCGCAAGTATCACTTTCCCACGCGCTGTCCCTGTCCCCTCGAAACCGAGGTGAAGGCCGAGGAGGGCGGCGTGGTGCGGCGCTGCTCAGGCGGGCTCGAATGCCCGTTCCAGCAGGTCGAGCGCCTGCGCTACTTCGTGTCGCGCAATTGCTTCGACATCGAGGGGCTGGGCGGCACGCACATCGAGAACTTCTTCAACGACGGTCTGCTCAAGGTGCCGGGCGACATTTTCCGTCTTGCCGAACACGAAGCCGATATCAGGAAGCGCGAGGGCTGGGGCGAGCTTTCCGTGCGCAACCTGCTGGCCGCCATCGAGGCGCGCCGTACCATCTCGCTCGACCGCTTCATCAACGCGATCGGCATTCCGCTTATCGGCGAGGCCACCGCCAAGATACTCGCCCAGGAATATGCCGATGCCGACACCTGGCTGGCCGAGATGCTGGCCGCGGTAAAGGAGCGCGAGGCGCATCCCGATCCGGCGAAGAAGGAGAAGGCCGCCGAAACCGTCGGACCGAGCTACGGCCGGCTATGCAACGTCGAGCAGATCGGCGTCACGACGGCCGACGCGATGTGCGCCTTCTTCGGCGAAGGCCACAATGTCGAGATCATCCGCGACCTGCTGAAACAGCTGACGGTCCAGCCGGTCGAGCGGCGCGTCATCGCCGCCGATGCCAAGCTCAAGGACAAGATCGTGGTCTTCACGGGCGAGCTCTCCACGATGACCCGCGACGCCGCCAAGGCGCGCGCCGAGGAGCTCGGCGCCAAGGTCACCGATTCCGTCTCGAAGAAGACCAGCCTCGTCGTGGTCGGCGAAAACGCCGGCTCGAAGGCCCGCAAGGCCGCCGAACTCGGTGTCCAGACGATGACAGAAGAAGAGTGGGTGAAGTTGAGCCAGTAGTTTGGCGTGCAGCAACGATCGTCGTTGGAGCGCGCAACTCCAGTTGCGCTCAAGCATCTTCGATCGGCAAGACATGAGCGCAACTGGAGTTGCGCGCTCCATTGAAGCAGCTCGAGAAGTATTCGCCGCGCTGGGCGGTTTCGGCTTCCCGGATCAGATCGCGCGGGTCGCCCTGTCGAGCCAGGTGCGGGTCGCCTCGTCGACGGTCGGACCGACGGTGTCGCGAACCCGGCGGTGGTAGTCGTTCAGCCACTGCCGCTCGGTGTCGGTCAGCAGGGAAGGCTCGACGCAGGCGAGGTCGATCGGCGCCAGGGTCAGCGTCTCGAATTCGAGGTAGCGCCGGTCGGCCCCTTCGATCTCGACCTCCTTCACGGCCACGAGATTCTCGATCCGGATGCCGTAGGCCCCGGTCTTGTAGTAGCCGGGCTCGTTGCTGACGATCATGCCGGGCTGCAAGGCGATCGAACTGGGCATCTTTGAGATGCGGTGCGGACCCTCGTGGACCGACAGATAGGCGCCGACGCCGTGGCCGGTACCGTGATCGTAATCGAGGCCGACCTGCCACAGCGCGTAGCGCGCCAGCACGTCGAGCTGCGAGCCCGTCGTGCCCACCGGGAAGCGGGCGCTGGCCAGCGCTATATGTCCCTTGAGGACACGCGTGAAGCGGTCGCGCATCTCCGGCGACGGCGTGCCGACCGCGACGGTGCGGGTGATGTCGGTGGTGCCGTCGCGATACTGGCCGCCCGAGTCCACCAGGTAGAGGCTGCCCGGCTCCAGCGTGCGCTCCGACGCCGTGGAGGCGCGGTAGTGGACGATGGCGCCGTTGGCGCCGGCCCCGGAGATGGTATCGAAGCTGAGGTCGCGGAGTTTGCCGGTCTCCTCGCGCAGCGCCTGCAGCCGGTCCGATACCTCGATCTCGCGCAAATTGCCGGCACCGGACCTGTGATCGAGCCATTCCAGGAAGCGGCTGACCGCGGCGCCGTCGCGGCGATGGGCGACGCGGATGCCTTCCAGTTCGACCGCGTTCTTGCAGGCCTTGGGAAGCGCGATGGGGTCGGCGTCGCGAACCAGCGTCGCGCCCGCGGCCTGCAGGCGGGTCGCGGCCCAGTAAGGCGCGGTCGAGGGTTCGAGAAGGACGCGCTTTCCGAGTTTTCCCAGCATGTCGAGCGCGCTTCCCAACGCCTCGGGCGGCGCCAGGGTCACGGCATTGCCCAGCCAGGAGACGGTCCGGTCGGGGATCTTGCGGCGGTCCATGTAGAGATCGACGTGCCCATCGGCATGGATCAGCGCGAACCCCAGGGCGAACGGGGTGCGCGGGACGTCGCCGCCCCGCACGTTCAGCAACCAGGCGATCGAATCGGGGGCGGTGATCAACGCGACATCGGCGTTCCTGGCCGCAAGCGTCGAGGCGATGCGTCCGCGCTTGCTCTCGCCGGTCTCGCCGGCAAATTCCACGGGATGCGGCAACACGGGCGCCAGCGGAGCGGGCGGCCGTCCGTGCCACACGGCGTCGACGGGATTGGACTCGACGGGCACGAAGCTGCCGCCCGCCCGCTCGCAGGCGCGGGCGAACCGATCGTAGCCGTCGACGGTCTGCAGCCAGGGATCGAAGCCGAGCTTGCCGCCCTTGGGCAGGTTGTCGGCGATCCACTGCTCGGCCGACTGTTCGGGAATCTGGTGCGGCACGAAGGTCTCGACGTCGACCTGGTCGCGCACGGCCAGCGTATAGCGGCCGTCGACGAAGATGGCGGCGCGCTGCGCCAGGACGATGGCGAGGCCCGCCGAGCCGCTGAACCCGGTCAGCCATCCCAGGCGTTGGGCGCGGCGCGGCACGTATTCGCCCTGATGCTCGTCGGCACGGGGCACGACGAAGCCGTCGAGCCCGCGGCGCTTCAATTCGGTGCGCAGACTGGCCAGCCGCTCCCCCGGTGCCGGGCTCGCCTGCAGCCCGTCATCGGCCGCCGCGAGTTCTGCCCGCCAGGCAGACAACGCCTTGGTCAATTCGGCATCAGCTGCCGGATCGACCAGCTCGACCCACTCCGGCCCCGACAGGCTTTCGGGGCCCGCGGCAACGCCGAGCATCAATTCTGCGAGGGGGGCGGGGTCGACGGTGCGGCCGCGGCGGCGGAGGAGGGCGATTACGTCGTCGGGAACGGTTGTCATGATGAGATCGACCCTACGCGGGGCGATGGGTCTGATCAAACGGAGCAATAAAATTGCTCTCGCATCTGCGAAATGCTTGGAGATGATTCGCTATGCATTAGGTGCATATCGAACCTTCAGAGACCGCACTTATTGTTGTCCCTCAAGGCTCTATATTTGCTGGGTGCAGTGCAGCATCGACTATCGCGCCGCACAATAGAAGGAGAGACTCATGATGACCCAGCCGATTCGGACCTTTAAGGATCTGACCAGCGAAACTGCGCCGGCGGGGGGAAACGCGAATTCCAAGATCAGCTTCGCCCTCGAGGATCGCCACCTGCTTGAGCTGCGCGCCCGCTACGCGCGTGCCGAATGGCTGGCGAATGCACTGGGTGACGCGGTCCTGTGGGTTGGCCGCCTCTACGATCGCGCCGTCGGCGGGATCAAGGCCGACCTCAAGCTGCGGGCCGCCGAGGCCCAGCTCCACCGCATGAGCGACCGCGAACTGGCCGACCTCGGCCTGTGCCGGGCCGACATCACCTTCGCCATCCGCGAGGCCGCCGAGGGCGTCACCCCGCGGTTCGAGGGGGCGGGCGAGCGGACCGTCGCAGCGAACCAGAACCTGCGCCGCGCGGCGTAGCCGATTGTTGAGTAGCGTAGCGTAAGCGTACGAGGGCCGGCGAGAGCCGGCCCTTTCGCTTTGGCCTCAGCTCCGGCGCAGGACCAGGCTGCGCCACCAGGCGCCACCCGTCTCCAGGTCGATCCGGCGCTCGAAGGCGAAGCCGCATTGCTCGTAGCCCGCGAGGATGCTGGCCGCCTGCTCGACCAGCAGGCCGCTCAGCAGTACCCGCCCGCCGGGGCGCACCGATGCGCCGAACGCCTCTGCGAGATCGAGCAACGGCGCGGCCAGGATGTTCGCCACGATCAGGTCGTAGGGAGCGCGGCGGGCCAGCTCGTCCGCCTGCAGGCCTGCGGAGACGAAGAAGGAGCAAAGCTCCGGGACGCCGTTCAGCGCCGCGTTCTCCTGCGCGACCTCGACGGCTTCTGCGTCGTTGTCACCGCCGATCACCGGCCGCTTCCAAAGCTTCGCCATCGCGATGGCGAGGATGCCGCTGCCGCATCCCACGTCGACCGCGTTGACCGTCTCGGCCGGATCGAGGGTCGCCAGCATCTCGAGGCAACCGCGGGTGGTGGCGTGCGTGCCGGTGCCGAACGCCAGCCCGGCGTCGATGCGCAGCGGCAGCAGGCCTTCGGGCCGGCCGTCCATCACATGCGACGGGTGCACCCAGAAGGGCCCGACGGCGAAGGGCCGGAAGGAGCGCTGGTTCTCGGCCACCCAGTCGATGTCGGGCAGCTCCTCCCAGCGCCAGTCCGGCCGGTCGAGGCCGAGGGCTTGCGCGGCGGCTTCGATCGCCGCTTCGACCAGCGCTTCGTCGCCCTCGCCGAAAATGTCGATGCGCCACGGTCCGTCGCGCGAGACCTCGCAGCTCGCGACGATGAAGCCTTCCTCGGCCAGCCGTTCTTCCAGCAGGATTTCCCAATCGGCGCGCTGCGCCGCCGGCGCGACGAAGCCGGCCTTCCGTACCTTGTTCATGCCGGAAGGAAGAGCATGCGTTGGGGGGGCAAGTCCACGCCGACATGGTCGCCTACGCTGCGCAATTCGCTGCCGGACTGGAACGGCGTTTCGATCAGCACCTCGCTGTCGCCGATGCGCACGGCATAGCGGACGGTCGCGCCCAGGAATTCGCGATGGGTGACCGGCCCATGCAGTGATGCACTTTCCGGCACCGACAGCGAGGCGTGCTGCGGTCGGAACACAAGCCGCTTGCCGGCGGGGATCGGCACGCCGCACCGCTCGTCGAGGATGTTGGCCGAGCCGAGGAAGTTCGCGACGAAGAGGTTCGCCGGGTTCTCGTAGAGCTCCATCGGCGTGCCGACCTGCTGGACCGTGCCGGCGTCCATCACGGCGATGCGGTCGCAGATCGTGTTGGCCTCCTCCTGGTCGTGGGTCACGAAGATCGTGGTGAGGCCGAGCCGTTGCTGCAGCGACCGCAGCTCGCGACGCACGCTCACCCGCATCTTGGCGTCGAGGTTGGACAGCGGCTCGTCGAGCAGCAGCACCTTGGGCTCGATGGCGATGGTGCGCGCCACGGCGACGCGCTGCTGCTGGCCGCCCGAAAGTTGCGCGGGCCGGCGTTCGGCGAAGGCGGAGAGGCCGACCAGTTCCAGTGCCTGGGCGACCCGCCGCTCGATCTCGGCCCGCGGCAGGCGGCGCTCCTCCAGCCCGAAGGCGACGTTCTTCGCCACGGTCATGTGAGGCCACAGCGCGTAGCTCTGGAACACCATGCCGACATCGCGCTTCCACGGCGGCAGCGGCGCCACGTCGTGACCGTCGAGCAGCACCTTGCCGGTCTGCGCCTGGGCGAAGCCCGCGATCAGCCGGAGGAGCGTGGTCTTGCCGCAGCCCGAGGGGCCGAGGAAGGCGAAGAATTCGCCAGGCCGGATCGAGAGGGCGACGTCCTTCAGCACATGCGTCGCGCCATAGGAGAGGTTCACGCCCGTGATCTCGATGCCCACGGCCCGGGCCGGCTTCGACATGGTCATGTCCGTCATATATCGAGGCCCCGTGCGCGTTGCGAGCGATCGACCGCGAGCTGCGACAGCCACATGCAGATCGCGACGATGAGCACGGCGATCACGCCCAGCGCCGCGCCGGCGCCGCGTCCCGCCGGGGTCTGCATCAGCACGTAGAGACCATAGGCCAGCGGCGCATCGGAATTCGACTGCACCAGGATCAACACGGCCGACAGTTCGACCGCGGCCGTGGCGAAGCTGGTGACGAAGCCGGCCAGTAGTCCGCCGGTCATCAACGGGATCACGACCCGCCGCACCGTGCGCGCCTTGGTGGCCCCGAGATTCTCGGCGGCTTCCTCCAGCGAGACCGAGATCTGCTGCAGGGCGGCATAGGCCGCGCGCAGTGCATAGGGCAGGCGGCGGATGGCGATGGCCAGCACGATCACGATCCACAGCGCCGCGAGCGGCGTGCCGTCGGGCAGGCTGACGCCGTAGAAGGCGCGCAGATAGCCGATGCCCAGCACCACGCCCGGCACGGCGAGCGCGGTGCTCGCGGCCCAGTCGAGCCATTGCCGCCCGGGCAGGCGCGTGCGCAGGACGAGATAGGCGATGGCGCCACCGATCACCACGTCGATGGTGGCTGCGAGGCCCGAATAGAGCAGCGTGTTCTTGATGTAGACGGAGCTGTCGCCCAGCACGCGCGTGTAGTGGGCCAGCGTGTAGCCGTCGGGCAGGGGACTGTAGGACCAGACCGTGGCGAAGGAGAGCAGCACCAGCCCGACATGCGGCGCCAGCACCAGCGCCAGGATCAGGATCACGACGGCATAGGCCAGCACCTGCTCGCGCGGCTTCAGCTGCCGCCGCGCGAGACCGCCGCCGCCGCGCTGGGTCGTGGCGTAGTCCTTGCCCTTCATGACCAGCGCCGTCGCCCACATGGTCGCCACCGCCACGAGGATCAGGACGACGGAGATCACGTAGCCCATCGGATCGTCGATGCCGATCGAGGTGATGCGCAGATAGGCCTGCGGGGCCAGCATCTCCTTGACGTTGAGCAGCAATGGCGTCGCCACGTCGTCGAACACCTTCACGAACACCAGGCTGGCGCCGGCGATGTAGCCCGGCAGGGCCAGCGGCAGCGCGATGCGGCGGAACAGGCGCAGCCCGTGCGAGCCCAGGTTCTGCGCGGCTTCTTCCATGCTGCGGTCGATGTTGCGCAAGGCTGCCGAGAGGTTGACCAGGATGAACGGAAAATAGTGGATCGCCTGCAGGAAGATGACGCCGTTCAGCCCTTCCATGAAGCCGATCTTGAAGTCGAACCACTCGTCGAGCAGCAGGTTCACCGAGCCGTTGCGGCCGAACAGCAACTGCATCGCCACCGCGCCGACAAAGGGCGGCATGATCAGCGGCAGGAAGCCCAGCGTCTGCACCAGCATGGCGCCGCGAAACTCGAAGCGCGTGGTGAGGTAGGCCAGCGGCAGCGCGAGCACCGACGCCCAGACGACGGTCATCGCCGACACGTAGACCGAGTTCCAGAACGAGCGCACGAACAGGTCGGTGCGGCCGAAGTCGAGGAAGTTGACCAGCGTGACCCCGCCACCGCTCTTCTCGGTGAAGGCGACATAGACGACGGTCGCCACCGGCACGATCAGGAAGACGCCGAGGAACAGCGCGATCGCCAGCGCGAGCGCGATCTGTCCGGGGGAGCGCTGCATCTAGAACCTTTCCTCCCCTTCGCGGAGTCCGCGAAGGGGAGGTGCCCGAAGGGCGGAGGGGTCAAGGCAACACGAAGGATCTCGTCCGGGGCTTTCCCCCTCCGCCCTTCGGGCACCTCCCCCGTATGGCGGGAGAGGAAAGTTCACCGGCATCATCGCGCCAGCTTCAGCGCCTCGTCGGCCTTGGCCTTGGCGGCGGCGTACTTCTCCTTGGCGAAGGCCGCCCACTGCTGTTCCAGTTCGGCCTGGCGCGCCGACTTCTGCTTGCCGCCCGTGAAGGCGGCCTTGATCTCGGCCGAGGCGGCCTGCTCGGCGGTGATCGGCATGGCGGCGATCAGGTCGCGCGCTTCCCCGGCGAGCGCGCGGGCCTGCGCATTGTCCTTCTTCTTCAGCGCAGCATCGACCTCGTGCAGCACCTTGGTCACGGCCTTCAGCGGCTCGAGCTGGAAGGTGATGAGCTGGTCGAACAGCGTGTCGACGGCGGCGGTGCGCTTTTCCGACAGTTCGGCATTGAAGGTGAGCAGCCCCTGCAGGTTCTTGTCCTTGAAGGGGTTGGGATAGTCGGCGGGAGCCTTGGCGTAGGTCTCGGGACGCACCGGCAGGCGACGGATGGTCGGTTCGAGCAGGACTTCCTGCCCCGCGGGCGACAGCAGGAACTCGATGAAGGCTTCGGCACCGGCCTTGTTCGGCGCATTGGCGACGACGGCGACATTGGCCGGCACCAGCGTCGTCACTGACGGGTAGACGAACTTCACGGGGAAGCCCGCGCCCTGCGAGGAGAAGGCGAAGAAATCGATCACGATGCCGTAGCCGACCTGGCCCGAGTTCACCGCCTCCGGCACGCCGAACGAGCGGTCGGTGACGGTGCGCAGGTTGCCGGCGATCTCCTTGGTCGTGCGCCAGCCCTTGTCCCAGCCTTCGCCCTGCAGGATCGTCTCGATCGTGAGGTGCGTCGTGCCCGAGCGCGAGGGTGCCGAAATCGACACATGGTCGAAGTAGGGCGCCAGGGCGAGGTCCTGCCATTCCTTGGGCGTCGGCAGCTTGTTGGCCTTCACGTAGCGCTCGTTCCACATGATGCCGTAGCCCGAGGCCGCGAAGCCGGAATAGAAGCCGTCCTTGTCGTTGACCGGATAGGAGCCGACTTTCTCGGCGATGCCGGTGGCCTTGGGCTTGTAGGGGCTGAGCAGCTGCTTGCCCTTCAGCACCTCGAAAGCGTCGGGCGCGGAGGCCCAGAAGAGATCGACCTGGTTGTTGCCCTTGGTCTCCTCGATGAACTTCACACCGGCGTTGGTGTTGCGGTTCTGCACTTCGAGCGTGGCGCCCGGCACGGCCTTCTCGAAGGCCTTCTTGATCGGGTCGGTCACGTCCTTGGAGAAGGAGGTGACGACCGTCACCTTGCCGGTCTGCGCAAAGCCGGCGCCGGAAGCGAGCACGACACCCAGGGCGGAGCCGAGGGCAAGGGCGGAGCGGCGGAACATGGGGTTTCTCTCCTGCGGTTCTTGATCAGGCGGCTTCGATGAAACTGTCGAGCACCTTCTTGGGGCCGGCTTTTTCAAATTCTATGTCGAGTTTGTTACCGTCCACGGCGACGATGAGGCCGTAGCCGAACTTCTGGTGGAAAACGCGCTGGCCGATGCTGAGGTCGACCCTGTCACCCTCGGTCGCGCGCCGGTCGTCGATCGTCTCGTCGCGATAACGCCCGCGGCGGCCGGGCACGCCCAGGCTCTCGTATTCGAAGCCGCTGGCCTGGTCGCGCAGGCCGCCATGGTGACCGGCGGAATAAGTGGCGTAGAGGCCGGCGTCGCTGCTCTGGGCGAGTTGGGCGGGCGGCAGCTCGCGCAGGAAGCGCGACGGGATGGCCGCCTGCCACTGGTTGAACACCCGGCGGTTGGCCGCGAAGGAGACATAGGCCCGCTTCCGTGCCCGGGTCAGGCCGACATAGGCCAGACGGCGTTCCTCCTCCAGGCCGGCCATTCCCTTGTCGTCGAGTGCGCGCTGGTTGGGGAACAGGCCCTCTTCCCAGCCCGGCAGGAATACCGTGTCGAATTCGAGCCCCTTGGCGGCATGGAGGGTCATTACGCTCACCATGTCGGTGTCGTCGCGCGAGGCCATGTCGGTGAGCAGCGCCACGTGCTCCATGAACGCCGGCAGAGAATCGAATTCCTGCAGCGCGTTGATCAGCTCCTTGAGGTTTTCCAGCCGGCCTTCGGCTTCGGGTGAGCGGTCGACACGCAGCATGTCGGTGTAGCCGGACTCGTCGAGGATGGTCTCCACCACCTCGACATGGCTCATGCCGTCGAGCATCGCCCGCCAGCGCTCGAAGTTGCGGATCAGGTCGCCCAGCGACTTGCGTGGGCGGGCCTTCAGCTCGTCGGTCTCGAGCGCCCGACGCGTCGCCTCGAACAGCGAGATCTTCTGGGTGCGCTGGATCAGCCGCAGGGTGCGCAGGGCCGATTCGCCCAGACCCCGGCGCGGCGTGTTGTAGATGCGCTCGAAGGCCAGGTCGTCGTCGTGCTGGATGGTGACGCGGCAATAGGCCAGCGCGTCGCGGATTTCCTGGCGCTCGTAGAAGCGCGGACCGCCGATCACGCGATAGGGCAGGCCCATGGTGATGAAGCGTTCCTCGAACTCGCGGGTCTGGAAGCCGGCGCGCACCAGGATCGCGATCTGCGCGAGTTTGTGCTTGTCGCGCTGCAGCGCTTCGATCTCCTCGCCGATGGTGCGCGCTTCCTCGTCGCCGTCCCAGACGCCGCGCAACGAGATGCGCTCGCCCTCCTTGGCGTCGGTCCACAGCGTCTTCCCGAGCCTCCCCTCGTTATGGGAGATGAGGTGCGAGGCGGCGGCCAGGATGTGCGGCGTCGAGCGGTAGTTGCGCTCCAGCCGGACGATGGTGGCGCCGGGGAAATCCTTCTCGAAGCGCAGGATGTTGCCCACCTCGGCGCCGCGCCAGCCGTAGATCGACTGGTCGTCGTCGCCGACGCAGCAGACGTCCTGCGTGCCCTGCGCCAGCAGGCGCAGCCAGAGATACTGCGCGACGTTGGTGTCCTGGTATTCGTCGACCAGGATGTGGCGGAAGCGACGGTGGTAGACCGCCAGGATGTCGGGATGCTTCTGCCACAGGGTCACGCAGTGCATGACCAAATCGCCGAAATCGACGGCGTTCACCTCGGCGAGGCGCACCTGGTACTGGCGGTAGATGTCGGCGGCGCGGCCGTTGGCGAACTCGCCGGCGTCGTCGCCAGACACCTTCTCCGGCTGCAGCGCTCGATCCTTCCAGCGCTGGATGATCCCGGACAGGATGCGTGCCGGCCATTTCTTGTCGTCGATCCCCTCGGCCTGCAGGAGCTGCTTGATCAGCCGCGTCTGGTCGTCGGTGTCGAGGATCGTGAAATTGCTCTTGAGGCCGATCAGCTCGGCGTGGCGGCGCAGCACGCGCACGCCGATCGCGTGGAAGGTGCCGAGCCACATCCCGTCGGCCGCGCCGCCGATCAGGCTCGCCACGCGGTCCAGCATTTCGCGCGCTGCCTTGTTGGTGAAGGTGACGGCGAGGATCTGCGATGGGCGGGCCTGGCCGGTGAGCAGCAGATGGGCGATGCGGGTGGTCAGCACGCGGGTCTTGCCGGTGCCGGCGCCGGCCAGCACCAGGAGCGGCCCGCCGGCATGGGTGACGGCCTGGCGCTGCTCGTCGTTCAGCCCTTCGAGATGGGCGGTGGGCGCGAAGGCACGCCTCGCCGGGACCGGGTCGGCCGGGGCGGGGTCGTCGGTGATTTCGAACGGATCGGCGGGGGGCGCCATGAACGGTCATATAGCAATCGCGAGGGCGGACGCCTATCTTCGAGACTGTGGACGCGCACGGTGCGCGGCGGAGGTGAGCGGATGGCCCGAGGGTTGAACGGTTCCGCAAACGGGTCGGGCCATTGGCCTCCCCCCGGCGACGAGGGCATGGTCGCCCGCACCCCCGGCGGCGGCTCCAGCCTGCCGCCTGCGGTCGCGGCGGCGCTGCCCGCCGTGGTCGGCGTCAGGACCACAATTCCCGAAAGCCGCCGCTCTGCCCAGACTTTGGGCACGGAGCGTGAAGGTCATGGCATCCTGGTCGACGAGGAGGGCCTCGTCCTCACCATCGGCTATCTCATCATGGAAGCCGACACCGTCACGATCACCGACATCGAGGGCAGCGAAACGGCGGCCCGCATCGTCGGCTACGACTATGAGAGCGGCTTCGGACTCGTGCGGACGGAGACGCCGGTCCCGCTGAAGCCGATGGCGTTCGGCGATTCCGACTCCCTCGCCCTGCGCGGCGAGGCCTATGTCGCGGGCCTCGGCGGCGAGAAGGCGGCGCTCAAGGTCAAGGTCGCCGGCCGGCGCGAGTTCGCCGGCTACTGGGAGTATCTGCTCGATAGCGCCATCTTCACGGTGCCGGCCTATCCGCTGTGGGGCGGCTCGGCCCTGATCGGCCAGAACGGCGAACTCCTGGGCGTCGGCTCGCTCCTTGTGCAGGAGGCGCTGGGCCCGGGATCGCCGGCGTTCCCCGGCAACATGTATGTGCCGATCAACCGGCTGAAGCCGATCTTCGGGGAGCTGGTCTCGACCGGCCGCCTGTCGACGCCGCCGCGCCCGTGGCTCGGGATTTATACCGTCGAACATATGGGCCAACTCGTGGTCGGCGGCATTTCCGACGGCGGGCCCGCCGATCGAGCCGGCCTGCAACGCGGCGACATCCTGCACGCGCTGAACGGCGAGGTGCTCGACGATGTGGCCGACTTCTATCGAAAGCTCTGGGCGATCGGCCCGGCGGGCTCCGTGGTGAAGCTCCGGATGGAGCGCGAGGGCGATGCGTTCGACGTCACCATCCGTACCGGCGATCGCGCGGCCTATCACAAGTACGGCGCCGACTGATCCGCCTGTGAATAGCTGCGCTTTGACTCGGGCGCCGCACGCTGCATAGGTTCGCGTCGAGCGACAATCGGGGAGACAACGATGGCCAAGGCGTTCGCCTCGCAGGCGGATATGACGGACAAGAAGATCACCTTCAGTCGTCTGTCCGAGCACGCCTACGCCTTCACCGCCGAGGGTGACCCCAATACCGGCATCGTGATCGGCGACGACGCGGTCATGGTGATCGACGCGCAGGCGACGCCGAAGATGGCGGAGCAGGTGATCGAGCGGATTCGCACCGTCACCGACAAGCCGATCAAGTACGTGGTGCTCTCGCACTATCATGCCGTGCGCGTGCTGGGTGCCAGCGGCTACAGCCCGGAGCACATCATCTGCAGCGAAGCCACGCGCGACATGATCGTCGAGCGCGGGGCGCAGGACTACAAGTCCGAGCTGCAGCGCTTCCCGCGCCTGTTCCAGGCGGCGGAGACGATTCCGGGCCTCACCTGGCCGACCATCACCTTCGCCGACCGCATGACCCTGTGGATGGGCAAGCTGCAGGTCGACATCATTCATGCCGGTCGCGGCCACACCAAGGGCGACACGATCGTCTGGCTGCCCGAGGAGCGCACCCTGTTCAGCGGCGATCTCGTCGAGTATGGCGCCACGCCCTATTGCGGCGACGCGCACTACAAGGACTGGCCGGAGACCCTGCAGAAGCTTCGCGACCTCAAGGCCGAGGCGCTGGTGCCCGGCCGCGGCGACGCGCTGATCGGCGAGGGCCCGGTCGAGGAAGGCATCGCCGGAACCCAGGCCTTCCTGAGTGACCTCTACAAGGTCGTGGAGAAGAGCGCCGAGGCCGGCGACTCGCTGAAGCAGGCCTACGACAAGGCGATGGCGGCCCTGCAGCCGCGCTACGGCAACTGGGTCATCTTCGAGCACTGCATGCCGTTCGACGTCAGCCGCGCCTATGACGAGGCCAAGGGCCTCGATCATCCGCGCATCTGGACCGCCGAACGGGACATCGAGATGTGGGCGGCGCTCGAGAAGGCCGAGTGACGCTGCTTTCCGTGGCGTGCTCCGATGAGTTCCTACACCTATCGACATTACGAGTACCGAAAGCCGCCTGAACTCGATGGCGCGCGCGCGCGCCGGCCGGTCGTGATCGTCGGCGCCGGCATGGCCGGTCCGACGCTGGCGCTGGCGCTGGCCCAGCGCGGCGTGCCGTCGGTGATTCTCGACGAGGACGATACGGTGAGCATCGGCAGCCGCTCGATCTGCCAGGCCAAGCACAGTCTCGAGACCTGGGATCGCTTCGACGTCGCGAGCCGCATGGTCGAGAAGGGCATCACCTGGGAGCAGGGCGAACTCTATCTTCACGACAAGCCGGTCTTCCGCTTCAACCTGCAGCCCGAGCCCGGCCACAAGTTCCCGGCCTTCGTGAACCTGCAGCAATATTACGTCGAGGAGTATCTCTTCGAGCGCTGCCTGGCCGAGCCGATGATCGAGATGCGCTTCCGCAACAAGGTCGTGGGAGTCACGCCGGGCCCGGATGGCGTCACGGTGGAAGTCGAGACGCCGGACGGTCGCTATGCGCTTGAGACCGACTGGCTGGTCGCCTGCGATGGTGTGCGCAGCACCGTGCGTCACCTGATGGACTTGCCCTATCCGGGCGAGGTCTTCCACGACCGCTTCCTGATCTCCGACATCAGGCTTCTGAGCGAACTGCCGAAGGAGCGGCGCTTCTGGTTCTACCCGCCATTCCATCCGACCAATTCCGTGCTGCTGCACCGCCAGGCCGACAACGTGCTGCGCGTCGATTTCCAGCTCGGTCCCGACGCCGATCCCGAGGAGGAGAAGAAGCCGGAGAACATCGACCGGCGCCTGCGCCAGATGTTCGGTCCCGAGGCCCGCTGGGAACACGAATGGACCAGCGTCTACACTTTCACCTGCCGCATGATGGAGCGCTTCGTCCACGGCCGCGTGATCTTCGCGGGTGACGCCGCACATGTCGTCTCGCCGTTTGGCGCGCGCGGCGGCAACGGCGCCATCGCCGACGTCGACAACCTCGCCTGGAAGCTGGCGATGGTCCTGGCGAAGACCGCGCCCGTGTCGCTGCTCGACAGCTACTGCAGCGAACGCCGCGCGGCGGCGCGGGAAAACATCCTGAACTCGACGCGCAGCACCGACTTCATCACGCCGAAGTTCGCCGCGTCGCGCGCCTTTCGCGACGCCACGCTGTCGCTGGCGCGCGACTTTCCCTTCGCCCGCGCCCTGATCAACAGCGGCCGGCTCTCCGTCCCGACCGTGCAGCCGGACTCGCCGCTCGATACGCCGGACGGCGATATCGACTGGCTGCGCGGGCCGGGGCCCGGCCGGGCAATACTCGATGCGCCGGTCGGACGGGACGGCAGTGGATGGCTGATCGACCGGCTGGGACCGGGCTTCACCCTGCTGACCTTCGGCGACACGGACGTGCCGGTCGGCGACCTGCCGTCCGGGGTGGGCTGCATCCGTATTGCGGGCGACGGGCTCGCCCGCCAGCGCTACGATGGACGACCGGGCACGACCTACCTGATCCGGCCGGACCGATACGTCGCCGCCCGCTGGCGTCGCTTCGATGCGGCCACGATCGCTGTGGCGATCAGACGGGCGACGGGAAACGGCTGAGGAGACCGCGATGGCCGACATCACGACCGGCGCGCTGCGCCGCACGTTGAATCTTGCGCGCCCCGACGATGTCTACAATGCGATCGTCGACGCGCATCGGGATCTGAGCGACGAGCAGTGCCGCGCCTTCGACGCACGGCTGATTCTCCTGCTGGCGAACCATGTGGGCGACGAGGCGGTGCTGCGCGAGGCGCTGAGGGCGGCGCGCGAGACGATGGAGGAATCATGAAGGGCATGCTCATCGGCCGGCTGGCGCTGGTCACCGGTGCCGGCCGCGGCAACGGTGCCGCCATTGCGCGCGGCCTCGCGGCGGCCGGCGCCCGCGTCATCGTCACCGACATCGATCTCGACGCGGCGCGAGCGATCGCCGACAGCATCGTCAAGGCGGGCGGCGAGGCGCGCGGCCATGCGCTCGACGTCACCGACGAGGAAAGCTGCCGCAAGCTGGCGCAGGACGTCTCCCTGCTGGTGGGCCCGATCAGCATCCTGGTCAACAACGCCGGCATCTTCCTGCGCGGCGGCCTGACCGAGCCGGACGGCCGGGCGCGCTGGGAGCGCACGATGGAGGTGAACGTCCAGGGACCGTTCAACGTCACCATGGCCTTCATCGATCAGCTGAAGCACACCAAGGGCAGCATCGTGAACATCGCCTCGATCAACTCGTTCATCGCGCCGGCCGGCAGCGGCGTCTATCCGGTCTCGAAAGGCGCCTTGGCCCAGTTCACGCGGGCGCTCGCGACGGAACTGGCGCCCGACGGCGTGCGGGTGAACGCGTTGGCGCCGGGCATCATCGCCACCGCGATGACGGAGGTGACGCGCGCCGATCCGAAGAAGCTCGATGGCTTCCTGGCGCACGTGCCGATGAAGCGCGTCGGCCAGCCCGAGGAGCTGGCCGGGCCGGTGGTGTTCCTGTGTTCCGAGGCGGCGAGCTACATCACCGGCGCCATCCTGCCGGTCGATGGAGGCTATCTTGCCGTCTGATCCGCAAGAGCTGGTGGTGCGGCCGGCCACGGTCGAGGACGTCGACACGCTGCATCGTTTCTCGGTCGATCTCGCAACCTACGAGGACGAACCCGACGCCGTCGGCTCGACGCCTGAGACCTTGGCGCGCGACGGCTTCGGCGGGCACCCGCAATTCGCCGCCCTGATCGCCGAGCGCGGCGCGAAGCCCGTGGGCTTCATCCTCTATACGTTCAACTACTCCGTCTGGACCGCCGCGCGCGGCATCTTCATCGAGGACATCTGGGTGGTGCCCGAGGAACGTCGCGGCGGCGTGGCGCGCGCGCTGATACAGGGGTTGGCGCGGGAATGCGTGGCCAAGGGCTACAAGCGCATCGACCTCAACGTGCTCGACTGGAATCCGGCGCGCGGCTTCTACGAGCGCCTGGGCTACCGCTGGATCCGCAACTGGCTGCCCTATCGCCTGAACGGCGAGGCACTGGCCGCGCTCGCTAGCTCTTCTTCGAAAGACCCATGACGCGGCCGGCCTTGGCCGGCTTGGGCAGGAGCTGGTGGGTCGCCCAGATCGCGTCGAGCCGCTCGGTCACCGGCACCGGCCAGGGGCCGGAACGCCGCGACTCGTAGTCGATGTTCATGATGATCGTCTCGTTGGTCGCCGCCAGATAGTCCTGCTCGGCGTGATACATCTCGTGGAAGAGATGGACCTTCTTGGTGTCGCGCGCGAGCAGCTGGGTGGTGAAGCGCAGCGGCGCGCCCTCGCGCACTTCGCGGTCGTAGGTGACGTGGGTCTCCAGAACGAAGGTCATGCCGAGCTTGCCGTCGACGTAGCGGCGGCCCAGCCCCATGTTGCGCATGAAGGCGCCCGAGGCCTGGTCGAAGGCCGCGACATAGAAGGCCACGTTCATGTGGCCGTTCCAGTCGACCCATTCGGGAATCACGGTCGAGCGGTGGGTGTCGAGCGGGGCGCGGGTGATGAGTTCGGGAAGTTCGTAGGGCAGGGACTGAAGCATGGACGCTGTTACTTCTTCTTGATTCCGATGAGGCGGCCGGCCTGGGCCGGGCGCGGTAGGGCGGCATGCGCCGCGGCGAGCTTCTCGATGCGCTCCATGGCGAAGCCGGGCCAGGGCGCCGAGCGGCGGGTCTGGTAGTCGATGTTCATCAGCATGAGTTCGTTGGTGGCCGCGAGATAGCCTTCCGTCGCGTGATACATCATGTGGATGAAGTGGAGGCGCTTGGCGTCGTGATCGAGGATCTGCGTGGTGATGCGCAAGGGATCGCCTTCCTTGACTTCGCGATCGTAGGTGACGTGCGCCTCGAGCACGAAGGTCATGCCGATCCCGTCGCGCGTATATTCGTAGCCGCAGCCGAATTGCTGGCAGAGCGTGTCCGTCGCCTTGTCGAAGGCCACGACGTAGTAGCCCACGTTCATGTGGCCGTTCCAGTCGATCCAGTCGGGCAGCACGGTGGCGGGATGGCGATCGAGCGGCGCCGCGAGGTCGAGATCGATCATGGGGTACGGAGCTAATTTCATGCGAGCGACCGTAGCGAAGGGGCGCGGCGCACCGCAAGTTCCGTGCAACAGCGTTGCGAGGAGCGAACATGGCGAAGAAGACGAAGGCCGTCGTGCTGGGCGTGGGCGCCGAGCGCGGGCTTGGCGCGGCCGCGAGCCGGCGCTTTGCGAAAGAGGGATATCACGTGCTCGTGGCCGGTCGCACCGGCGCCAAGATCGACAAGGTCGTACAGGGGATCCGCGAGGCCGGCGGCTCGGCGACGGCGGTCGTGGTCGACGGCACCAGGGAAGACCAGGTCGTCACGCTGTTCGACAAGGCGATGGCGGACGACGCGGACAGCGCGCCCGCCGACCTGCTGGTGTTCAACATGGGCAACAACGCCGCCGTCGATTTCCGCGAGATGACGGCGCAGCATTTCGAGGATTCGTGGCGGGTCGGCTGCTTCGCCGGCTTTCTGTTTGGGCGCGAGGCGATGCGCCGGCTGGCGCCGCTGGGCCGCGGCACGGTCATCTTCACCGGCGCCTCGGGCTCGCTGCGCGGCCGGCCGCGCTTCGCCGCATTCAATGCGACCAAGGGCGGGCTGCGGCTGATGGTGCAGTCGATGGCGCGCGAATTCGGGCCGCAGGGCATTCACGTCGCGCACGCCATCATTGACGGCGGCATCGAGGGCGAGCGTCTGCTCTCGCGCATGCCCGATCGCGCCGACAAGGCTGGGCCGGACGGGCTCCTGAACATCGACGCCATCGCCGACAGCTACTGGCATCTCCATCGGCAGCACCGCAGCGCCTGGACGCACGAGATCGACCTGCGGCCGTACAAGGAGCCGTTCTAAAAAAACCCTCCCCTCGTCCCTCGACTTCGCTGCGCTCCGCTCGGGACGACGGGATGCTCAGCGCGGAATCGCCAGCAGCTCCGCGGCCACCAGATCGGGCGCCGAGAGGATGCAGTTGTGGCCGGCCTCGATCGGGCGGTAGCGGACATGCGGCATCGCCTGGACCTTCTCGTGCATCCCGGCCGATACTGGATAGCGCGGCTTGGTGCAGGCGATGTAGGTCATCGGCCGGCCGTTGCCGGCGGGATGATGCAGCGTGATCGGCTTGGTGTAGCAGGCGACGGGGTGCGGCGTGAGATGGCTGTGCGTCCAGGCGGCCAGCTCGGGATCGTCGATGATCAGGCTGCCGACCGGCGCGAAGGGCAGCACCTCCGTGCCGTTCACGACCTTCATCAGTTTCTTTCGCTTGGCCACGATCTCGGGCGGGATGCGGCCGAAGATCGACTGACCGTCGGTCGCGATGCCGCCGTCGACGATGACGAGATGGCCGATCCGCTCGGGGATGCGGTCGGTGACGAGGGTGGCGATCAGGCTGCCGAAACTGTGGCCGACCAACACGACGTCGCGCAGGTCTTCCTTCTCCAGGGTGGCGATCGTGTCGGCGAGGAAGACGTCATTGTCGAGTTCGGGCGACAGTTCCGCCGCGCGTTCGCCGATGCCGCGAAAGGGCAGGGCGCGGGCGTCGTGGCCCGCCGCCGCAAGGCGTTCGAGCACGAATTTCCAGGACCAGGCGCCCATCCAGGCGCCGGGTAGGCAGACATAGGTACGGGACTCGGTCATTCAGCTCAGCGTTTTCGGGGGTTTCATCGGCGTGATACCGTGCCGCAAACCAACGGAGGATTCCATGGCCACCAATCGTCGCGTCTTGCTGAAGTCACGACCGCAGGGCGAACCGACGCCCGACAATTTCGAGATCGTCGACCAGGCGATCCCCGAGCCGAAGGACGGCGAATATCTCTCGCGCACGATCTGGCTGTCGCTCGATCCCTACATGCGCGGCCGCATGGCCGAGGCCAAGGGCTACGCGTCGAACGTCAATCTCGGCGACGCCATGGTCGGCGGCACGGTGGGCCAGGTCGTGAAGTCGAAGAACCCGCGCTTCAAGGAAGGCGACTACGTCGTCGAGTATGCCGGCTGGCAGAGCTACGCCTGCTCGACCGGAGACATGTCGATGAAGCTCGATCCCGACGCCGCGCCGCTCTCGACCGCGCTGTCGGTGCTCGGCATGCCGGGCATGACCGCCTGGTGGGGACTGATGGAGATCGGCAAGCCCAAGGCGGGCGAAACCGTGGTCGTGTCGGCGGCGTCCGGCGCCGTCGGCTCGGTGGTCGGTCAGCTCGCCAAGCTGAAGGGCTGTCGTGCGGTCGGTATCGCCGGCGGCAAGGACAAGTGCGACTACGTCGTGAACGAGCTGGGCTTCGACGCCTGCGTCGACTATCGCGCGGCCGGCGGCAACCTGTTCAAGGAGCTGCGGGCGGCGGCGCCCAAGGGCATCGACATCTATTTCGAGAATGTCGGCGGGGCGGTACAGGCGGCCGTCGTGCCGCAGCTCAACGACTTCGCGCGAGTCCCGCTCTGTGGCCTGATCTCGCAGTACAACGAGATGCAGATGAGCCCGGGGCCCGACTGGCGCCTGCTGCTGATCAAGCGCGCCACCGTGACCGGCTTCATCGTCTCCGATCACTTCGGCCAGATGGCCGACTTCTGGAAGGAAGTGCCGCCGCTCGTGAAGGCCGGCAGGATCAAGTACCGCGAGGATGTCGTGAAGGGCATCGAGAACGCGCCCGACGCCTTCATTGGCCTCCTGAAGGGCCGGAACTTCGGCAAGCTGCTGGTGCAGGTCGCCGAGGATCCGACCCGGAAGTAGGCCTCAGGCGGCGGGCCGGTTCTTCAGAGCCAGCCCCATCGTCACCCAGCCCGACCCGATGAAGATCAGGTCGATGCCGAGGAAGATGCCCAGCACGAAGAAGCTGGAGGCCGGCCACTGGGCGATGATCATGGCGCCCAGCAGCAGGGTCACGAGACCGGACACGACGACCCAGCCCCACGGCTTGCCGGCGGACTTCATGCTGAACGCGAGGAAGATGCGCAGTACGCCGCCGGCGACGAGCGCCGCGCCCAGCATCAGCGTGAGGATGGTGGCCGCGGCGAAGGGGTTGCCGATGGCGATGACGCCGGCGCCGACGTAGAGCGCGCCGAGCAGCATCCAGAGGAAGAACTTGCCCCAGCCCTTGACGCTGAAGGCGGCGACGATTTCAGCGACGCCTCCCATGATCATCATGATGCCGACGATCATGACGGCCGAGGCGGTCGCGGCGACGGCGCTGCCGAGCGCGACGAAGCCGGCGAACAGGAACACGACGCCCAGCGCCACGATCCATCCCCACTTGGCGCGCAGGACCTTGATGCCCTCCGCGAGATTGGGCGGAAGCGGACTGTTGGTGGACATTGTCATGGCATGCTCCTTCAGAGCGGAATGGACAATGTCAGGATACACCCGCGCAATGGCACTGTCGCCGGTTGTATGGGACACTTCAGTGTCACAGGAATGCAGGAAGAGATGACCCAACCGAAGACCGAGGGTGCCGCGCCGCGGCCCGCCACCACCGTGCTGCTGCTGCGTCCGTCGCAGCCGGCCGACGCCGCATCGCCGCTGGAAGTGTTCATGGTGGTCCGCCATCATCAGATCGATTCCTTCTCCGGCGCGCTCGTCTTTCCCGGTGGCAAGCTGGAGGAGGCCGATGGCGCCCCGTCGCTGCGGGCGCGTTGCGGCGGTGCCGACAAGATCGACGATGCCGAACTCAAGTTTCGCGTCGCCGGCGTGCGTGAGGCCTTCGAGGAATGCGGCGTCCTTCTCGCCCGCAAGCGCGGCCAGCGGGCCCTGATCGGGGCGGCCGAACTCAAGGGGATCGAGGAGCGCTGGCGCGTCAAGCTCGCCAAGGACGAGGCGAGCATCGTCGACATGGTCGAGGCCGAGGATCTGGAGATCGCGACCGAGCTGATGACGCCTTATGCGCACTGGATCACGCCGACCTTCGTGCCCAAGCGCTTCGACACCTGGTTTTTCCTGGCCGAGGCGCCGGAGGACCAGGTCGCGCTGCACGACGGGTCGGAGTCGACGGACTCGGTCTGGATCGGCGCCCAGGAAGCGATCGAGGAGGCCAAGGCCGGGAAGCGGACGCTGGTCCATGCAACGATGAAGAACCTGGAGCTGCTGGCGGAGGGCAAGACGGTCGCGGGCGCGATCGCTGCGGCGAGTGCCCGCAAGATCGTCACCGTCCAGCCTTGGGTCGAGGTGAGGGACGGGAAGAAGTTCCTGCACATTCCCGAGGGTGCCGGCTATCACAACCTCGTCCGCGAAATGCCGCCCTCCGGCGGTGTTCCGCAGACCGGAAGATAATTCCGCGGAATACGGCGCGGCGACGAAAAGCGGCTCGCCCGCAACGGGCGAGCGCGCTAAGAGCGACCCCATAAACGCTCGTTCATGAACCGACTTCGGTCGGACCAGGTGGAGGAAGAAGAACGATGGTCGGAATCGTGGCCTATGGCGCCTATGTGCCGCGCCTGCGTCTCAATCGTCAGGCCGTCTACGACGCCAACAAGTGGTTCGCCGCCGGCCTGCGCGGCCTCGCCAAGGGCGAGCGCTCGATGGCCAACTGGGACGAGGACTCGATCACCATGGCGGTCGAGGCGTCGCGAGACTGCCTGACCAGCCACAAGGCCGAAGACGTCCGCAACATCTACTTCGCGTCGACGACGCATCCGTTCAAGGACCGCCAGAATGCCGGCGTGATCGGCACGGCGCTGAACGTCGAGCAGAACCTGTCGGCGACCGACATCGGCGGTTCGCTGAAGGCCGGGACCTCGGCCCTGATCGCCGGCCTCAATGCCTCCAAGGACGGCGCGCCGTCCCTGGTGGCGGCGGCCGACAAGCGGATGGCCCGCGTCGCCTCGGCCAACGAACTCAACTACGGCGATGGCGCGGCGGCGCTGCTCTGCGGCACCGAGAACGTGATTGCCAGGCTCGTCGGCCATCATTCCGTGTCGATGGACTTCGTCGATCACTTCCGCGGTGAGGACGCCGAGTTCGACTACGGCTGGGAAGAGCGCTGGATCCGCGACGAGGGCTACTCGAAGATCGTGCCGCCCGCGATCAAGGCGGCGCTTGCGGCCTGCAAGCTCACGGGCAGCGACATCACCCACTTCATCATGCCCAGCCTGATGCCGGCGGTGCCCAAACTGATGGCCAAGATGGCGGGTATCGGTGAGGGCGCGGTGCGCGACCTGTTGGGAGCGTCGCTTGGCGATACCGGCTCGGCGCACGCGCTCGTCATGCTGGTCGATGCGCTGGAAAGTGCCAAGGCGGGCGACAGGATCATGGTCGTGGCCTTCGGCCAGGGTGTCGACACGCTGGTCTTCGAGGTCACGGCCGAGAAGGACAAGCTGCCCAAGCGCAAGGGCCTGTCCGGCTGGATGGCGCGTCGCAAGGAAGAGAAGAACTACATGAAGTTCCTCGCCTTCAACGACATGCTGCCGATCGACAAGGGCATGCGGGCAGAGTTCGACAAGAAGACGGCCCTGTCGGTCCTGTGGCGCAAGCGCGACATGATCTACGGGCTGGTCGGCGGAAAGTGCAAGGTGTGCGGCACGGTGCAGTTCCCGCGCAGCCAGGTCTGCGTCAATCCCAACTGCCATGCCATCGACAGTCAGGATCCCTACGCGATGGCCGGGCTCGAGTGTTCGGTGATGTCTTTCACCGCCGACTCGCTCACCTATTCGCCGGACCCGCCGGCGTACTACGGCATGATCACCTTCCCCGAGGGCGGGCGCTTCATGGCCGACTTCACCGACAGCGACAAGGATCAGGTCAAGGTCGGCGCCAGGATGCGCATGACCTTCCGCATCCGCGACAACGACCAGATGCGCGGCGGCTTCAAGCGTTACTTCTGGAAGGCGACACCGGTCTGAGCCTTTCGGCTCGGATCGCCTTCCCGGTTCAAGAGTTTCGTTAGTTTCAAGAGTTCAACCTCACCACCAAGGAGACCTGCAATGGCTCGTGGTATCAAGGACAAGGTCGCTATTCTCGGCATGGGCTGCTCGAAGTTCGGCGAACGCTGGGACAGCGGCGCCGAGGAGCTGATGCTCGAAGCCTACAAGGAATGCCTGAACGACGCCGGCATCGACCAGAACCAGCTCCAGGCGGCGTGGTTCTCCACCGCCATCGACGAGGTTCACGTCGGCAAGTCGGGTATCCCGCTCAGCATGACGCTGCGCCTGCCCAACATCCCGGTGACGCATGTCGAGAACATGTGCGCCTCCGGCACCGAGGCCTTCCGCGGCGCCTGCTATGCGGTGGCCTCCGGCGCCGCCGACTTCGCCCTGGCGCTCGGCGTCGAGAAGCTGAAGGACACCGGCTACGGCGGCCTCCCCGGCGGTCGCGGCGGCCCGCTGCAGGCCCTGTGGAACGCCAACGGCACGGCGCCCGGCAACTTCGCCCAGCTCGCCACCGCCTACATGACGGCGCACGGCGTGAGTGGCGAGGACCTGAAGAAGGCGATCGGCCACGTCTCGTGGAAGAGCCACCAGAACGGCGCGAAGAATGCGAAGGCGCATCTCCAGAAGGCCGTGGAGATGGACACCATCCTCAACGCGCCGATGATCGCCTCGCCGCTGGGCCTGTTCGACTGCTGCGGCGTGTCGGACGGTGCGGCCGCAGCCATCGTGACCACGCCGGAGATCGCCAAGGCGCTCGGCAAGCACGACATCGTGAGCGTCAAGGCACTGCAGCTCTCGGTCTCGAACGGTTCCGAGTCGGGCCACAATTCGTGGGACGGCAGCTACTTCCACACGACGCGCATCGCCTCGAAGAAGGCCTATGAAGAGGCCGGCATCAAGAACCCCCGCGACGAAGTGTCGATGTTCGAGGTCCATGACTGCTTCTCGGTCACCGAGCTGGTGACCATGGAAGACCTGCACATTTCCGAGACCGGCAAGGGCTGGAAGGACGTGCTCGACGGTTTCTACGACGCCGACGGCAAGATCCCCTGCCAGATCGACGGCGGCCTCAAGTGCTTCGGCCATCCGATCGGCGCCTCGGGCCTGCGCATGCTCTACGAGATGTACCTGCAGATCCAGGGCAAGGCCGGCCCCCGCCAGCTCAAGAACCCGCGCATCGGCATGACGCACAATCTCGGCGGCGCGCCGCGCGAGAACATCGCCAGCGTGGCCATCGTCGGCCGCTACGAGTAGTCGCGAATCGCGAAGCCCTCTCTCCGGCTCGAAGCAGTCGGGGAGAGGGCTTTTCTTTGCACCCGATCAGGAGGAGACATCCATGGAGCTCGACAAGAAGCTCATCGGCCACGAGTTCGAGCCGTTCACCGCCACCGTCGAGGCTGGCAAGATCAAGTTGTTCTGCAAGGCCATCGGCGAGGAAGACCCGATCTATTCCGACGAGGCCGCGGCCAAGGCGGCGGGCTATCGCGGCATCACCGCGCCGCTCACCTTCCTGCGCGCCCTGCAGGCCGACGATCCCAACAAGGGCGGGCTCCTGCGCCTGCTCAACGTCGACATCGGCCTGATCCTGCACGGCGAGCAGCACTTCGAGTACTACGCGCCGGTCGTGGTGGGCGACGTCGTCACCTGCCAGGAGAAGGTCGTCGACATCTACGACAAGAAGGGCGGCGCGCTGTGGTTCGTCGTCCAGGAAATGGAGATGAAGGATCAGGCGGGCAAGCTGCTGGCCAAGGGCCGCGGCGTCACCGTCGTTCGCAACCCCGACGCGGCGAAGAAGTAAGGGAGGCACTCATGGCAACTGCGACCGCTCCGAAATTTGCCGACGTGAAGGTCGGCGACGAACTCAAGCCGCTGGTGCTGCCGCCGATCAGCCGCCACCAGCTCGCCCTCTACTGCGGCGGCTCGGGCGACCACAATCCGATCCACGTCGATCTCGACTTCGCCAGGAAGTTCGGTTTCAAGGACGTGTTCGCCCACGGCATGCTGTCGATGGCCTTCCTCGGCCGCCTCGTCACCTCCTGGGTGCCGCAGAAGCAGGTCCGCGGCCTCGGCACGCGATTCACCTCGATCACCTGGGTGGGCGACGTCATCACCGTGTCGGGCAAGGTCACGGGCAAGCGCGAGAAGGACGGCGAGAAGCTGGTCGATCTCGAGGTCAAGTGCACCAACCAGAACGGCCAGGACACGCTCCAGGGCACCGCCACGGTCGCGCTGAACTGACGGCGAAGCCGGCCCAAGAGAGACAGGAGAACGACATGGGTCAGATGGACGGCAAGGTGGCGATCGTCACCGGTTCGGGACGCGGCATCGGCAAGGAGATCGCGTTGCGCCTGGTGCGCGACGGTGCCAGCGTCGTGATCAACGACATCGACGACGCGCCGGCCGAGGAAACCGTCGCCGAGATCATCAAGGCGGGCGGCAGGGCGGTGGCCTGCAACGGCGACGTCGCCAAGCCCGACTTCGGCGACCGCATCGTGAAGACGGCCGTCGACGCGTTCGGCGACTGCCATGTCGTGGTGAACAACGCCGGCTACACCTGGGACTCGGTCATCCAGAAGATGAGCGACGAACAGTGGTACGCCATCCTCGACGTCCACCTGACCGCACCGTTCCGCATCCTCCGGGCCTTCCAGCTGCATTTCAAGGACGCCGTCGAGAAGGAGCGCGCTGCGGGCAGGCGCGTCGTGCGCAAGGTCGTGAACATCTCCTCGACCTCGGGCGTCAACGGCAATGCCGGCCAGTCCAACTACTCGGCGGGCAAGGCGGGCATTATCGGCCTGACCAAGACGCTGGCCAAGGAGTTCGGCCGCTATGACGTCACGGTGAACGCCGTGGCCTTCGGCTACATCCAGACGCGCCTCACCAAGCCGCTCGCCCAGGGCGAGTCCGGCGAGATCGAGGTCCAGGGCCGTACCGTCAAGATCGGCGTGCAGGGCGGCCGTCTCGCCGCGCTGAACCAGATGATCCCGCTGGGCCGCGGCGGCCTGCCCGTGGAGGCGGCAGGCTCGGTCTACCTGTTCTGCAGCCCGGACAGTGATTATGTCAGCGGCCAGTGCCTGGTCGTGAACGGCGGTCTCTGACAGGCCGACTGGTAAAAACGACGGAAGGGTGGCCTGTTGGCCCCCCTTTTTCGTTGTATACGCTTCCCAGGTTCAGAATGGGTGGGATGGCGTTGGGTTCTCTTGATATCGGAATCGTAGGCTGCGGCGTCGGCGGGCAGGCCGCTGCGGGATTCCTCGCCGATGCCGGACATCGTGTTACTGTCTTGGAGCGCTTCGAGCAGCCGCAGCCCGTAGGCGCCGGCCTTTTGTTGCAGCCCACCGGCCTGTCGGTCCTGCGGGCGCTTGGTCTGGAGCAGGAGGCCCTGTCGGCGGGTGCCCGGATCGACGGGGTGCTCGGCGAGAACCAGTGGGGAATCCGGATTCTCGATCTGGCCTATGGCGACCTGCATCCCGCCGCCTTCGGCCTCGGCATCCGCCGTTCCGTTCTTTTCGACTTGCTGCATCGCCGCCTGGGCGCGGCGGGGGCTCGCCTTGTTCCCGGCGTGGAGATCGTCGACGTCGAGCGCGAGGGTGGCCGGGCGATCGCGCTCGACCGGAAGGCTCGCCGGCATGGCCCGTTCGATCTCCTGGTGGTGGCGGATGGTTCACACTCGGCGCTGAGGCAACGCGTATTTCCGCGGGCCCGGGCGCCGCTCTATCCGTGGGGCTGCATCTGGGCGACCGTCCCCGACACCCTGGCGACCGGCGCCGTCCGGCTGCTTCGCCAGCGATTCGCCGACACCACGGCGATGATGGGGCTTCTCCCCGTGTCGCCGGACGCGGTCACGATGTTCTGGAGTCTGCGCACGCCCGACCTCTCACCCGATCGTCCGCTCGATCTGGAGACCATACGGCAGGAGGCGCTGGCGCTGTGGCCGGAAGCAGCGTCGATCATCGAGCGCGCTGTCAGTGCGGGCGACTTCTCGCGCGCGACCTACCGGCATGTGGCCCTGCCACGCTGGAACGACGGACCGGTCGTCTTCCTGGGCGATGCCGCACACGGCACGAGCCCGCAGCTCGGGCAGGGCGCCAACCTCGGCCTGCTCGATGCCCATGCCCTGGCGCGCAGCCTCACAGAGGCGGCCGATCTTGCCGGGGCAATGGATCTCTTTGCGCGCCGGCGGGGGCCTTCCAACCGCTTCTACCGGTCTGCGAGCCATCTGCTGACGCCGTTCTTCCAGTCGGACAGCGTGCCCCTCGCCATCCTGCGCGACCTTCTGCTTCGCCAGGCCTGCCAGACGCCCATCGTCCGGCCGATGCTGACGGGCGTGCTGGCCGGCCTCCGTCGGGGCTGGCTGTCGGCCGAGCCGCTCGACGCCGACGGGCACTATCCTCTCTAGCGGCGTCGCGACAGGGCGGCCCAGCGGCCCGGTGTGACGCCGAAGCGGGCGGAGAAATGCCGCGTGAGATGGCTCTGGTCGGCAAAGCCGGCGGCGGCCGCCGCCTCCGACAGGGCGACGCCTTCGACGATCATCGATTGCGCCCGCATCAGGCGCTGGCCGACCTGGAAACGGTGCGGCGAGGTGCCGAACACGGACCGGAAGTGCCTGGCCAGCGAGAAGCGATCGAGCCCGGTGATATGCTCCAGCTCGTCGGAGCCGACCGTCCGATGCGACTCCGCCACCAGGAAATCGCGAGCTTGGGTCGCGGCACGCAGGGCAGGGCTGCCGCGGCGGCGTGGGGGCCCGCCGTCGCCGCGCCGGGCCAGAAGATCGGCGAGGCGACCGATCGTGGCGTCGACGGCCAGGGGTTCGAGTGGCTGCGGGAAGTCCACGAAGGCTTCCTCGATGACCCTCGCCGTCCCGGGATCGTGCGCGACGGCCTCCGCGACATGGGGCGGGCTGGCGCCGTCGAGCGCCTGGGAGACCGCGGCCGGGTCGAGATAGAGCATGCGATAGGCGAAGGCGCGGCCCTCGCCGGCATGGCCGTCATGCGCCTCGTCGGGATGCAGGACCAGTACCTGCCGCGCCCGGCTCGCCCTCAGGCTGCCGCGATAGTGGAACTGCTGGACACCGTAGAGGGTGAGCCCGACCCCGTAGGTTTCGTGCCGGTGCAGGTCATAGGCATGGCCGCCGAACCGCCCTTCGAGGCGCTGCAGGCCGGACGTGGGCCGGTCGAGGCGGATCTGGTCGAGGCTCATGCACGAATGTTCAAGACGGTGGGAGCAGCATGCCCCATATCGGCGGTATGATCTACGAAACCAAGACGGCCCTGGTGCTGCGCAAGGAACTGGCCGCCTGGCAGGTGGCCAATGTTGCGGCCTTCCTGGCCGGCGGCCTCGCCGGCACCCACGCCCATCTGATGGGCGAGCCCTACCGCGACGGCGGTGGCCGCGCCCACACCGCCCTGATCCGCGAGCCGGTGTTCGTCTACGGCGCCACGCTGGAGGAGCTTCGGCGGACGCACCAGCGGGCGCTGTCGCGCGAGCTGGTGCCCGCCATCTACATCGAGCCGATGTTCGCCACGACCAACGACGCCGACAATCGTGCGGCGGTGGCCGCGGCGCCGGTCGATGCGCTGGACTTCGTCGGCATCGGCGTGCACGGGCCGCGCAGAGCCATCGACAAGGTGGTGAACGGGCTGAAGTTCCTGGCCTAAGCGGGTCGCCGCGATCTCATCAGGATCATCGCGGACGCGGCGAGATTGAGCCCCATGCAGACGGCCAGCGGCACGCCGTAGCTACCCGAGGCGTCGCGCAGAACGCCCAGCAGGCCGGGGCCGAAGGCGTAGAGGGTCTGCATGACGGCCGTGGAGAGGGCGACGATCGCGGGGAAACGGTCGGGTGTGAATTCGCGCTGCACGATCATCGGCGACAGGGTGATGATGTTGCCGACGGCGAGGCCATAGGCGGCGCAGGCGCCGTAGACCGCAAGCGGTGTCTCGACGAATTCCAGCACCGCGATGGCGCCGGCCTGCACCAGGAAGCAGACGGCCGAGGCGCGGCGCGGCTCGAGCTGGTCGATGACCAGCCCCAATACAATGCGGCCGACCAGGGCCGTCACGGCATTGATGCCGACGGCAAGCGCGGGATCGATGGTCAACCCGCTGGCGGCCGCACGGGAGGTCACCAGCGGCACGAGATGAGTGAGGAAGCCGACCTGGGACGTCAGCACGATGGCGAAGGGCGCGGCGATGCTCCAGAAATGCCACTCCCGCAGCGGTGCCAGCCGATTGAGCCGCACCGTCGTCGGCTTGGGCGAGAGAGGTCCCCGGCGCACGAACAGGGCGACGGTGCCGGCCGCGAGCACGATGCCGAGCGCGACCAGCAGCCGTTCCGCCGTCGCAAAGCCGAGCGTGGGGATGGCCGCCAGCAGCAGCGGCGTGACGACCAGTCCCGCGAGGGTGGCGCCGCTCAGCGCGAGATTGAGGGCCAGGCCCCGCTTGCGGTCGAACCATTGCCCGACGGTGGCGGCGATGGGCGCCACGCTGGTGGCGTTCCAGCCCGGCGCCATGACGATGTAAAGGACAACCAGCTGCCACGGCTGGGTGACCGACGGCAGCAGCATCAGGGCGGCGGCGCTGGTCGACAGGCCCACCAGGAACACGGTGCGGGGGCCGAAGCGGCCGATCGCTTCGGCGATCCGGGGCAGCAGCAGGGCACCCAGCAGATAATGCGCGGTCACGACGGACGAGATGAAGCCGGTCGACCAGCCGTGCGCGCGCTGCAGTTCGACGAGGTAGATCCCGTGAGCATAGAAGCCGAACCCCCAGGCGAACACGGCCGTCACGAAACAGGCGAAGACGACGCGCCAGGCGGCGGGGGACGTGTCCGCGGCCGCACCCGTCGTCATCGCCGGGGCGCGCTCACGAGCGGCTGACGTGGGCCGAAACGCAGCGCCAGCCCTCCGGCCGCAGCTGCCAGTCGTCGGTGTACCAGCCGGCGCCCGGGCTGCCGTCGGGCTTCGTGTAGCTCGTTCGGGCGTGGATGATGGCGAAGCCGCCCAGCAGGCGGATCTTCACGTCGTGTTCGCGAAGATCCCTGACCGCCGAGCCGCGGCCGATCTGCGCCAGGAAGGCCGCGCGGTCGATCAGCGTGCCATCGGGATTGGTGTTGTGGAAATCGTCCGACAGATGCCGGTCGAACCACTCGACGTCGGCTTCGGCGACCGAGCGCACGTAGTGGTGGTTGAGCTCCTGCAGGGTCGCGAGATGCCGTGCCGCCTGCTCGTCCGTCATGTTGTTTCCTTTCCCTGTCCGATCGGAAGAACCCTTTACGACACGAAGAGACGCACACCGACCGGCAGGGTGCGGGCCTTCTCGAGACCTTCCATGGTCGTGCGGTAGCCGAGCTCGATTGCCGCGTCGAAGCTGGTCCAGTCGAGCAGGTCGATATGGGTCATCGGCGGCACGATCAGCAGGTCCGCGGCGGCGCGGTCCTCGGCCGCGCGCGAGGTGCTGGCGACCAGCGCGGAGCGCAGCAGGATGCGCACGATCGAGGGAATGGGCAGCGTCTCGTTGCGCTTCCAGACGAGGCGCCGGAAGAACTGCCAGGCCGACCACGGTTCCATGACGCCCTCGCCGGCGGAGAGCGCGCCGCCGGTGTCGATGTCGACGCCGACGGTCACGCCGCGGCCCAGCCGCTGCATGGCGCGCACCGGGAAATTGTCGATGACGCCGCCATCGACGTGGACCTCGCCGGCTTCGTTGAAGGGCGGCATCACGCCGGGTATCGACACCGAGGCGCGCAGCCATCGCCACAGTCGTCCGACCGTGTGGATGTCGGCCTTCGAGGTCGTGAGATTCGCCGTCATGCAATAGTAGGGGAGGATCAGGTCCTCGATGTCCTTCTCGCCGAAGGCCATGCGCAGCAGGCGCGTGACCCTGCGACCGGCAAACAGAGCGATCAGCGGCACCGTGTAGTCGCTGAGCGGATTGTTGTCGACGAAGGCGCGGCGGAAGCGCGCGTCGAGTTCCTGGTCGTTCCAGCGCGAGGCGACGCCCGCCGCGACGATGGCGCCCATGCTGGTACCACCCACCAGGTCGATCGGCACGCCGCTCTGGCGCAGCGCCTTGACCACGCCGATATGGGTGAACGCGCGCGCGCCGCCGCCCGCCATGACGACGCCCACCGCGTGCCCGGTGAGGATGCGGGCCAGCCGGTCGATGTCGGCAGGAATGTCGAGGCGCACGTGGTGGTGGTTGCCGTAGAGGCCGCCCGCCAGCAGCGGAGCGGTCGATCCGGCCTTCGGTTCGTGACCCTCGTGCAGCAGCACCAGCTCGCGCCGGCGGTGGAACACCGCGCCGCTCTGCGCCGTCTCGATCTCGAACGGCACCCTGGTCGGGGCGTCGTTGTCGGCATTGCGCACCACGACCAGGCAATCGGCCTGGCGCAGGCAGAGTTCGGTCCAGGGCGTCAGGGTCGGGTCGGCGCGGTACAGCACGAAGGACGATTCCATCTCGCAGCGCGCGAACCATTCGGGTTCCTGGTCGAGCGATTCCGAGCCCAGCATCTGGACCTGGGTGCCGATGCGGCCGAGCGCATTGGCGAGCATCACCGCAAACCGCGCCGACGGAACGTCGGGGCCACTCGGCAGCAGCGCGAAGGTACGCGGCTGCCGGCGCCCGCCGCTGGCGTCCTGCGCATTGCGCGCCACGACGCTGCGCATCAGCGCCGGCAGGACCTCGGGATGGTTGGAGGTGAGAGCGTGGAAGCTGGTCTGGGGCAGCCGCCAGACCTCGCTGTCGCGGAGCGCCGCGACGCTGCGCGTGCGCTTGCCCTGGGACAGGAGCGACATCTCGCCAACCAGATTGCCCGGCGGGATTTCGGCGATCAGGATGGGCTCGCGGGCGTCGCCGGCCTCGTGATGGCGAAACACCCCGAGCGAGCCGCTCGTGACGACATAGACGGCGTCGGCGGGTTCGCCCTGGCGGAACAGCGGTGCGCCGCCCGGCAGCACCAGCAGGGTCAGCTGGTGCTCGACGGCGGCCAGGGCTTCGGGGGCGAGGTCGGCGAACAGCGGGGTCTGCTGCAACACCTTCTGCAGCCGCAGCCGGGCGGTATCCTCGCTCGGCACGGCGAGACTCATCCCCCGGTCATTCCCTTCAGCGCCCAGCCGATGGTCTGGTCGGCGCGCGCCCACACCATTTCCCGCCATTTGTCGCCGGCCGGAAAGAAGCGCTCCTTCATGTCGGCCTTCAGCGCGCGGCCCTGCGCCGAGCCGAGGTCGCCGCGATGATGCAGCCAGTTGTCGGCGCGCACCGCGTTCAGCACTTCGGGCACCGTGTAGGTGCCGTATTCCAGCGCCACCGGCGTCACCTCGGCATCGGGCAGCTCCTGCGGGAAGGCGTCGGTCATGACACCGACCACGACCGCAGACGTGGACGTGCCGCCTTCCGGCGAGGTCATCTCGTCGCCGTACCAGGCCTTGGCACGGGCGAACGACTTGGCCGCGGGCGACACCGCGCAGATCAGCTCGCCATGGCCGAACGGGCCAAGGCCGGTATGGAAATCGATGATGCCGACGCGCCTGGCCTGCGACAGCTCTTCGCGGGCGATGGCGCGGACCGTGCGGTTGCTCCAGCCGGGCGTGGTCCCGCCGAAGAAGATCCCATCGGGGTGCGTGTACTGGCCGCCGCTGATCGCGCTCTGCAGGCCGAAGGCGCCGTGCTTTTGCGCGAAGGCTCCGAAGACGCGTTCGGTCTCGGCGGCGCTCGCCTCGTTCCACTCGACCGGCAGCACCGCGTCGGCGATCTCGAGATAGCCGTCGTTCCTCGGATAGCCCTTGTCGTGGTCGACGAAATTGCGGTTGAGATCGACATTGTCCTCGGTGACGCGGCGCGTCCACGCGAAGCCATAGGGATTGAGCGCATGGATCAGCAGCGCACCGGTGCCGGGCGGCAGCTTCGCCGGCCCGCCCGAGCGCATCCAGGCGATCTCCGCGCCCGATCCGCAATGGCCCTCGACGCCGTGCGTGCCGGCGATCAGCACCAGCATGTTCGCGGCATTCGCTGCCCCGAACCGCGCCGTATCGAGGAACAACCTCTCGTCGTTGGGTCCGCGCGCCTTCGGATTGAGCCAGGAACGCAGCGCGCCGCCAGCTTCTGCGGCGGCACCGCAGAATTTAGCGCGCGCCTCGGCATAGGTTTCAGAGAAGCACCCGGACACTGAGAACATGCGTTTCCTCCGGCCGTCATCGTAGCCGGTTTGGCGACGAGGCGGAAAGCATGTCGGACAACAATGCCTCACCTTGAGGAGCGGTCCGCAGGACCGCGTCCCGAAGGGTGGTGAGGTCTCTAGCTGTCGTACTGCAGCAGCGTTTCGACCGGCGGCGTGAGCTTCTTGCGGCCTTCGAGGAAGGTGAGCTCGATGATCACGGCGGTCGCGGGCACGACGGCGCCGACGGTTTCGAGCAGGTTCACGGCGGCGCCCATCGTGCCGCCGGTGGCCAGCAGGTCGTCCACGAGCACGACGCGCGCGCCCTTGTGCACGGCATCCTGCTGGATCTCGATCGTGTCGGTGCCGTACTCCAGCGAATAGGTGTGGCGCACCGTGGTGCCGGGCAACTTGCCCTGCTTGCGCATCATCACGAAGCCGGTGCCGAGCGCGAGCGCGAGCGGCGCGGCCAGCAGGAAGCCGCGCGATTCGATTCCCGCCAGCACATCGGGCTTGTGCGGCCGGATCAGGTCGGCCAGCCGTTCGATGGCGGTGTGCCAGGCCTTGGGATGCGCCAGCAAGGTCGAGATGTCGTAGAAGAGGATGCCCGGCTTGGGGAAGTCGGGGATCGAGCGGATATGCTGCTTGAGGTCGAGATCCTTGGACATTCTGACTCCTGCGCTCAGCTGTAGGCCGGCGGTGGCACGAAGCCGCGATATTCCTTCTCCAGCAGCTTGGCGAACTGGATGCACTCGTAGTCGCCGTACTGGCGGCCGATGATCTGCACGCCGATCGGCAGGCCTTCCTTGCTCTGGCCGATCGGGGCGGCGGTCGAGGGCAGCCAGGTGACGCCCGAGTAGCCGGCCCAGAAGATCTGGTCGACCACCGGAACCTGCTTGTTGTTCACCACGATGGTGCGCTTGTGGCGCAGGCCCGTCTGGTCGTGCGGGAAGGCGGCGGTCACGGCGACCGGGCAGAGCATCAGGTCGTAGTCCTGGAAGAACTCATCCCAGGCGAGGCGCATCCGGTGGCGCTTCTCGTTCAGCTGCAGCCAGGTGCGATGGGGCAGCGAGTTGCCGCGCTGCATCTGGGCGAAGTAGCTCATGTCGTCGGCGGGCAGGCTGGCCGCGTCCTTGACGGCCTGCTCGTAGACGGCGTCGCTCATGCGGCCCGAGGTCGCCGCGCGCAGCAGGCGGACATAGACGTCGTTCAGTTCCGTCGTGTTGATCTCGGGGCGCGCCTTGTCGCTCACCTTGACCTTGTTCTTGGCCAGGAACGCGGCGAGCTTCGAGATCTGCTCCTGTACCGAGTCGTCGACCTCGGCGTTGGGATCCGTCAGCAGCACCGCCACCTTGAAGTCGCGCAGGCTGGTCTTCTTCGAGCGCGGCAGGGTGAGTGTCCAGCCGCGGCCGTCGACCGCATCGGGACCGGCCATCGCGGTCAGCGCGATTTCGAGATCCTCGGCGCCGCGGGCCAGCGGACCGACCACGCCGATATCGCCGTAGGCCACGGCGCCGGCCAGGGCATGGCCCTTGGGCGACACGACGCCCCAGCTCGGCTTGTGGCCCCACACGCCGCAGTAATGGGCCGGATTGCGGATCGAGGCGCCAATGTCACTGCCGGCTTCGATGCCGGTGAGGCCGGCGGCCAGCGCCGCGCCCGAGCCGCCGGAGGAGCCACCCGGCGTGCGTCCGAGATCCCACGGATTGTTGGTCGAGCCGTAGACCTCGTTGTAGCTCTGCCAGTCGGCGAGGTTCAGCGGTACGTTGGTCTTGCCGAACAGGGTGACGCCGGCATCCAGCATGCGCTGCGTGACCAGCGAATTCTGCGTCGCGACCGTGTCCTTGAAGGCGGGATCGCCCCAGGTGGTGGGGAGGCCCGCGACGTCGAAGGATTCCTTGATGGTCATCGGCACGCCGTGCAGCGGCCCGAGCTTCTTGCCGGCCTTGATCGCGCGGTCCGCCGTCTTGGCGCGCTTGCGGGCGCCGTCGATGTCGGTGGCGATGATGGCATTGAGCTCGGGATTATAGGCCTCGACCCTCTTCAGGTAGAGGTCGAGCAGTTCGAGGCAGCCGATCTTCTTCTTCCGGACCGCAGCGGCGAGCTGCTTGGCGGTCTGGAACGGGAGGGCGAGGGACATGGGGGCTGGGTTTCCACAACGGGGATGGACGAGGTCCAAGCCCGTACCATATTGTCCCGCCCGCCGTGAAGAAACTCCCCGCCCGTACGATGCACATCGCCATGCCGCTGGCGCTGACCTTCGTCATGACCTTCATCGTCTCCGGCATCGCCACGATCCGGGCGATCGGATTCGAGACGGGCATGACCGCCCGCTGGATGGAATCGTGGATGGCCTCCTGGATGGTCGCCTTTCCGACCATGCTGTTCCTGATGCCGGTGATGCGGCGCCTGCTGTCGCGGCTGATCGAGGTCCGCTAACGCGGACGCGGACGCGCGCGGGCCGTGGGTTCGGCGACCAAAGGGTCGTCGGGCCAGTAATGGCGCGGATAACGGCCCTTCAGTTCGGATTTCACGGCCTTGTAGCCGTTGGCCCAGAAGCTCGCGAGATCGCGCGTCACCTGAACCGGCCGGCGTGCCGGCGAGAGCAGGTGGATGGTGAGCGGCACCTTGCCGCCGGCGATGCGCGGCGTCTCGGTGAGGCCGAACATCTCCTGCAGGCGGACGGAAAGCGTCGGCTCGTCGGGATTGGCATAGTCGATCGCCACCCGCGATCCGCTGGGCACTTCGACATGGGTCGGCACCAGCCGCTCGACCTCGCGCTGCTTCTCCCACGGCACCAGCGCTTTCAGTGCCGAACCAAGATCGATGCGCGTGAGATGATCCTTGCGCGACATGCCGTCGAGGTATGGACCCAGCCAGTCCGCCAGCGACGCGAGCAGGGCCGCGTCCGAGAGATCGGGCCAGTCGTCGCCGGCATGGCGGCGCAGGAAGCCGATGCGCTCGCGCCAGCGCACGAGATCGTCGCTCCACGGGAGGGCGCCGAGCCCGAGCTGGCGCACGCCGTCGAGCATGGCGGCCCGCACCTCCAGCGGATCGGGCTGGCCGAGCGGCTTGTCTTCGAGCGCGAGCGCGCCCAGCCGGCGGCGCCGCCGCGCCAGCACCGCGCCGTCGCGCGCGCTCCACTGCACGAGCTGCTCGTCGACGATGCGGCCGGCGTAGAGGTCCTCGATCTCCGCCGCCGTGATCGGGGCAGCGAGGAAGATGCGCGATTCCTGCGCCGAGCCGTCGAGATCGGCGACGACCAGGAACTCCTCGTTCGCCATCGGATCGCCCTCGGGCAGCGCGGCGCCACGGCCACCGGACAGGAGATAGCGCCCGGCCGTGCCGGGCCGGCGGCGGCCGATGCGGTCGGGATAGGCCAGCGCCAGCAGCGGGCCCGTCATCGCGATGTCGGGGTGTTCTTCGTCGCCGTTGCGCGGCATCAGGCGTCGTGCCGACTCCTGGATGAGGCGCAAGGTGCCGTCGCGCCGGCCGCTCAAGGCGATGTCGACCCGATGCCGCAGATCGGCATCGCGCTGGCCGGGCGGCAGGCGCAGGAAATCGCGTTCGCCCAGGATCGCGGCCAGCAGGGCGGCGACCTTGCCCTGCCCCAGTTCGCGGCCTTTCAGGACAAGATGAGCGATGCGCGGGTGTTGGCCGAGCCGCACCATGGCGCGGCCGTGTTGCGTGATCGTCCCAGTGGCGTCGATCGCGCCGAGATCGGCCAGCAGCGCGCGCGCGGTCGCGAGCGAGGCG
>WOUR01000046.1 GCA_009772935.1 Rhodospirillaceae bacterium
AAGCGCATCCTCGGCGTCACGCCGGGCATGGGCAAGGCGCTCGGGGTCGACGAGAAGTGGGTCTACAGCATCGTCAAGCAGGTCGGTAACTACGGCGAGAGCTTCGACCGCAACGTCGGCATGGGCTCGCCGCTCAAGATCGCGCGCGGCCAGAACGCGCTGTGGACCCAGGGTGGCCTGCAATACTCCCCGCCGATCCGTTGATGCGGGGAGACCGAGGCTGGGGATGGCGGGTTTTGCCCCGTTGCGCAGGGGCAATTCCCACATACACTGAGGGCAATATCGGGCCTATAAGGCCCGCGCGGGAAAACCGCACCAGGCAGGGGGAATAACGTATGGCGGTCGAGACTCTCGGCTCTGCGCCACGTGCGAAAGTGGCACCGTGGAACGATCCGGTCATCCGGGGCTGGGTCTTCCAGATCGTCGTGGTCAGTCTCGTCGGCTTCCTTGCCTGGTATCTGGTCAGCAACACGATCGACAATCTGCAGCGCCAGAAGATCGCCAGCGGCTTCCACTATCTCGAGCGCGAAGCCGGCTTCGAGATCGGCGACACGATGATCGAGTACTCGCCGGCCAGCACCTATGCACGCGCCATCTGGGTCGGCATTCTCAACACGCTGCGCGTCGCCGTACTCGGCATCCTGCTCAGCACCCTTCTCGGCACCCTGATCGGCGTCGGACGACTGTCGCCCAACTGGCTGCTCAACCGCATCTGCGGCTGGTACGTCGAGGCCTTCCGCAACGTGCCGCTGCTGTTGTGGCTCTTCCTCTTCTACAAGCTGATCAGCGAGGCCTTTCCCGGTCCGCGGCAGGCGCTCTCGCTGTGGAACAGCGTGTTCCTCAGCAACCGCGGCGTCTATTTCCCGGTGCCGATGGCCGACCCCATCCATAAATGGATGGGCATCGCCTTTCTGGTCGGCATTGCCGGCGCCTGGTTTGTCAACCGCTGGGGCAAGAGACGCCAGGAAGCCACCGGCCAGCCCTTCCCCGGGATTTCCGTGGGCTTCGCCATCATCATCGGCCTCCCGGCGCTCGTCTGGCTCGCCGGCGGCGCGCCGCACCACATGAGCTGGCCCGAACTGAAGGGCTTCAACTTCTCGGGCGGCACCGTCATCCAGCCCGAGTTCACCGCCCTGCTCGTCGGTCTCGTTCTCTACACCTCGGCCTTCGTGGCCGAGATCGTGCGCTCCGGCATCCTCGCCCTGCACAAGGGCCAGAGCGAGGCGGCGGCGGCGCTCGGCCTGTCGCGCGGCCAGTCGATGCGTCTCGTGCTGCTGCCGCAGGCGTTGCGGGTCATCGTCCCGCCGATGACCAGCCAGTATCTCAACATCACCAAGAACAGCTCGCTGGCCATCGCGATCGGCTACCCGGACCTCGTCGCCTCGATCAACGTGACCATCAACCAGACCGGCCAGGCGATCGAGAACATCCTGATCATCATGGCCGCCTACCTGTCGGTCAGCCTGTCGATCTCGGCGTTCATGAACTGGTACAACAAACGCATCGCCCTGAGGGAGCGCTGAGCATGACCGACGCCATGCCTGTCGGCGACCGCAAGCCGCTCGCCCCTCCCGTCGACGAAACCGGTCCCCTCGGCTGGGCCCGCAAGAACCTGTTCTCGAGCTGGGGCAACGGCATCACCACGGTCGTGCTGATCGCCTTCGTCGTATGGGTCCTCTCCTGGTTCCTGGAATGGGCCCTGTTCACGGCGAACTTCACGGCCTCGACCGGCGCGGAATGCCGCGGCGGCGGCGCCTGCTGGGCGCTGATCCGCGAGAAGTTCCGCTACATCTTCTTCGGCTCCTTCCCCTACGAGCAGCACTGGCGGCCGCTGTTCGCCGTCATCACCATGCTGGCCATGCTGGTGCTGAGCGCCGACCGCCGCATGTGGAACTGGCGCCTGCTGGTGATCTGGGGCGTCGGCTCGTTCGTCACCTTTCTGCTGATGTTCGGCCAGATCCACATTCCGCTGAGCCTCATCCTGTTCGTCGCCCTGGCCGGCGGCGGCATCGGCCTCACCCTGCGCAGCGCACTGGCGGCCCCGTCCGAGCGCATGGCCTACTACGCCCTGGTCGCGATCGGCGCGATGGGCCTCGTCCTGCGCATCGTGGGCGTCCTGCCGGCGTGGAGCATTGCCATCGCCCCCCTCAGCTACGTCGAGACGAGCCTGTGGGGCGGCTTGCCGGTGACCTTGATCCTGGCGACCTATGGCCTAGCCTTCGCCTTCCCCTACGGCGTCCTGCTGGCGCTGGGGCGGCGATCCAACCTGCCGCTGATCAAGGGCCTGTGCGTCGGCTTCATCGAGCTGATCCGTGGCGTGCCGTTGATCAGCCTGCTGATCATGGCCTCGGTGATGCTGCCGCTGTTCCTGCCGTCGGGCACGACCATCGACAAGTTCCTGCGCGCCCAGGTCGCGGTCATCCTGTTCGCCGGCGCCTACATCGCCGAGGTGATCCGCGGCGGCCTGCAGTCATTGCCCAAGGGCCAGTTCGAGGCCGCCGACGCGATGGGTCTCAACTATCCGCAGAAGACGCTACTGATCATCCTGCCGCAGGCGCTGCGCGTCGTGATCCCGCCGCTCATCAACACCTTCATCGGCTTCTTCAAGGACACGTCGCTGGTGCTGATCATCGGCATCTTCGACTTCCTCAACACCGCCAACCAGGCGCTGGTCGATCCCAACTGGGCGGGCTTCCCGGGCGAGGTCTACCTGTTCGCCGCCTTCGTCTATTTCATCTTCTGCTATTCGATGTCGCGGTACAGCAAGTACCTCGAACACGAGCTCAACAAGGGTACGCGCCGCTAGGCGCCGTCAGGGAGCACGTCATGGCCGCAACCGCGCGAGATCTCTCGAAGGTCGAATCGGTGATCCAGCTCAAGGGCGTCAACAAGTGGTTCGGGCAGTTCCACGTGCTGACCGACATCAATCTCGACGTGAAGGAAGGCGAGAAGATCGTCATCTGCGGACCGTCGGGATCGGGCAAGTCGACGCTGATCCGCTGCATCAACCGGCTGGAGGAGCATCAGCGCGGCGACATCGTGGTGCATGGCGTCACGCTGTCCAACGACGTGAAGAACATCGAGGCGATCCGCCGCGAAGTCGGCATGGTGTTCCAGTCGTTCAACCTCTTCCCCCACCTCACCATCCTCGACAACCTCACCCTGGCGCCGATCTGGGTGAAGAAGACGCCGAAGAAGGAGGCCGAGGAGATTGCCATGAGCCTGCTGACCCGGGTGCGCATCCCCGAGCAGGCGCTGAAATATCCCGGCCAGCTCTCAGGCGGCCAGCAGCAGCGCGTGGCGATCGCCCGGGCGCTCTGCATGCGTCCCAAGATCATGCTGTTCGACGAGCCGACGTCCGCACTCGACCCCGAGATGGTAAAGGAAGTGCTCGACGTCATGATCGAACTGGCCCGCGAGGGCATGACGATGCTCTGCGTCACCCACGAGATGGGCTTCGCCCGCGCCGTCGCCGACCGGGTGATCTTCATGGATCGCGGCGAGATCGTCGAACAGAACGAACCGGAAGAGTTCTTCGCCAATCCCCGGAACGAGCGAACCAAGCTGTTCCTCGGCCAGATCCTGCACAATCACTAGGCTCTTGGCGCTTCAAGTTCGAGAAGCGCGCCGTAGGCGTGCGTCTCGAAGGATGGGCAAAGGACGCGGTGCTCGTGCCCACCCTTCGAGATGCTCACTGCGCTCGCTCCTCAGGATGAGGCCATTGTTGGATGGTCTGTTCTGATTTAAGTGAAGTCAGAAAGACTCTAACGGTCGGCTGCGCCGTCATTCTTCCGGAAACACGAGTGGGGACTCGAGGGAATTGCCTCGTCCCATCGCAACCGCTGGCGCCCTTGCCGAGTTGACTCCGGTACAAAGAAGTGCGCCATGCGAGCAACTGGCATCATTGCAGCGGCCCTGATCGTTGCGGCCGTCGCAGGCTGTGCCTCGGAATCGTATTACGGTCCGAGCAGCAGCTACCCGTACCGTTCACAGGCCTATGCGCCGGCCTATACGACGAGGTACCAGTCGGCGCCCGTCTACTATTCGGCGCCGGCCTATCGGACGACCACGTATCAGTACACAGCCCAGCCGGCTTATTCGCCGCCTCGCGGCTATGACGGTTACTGGGATTATCAGCGCAACTACCGGGGCATCCACTCGGCGCCGGAACTCTAGGCGGCGAACGTCTCCCGGATCACCGCGCAGACCTGGTCGACCGACTCGAGCGGCATATGCGGGCCCATCGGCAGGCTGAGCACGGTTTCGGCCAGCTTCTCGGCGAGGGGATAGGTCCCCTTGCCCTGGTCGAGTTCCGCATAGGCATCCTGAAGATGCGGCGGGATCGGATAGTGGATGAGCGATCCGATGCCGGCCGCCTCCAGCGCCCTCACCAGGTCGGCGCGCCGGTTCGTTCGCACCACGTACAGGTGCCACACCGGATCGGCCCATTGCGGGACGTTGGGCAAGGCGAGACTCGGGAGGTCGGAGAGCCTGTCATCGTAGCGCGCCGCGACCTTCCTGCGGCGATCGTTCCATTCGTCGAGCTTGGTGAGCTTCACGCGCAGGAAGGCCGCCTGCAGTTCGTCGAGGCGTGAGTTCAGGCCTTTCTCGAGGTTCACGTACTTCACGCGGCTGCCGTAGTTGCGCAACGTGCGCAGCCGCTCGGCGAGCCTGGGATCGTCCGTCGTGACCGCCCCGCCATCGCCGAAGGCGCCGATGTTCTTGCTCGGGAAGAAGCTGTGCGCACCGGCGTCCGCCAACGAGCCGGTACGCCGCCCGCGGACTTTGGCGCCCTGTGCCTGCGCCACGTCCTCGATCACCTTCAGACCGTGCTTGCTGGCGAGGGCCATGATGGCGTCCATGTCGGCCGGCTGGCCGTAGAGATGGACCGGCATGATCGCGCGGGTGCGCGACGTGATGGCCGCCGCAATGCGCTCGGGATCGATGTTCGGCCCGCCGGGCGTCGGCTCCACCGGAACCACCCTGGCGCCGACCGCCGTCACCGCCAGCCAGGTCGCGATGTAGGTGTTGGACGGCACGATGACCTCGTCGCCGGCGCCGATGTCCCAGGCGCGCAACGCGAGTTCCAGCGCCTCGAGACCGTTGCCCAGGCCGACGCAATGCTTCGTGCCGCAGAAGGCGGCGTACTCGGCCTCGAAAGCCTCGACCTCCTTGCCGAGCACGAACCAGCCGGACTCCATCACGCGCAGATAGGCGGCGTCGAGCTCCGGCTTGAGTTCGGTGTAGACCGACTTCATGTCGAGGAAGGGGATCATGCGCGGCTCGCCGCCGCAGCTTCGCGCTTGAACGCCTCGTAGTCCCGGAGGTACTCGCTCTCGTCGTACAGGGTCGAGGCGATGACCAGGATGACCGTCTGCGGCGCGAAGTTGTCCAGCTCGTGCCAGACCATCGGCCCGATATGCAGCGCCCGTCCCGGGTCGTCGAGGACCACCGTTTCCGTCACCTTGCCGTCGTCGAGATGAAGCTGGCACGAGCCGTTCATGACCAGGGTGACGAGGTGCGACTCGCGATGCCCGTGCCGGCCGCGCCACTGGTCGGGGGCGATGTCATGCAACCAGAACAGGCGCCGGACCGTGAAGCCCAGCTGGTGGTCGAACTCCAGGAAGTTGATCTTGCCGCGGGCGTCGCCCCTTCCGGGGACGGAGAGCCAGCGGCAGTTGGAGACTTTGAGCTGGGGAAGAGACATGTCGGGCATCGCAGAGCCTGTCTTATCGCTTGGTCGTTTGGAGCTTTCGCCACTGCATGTAGACGACGCCACTCAGGGCGACGAGCCCACCGGCGATCTGGTAGGCATTGGGTATGAAGCCATAGGTCATTGACCACAATACGGCGAAGAACGGGACGAGATTGACCCAGAGCGACGCAATTGCAACCCCCAGCCTGCTGGCGCCCACGTTCCAGAGATAGGCGCCCATGCCGCTGGCAAAGACGGCCACCAGCAGGAGCTGGCTCCACACCCAGCCGTCGGTCACCGCGAACGGCGAGCTGGCCCAGCCGGATCCCACCAGTACCAGGCTCAGGACCGCCATCCATCCGAGGGCGGAGAACGACGCGACATAGGCCCGGTGGAGCTGGCTCGCGCGGTCGAACCAGGACTGCGCCTTCAGGCTGTAGAGCGTCCAGATGGCGTTCGAGAGGAGCACGATGATCTCCCCGCCCCCCAGGGTCAGCGCGCCGCGGCCGAACAGGCTGCCGGCCGCCAGAATGGCCCCTCCCGTCACCGTGAGCGCCAGCGCGATCCCGAAGCCGGGATCGAAGCGCGCGCCGGTCACGAGGCGCACCGTCGCGGCGGACACGAGCGGTCCGGCCACCTGGACGGCGGCCGCCGAGATCGGATTGCTGAACCGGATTCCCAAGGTGAAGACGATGAAGAAGCCGCTCATCATCAGGCCGATCAGCAGGAAGCGCCTGAGGCCGATCTCGATCCGCAGGTTGTGGACGCCCTCCGCCAGCACGAGGAGCACGCCGAGCGTCGCCACAGCCGCCAGGGTGCGGATGGTCAGCATCGGCACCACGTCGAAGTGCTCGAGCATCACCTTGGAGACGGGCACGTTGGCGCCCCAGGCCACGCCCACGAAGAGCATGGCCGCGAAGGCCCCCAGCACGTGGTGCCGGCCGCGTCCGGGTGCCGGGCCCCCGGTCATCGCCGCGCCGCGCGGGTCTGGCGGATCTGCAGCTGGGCGATCCCCACCAGGACGACGACGCCGCCCACGACCTGCAGCCAGCTGGGCTCGCGCCCCATCAGGGCGGCGAGGCCGATGGCGAAGACCGGCGCCGAGTTCGCGAACAGGGAGGCGACGGGCACGCCGACCAGGGAGACGCCGGTATTCCACAGCAGGACGGCCACCGCGACGCCCAGGACGCCGATCCAGGCCACCATGCCCCACTCGACCGGCGTCGGCGGCCGGGTCGGCCAGGCGATGCCGCCCAGAGCCCAGACCACGGCGCAAACCACGCCCAGCAGCACGCTGGCCACCGTCGAAGTCAGGGCCGACAGGGCGATCTGGCCGCGGTCGGCCAGCCATTGCTGGGCGCGGATCGAGTACCAGCTCCAGCACAGCTGGGCGATCACCAGCAGCGCCTCGCCGCCTTCCAGTCCGAAGGAGCCGGCCGCACGGCCCGGCGTTCCCAGCACCACCACGATGCCACCGGCGACGACCAGCACGAGCGTGATCCCGAAGCCGGGAGGCGTGATGGAGCCGAGCATCCCGCGGGCGAGCAACGTCGCCCAGATCGGACCGCACATCAGGACGATCGCCGCGGTCGCGGGATGGGCGTGCGCCACACCGAACGTGTAGAGCACCGAGAAGGCCGTCATGGCCGTCCCGAGCTTCAGCAGCCGGCGCCAGTCGAGCGGTCGCGGCGCCGCCGCCGGCCGGGCGCTCAGCAGCACGGCCAGCCAGAGAACGGGCAGCCCCAGGATGTAGCGCGACCAGGACAGCAGCCAGTTGTCGTAGTGCTCGGCCAGCGCCGCGAGGACCGGGATCATCGATCCCCAGATCATGGCGGCCAGCAGAAGGACCAGACTGGCGCGCCGCAGCGCACCGACGGAGGGAGACATCGGGCGTGCCGCTCAGCCCGCGGCGCGACGGCGGACCGCCTCGTAGCCGACGCGGCAATCCTCGTAGACGTCGGGCTTTTCGGTGGAGACGCGCGCCTCGACGACCTGGGGCTGCGCCAGGCACAGGTCGAGAATACCCTCGACCAGCGTTTCCTGGAGATTGAAGTGACGGCTCGCCGCGAGCCCGACGATGCCATCGTGGACGATGTCGTAATTCAGGACATTGGCGATGCTGTCGCCATGCGCGCGGTCCGGTTCCTCCAGCAGCAGCTCGACGTTGATGACCACGGCCTGCGGCCTGGCCAGTTCGAAATCGTAGATGCCGATCGACACCGGCAGCCGCATGTCACGGATGAAGATGCGGCGCTGGGAGGTGACCATGGTCATTTCTTCTTCTTCAGGTCGAAGGCGATGTCGCGCGGCCGACCCGTCAGGTGCTCGCCGCCGTCGACGATGATCGTGTCGCCGGTATAGCTCGGTGTCGCCACGATGAAGCGTAGCGCACGGACGAGATCGTCCACCGTCACGCCCACACCGAGCGGATTGGCGGCATGCTGCTCGGCGAAGCGCGCATCCGTCTGGCTGCCGCTGCGCAGGGTCAGCCCCGGCGCAATGCCCGCCACCCGCAGCCGCGGCGCGAAGGATTGCGCCAGCAAGGTCGTCAGCCCCTGCAGCCCGATCTTGGAGAGCGTGTAGGTGAGAAAGTCGGGGTTGAGGTTGTAGAGCTTCTGGTCGAGCACGTTGACGACCAGGCCGGTCTCGTCCGCCGGCAGCTGCCGAGCCAGCGCCTGCGCCAGCAGCAGCGGCGCCCGCAGGTTGATGGCCATGTGCAGGTCGAAGTCGGCGGCCGTCGCGGTCGGCGCCCGGTCGAGCTTGAACAGCGAGGCGCTGTTGACGAGGCAGGTGAGCCGCACGCCGCGCGCCCGGCACTTGCCCACCAGCGCCTCGGCCTGCCGCGCCGAGGCGAGATCGGCGCGCACGGTCATTGCCTTGCCATCGGCCTCTCGGATCGTCGCGACGGTCTCCTTCGCCCCGGCCGCGGAGTCCTTGTAGTGCACGAAGACGAAGAACCCATCGGCCGCCAGCGCGAGCGCCAGGGCACGGCCGATCCGCAATCCCGCCCCCGTGACCAACGCGCCTTTCATGATGCGACACCCGCCCTTGGTGACTGAAAGAGGCGGCGGTTCTAGCATGCGACCATGAATTCGTCCCCGTTCGAAACCGTCGACTGCGTTGTCATTGGCGCAGGTGTCGTAGGCCTTGCCGTCGCCCGTGCGCTTGCCCTTGCCGGCCGTGAGGTCATCGTCGTCGAGGCCGCCGACGCCATCGGCACAGAAACGAGCTCGCGCAACTCGGAGGTCATCCACGCCGGCATCTACTACCCGAAGGGCAGCCTGATGGCGCGCTCCTGCGTCGCCGGCCGGCGCATGCTCTATGCCTATTGCCAGGACCATGGCGTGCCGCATCTCAATTGCGGCAAGCTGATCGTGGCGACCAACGCCGCCGAGGCCGAGAAGCTCGCGGAGATCAAGGGCCGCGCGGAAGCCAACGGCGTCGAGGGCATGCGCTTCCTGAGCGCCGCCGAGGCGATGGCGATGGAACCGAACCTCCAGTGCACGGCGGCCCTGTTCTCGCCCAGCACCGGGATCGTCGACAGCCACTCCTACATGCTGGCGCTGCAGGGCGATGCCGAGGCGCACGGCGCGATGTTCGCCTTCAACAGTCCGGTGAAAAGCGGCCGCGTCGTCGAGGACGGCGTCGAGATCGAGGTCGGCGGAACCGAGCCGATGAACCTGCGTTGCCGGCTGCTGATCAATTCGGCGGGCCTGCATGCGCCGACTCTCGCGAGAAAAATCGTCGGGATGCCATCCGCTCACATCCCGACCGCGTACTACGCCAAAGGAAACTATTTCACCTTGACCGGCCGTTCCCCCTTCTCCCGCCTGATCTACCCCGTCCCGGTGCCGGGCGGGCTGGGCGTGCACATCACCGTGGACATGGGCGGCCAGGCGAAGTTCGGCCCCGACGTCGAATGGATCGACGGCATCGAGTACACGGTCGATCCGCATCGCGCCGACAAGTTCTACGCCGCCGTGCGCAAGTACTGGCCCGGCATCAAGGACGGTTCGCTGCAGCCGGGCTATGCCGGCATCCGCCCCAAGATCGTGCCGCAGGGTGCGCCCGCGCAGGACTTCACCATCACGGGGCCGGCCGACCATGGCGTGCAAGGCCTCATCAACCTGTTCGGCATCGAATCGCCCGGCCTCACCGCCTCGCTGGCGCTGGCCGAGCAGGTGCGCGACCTCGCCGGTCCTGCATGAATTTGGCGCGCCGAGGCCTCCTTGCCAGCGTCCTCGGCCTGCTCGGCGGCTGCTCTCCCGCGGCGCTCCTCAACACGACCGTCTCGCGATCGGGCTACCGGCTCGAGGCCGACATTCCCTACGCCGGCCTTCCGCGCCAGAAGCTCGACGTCTACACGCCGGACCAGCCGCGCGCCGACGGCAAGGCGGTGATCTTCTTCTACGGCGGCTCCTGGGATTCCGGTGCCAAGGGGGACTACCTCTTCGTCGGCCAGGCGCTGGCCGCACGCGGCATCACGACCATAATTCCCGACTACCGCGTCTATCCTGAGGTTCGCTATCCCGACTTCCTCGACGATGGTGCGGCGGCGACGGCCTGGGCGGCAAACAAGGTCGGCACCGACAAGCTTTTCGTCGCCGGACATTCGGCGGGCGCCTACATCGCGATCATGATGGTCGCCAACACGCCCTATCTTGCCGCCGCCGGCGTCGACCGCATGAAGCTGCCGGGCGGGATCGGCATCGCCGGCCCCTACGATTTCCTGCCCCTCACCTCGCGCCGGCTGAGGGAGATCTTCGGCGGCGACCGGCGCGAGACGCAGCCGATCGAATATGCCCGCGCGCCGCTGCCGCCGCTCCTGCTGCTGCATGGCACCGCCGACACCACGGTGAAGCCCTTCAACAGCGAGCGCCTGGCAGCGGCCTGGCGCAAGGCGGGCGGAAAAGCCGAGCTGCAGCTCTATTCCGAGGTCGACCATATCGACATCGTCGGCTCCTTCTCGGAACTGCTGCGCAGGCGTGCGCCGTCCCTGGACGACACGATCTCCTTCATCGACCGCACCTGATCCGCATTGCGGACAGCATGTCCACGGTGCGATCCGTGGGCTGGCCCCCGGCGCCCCGGTTCGCTAATGCTTGGGGAACTTACCCAGGGGGAAAGGTCCATATGATCAAGACGCGCTTCACCGAGATGTTCGGCATCAAGCACCCGATCGTGCAGGGTGGCATGCAGTGGGTCGGCCGTGCCGAACTCGCCTCGGCCGTCTCGAACGCCGGCGCGCTGGGCATCCTCACCGGCCTGACGCAGCCGACGCCCGAGGATCTGCGCAAGGAGATCAAGCGCTGCCGCGAGATGACGGACCAGCCGTTCGGCGTGAACCTCACCATCCTGCCGACGCTCGTGCCGCGCCCCTATGGCGAGTACATCGACGCCATCATCGATTCGGGCGTGAAGATCGTCGAGACGGCGGGCAACAATCCCAAGCCGTTCCTGCCCAAGCTCAAGGAAGCCGGCGTCAAGGTGATCCACAAGTGCACCGCGGTCCGCCACGGTCTCTCGGCCGAGAAGGCCGGCGTCGATGCGATCTCGATGGACGGTTTCGAGTGCGCCGGTCACCCGGGCGAGGACGACGTGCCGAACCTCGTGCTGCTGCCGGCGGCCGCCAACGTCATCAAGATCCCGATGATCGCCTCGGGCGGCTTCGCCGACGCGCGCGGCCTGGTGGCGGCGCTGGCGCTGGGCTGCGAGGGCGTCAACATGGGCACCCGCTTCATGGCGACCAAGGAAGCGCCGATCCACCAGAACGTGAAGGAGAAGATCGTCTCCTCCGACGAGCGCAGCACCGCGCTCATCCTGCGCACCATGCGCAACACCAGCCGCGTCTACGGCAACAGCATCGCCAAGAAGACGATCGAGATGGAAGGCGAGGGCAAGACCATCCAGGAGATCGGCCCGATCGTTGCCGGCGCCAAGGGCAAGGTCGTGTACGAAACCGGCGACATGGAACATGGCATCTGGTCGGCCGGCACCTGCATGGGCCTGATCAACGACATCCCGACCTGCAAGGAACTGGTCGAGCGCATCGTCCGCGAAGCCGAGGAGATGATCCGCGGCCGCCTCGCCAGGTCGCTCGCGGCCTAGGTCATTTCGAGCAGAAATCGAATCTGCGTCGAATTTCCAAATAACCTCATCCTGAGGAGGCTGCGCAGCAGCCGTCTCGAAGGATGGGAACACGCACCTTGCCTGTTGCCCCATCCTTCGAGACGCGCCGCTTCGCGGCGCTCCTCAGGATGAGGTAAGTGCTTGAATCGATTCAGTTCATTTCCAGCCAGCCTCTCCGGATGAGGTGGTGTGGTTAACCTGAGACGAAGGCTCTAACGCGGGCGCGTGCGATAGCGCTTCCAGCTCCGCCATAGGAGCCCGCCGAGCGGCGGCAGGAAACACAGGCTCGCGGCGATGATGGCCATCGCCGCGACGAGGCAGCCCCAGCCGCGCTGGACGCCCACGACGCATTTCCAGTCGAGGGCCATGAAGGCGAGCGCTCCCAGAAAGACCGGGTTGGCCCCGACGGCGACCGGCCAGAGCTGCCAGGCCGGCGCCTCGACGCCGGGTTTCCATTGGCACACCAGCGAACTCACGATCGCGCCGGCCAGCATTCCAGCGCCGCCGATCAGCATGGTCTCGGCGGCCACGAAAGCGCCCACCCCCGCGCCCACGAGAAGGGCGGCAACGAGGTGACCCATGACGAAGGGGGTGATGCGCAGCACGATCGTGCTTCTATGCCTGAACTCACCCCCTCAGACGAGGTTGATGCGACAGCCGCAGACCTCGACCTGACCGACGCCATGCCGGCGGCCCCGCTTCTCGGCGGCGGCCAGCACACGGTCGCGATCGACGACCGTCACGTCGTACGCCGAGACGCCCGGGCCGCGTCCGTCGACGATCGGCACGAAGCGGATCTGCGAGCCGTCGAGCCGGATGATGTTGTCGACGGCCGGACGGTCGAGGATGCGCGACCACGAGGCGGCAGCGCCGTCGGGATCGTCATGCTGGATCTCGACGCCGGCCAGACCATTTGTGACATCCGAGCGCGCGTGCTTCGTCCAGTCCTTCTCCGCCGGCGGCCACCACAAGGCGGGGTCGACGCCCGGCGGCGCAAAGGTCGTGTCGAGCGACAGCAGCACGCCGTTCGTGTCCGAGGGATGGAAGTGGGTGTACTGGTATTCGGGCAGGTCCTTCTCAGCCACGGCGCGGACGCCAAGGGCGGTGACCCGCCGGCGCTCCGCCGCCGCGTCGGGCACCTGCAGGATCACCATGTAGCCGCCATCGCCCTTGCGGCGCTCGATGTAGCGGCCGGCCGATGTGCCCTCCTTGAAGGGCGACACGATCTCGAGGAAGTCGTTGCCGGTCGGGCAGACGACGTTCGCAAGGCCCCACTTGGCGACGCCGGGATCGCGATAGGCGACCTCGATGCCGAGAATGTCGCACAGCTCCTCGGCGGAGCTTTCAAGATCCTTGCAGACGAAGACGCATTGCCTCAGTCTCATCGCTTCGCTCCCGTTCCTTCGTTGTATGGTCTATCGTAGCGCCATGCGGACCGTATGGACCATGGGCTTCGTGGCGGCGGCCGCCCTCTCGTTCTGCTTCCCGGATTTCGTCGTCTTCCGCTTCACCCAGGCGGCGATCTGGTCGATCGCGCTGATGGGCCTGGTGATCCTCTGTGGCGTCAGCGGGCAGTTCTCGCTGGCCCAGGCGGCCCTGTTCGGCCTCGGCGGTTATGGCGCCGCGATGCTGGCGGCCCACACACCGCTCCCGCCCTATGCCGGTCTGGCCCTCGCCCCGCTGCTGGGGTTCGCCGCGGGCTATGGCGTCGGCCGGGTCGCCGGCTCCCATACGCTCTGGACGCAGGCCCTCGTCACCTACGCCGTCGTCATCGCTTTTCCACAACTGCTGCGCTGGCGGCCGATCGAACATTGGACTGGCGGGGTGCAGGGCCTCTATCTCGACTTTCCGACGCCCCCGACCGATCTGCTGAGCAACGATCGCTGGGCCTTCCTGATGGCGCTGTCGCTCTTGGGCCTCGGCATCTGGCTCGCGCACAACCTGATCGACAGTCGCGCGGGCCGCGCGCTGAAGGCGGCGCGCGATAACGATCTCGCGGCAACCGCGCAGGGAATCCGGGTTCCCCGGGCACGGGCAGCCGCCTCCGGGATCGCCGGGGCCTATCTCGCCGTCGCCGGCTGTCTCTCGGCCTGGCAGTTCGGGTTCGTTGGACCCGGCAGCTACAACTTCGCGCTGTCGGTCCAGATGCTGTTCGGGTTGGTGATCGGCGGCATGCACTCGGCCGGCGGCGCGATCCTGGGCGGGCTCTTCCTGCAGTTCTTCCCCGACGTGACGGCCGGGCTGGGCAAGGGCTACTCCGCCCTGCTCTATGGTGTGCTGCTGATCGCCGCCATGGTGGCGATGCCCCAAGGCGTGGCCGGCGGCGTGGCGGGCGCGCTGGCCCGCCTCGCCGCCTGGCTGAAGCTCAGAGGCCCTTGAAGTCTAGAGGCCTTTGAAATTGGGCGCGCGCTTCTCGACGAAGGCGCGCGCCGCTTCCTTGTGGTCTTCCGTTTCGCCGGTGCGGATCATGCGCGCGGCCTCGCTGTCGAGCGCCTCGGAGAGCGTTCCCTCTTCCGCGACCTTCATGTTCTTCTTGGCGTGCCACCAGGCGACGCGCGGGCCGGCCGCGAGCTTCTTGGCGAAGGCCATGGTCTCGGCGTCGAGGTTGGCGTCGTCGATGATACGTGTCGCGAGTCCCAGCTTCTCGATCTGATCGGCGTTCAGGATCTCGGCGGTGAAGTAGAGCTCGCGCGCCTTCGACGTGCCGACCAGCTTGTGCAGGAAATAGTGCGATCCGAAGTCGCCCGAGAACCCGACCTTGGCGAAGGCGGTCGTCATGCGCGCGCTCTTGCCGGCGAAGCGCATGTCGGCGGCGAGGGCCAGCGACAGGCCGGCGCCGGCCGCGACGCCGTTCACCATGGCGATCGTCGGCTTGCCCATTTCGTGCAGCAACTCGGAGACCTTCATGCGCTCGCGGATGTCGTGGACCTTGTCCTCGTAGGTCTTGTCCTGGTCGCGGCCCGCCGCCATCGACTTCACGTCGCCGCCGGCGCAGAAGGCCTTGTCGCCGGCGCCGCGCACCACCACGCACCCGATCGCGCGGCTGCCCGCCGCTTCCTCGAGCGAATCGGAGAGGGCCTGCATCATGTCGCGGCTCAGCGCGTTCATGGCGTCGGGACGGTTGAGCACGATCTTCATGACGCCGTCTTCGACGGTCTTGATCAGGTGGGACATCGACTTCCTCCGGGATTGCGGTTGGCGGGTGTTGCGGCGAATGTTTCCCAAACCTTGAAGTCACGCAACGACATTCCGTCTTGCTGGGCGGAACGACACCGGGAGGGAATTCTGGCCATGGACTACGAGACCCTGCTGACGCAGCTGACCGGCGGCGTGATGACCGTGACGCTCAACCGGCCCGACAAGCTCAACGCCTTCTCGACCACCATGAGCCGCGAACTCATCAACTTCTTCCAGCGCGTGAACGCGATGGACGAGGTGCGCGCCATCGTCGTTACCGGCGCGGGTCGCGCGTTCTGTGCCGGCGCCGACATCTCGGGCGGCACATCGGCCTTCCGGGTGTGGAACGACGGCAGCAAGCCGGAGAAGCGCGAAGCCAGCGATTCGATCACGCTGGCGATCTTCAACTGCCTGAAGCCGATCGTGGCGGCGATCAACGGCGCCGCCGTCGGCGTCGGCATCACCATGTGCCTGCCGATGGACATCCGCATGATGTCGAGCACGGCCCGCATCGGCTTCGTCTTCAACAAGCGCGGCATGGCGATGGAGGCTGGAAGCTGCTGGTTCCTGCCGCGCCTCGTGGGCATGCAGCAGGCGCAGGAATGGGTCATGACCGCCGAGCTGTTCGGGGCGGACGAGGCGCTCAAGGGTGGCCTCGTGCGGTCCGTCCATGCGCCGGAGGAGCTGCTGCCGGCGGCGCAGGCGCTGGCCGCGAAGTTCGCCGCCTCGACGTCCTCCGCCGTGGCGGCGGCGGTCAACCGCCGGCTGATGTGGAGCATGTGGGGCGCACAGGATCCGCTCGACCTGCAATGCGTCGGCCATCTCGCGGCCGGCGCCGATGCGCAGGAGGGCATCAAGTCGTTCTTCGAGAAGCGTGCTCCGAACTTCCCGCTCAAGCCCTCGAAGGACATGCCGCCCTTCGGGCCCTGGGCTCAGCCCGCCGGCGGCAGCAGGTAGACGCCGGGCTCGGCCGACAGGTTCTGCTTGAGCCGTCGGCTGACCTCGTCGGCCAGGATCTCGGACTTGCCGGCCTCCAGGGCCTCGAGTACCTGCCGCGCCACGTCCTCCGGCTTCGACTTCGGCGCCGCCACCTCCCGCACCATGTCGGTGTCCATGTAGCCGACATGCAGCGCCAGGACCTGCGTGCCCTGGCCCCGCAGCTCGTTGCGCAGGCCGTTGCTGAAAGACCAGGCCGCCGCCTTGGAGGCGGAGTAGGTCGAGGAGGACGGGAACGCCACCCAGCTCAGCGCCGAGAGCACGTTCACGATCGCGCCGCCACCGTTGCGCGCGAGGATGGGCGCGAAGGCCCGGCTGACGTGCACCGGCCCGAAGAAGTTGGTTTCGAGTTCGGCGCGCACGGCTTCGACACCCTTCTCGCCGAGAAAGCCAGAGCCCCGGATGATACCGGCATTGTTGATTACCAGGGTGACGTCGCCCAGCTCGGCCGCAGTCGCCGCGACCTGGTCGGGGTCGGTGACATCCAGGCGCACCGGCTGGACGCCCGGTTGCCTGACCGTGGCGGGATCGCGCGCCGCCGCATAGACCTTGCTTGCGCCGGCGGCGAGCAGCGCCTGGGTGAAGGCAAGGCCGAGGCCGCGATTGGCGCCGGTCACGAGGGCAACTGAGTTTTGGATTTCCACGACACGTCTCCGATTGGTCAAGATGACCGGTCGTCTTGATTTGGGTTGTCGAGATCGACTCTTCGAGCGAGTTTTCCTGCGTCAGGTCAGAATTTTGTTGAAGGCCACCTTCATGAAGGCGTCGAGCGGCGCCGCGCTCCGGTCGACCCGGGAGCGCAGGACGGCGCCCTCCCACGCGTTGAGCAGGAAGGCCGCCAGCGTGGCGGCCGGCAGCTCCCGGCCGACATCGCCCGACTCCTGCGCCTCGGTGATCACGCGGGCAATATCCTTGGTCCAGTTGGCGAACGCATCGACCAGCGCCTGCCGGATGTCGGGGCTCTGACTCGACAGCTCGGCACTGAAATTGCCGAGCAGGCAGCCGCGGCTGAAGCCGCTCGCCGGTCCCAGCTGGTTCAGCGACTTGAAGTAGGCCTTCAGCCGGGTGAGCGGCGCGCCCGACCCGTCGACGAGCGCCCGCCGGCGTTCCGCCCCCTTTGCCACATACTCCGCGACCACCTCGACACCGAGCGCGTCCTTGCTCGCGAAGTGATTGTAGAAGGATCCCTTGGGAACCTTGGCGGCGTCGGTGATGTCCTGCACGCCGGTTGCGTTGAACCCGTCCCTGTGCAGGGTCTCGAAGGCGGCGGCGAGCAGCCGTTCCCGGACGTTGGTCTTTTGGGCCATGCGATTCGATATGACCGGTCGGCTTGCCATTTCAAGAGCGCAGCGAAGCCACCAGGGCACGAGCGATGAAAGAAGGCGACTTCTTCCCGGCGCGATACCAGGTCGGAGTCCAGTTCATCGCCCCAAGTAGCTGCAATCGCCATAGGGTACGGTCACTCCCGGCTGCCAGCGGCAGGGCAGCCACCAGTTCGACGAAGCGCCGTTCGTAGCCGTCGCGCATCGCGACCAGCCGTCGGCGCAGCTTTGCATCGAGTTGGCCGAGATCGGCCGTCATGACCGCCGCGTGTGCGCGGTCGGCAAGCAGCGACTCCAGATGCGCCACGCAGGCGGCTTCCAGGCGGTCCCAGGGCTCCTGAACCCCGCGCAGGGCGGAATCGACCGCACTGCCGATCTCCGCCACCCCGCGCTCGTACACCGCCGCGATCAGGTCGTTCTTCGAGGGGAAGTGATAGTACATCGAGCCCGCGAGCATGCCCGCCGCGCCCGCGATGTCGCGCATCGAGGTGGCGCCGAAGCCGCCGCGGGCGAACAGGCGGGCGGAGACGGCCATCAGGGTGTCTCGGGACATGGATCCTTCTACCAACCAAACACTTGTTTGGTAAACTACACAACGCTAGCCTCGTCGCGTGACCTACGTCTTCGATCTCGGCAATCCCGCGACCAACGCCGATCCGTTTCCGGAGTTCGCACGCCTGCGCGCCGAGGATCCCGTCCACTGGTCGCCGGCCATGAAGGCATGGATCATCACGCGCCATGCCGACGTGAAGCAGGTGGCGCTCAACAAGCGGATCTCGGCCGATCGGCTGACGCCCTTCTTCAGGACCAATCCCGAGTACCGGCGGGGCTCTATCGACAGCCTGGTCCGCTATCTCAACCACTGGATGGTGTTCCGCGATCCGCCAGACCACACGCGGCTGCGGCGGCTGTTCAACAAGGCCTTCACGCCGACCTCGGTCTCCAACCTGCGACCCGCCATCGAGGACGTCGTCGCCCAGCTGATCGACCGCATGGAAGCCAGGGCCCGGCGCGGCGAGACCGTCGACTACATCGCCGATTTTGCCTATCCGCTGCCGGCCTCCGTGATCATGGACCTCTTGGGCGTGCCGCGCGCGGACCTCGAAAGGGTCAAGCTCTGGTCCGACGACATCGCCCTGTTCATCGGCACGGCCCAGGTCGCCGGCAACAAGTACCTTCGCGCCGAGTCCGGCGCCAAGGCCATGTCGGACTATTTCCGCGGCCTCGTCGAGGCCCGTACCGCCGAGCCGACCGACGACATGATCAGCCATCTCGTGCTGGCGCGCGATGATCGCGATGCGCTCACGACCGACGAGATCATCGGCACCTGCATCCTGCTCCTGTTCGCCGGTCACGAAACGACCACCAACCTGATCGGCAACGGCTTCCTCTACTCGATGCGACATCGCGAGCAGTGGGAGCGCCTGGTCGCCGATCCGTCCCTGGCCGCGAGCGCGATCGAGGAATACCTACGCTACGACGGCCCCTCGGGCGCCCTCGCGCGTGTCGCCGCTGCGGACCTCGAGATGGGCGGCAAGACGATTCGCGAAGGCCAACGCCTCTTCGCCTTCATGAACTCGGCCAACCGCGATCCCGAGGCCTTCGCCGATCCCGACCGGTTCGACATCGGCCGCGAGCCGAACGCCCACCTCACCTTCGGTCACGGCATCCATTTCTGCCTGGGCGCACCGCTCGCCCGCCTGGAGGCGCAGATTGCGGCGACCCGGCTCGCGGAACGACTGCCCGGCATCCGGCTTTCGGGCGGCGAGCCGGAATGGCACGATTCGCTTATCCTGCGCGGCGTCAAACGACTGCCGGTGCAGCTCGGCTAGGGAGACGATCGCATGGCCTCTGGGATCCGCGACAAAGTCGCCATCGTCGGCATGGGGTGCACGCGCTTCGGCGAGCACTGGGACAAGGGCGCCGAGGAGTTGATGGTCGGCGCCTTCGAGGAGGCGATCGCCGATGCCGGCATCGAGCGCAAGCAAATCGACGCCGCCTGGCTTTCGACGTGCCTGGACGAGGTCCATGTCGGCAAGTCGGGCCTGCCACTCTCCGAGACGCTGCGCTTCGACTACATTCCCGTGAGCCGAGTCGAAAACTACTGCGCTTCCGGTTCCGATGCCTTCCGCTCGGCCGTGTATGCCGTTGCGGCCGGCGCGTGCGACATGGCCCTGGCGCTGGGCGTCGAAAAGCTGAAGGACACCGGCTTCGGCGGCCTGCCCGGCCTCAATGCAGGGTCGAGCGCACCGTTGTGGTGGTCGAACCTCACGGCCCCCGGCAGCTTCGCCCAGCTCGCTTCGGCCTATCGCGCCAAGCACGGCATCGGCCGGGACGACCTCAAGCGGGCCATGGCCCACATCTCGGTCAAGAGCCATGCCAATGGCGTCAGAAATCCCAAGGCTCACCTGCAGCGGGCGATCACCGAAGCCGACGTGCTGAACGCGCCGCTGATTGCCGATCCACTGGGCCTCTACGATTGCTGCGGCGTGAGCGACGGCGCCGCCGCAGCCATCGTCACCACCCCCGAGATCGCGCGCAGCCTCGGCAAGAAGAACATCGTCTCGGTCAAGGCGCTCCAGATCGCGGGGTCCAACGGCATCGAGGAGCAGCACAACACCTGGGACGGAAGCTACTTCGCCACGGCCCGCGTCGCCGCCCAGCGCGCCTACCGCGAGGCCGGCATCGACCGGCCGCGCGAGCAGCTCAGCCTCGTGGAATGCCACGACTGCTTTTCCGTCACCGAACTGGTGACACTGGAAGACCTGTTCATCTCGCCGGAAGGCGGCGCGGTGAGGGACGTGCTCGACGGCTTCTACGATTCGGACGGCAAGGTGCCGTGCCAGATCGACGGCGGCCTGAAATGCTTCGGCCATCCGATCGGTGCCTCCGGCATCCGCATGATCTACGAGATGTATCTCCAGCTACAGGGCCGCGCCGGTGCCCGACAGCGTCCCGACGTCCGCCTCGGCCTTACCCACAACCTGGGCGGCTTCCCCGCGCGCAACGTCTGTTCCGTTGCCATCGTCGGCGCCCTAGGCGCCTGATAGAAAGCACCTCATGAAGGCCATGATCTGCCGCCAGTGGGGCGGTCCCGAAGACCTGCGTCTCGAAGACGTCGAATCGCCGCCGCTGAAGACCGGCCAGGTGCGCATCCGCATCCGCGCGGCGGGCGTCAGCTTCGCCACGACTCTCGTCATCGCCGGCAAGTACCAGCGGCGACCGCCCTTCCCCTTCGCGCCCGGCACCGAAGCGTCCGGCGTCGTCACCGAAGTCGATCCCGCCTGCACGCGGGTCAAGGTCGGTGACGAGGTCGTGGCCGTGCTCGACTGGGGTGGTCTCGCCGAGGAAGTCGTGGCCCATGAGGTCAATGTCTTCCCCAAGCCCAGCACCGTGGGCTTCGTCGAAGCGATCCAGCTCGCCATCTCCTATCCGACCTCGGCCGGCGCGCTCACGTGGCCCGAGGCGCTCGACGTGCAGCCGGGACACACGTTGCTGGTCCATGCGGCGGCCGGCGGCGTCGGCATGGCAGCGGTCGAGATCGGCAAGATCCTCGGCGCCACGGTGATCGCCACCGCGGGCGGCGCGCGCAAGACGGCATTCGCCAAGGCGCACGGCGCCGACCACGTGATCGACTACAGCGCGACCGACTTCCGGGAAGAAGTGCTGAAGCTCACGGGCGGCCGCGGCATCGACCGGGTCTACGATCCGGTCGGCGGCGACGTGTTCACCCAATCGCTGCGCTGCATGGCCGTGGGCGGCCGTATCTGTCCCATCGGCTTCGCCAGCGGAACGATCCCGCAGGTCCCGGCCAACATCCTGCTGGTGAAGACCCTGGCCGTGATGGGCTTCAACTACGGCTACTATGTCGGCTGGAGCCCGCACGATGCGCGCTTCGAGGAGGCGGCGCGCACCTTCGCGCTGGCGGAGCGCATCCGCGGCTGGTGCGAACAGGGTCTCTGCCGCCCGCACGTCGACAGGACCTTCGCCCTCCCCGACGCCGCGCAGGCGATGCGCGCGCTCCTCGAGCGCAGCGTCACCGGCCGCGTGGCCATCGTGATGGGCGGGCCGACCGGCTAGATCAGGCCCGGCGCCTTGGTGCCGGTGCCGCTCGGCAGGTCGGTGAAGTCCATGCAGTAACCCTTGAGGGGCCGCGGCACCTTGCTGACGAAGAGGTCATAGGGAATGGCCTCCGCGAGCACTGCGGCGGCCGTGTTGATCTGCCCACGCAGGAGTGCCGCGTTGTTGGCCGCCATCTGCACGAAATCGTAGGGCTGGCCGCAGTATGTCCAGGTGGCCTTGTGCAGCATCTGCTTGCGATCGGGCGACTGGACCTGGGCCGTGACCTGGGCGACGAGCGCGATCTTCGGGTTGACGTGCGCCTGATGGAAGATTGCGAGCCTGTACTCGACGGCGATGATGTGCGACGGCGGGGCGCCCGCCGAGACATTGGTCGCGCTTTGCTGGGCCGCCGTGGAAGCGCCCGACGTCATGCTGGAGACCACGATGTCGCCGGCGATCGTGGAGGACGCCAGACGCGCCCGCAGATCCTCTGCGAAGTCGGTATCCTGCATGGCGAGGCGCAGTTCGGCGCGCGTCGTGTCGACCACTTCTTCCGACTGGGCTTCTGAAGCGCCCTTCGCGCCGCCGACCGCTGCGCCTACCGGCGCCAGGAGCAGGCCGAGCAGGGTGCCGCTGCTCGTCATCGTGGCGACCCCTTGAGCCGCGCCTCGCTGGCCGCCTTCGGTACTGCCCCGGGCGCCGATCTGCGACGTGTCGGAGTTCTTGATCCCGGAGACGTCGCCGGAAATCGACGTGATGGTCCGTCGGGTACTGTCCGGTATCGGGGTTACAGGGGATTGGGCACAGGCCGAAACGAAGACGCAGACAAGACTCGCAACCGCGAAAACACGCGCAACCGCCATCGATAGTCTCTCCCCCAAGCTCGCAACCAATGGAGACGATCGGCCTGTTTGCTGTCAACAACCCAAACTTGCAGACCTGACCGCGGCGTCACGCACCACACACGCATCCGATTTAGCAGATCTGCATTCCTTACCGGCCGGCGAAGTGCGGCTCGCGCTTTTCCAGGAAGGCCCTGATGCCCTCCTTCATGTCTTCGGTCTGCATCAGCGGCAGAAGCTGCAGGAAGACGTGATGGACGTGCTCGTTGAAGGGCTCGTTCCAGGCCATGCGCATCATCCGCTTGGCCGCCTGGATGGCGAGCGGCGCATTGGCAGCGATTTCCAGCGCCAGTTCACGGGCGGCGCTCAGGACGTCCGCGTCCGGCACGACCTTGTTCACCAGGCCGATCTCCAGCGATTGCGCGGCGTTCAACGTCCGCCCGGTGAAGATCAGCTCTGAAGCCTTCGCCCAGCCCAGCATGCGCGGCAGATACCAGGTGCCGCCGGATTCCGGCAGGACACCGCGCTTGGCATAGGAGGCAGCGAGCTTGGCCGACTGCGCCATCACCCTTATGTCGGCGCCCAGCGCCAGGTCGAGGCCGTAGCCGGCCGCCGACCCGTTGAGGGCGCAGATCACCGGCTTGTCCATCGCGTGCAGGACGGGCGGCGGCGTGTTGCGCAGGTCGATGTTGGTCGGCGTCGCGCCCGACCCGACGCTCAGATTGTCGGTGCCCTTGTTCTGCGCCTCGAGGTTCAGGCCGGCGCAAAAGGCGCGGCCCATCCCCGTCAGGATCACCACGCGCACGGCACGGTCCTCGCTCGCCCTGACCAGCGCATCGGTCAGCTGTCTCAGCATCGGACCGGAAATTGTGTTCATGCGCTGCGGTGCATTGAGCGTGATCGTCGCGATCGCGCCGTCGACGGCGTAGAGCAGCTCCTCCGGCATGACCGAAGCTGTGGGTGCGGCCGCAAACTGGCTCATGTTTCCTCCTTCTGGCGATTGCCGTTATGGTGGCGCAGGAGATCACGACACGCCATGCAAAACCGTTTCATCGACCTTTACAGCGACACCAAGACCAAGCCCTCCGCCGGCATGCGGAAGGCGATGGCCGACGCCGAAGTCGGCGACGAACAGAAGATGGAAGACCCCACCGTCAACCGCCTGCGCGACCGCGTGTGCGAGCTTCTCGGCAAGGAAGACGCGGTCTTCCTGCCGAGCGGTACCATGGGCAACCAGATCGCCATCCGGGTGCACTGCCGGCTGGGCGACGAGGTGATCGCCGACCGCACGGCCCATATCATCAATGCCGAATCGGGCGGTACCGCCGCCAATGCCGGCGTCATGATCCGCATGCTCGACGGCCCCCAGGGCGTGTTCACCGGCGAGCAGGTCAAGGAGGCGATCCGCGATCCCAACAGCCGCAACGCCCCGCGCTCGCGGCTGGTGTCGATCGAGAACACCTCGAACGGCGGCTGCGGCACGGTATGGCCGCTGGCCACCATGCAGGGCGTGACCCAGGTCGCACGCGAGGCCGGCCTCAGCCTCCACATGGACGGCGCCCGTCTCTGCAACGCGGTCGTCAAATCGGGAACGAAGGCCAGTGACTATGCCGCCTGCGTCGACTCGCTGTGGCTCGACTACACCAAGGGTCTGGGCGCGCCGGTCGGCGCCAGCCTGGCGGGTTCGAAGGAGTTCATCCACGAGGCGTGGCGCCAGAAGCAGATGCTGGGCGGCTCGATGCGCCAGTCCGGCATCATCGCGGCAGCGGCCCTCTATGCCCTCGAACACAACTGGGACCGGCTCGCCGAGGACCACGACAATGCCCGCCATCTCTCGGAGGGCATCGCCAACATCCAGGGCCTGAAGATCGACGTGCCGCGCATGGAGACCAACCTGGTCTTCTTCGAGGTCACCAAGCCCGGCTGGACGCCGGCCCGGCTGGTCGAGGCCTGCAAGGAACGCGGCGTCGGCATGGGCACCGCCGCCGGCAACCGCATCCGCGCCGTCACCCATCTCGACGTCAACAAGGCCGACATCGACAGCGCCCTGAAGGTGATCAGCGACGCGCTGGCGGCTTAAGGGAAAGATCGTCTCGTTGGAGCGCGCCACTCCGGTGGCGCTCATATGTCCCGCGTTGGCAGAGATGAGCGCCACCGGAGTGGCGCGCTCCCTTGAGTGTTGTCGGCCCCTACTGCGCGGCGTGGCCGCGGCGGGCCCACTCCTGGACCAGGAAACGGACGTCGAAGATCGGCTTGCTGTCGTAGCCCTTGCCGATCCAGCAGAACTGGCGCTGCTCCAGGCTGCGACCTTCGACCAGGCGAAGCCCGGCCTCCAACTCGCCGCGCCGCGCCAAGGCGACCGCCTGCAATCCCTGTAGCGTGTCGCGCAGGCAGGCGGCGTCCTTCGCCGGCAACTGCGCCAGCTCCTTCGGAAGCGATCGGATCGCCACCTCGATCTCGCTGGCGGCGCCGTCCCACGCGAGCGCATCGACCACCTCGACCAGGCGCCGGCTGGCTTCCTGGACATCGGTGTTCTGGCGCAGTCCCACGAGCGTCTCGACGTCGGTCCGGTCGCCCAGCTCGCGCAGCAGCATGACGCCCACGAAGATGTCGGAGACTCCGAAGGCGCCGGCGCTGCCGGCCACGAAGTCGCGCAGCATTGCCTTCGCCCGGTCGACCCGACCCTGCAGCAGCAGGAGCCGCAGCGCCGGCAGATCCTTGCCGGGGAAGACGTGGAGATAGGCATCGAGCGCCGCGGCGGCGCGCTCCGTCAGGCCGGCATTCTGCTGCGCCTCGATGATGTGAAGGACAGGGCCGGCATCGAGGTCGACCGCAGCCGGCTCCGCTTCGACGAGCGCCCGGGCATCGATGGCGTTCCCTTCGAGCACGAGGCCGATCAACTGGAGCTGCGCCCTCAGCTTGGGATTGATCCGATCAAGGGTCTCCTGGTCGGGCCCGGCCAGCCCGGCCAGTCTCCGCGCCAGTGGGGAACGGGGATAGATCGCCAGGAAGGAAGCGGCCCAGTCCACGCCCAGTGCCTTGGCCGCCGCGTCGTCGATCGGCGCGCCCGCCGCCACGCGCGCGAGGATCAGCGACCGCCTCGCCCCGTACCAGGCGAGCGCCGGCGCATTGTTGCGACGGGCGAGATCGGTCTGGGCATCGGCCGCGAGGATCGCGGCATTGGTGAGATCGATGCCGTTTTCGCGCGCGCTCTTGTCGAAAACGGCGATCAGCTGCTCGACCAGGTCGACCGAAGCAGGCCCCGCCGTCGCCCCGGCGACCGAGTCCGCGAGGGCCACGAGATAGGGCTGCCCGAGCGGCGTGCCGCCGGGCTGCGCCGTCAGCTTGAAGGCAGACTGCCAATAGACGCTGCGCGCCTGCCAGCGTCGCGCGAAGCCGCGATCCAGCGTCCAGTCGCAATCGCCATAGTCGACCGACACGCGACGGTCGGGCGACAACTGCCGCGGCTCGACGGCCTCGACGACCTTGCGGACGAGGCGCTCCACCTCGGCGCCGTCGCCGCGGCGGCTGGCCATGACGGCCAGGCGCGCCAGGATCTCGGGACCCGCCGGGGCGCGGCGCGTGGTCTGTGTCATGCTGCCCGACGCACGCTGCTCGGCCTCGGCGGCTGCCCCGAGATCGGCCAGCCTCAGCCCCATCGCAGCGTCGAGCTCTGGCGCGGTCAGGCGCGTCGCGACCTGGCGTGCCAGCGACCGGTGGCCGCGCTGGCACAGCCAGTCGATGCCGACGCTGCGATTGACGAGGCCCGCCACCTCGCCGACGCCCGGCTGCATCGACTGGAAGAACCAGCTCATGGCATCGGCGTCGTTGCTGCGCATGAGCTGCAGGAAATACTGCTTGTTCACGCCCTCGCCCGACGACAGTCCGGAATATTGCCGGTCGAGCAGGAAGATGCGCTGCAGGTCGTCGCGCTCCTCGGCCAGCGCCCTCGCTGCGCCCAACCCGACTTCGATGAGTTCGCGATCGCTCGACGCAGCTTTCTCCGCCAGCGCCTCGTCGATCGCCCTCAGCCGGTCGGCGGCCTCGTACGGGCGGTGGGTCGACGGCAGGGACAGCAGCGCCAGATAGCCCTCGACCTGCATCCGCCGCTTCAGGTCCGCATTCTTCTCACGCTGCCCCTTGTCGATATGCTCCTCGACCAACTCAGTCGCCCGGGCGAGCGTCGTGCGATCGACAATAGACTGCGCCTGGCCGAAGGAAGCAAAGCAATGCACCCCCAAGGCCACAGCCAGGGCAGACTTCATCCAAACCCGAATATTCATTGCCAATGCTGGTCGCCGGAACCGTCCCTGAACATCTCTAACGAACGACTGAGAGCATTTGATGGCAAGAATGCAGACGATCCGGGCAGTTCTAGCTCAACCGCTAGGGCCGGCATGTCCGCGCCGGACCCATTCCTGAACCAGGAAACGGATGTCGAAAATCGGTTCGCTGTGATAGCCCTTGAGGCGTCCTTCGCCGAGCCAGCAGAGCTGTCGCTGCTCCAGACTGCGGTCGGCGACCAAGCGAACTCCCCCTTCGAGATCGCCGCGCCGCGACAGCGCGACCGCCAGAAACCCCTCCACGGTGTCACGCAGGCACACAGCGTCCTTCGGTGACAAGTGTGCCAACTCCGACGGAAGGTCACGCAGGGCAGCCTCGATTTTAGCCGCCCTGCCGGCCCAGGCGAACGCATCCACGATCTCGATCAGGCGTCTAGATGCCTCTTCCACGTCATCGCTCTTGCGAAGGCGCATGAAGGACGAAATATCGGTGTCGTCGCCTAACTCTTGCAGCAGCATGACGCTCGTGAAGACGTCCAAGAACCCGCCGCCGCGGTTCACGCTACTGGCGGCGAACTCGCGCAGCATCGTCCTGGCCTTGTCGACCTGTCCTTGCAGCATCAGAAGCCATACGACGGGGAAGTTCTTCTCGGGAAACACCGCGAGATAGGCATCGAGCGCCGCAACGGCCCGAGCGCGCAAGCCGGCATTCTCCAGAATGTCGATGAGGTACGTGAGGCGCCAGTTATCCAGCCAGATCGCAGATGGATCCGACGCCCTGAGCGCCTGAGCATCCGCTCCCCTGCCCTCGAGAATCAAAGCGATGAACCGGAGCGTCGCCGGCAATCTCGGAGCTGCCTGACCGAGGATCTTTCGTTCGGGATCGGGAAGATCGGCCAATCGCCGGACCAGGCCCGAATGCGGATAGGAAATCAGAAATTCCATGATCCGGTCGAGGCTCAGAAGCCTGGCGGCCTGGTCATCGATCGCGCCACCCGCCATCACGCGGGCAAGGACCAACGATTGCCTTGCCACATACCAGGAGATCATGGGCCCATTGAGCATCGCGAGTTCGGATTGCGGGGCAGCCGCCAGAATCGCGGCATTGATCATGTCGATGCCGTTCTCGCGCGCGCTTTTGTCGAAGACAGCGATCAACTGGTCGATCAGGTCGATAGACCGGGAGCCAGTACTGGCGCCGGCGATCGACTCCGCCAAGGCGACGAGTTGCGACGGCCATGGCGACGAGTAAGGGCGAGACTCGCCGTGCACCTTGAAGGCGGTCGACCAATAGATGCTGCGCGCTCCCCAACGGAACCAGTATCCGCGGTCGAGGGTCCAGTCACAATCGCCGTAGTCCGTCGAGACTCTGCGATCCGGCAAGATTTGGCCGAGCTCGACCACGCTGACGAACTTATGGACGAGGCGCTCGACCTCGGCACCGTCGCCACGGCGGCTCGCCATGATGGCAAGACGCGCCAGAATCTCCGGTCCCGCCGGCGCCTGTTGTGCCGTCTGCATCATGACCCGGTCCGCCCGGTGCTCGGCCTCGGCCGGTGCGCCTAGGTCAGCTAGCGCGAGGCCCATCACGCCGTCGAGTTCAGGCTCCGTGAGCCGGATCGCGACTTCCCGGGCAAGCGACCTGTAGCCTCGCTGGCACAGCCAGTTGAGGACAATGCCGCGATTGCTTGCACTTCCACGCTCGCCAAGTGCCGGCTGCATCGACTGGAAAAGCCAGGTCATCGCGTCCGGATCGTTCGCGCGCATGACCTGCCAGAAATACTGGCGGTCTACGCCCTTGCCCGACGACGACCCGAAATACTGTCGATCGACGAGGTAGACCCGCCGCAGGTCGCCGCGCTCCCCCGCCAGGACTGTCGCCTCGTCGATGCCTGTTTCCAGCACGTGATTGTCGCCAGACAGCGGCTTGAGCGGTTCATGGATCACCCGCAGCCTGTCCGCCGCCTCGTACTGCCGGTGCGTCGACGGAAGCGACAGCAGCGCAACATAGGCTTCGATCTGCATCCGCCGTTTCAGGTCGGCATCCGTCTCGCGCTGCGCCTTCTCGAGATGCGCGTCGATCAGCTCGATCGCCCGGCTGAGCGTCGTCCGGCCACTCGGAGATTCCGCGTAAGCCACGGGACCGACGAAGAACAGCGTCAGCGTCATCGCCAAGGCGGATTTGATCCAATGCCTAGATTTCATCGTCGATGCCGGGCGCGTTAACCAGTGTATAAGGATCGCTAACGAACGACTGAGAGTATTTGGTGGCAAAGACTACGACAACCAGCGCGCGTCGGCATCGCACTCCGGCCCGGATCGGCCCCACCCGATGAACGCCCCCCTCCAGCTCGGTCATTCGATCAAGCGGCGTGAAGACCAGCGCTTCCTGACCGGTCGTGGCCGCTATGCCGACAATACCGCGCCGCGCGACGCGCTTGCCGTGCTGTTCGTGCGCTCGCCGCATGCCCATGCACGGATCGTGAGCATCGACATGGAAGCCGCCCTCGCCTCGCCCGGCGTCCAGGCGATCTACACGGCGCGGGATCTGGCGGCCGACAAGGTCGGCCACCTGCCGGCCATCAGCGAGATCAAGGACGAGGCCGGAAATCGCCATCGCGAGCCGGAGCATCTGCCCATGCCGGCCGGCAAGGTACGCCATGTCGGCGACATCGTGGCGATGATCGTGGCCGCCACGATCGACCAGGCGCGCGATGCCGCGGAGTTGCTGCAGGTCGACTACGAGGAACTGCCCGCCGTCGTCACCACGGCGCAGGCGCTGTCCCCCGATGCGCCATTGGTGCACGACGACGTGCCCGGCAACCTGATGTGCCGCTGGGGCAAGGGCGACCGCGCGGCGACCGACGTCGCCTTCGCGCGTGCCGCGCATGTGACGACGCTCTCGATCCGCTCGCCGCGCCAGATCGTGCACTACATGGAGACGCGGGCGGCCTGGTCGGCCTACGAGGCCGGCGACGACCTCGTCACCGTCACCTTCTCCTCGCAGGGCGTGCAGATCCCGCACCGGCTGATGTGCGAGCGCGTGCTCCACGTCGCGAAGGAAAAACTGCGACTGATCACCGAGGATGTCGGTGGCGGCTTCGGGCCGAAATATCCCATCTACGCCGAATCGACCCTGATCGCCTGGGCGACACGCAAGCTCGGCCATGGCCTGCGCTGGACCTGCGAGCGCGGCGAGCTCGCCCTGGCCGACAGCCATGCGCGCGACCTGGTCGCGACGGCGGATCTCGCGCTCGACGCCGAGGGTCGCTTCCTCGGCCTGCGCGTCAAGGCAGAAGCCAACTACGGCGCCTATGTCTCGATGTTCGCCCCGACCATCCCGACGACGGGTCTCGCCAAGGTGATCTCCGGCCTCTATCGCATTCCCGCGATCCGCATCGATTTCGACTGCGTCTTCACCAACACCGTGCCGGTCGACGCCATTCGCGGCGCCGGCAAACCCGAGGCCCTGTTCCTGCTCGAGCGCCTCGTCGACCTCGCCGCGCACGAGACCGGCCGCACGCCCGTCGAGCTGCGACGCCTCAACCTGCTGCGTGCCGAGGAGATGCCCTATGCGGCGGCGAGCGGCTACACCTACGATGCCGCCGATTGCACGCGGCTGTTCGAAGCCGCACTCTCCGCCGCCGACGAAGCGGGCTTCGATGCGCGCCGCGTGGCGAGCGAGGCCGCGGGCAAGCGGCGCGGTCTGGGCCTGTCCTGCCATCTCCATGGCACCGGCGGCATCGCGGACGAGCACGTCGTGGTGAATGCCGAGGCCGGCCGGCTGGTCGCGCGGGTCGGCACGCAAAGCCAGGGCCAGGGCCACGAGACGGTGTTCGCGCAGATCCTGGCCGCCGCGCTCGGCGTGCCGGTCGAGCGCATCGAGATCAAGCAAGGCGACACGCGCAGCATCCCGCGCGGCGGCGGAACCGGCGGCTCCTCCTCCACGATCATCAGCGGCACGACACTGAAGCGCGCCGCCGACGTGTTGGTCGAGCGCGGCCGCGATCTCGCCGCCGAACGGCTCGAGACCTCACCGGCGGACATCGCCTATCGCGACGGTGCGTTCGAAGTCGTGGGCACCGATCGTCGGGTGGGCCTGTTCGAGCTGGCGGCCTGGAAGCCGTTCGACGGCGATGCGGTGTTCGCCGAAAAGGTCGAGTCCTTCCCGACCGGGGTCATGGTCTGCGAGGTCGAGGTCGATCCCGAGACCGGCGCCACGCGGATCGACCGGTTCCTGGCCGTCGCCGATTGCGGCCCGGTCGTGAACCCGCGCCTGCTCGCCGGCCAGATGCATGGCGGCATCGTGCACGGCCTCGGCAACGCACTGATGGAAGAGGCTCTCTACGACGAGGAGACCGGCCAGCTGCTGAGCGGAACGCTGATGGACTATGCCCTGCCGCGGGCCGACGACGTGCCCTCGTTCGGGATCGAGACGATCGCGACGCCCTCGCCCAACAACATGCTGGGCTTCAAGGGCGTCGGCGAGCTTCCGACCAACGGCGCGCCGGCGGCGCTGGCCAACGCCGTGCTCGACGCGCTGCGGCCTCTGGAGATTCGTCACATCGACATGCCGCTGACCGCCGCCAAGGTCTGGGCGGCCCTGCAGAAGGGCTGATCAGGCCTGCAGCAGGTCGTAGAGGCCGCGGCCACCGACATAGAGGCCGGCGAGGATGACGAAGACGGCAAACAGCATGGTGAGGACGCCCTTGCGGCGGGCGAGGACGGCATTGGCCTTCGTCCCGGCCATCGCCCCGGCGACACCGCCCGCCACGAGGAGCCCCGCGATCTGCCAGTCGACCAGTCCCGACCAAGCATAGCTCGCCGCCGCGGTCATGCCGAAGGCGGTCACCGCGACCAGCGAGGCACTCGTGGCGTCCTCGAGCTTCATATCGGTCGCCAGGATCAGGCCCGGCACGATCAGGAATCCGCCGCCGATGCCGAAGAAGCCCGACAGCAGGCCGACGCCCGCGCCAAGCACCACGAGTCGCGGCAGCATGTGCGCGGCGTTCTCCCGCGTCAGCCAGGCCGACTGAGCTCCGCCCTTGTCCTTGGGGCGCAGCATCATCAGGCCGACGACGATCATCAGGACACCGAACAGCGCGACGAGCTTCTGCCCATCCATCGCCTTTCCGAGCGCGGCGCCGGCGAAGGCGCCTCCGACGCCCGCGAGGCTGAACACGATGGCGCAAGGCCAGCGGATCGGCGCCCTGCGCGCATGCATCGCCAGCCCCGCCGCGGCATTGACGGCCACGGCGAACGCCGCGGTGCCGATCGCGACATGGGCGGACGGCATGCCAACGGCGTAGAGAAGCAGCGGCACGGCGAGAATGGAGCCTCCGCCCCCGATGAGTCCGAGGACGAGGCCGACCACACCGCCCGAGGCGAGCGCCGCGATCGGAGCGAACATCAGGCCAGCGCCTTCCGCACCGCCCGGTTCCACGGCATCAGGGCCAGCAGCTTGGCCATGCCGCACCAGCCCGTGCTGCCGGCGAAGACCAGCCCGGCACCCACGAAGGCCGACACTGCAAGGAACGACGGCGCGACCCAGACGCCGAGGACCACGCCCAGCACGACCAGACTGCCGGCCACGATCTGGACCTGCCGCATGATCTCGATCGGCTGCTTCCTGTCGGTTGCCACGGGCAGCCCCGCACGCTTCCACGCCTCGAGCCCGCCCTCGAGCAGGTAGGCCTCGCATCCCGCCGCGTCACCCAGGCGGGCGGCGTTGGCGCCGGTGCGGGCGCCGGAGCGGCAATGGAAGATGACCGCCATCGCACCGGTCGTTTCGACACGCTGCAGGCTCGACAGGGGCGCATGCTTCGTACCGGGTATGTGTTCGCGCGCCCGTTCGTCGGGTTCGCGCACGTCGACCAGGACGGCTCCTTGGGCGACGAGCTGACGCGCCTTCGCGACGTCGATGACTGGCAGGGACATGATGAATCCTTTCGACGCGGCTCTTCAGTCCGCGCAATAGAGTCGGTGGAGCGTCGAGAGCAACGTCTCGATCCGGGTGTCGCCGATCCGGTACCAGAGGGTCTGGGCCTCCCGCCGGAAGGCGACGATCCCCTCCTCGCGCATGCGGGCGAGATGCTGGGACAGCGCCGACTGAGACAGGCCCACTTCGCTCGCGAGCGTGCCGACGGTCGCCTCCCCCACCTCCACGAGCGTGCAGAGGATGAGCAGGCGCCGGTCATTGGCGAGCGCCGCAAGAACGCCCGCGACGTCGCCGGCTTTCGCCCGCAACGCCTCGGGATCGATGGTTTGCTTGGTTTTCATTTTCGACATTGCTAATGTAGCTTTCACTAATATATATGTCAAGACTGCAGAGGAGAGACCCGTGGAACCCAAACCGATCATCGACGCCTTCTTCGACGAGGCGACTTATACGGTGACCTACCTGGTGACCGAACCCCACGGCCGGCGCGCCGCGATCGTCGACCCGGTGCTCGATTACGACCACAAGTCCGGCAAGGCGTCGACCGGGTCGGTGGAGCGCGTTCTCGCCAGGGCGAAGGAACGGCAGGCCACCGTCGACTGGATCCTGGAAACCCACGCCCATGCCGACCACCTGACGGCGGCGCCGCTGTTGAAGGCACGGACAGGCGCCAAGGTCGTGATCGGCGAGCACATCCGCGACGTGCAGAGGATCTTCCGGAAGGTGTTCAACGCGGCGGACGTGAGCGAGGACGGGCGCGAATTCGACCGGCTGGTCATCGACGGCGAGACGCTGCCGCTCGGCGAACTCCGGATCGAGGTGATGCACCTGCCCGGCCACACGCCGGCCGACGTAGCCTATCGGATCGGCGACGCCGTGTTCGTCGGCGACACGATCTTCATGCCAGACTACGGCACCGCACGCACCGACTTTCCCGGCGGCGACGCGCCCACGCTGTACCGGTCGATCCGGCGCCTCCTGTCCCTGCCGTCGGAGACTCGGCTCTTCATGTGCCACGACTACAAGGCACCCGGCCGCGACCGCTATGCCTGGGAAACCACGGTGGCCGAGGAGCGGGCCCGCAACATCCATGTGCATGACGGCGTGACCGAGGCCGAGTTCGTCGCGATGCGGACCAGGCGCGACGCCTCGCTGGCGGCCCCCGTGTTGCTGCTGCCCTCGGTGCAGGTGAACATCCGCGCCGGCCGCCTGCCGCCACCGGATGACAACGGTCAGAGCTACCTGAAGATACCGGTGAAACTCGTCGAAGCGTGACGATTGGCAGCGCGTTTCGCTCCCGCTAGGCTCCGCGCCCAAGGGAGAAGAAACGCATGTCCAAGAAATCCACCGTCGCGCTCGCGGGCGCGCTGATCCTGTTTGCCTCGTCGGCCTTTGCCCAGGCGGCGTGGCCCACCAAGCCGATCAAGCTGGTCGCGCCCTATCCGCCGGGCGGCCAGACCGATGTCGTGTCCCGCTACTTCGCAGAGAAGCTGTCCGGCGTGCTGGGCCAGCAGGTCATTGTCGACAACAAGCCTGGTGCCAACGGCATGGTCGGCATGGAGATCGTCAAGAACCTGCCGGCCGACGGCTACACGTTCGTCTACGTGAACTCGTCGATGATGTGCATCAACCCCTACGTCTACAAGAAGATCCCCTACGACGGGTTCAAGGACTTCATGCCCGTGACCCAGCATGGCCTCGCGCCGCTCGCGATGGTCGTGCCGCCCTCGCTGGGCGTCAAATCGGTGAAGGAATTCGTCGCCTGGGCCAACGAGCGCAAGGGCAAGGTCAACTTCGCCTCGTTCGGCAACGGGTCCTCATCGCACATCTGGGGCGAGATGCTGAACCAGGCCGAGAAGCTCGACATGACGCACGTCCCCTACAAGGGCGCCGGGCCGGCTGTGCAGGATGTCGTGGCCGGCCACATCCCGATGACCATCCAGGACCTCGCCGCCACTGGCGGCGCGATCAACGGCGGCAAGCTGACGCCGCTCGCGGTCACGTCGGCCCAGCGCTGGCCGCGCCTGCCCAACGTGCCAACCTTCGAGGAGGCCGGCTACAAGATCAACCTGACCGGCTGGAACGGTCTCATGGCGCCGGCCGGCACGCCCAAGGAGATCGTCGAGCGGCTGAGTGCGGAGATCCGCAAGCTGGTGCAGACTCCCGAGGGCAAGGAGAAGCTGCTCGACATGGGCCTGATCGCCACGGGAACCACGCCAGCGGATATGGCCGAGATCCTGAAGACCGGTTGCGCCGCCTGGGGCGACGCCGTCAAGCGCGCCGGCGTCCAGCCGGAGTGAGCGATCCGGTCTGATCCACATCAAGGGATGAAGGGGCTCCCCATGCGAGCGTGGCGCGCATGGGGAAGCGCATCCTGATCCTGAACGGCCATCCCGACGCCACCCGCAAGGGCCTGTGCGGCGCCTTGGCCGACGCCTATGCCGAGGGGGCCGTCTCTGGCGGCCACACGGTCGAACGGCTCGACATCGGTACGCTGCAGTTCGACCTGCTGCGCTCCCAGAGCGAATTCGAGAACGGCACGGCGCCGCCCGACATCGCGGCGGCGCAGGAGGCGATCCGGCGCGCCGAACACTTGGTGGTCGTCTTCCCGTTGTGGCTGGGCGACATGCCGGCCCTGCTCAAGGGCTTCTTCGAACAGACGCTGCGGCCGGGCTTCGCGTTCGCCTATCGCCCCAGCGGCTTTCCGCTAAAGCATCTCGGCGGGCGCAGCGCCCGGATCGTCGTCACCATGGGAATGCCGGCGTTCGTGTACCGCTGGTACTTCCGCGCACACGCGGTGAAGAACCTGAAGCGCAACATCCTGGGCTTCGTGGGCTACGGGCCCGTCCGCGACACGATCGTGGGCGGTGTCGCAACGGCCAAGCCCGCCGCCATGGCCCGCCACTTCGACACAATGCGCGCCCTCGGCCGGGCCGCGGGCTGAGCTACCGCCGCGACAGGCGGTCGAGCGCCACGGCGATCGCCTCGCGCGTCGAGGCGGGCTGTTCGGCGATGGCATGGCCCAGCAGGTCGAGCTGGCGGCGCAGCGTATGGACCTGGTCGACGAGGTCGACCACCGTCTCGACCGATTCGTCGTCGAAACCCAACTCGTCGACCAGCTCGCGCAGCAGGCGCGCGCGCGCCACGTCGATCTGCTCAAAATGCCAACTGTCGCCGCTGCCGGCCGGTCGCAGCAGGCCACGCGACACCCAGCGCTCGACATGGACCTCCGTCAGCTGACCGTGCTGGCGCAGCAGTTCGTCCAACGTCGTCATGTGAACTGCTCCATCTCCTTGCGGGGATCGTAGGCACGACCGCCTTCCCAGCCCTCGAGGAAAGCCTTCAGCTTATCGTCCGGCGCCTCGGGCAGGACGACCTTCAGCTTCACGTACTGGTCGCCGCGCTGGCCCGACCTGCGGTCGAGCAGGCCGCGTCCCTTGAGCCGCAGCGACGTACCGGTGTTGGATCCGGCCGGCACGTTCAGCATCACCGCGCCCCCCACCGTCGGCACCTTCACCTTGCCGCCCAAGGCCGCCTCGGTGACCGTGACCGGCAGATCGACATGGATGTCGTTGTCGCGCGGCTGGAAGAAGGCGTGCGGGTCGACGTGGATCTCGACATAGGCATCGCCGGCCGGACGGCCTTGGGTGCCGGGCATGCCCTGCCCCTTGAGACGCAGGGTCTGGCCGTCGGTCGTGCCCTCGGGCACGTCGATGTCGAGCGTCTTGCCGTCGGGCAGGGTGACCCTCTGCTTGCCGCCACGGGCCGCGACCAGGAACGGCACGCGCAGACTGTAGGTGACAGGCATGCCGCCCATGTCGAAGCCGTCTCCGCCGAATCCCGGACCACCGCCGCCGCGACGCTGGCCGAACATCTCGGAAAAGATACCGCCCATGTCGACGAACGATTCGTGGCCGCCGGCGTGTTCGTACTTGCCGCCGCGGCCGCCCGCCTGATCGCGATAGAAACCGCGCGGCGGCATTTCCTGGCCGGTACCGTCGATCTCGCCCGCGTCGAAGCGCCGGCGCTTCTCCGGATCGGAGAGAATGTCGTTGGCCTGGCCGATCTCCTTGAACTTGGCTTCGGCCGCCTTGTCGCCGGGATTGAGGTCGGGATGGTGTTTCTTGGCGAGCTTGCGGAACGCCTTCCGGATGTCGTCCTCGGAGGCAGTCCTCGGCACGCCCAGGACGGAATAAGGATCTGTCATAGCCCTACAGATGTGACGTGTATTGCGAGCTTACAAGAGCTTTGTGACAGTCGCTCACAGGCCCAGCACCGCCTTGGCGATGATGTTGCGCTGGATCTCGTTGGACCCGGCATAGATCGTCGAGGCCCGGTTGTTGAGGTAGAGCGGCATGGCGCTAATCCCCCACTCGGGCGTCACGGTCGGCTCGTTGTGGCCGAGTTCGCGGGCCTCCGGCTCGAACGGCGCGGCATACCAGGCCAGCGCCTCGACCCCGAGATGGTCGAGCCTCTGCAAGGTCTCGCTGCCCCTGATCTTCATCGAGGAGGAGACCGCACCGGGATTGCGGCCGCGGCTGAGATCGGACAGGACCTGCATCTCGATCATCTCCAGCGCCTGGATGTCCATCTCCGCCTCCGCCAGCCGCTCGATGAAGCCGCGCTCGGCGATCAGACGGCCCGACCCGTCGGCCGCCTCCTCGCGCGCGATGCGCTTCACGTCGTCGAGGCGGGCGTACAGATTGGGCGTGTAGGCGTCGCCGCCGCGCTCGAACTCGAGCAGGTACTTGGCGACCGTCCAGCCGGCATTCTCGGGGCCGATGCGGTTGGCGACCGGCGTGCGGACATTGTCGAAGAAGACCTGGTTGACCTCGTGGTCGCCGGCCAGGGTCACGATCGGAGAGACAGTGAGGCCCGGCGTCGCCATCGAATCGATCAGGACGAAGGAGATCCCGTCCTGCGGCTTGCCCTCGTTGGAAGTCCGCACCAGGCAGAACATGTGATCGGCGACATGCGCGCCGGTCGTCCAGATCTTGGTGCCGTTGATGACGTAGTCGTCGCCGTCGCGCTCGGCGCGGGTCTTGAGGCTGGCGAGATCCGACCCCGAGCCCGGCTCGGAATAGCCCTGACAGAAGGTGATGTCACCGGACACGATGCGCGGCAGATACTTGTCCTTCTGCTCCGGCGTGCCGAACTTCATGATTACCGGCCCGACCATCCGCAGCCCCATCGAGAAGACCCGAGGCGCGTCGGCCGCGATGCATTCGCGGGCGAAGATGTAGCGCTGGGTCGCGCTCCAGCCGGTGCCGCCATATTCCTTCGGCCAGCTCGGTGCCGACCAGCCGCGGCGCGCCAGAATCTTGTGCCACCGCATCCCGGCGGCATAGTCGGCGAACACGCCGGCGGTCTTGCGCCCGGCCTCCCGCAGATCCTCGGTCAGGTTCTCGTCGAGGAAACGCCGAACCTCGGTGCGGAAGTCCTCGTCTTCCCTGCTGAGCGCCAGATCCATGAGCTTCCTCCGTTTCCTCGTTCCGCGGAGGCTAGCGACCGCCCCCACCACTCGTCCAGTGCGGGCTGACACCGGCGGCGGACGAGCGGTATGGTTCTTGCCTCTGAAGCGTAACGAACGCGGAGGTCGCCGTGGCCCGACTGGTTGGTCTGATCGCCCTTCTTTTCCTGGCGCTTCCGGCGGCGGCCCAGGAGCGCAAGGAAGTCGACCTCGCGCTGGTGCTGGCGATCGACATCTCCGGCAGCATCGACCCCGACGAAGCCAGGCTGCAGCGGCAGGGCTATGTCGATGCCTTCAACGACCCGGTCATCGTCAGGGCGATCCTGGGCGGCAATCACGGGCGCATCGCCGTCGCCTACTTCGAATGGTCCGACTCCTGGATCCAGAAGCTGCTGATCGACTGGACCCTGCTCGATTCCGAAGCGGCGATCGCGGACTTCCGCAACCGCCTCGCCGATGCACCGATTTCGATCTCGCGCCGCACCTCGATCAGCGGCGCCATCCGCTATGCCATCCCGATGTACGGCCGCAGCCCCTACGACGCCGAGCGCAAGGTGCTCGACATATCGGGCGACGGGTCGAACAACGACGGCGGCCTGGTCACCGAGGTCCGACACGACGCGCTGAAGGAGCGTATCGTCATCAACGGGCTCCCCATCATGAACGGCCGGCCCAACCCGTTCGGCTTCCCGGCCGAGGAAGACCTCGACAAATACTATCTGCACTGCGTCACCGGCGGGCCGCGCTCCTTCGTCGAGGTCGCGCGCAGCTTCGAGGATTTCCCCCGTGCGATCCGCAAGAAGCTCCTGCAGGAAGTGGCCGATATCGGCCCCTTGAACGACTTCGACATCCGCGAGCTCGGCGCGCCGCGCGACGGCGCCCAGCTTGCACAATCGAGCGGCGGCGCGCGCCGTGCGGTCGACGACGACTATACGCGCTTCGTGCGGCCCGAGTACGAGCTGGGATGCGACGTGGGCGAGCGCCGGTCCCGCGATTTCTGGCAACGCCGCTTCGGCGTCACGCCCGACTGAGGCGCGACGGATCGCGGTGAGTCGGAACTACGGGGCGGGGCGCGGAGCGCTCCCTCCGGCGAGCGGATTGGGCTGCGCCGGGCCGGGGCCGGAATCGAAGCCACCGCCTCCGATCCCCGGTCCGCCCATCCTCGGTTGTCCGCCCGCACCATTGGCCGTGACGGGACCGCGCGGCGGCGGGCCGCCCTGGACCGGTCCCGGGGCGTTTGGCCCCTTGCCGGAATTGGCGTCGGCAAAGCCGGTTGCCTTCGCCGCCCCGTCGGCGCCCGAGCCCGGCCGGCCCGCGCCCGCTTCGAGCCTGCCGATGTTGTCGGCGAGACTTCCGCGGGCGGCGCGCAGGGCCGGTCCCGGCGCCTGGCCCAGGAATGTGCTGACCTGAAAGCCGGGAGCCGTCACGCTGCGCGTCCTCCCCTGGCTGGTCATCGTCATTTCGTGGCCGAACACGAAGGTGGCGACGGTTCTCGTCGGCTCGACGCTGAACATCGCAATGCCGCCGCGGATGGTAAGCGTGGCCGATGGCGTCACGACGGTGACCGGCGTCTTCTTGCTGATCCTGCCGCCGACCAGACGGAACACGCCTTTCGTCGCCGTGATCGCCAGGTCGCCCAGCTTCTGGTCCGCGTCATAGACGAACCTGTCCAGGGTGACCTGCGCCTGGTTGCTGATCGTCAGAGCCGTTCCGTCGAGGAACAGGAGATGGGCACGATCGGCCGCGCCCGTGGTGACGACCTCGCCCGCCGTCACGTCGATTCCGACATGGAGGACCCGCTCGATCTCGTCGGGCGGCTTGCCGGTCGGATCCCCCGTCACCGCCGACGTGATGCCGATCCTTTGTGCGATCGCAGTGGCGGGCGCGCCCGTTACCAGGGCCAGGACGAGGATTGTTGCACCCACCAGGAGCGCGCCGCGCATCTTCTGCATGCCATGGCTACGCACATGCAGTCGTCCTCATCCCCGTCGATCGGTTGGCGAGAGCCAGCGGGCTGTCGAAACAGGTCTTTCAGAAGCGCCGGCGAGCAACATTGTTGCGCCGACGGTCGCCACGACCCTGGGTTCAGGGGGGTGCGACATTTGATTCATTTATTTCGTTTATTTCGTTTATTCGCCCTGACTCCGGCATTTCGCCGGCCCGCTAGGCGGCGACGATGGTCTTGAACCCGCCGTAGGCCATGCGCTTGGGATCGAACGGCATGTCCGGCGGCATCTTCTGCAGGCGCGGGTCGGCCATCACCTTTGCGTTGACCTTGTCGCGATGCGCTCGCGACCTGTAGACGATATAGGCGAAGACGATGGTTTCGCCAGGCTTCGTCTTCACAAGCTTGGAGAACGGCATGCCGAACTTCACCTTGAGGTCGTCGCCGACGCACTCGCGGTACTCCAACGCCCCGTGCTCCCGCCACACCTTGCCGGCCAGGCGGGCCATCTTCGCATAAGCCGGAATCTTCTTCTTCGGCACGACGAGGACGAATCCATCGACATACGACATCGAGCGCTCCTCTTTACGTTGTGACCGACCCCTAAGGCGATTGCACGAAGTGTGTCAATCGAACCTGAGCACGGGCAGCGCCGACAATTTCCTGGCCGCGAATTCGAGGAACGCATCGATCTTCGGTGCGCGATGCGCGCGGCCCTTCGTGAGCAGCTGCACCGGCAGCGGCGACGGCTCGAAGCGGTGCAACAGCCTCACGAGACGTCCGGCGGCGAGATCCTCGGCGACCTGATAGGAGAGAAACTGCGCGATGCCGCGGCCCTCGCGCGCGAGGCGCAGGCGGGTCTCGATATCGTCGACGCGCAGCCGGCCCGCGAGATGGAGGGGCGCGCCGCGACGGCGGCCGCCGAAGGTCCATTCCATCGCCCCTCGGGACGTGCCCAGCACCGCCTCGTGCCGCGCGAGATCCGCCGGCTCCTTCGGCGTGCCATGCAAGGCGAGATAGGCAGGACTCGCCACCCACCGCCGCCGTACATGGCCGACCGGCCGGGCGACGAGACCCGAATCGGCAAGGGCGCCGATGCGGACCGCCACGTCGATCCCTTCTTCGATGAGGTCGACGTTGCGATCGTTCAACATGAGTTCGATCTCGACGTCGGCGTGACTGTCGAGGAAGCGCGTGGCGAGCGGCGCGACATGGCGGCGGCCGAACTGCACCGGCGCGGCGATGCGCAGCAGCCCGCGTACCGGCACCTCGCGGGCACCCGCGGCGGCCGCCTCGTATTCGGCGACGAC
>WOUR01000087.1 GCA_009772935.1 Rhodospirillaceae bacterium
AGCGGCGGCATGTCGACGTCGCCGGCCCCCGCCGGTACCTCGCCGACCGTTCCGCCGCCGCCCGCGGCTCCGCCAGCGATCGGCAGCGCGCCTGTCAGCCCCATGCCCTCGTCGCCCGGTGCGCCGAGCGCGGGGCAGCCCGGCGTCGGCTCCGATACGGGCCGTCAGGCACCGCCCACCGAGAGCCGGTGACGGTCGGCGCTACTTCGTCACGTTGGCTTCCCGCACAAGAAATCCGACCGCGGCGTGCGAAACCCGCGGCGAACGCGCTATACAGCGCGGGCATGTTTCAGCCGCTGCACAAGACAATCGTCGGAACCATCAGGCGCCTCCCGCTTCCGGCCGCCCGCTTCGCCTTCCGCGCCTACAACAAGGCGCTGCGCACGCTGAAGCCCGAGCATCTCGCCACGACCTATTTCGGTGCGCGTATCCACTGCAATCCGCTCGATCTGATACAGCGGATGATCCTGCACTTCGGCGTGTGGGAACCGGACGTTTCGCGGGTCATCGAGCAGAATCTGGCGCCGGGCGACGTGTTCGTCGATGTCGGCGCAAACATCGGCTACGACACGCTTCTCGCCTCCTCCCGCGTCGGCTCTGCGGGCCGGGTCGTCGCGATCGAGGCGTCGCCGCGCACGTTCGCGCTCCTGCAACGCAACCTCGCGGCCAATGGGACCGCGCCCAACGTGCGCGCCGTGAATGCGGCAGTCTCCGACCGACCGGGCACGCTCGAACTCTATGAAGTCAATGCGGGCAACATCGGCGCAGCCACCACGCTGGCCTCGCGGGGCGGCACGCTCATGGCGAGGGTCGAAGCCCTGCCGCTGGAGCAGATACTGACGCCACAAGAACGCTCGCGGCTGCGGCTCATCAAGATGGATGTCGAGGGTGCCGAGCCGCCGATCCTGCGCCATCTGCTGGAGCATCTCTCGACCTACCCAGCCACCATGGACATCGTGGTCGAGGCGACTCCCGATGACGATCCCGAAGCGTGGCGCGACGTATTCGACCGCATGCGCGCTGCGGGCTTCACGGCCTGGGCGATCGACAACGACTACGAACTCGAATGGTATCTGCGCTGGCGCAGGCCTTCGCCGTTGCAACGCGTCGACGCCATGCCGGCGCGCCAGCAGGACCTGCTGTTCACGCGGCGCCCGCGTTAGACCACGCTCGCCAGCACCGCCTCGCGCAGGACACGCAGCGACGGCACCCACTGGTCGGGCGTGTCGTAGTTGCCGGCAGTCACCGCCACCACGAGATCCATGGCGGGGAACACCCAGAGGCGCTGGCCGCCATTGCCGTAGGCGCCCTGGAAGCGTTCGAGGCGATTGCGGTTCCAGCGCGGGCCGGACGGAACGGAGAAGGCCAGGTCGCCCATGTACCACTGGTAGCCATAGCGGCGGACCTCGTCGCAGCTGACATACTGCGTGGTGGCGCGCGCGATCCATTCCTTCGGGATGATGCGTTGTCCGTCGATCTCCCCGCCCTGCAGGACGAGCTGGCCGATCCTCGCCAGGTCGCGCGGCCGCAGGCGCAGCCCGGATGCCGCAAAGGCATCGCCCCTCTCGTCGGCCAACCACTCGCTGGGACCGAGACCCAGCGGCCCGAAGAGAGCCTTGCGCGCGAAATCGTGCAGGCTCATGCCGGCCCCCTCGACGATCATCCGCCCGAGCAGCGCCGTGGCGCCGCCGCTATAGACCCAACGCGTGCCGGGTTCGAACACGACCGGCCGGCCGAGCACGTAGCGATAGCGGTCGGCCGCGCGATCCATTTCAATCTCGCTGTTGGTCGGATCGGTGTAGGGCACGCCGAGCTCGTCCCAATCCGTGCCCATGGTCATGGTGAGCGCGTGATGGACTGTCCAACGAGCGCGCGCCGGATCGCTTGCCAGGTCGGCATAGGCCGGGAAGGACGACAGAAGTGGCGCCTCCGGCGGCGGCGCCTTGCCCTGCGAGAGCGCGAGCCCATACAGCAGGCCGACGATGCTCTTCGAGACCGAGCGCAGGTCGTGGAGCGTATCGGGCCCGAACGCGACGGTGCCCAGCGAACGGCCGCGCGCATGGTCGGTGCCCTCGAAATAACGTTCGAGCAGCAGCTTGCCGTGACGCGCCACCAGGACGGCATGGACGTTCCAGATGCGCTCGTCCGCGATCAAACGATCGAGCCGGGCGGAGAGATCGGGCGCGAAGCCCGCTGCCTCGGGCGTTTGCGACCGCCAGGATGCAGATTGGGCAGACGAAATCGACGGCGCCATGAGCATCGCTCCGAGCGAGGAGAGGAAAGACCGACGGCCTGTTGTGGAAGTTCTCACGCATGAAACGCTAGCACATTCTCCCTCCGTTTCCGTGCGCGCCTGCGCGGAACGCCACCCTTGGCAACCTTCTGCCGGTGATTCGTTGAATCCGGGACAGGCCGGGGGGAAACGCCATGCGCCATCAAATTCAGGCCGCAACGTCTGCGGACGTCGCCTATGTGGCAAACCTGCTCGAGGATCAGGATGCCGCCGCCGATTGGCCGGAGAAAGAACCGAGTGACCGGTTCATCGAGGCGTGCGCCTTCAGCACGCAGATTTGGGCGGCGCGGCGCGTGAGCGACGGAGCAACCACTGCCCTGTGGGGCGTGACGCCTCGGCTCGACAATCCCGAAATCGGCTATATCTGGATGCTTTCTGTCGCTTCGTTCGACGAGAAATCACGTGATTTCTCGATGCTGTGTCGCCTCGTTTTTGCCGAGATGCTCGACCAGTTCACCAGCCTGGAGCAGCACATCGACAGCCGGGAGGATCGGACGCTCGACCTCTTGCGAGGACTGGGATTCCAGATCGGCGGGCCGCAGCGACAGGCCGGCTCATCGGTCCTCTTGCATCACGTCTGGCTGGAAGCGGATTCGTTGGCCCAACGTGGCAGCGTTTCAGGCGGCAGGAGCCTTCTGGTTCACTGAAGGCAACCTGCAAAAAGAAAGCCCCACCGCCATTTCAGACGTGGGGCCGTTTCCGCCGACCGGTCACCATTACATCCGTGGCTCACCCCGGTGGAAGCCCGCGATCAATCTGACCGCCGGGACAGACAAGAGATGGTGTGTCTCTTCCGAAGTTCAAGTGACACAGGCGCTGAACTTTCCAACGGAGTCCTTTTTTGGTTTGCGAACGGATCGCGGGTCTGACTAACGTGCGGCTCGCCGCGGGAGACCAGATGTCACAAAATCGCCGTTCTTTGCCTGGACTGGCAAGCCTTCTTCCGGCCGGTGCGCTGGGACTTTCAGTCGGCCTGGCAGCCGCCGACGCCGCTGCCACGACCGTGACAGAGATGCAGGGCGAGACGGCGTCGGTTGCCGAGCGGCTGCGGTCGCTTCGTGCCGATGTGTCAGGTGTGCTCGAACAATATCGAAAGGATGGCGAGCCCTTCGCGGTCGTCGATTCCGAGCAGAGGCTCGCGTGGTGGGGCAACGGTGGCTGGCGCAACGGTGGCTGGCGCAATGGTGGCTGGGGCAATGGTGGCTGGGGCAATGGTGGCTGGCACAATGGGGGCTGGGGTAATTGGCACAACGGCTGGCACAACTGGTGATCATGACCGCCACGCCCGAAATCGGCATGGTGGTCGTGCAACCGACCGCCTTCTGCAATATCGCCTGCACCTACTGTTATCTGCCTGACCGCTCGAACAAGCACGTGATCGCCCAGTCGACGGTGACGCGGCTGTTCGAGCAGATTTTTGCATCCGGCTGGTCCTGCCCCGAAATAACCGTGATCTGGCATGCGGGTGAACCGCTTGTCGTACCCGTCTCCTTCTATCGCGAGGCCTTCGCGACGATCGAGGGGATGCGGCCGCCCTCGGTCCACGTAAAGCATTCCTTCCAGACCAACGGCACGCTGATCGACGCCGACTGGTGCGCCCTGTTCAAGGAATGGGGCGTCGGTGTCGGGGTGAGCCTCGACGGGCCGCGCGAACTGCACGACCTTCACCGCAAGAGCCGCAGTGGCAAGGGCACGTTCGAGAAGACCATCGCCGGCATCCGGTCCTTGCGTGAAAACGACGTCGATTTCCACGTGATCTCGGTCCTCTCGCATACCAGCCTGGACCAACCGGAAGCGTTGCTCGACTTCTACCTGTCCGAAGGGATCGACCAGATCTGCTTCAACGTCGAGGAGTCCGAGGGCGATCACGTGTCCAGCCTCTTCCGCGGCCCAGAGCTGCGGAAGCGCTACGCCGCTTTCCTGCGCCGCTTCTGGCACCTCGCCCGCCAGAGCGGGCGGGTCCGTTTCGTCCGCGAAATCGATCTTGCGCTGCCCCGCCTGTTTCGCCCCGAAGGCGTGCCGGCGCGCAACATCCAGGTTGAGCCGTTGGCAATGCTGAACGTCGACAGTCATGGCAACGTCTCGAGCTTCTCGCCCGAACTGCTGGGGCTGAAGAACGCAGACTATCGCGACTTTCTCCTGGGCAACATCAACTTCCAGTCCCTCCAGGAAATCCGCAACACCTGTCTTGGGTCGCCGCTCTACCGCGACATCACTGCGGGCGTGCAGGCCTGCAGCCGGTCCTGCGACTATTTCTCGGTGTGTGGCGGCGGTGCTCCGGTCAACAAGCTGTTCGAGAATGGCAGCTTCACCGGCACCGAAACCTCGTACTGCACGCTGACGCAGATGGTCCCGACCGACCTGATCCTCGAAGCCTACGATCGTCTCGCGGACAGCCCGGCCAGGGTGGCTCCGCAGGCCGCCCCTTCCCCTTCGCCCGCCCAGAGCGGCGACGTCGCCGCTTAGCTACCGAGGATGCCATGACCCGCAAGAAGCTCTTCGCCCTCGCCTCCCTCGTCGCCGCCGGCACGATGCTGGGCGGCGTTACCGCCGGCGCGCAGCAACAGGCTCCGCAGGCCACGCCGTCGACGCCCAAGGATGCCGGGCCGACGCCGGGCGGCGGCGCGCCGTCGCCGGAGGGCAATCGCCCCTTCCCGGTCATGTTCGTCACCAGCGTC
>WOUR01000047.1 GCA_009772935.1 Rhodospirillaceae bacterium
GGCCGCTCGCGCACCTGGCGCGCGACCAGCCAGCGTCCGTCCGGCAGCTGCAGGACGAAGTTCGGCCCGCCGGGCCCGCGTCGCCAGCCGGTGCGTGCCCGGTTGGGATCGAAGCGCGGCGGCGGCTTGCCGGCCATGGCGATCATGTCGCCGTCGGGCTCGTAGAGCGCGATGTCGAAGCGCAGCTTGCGCTGCAGCCCCTCGATCGCGCGCTGCTGGTCAGGACGCGGCGCCGTCGCGTCCGGCAGCAGCGCGCCGGTGAGTTCGGCCGCGACGTCGAGATACTGCGGCGTGCGATTGTCGTCATCGGCCACCCGCCACAGCAGTACCGCCGCGCCGACGAACACCGCCAGCACGATCAGGATGGTGACGTAGAACTGCAGGTAAAGGCGCTGCACGGCCTAGCGATCCTGGTCCTTGGCGAAGACGTAGCCGGTGCCGCGCAGGGTGAGGATGCGGCGCGGTTTCTTGGGATCGTCCTCGATGGCGGCGCGGATGCGGCTGACATGGACGTCGACGGAGCGGTCGAAGGCCTCGAGCTTCTCGCCCTTCAGCAGGTCCATCAGTGCATCGCGCGAGAGGACGCGGCCGGCCCGTTCGGCCAGCGCCAGCAGCAGCGCGAACTGGTAGGAGGTGATGGGACGCTCCTCGCCATCGACCCTCACGACGCGCGCGCCCTTGTCGATCTCCAGCCGGCCGAAGCGCAGCACGTCCTCTCTTGGCGCCGACGATCCCCTGCGGCGCAGGATGGCGCGCAGGCGGGCCTGCAGTTCGCGTGGCTCGAAGGGCTTGGCGAGATAGTCGTCGGCGCCCAGTTCGAGGCCGACGACGCGGTCCATCGGTTCGCCGCGGGCGGTCAGCATCAGGATCGGCACGTCGCTGGTGCCGCGCAGGCGTCGGCAGAGGTCGAGCCCGTCGGCATCGGGCAGCATGAGGTCGAGGATGACCGCGTCGAAGGTCTCGCGCTTCAGCTGGGCCTCGCCGTCACGGCCGGTATTGGCGACCGTCACGCGAAAGCCCGCCCCGCCGAGATAGTCCGCAACCATCCCGGCGAGGCGGTCGTCGTCGTCGATCATCAGGATGCGCTCGGCCATCGGCTCAGTATCGGACCGGCGCGGCCCCGATGTCATCTTCGGTCAGCCCTTGCCGCTCAGCCTTTCCGGGGGCCGTGCTTGTGGTCGTTCCAGGTCTTGAAGAAGGCTTGGCGCTGGTTGGCGTTGAGCACGTTGCCGGCGTCGGTCAGGGCCTTGGTGAAGCGCTTGGAGCTCTCGTCCGCGATCTTCATCTGCTCGACACGGATCTGCTCGATCTTCGCCGGGTCGATGGTCGGGGCCTCGAGCGCAGCGCGCATCGCGGCGCGATTCTCGGCGCGCTTGGCGTGCAACGGCTTCATGTCGGCGAAGGCGGCCTGCAGGATGCCGACGATCTGCTTCTTCTGGTCCTGCGTCGCGTCGGTGCCATTGAGCGCCTTGTCCACGCGCTTCTCGATGCGCTCCTGGAACTTAGCCGGATCGACCGACCCGCCGTCCGCCCGCGCAAAGGCCGGCGTGCCGGCGGTCGCCGCGAGGCTGCCCGCGAGGAGGGCGGCCATTACCGTCTTGATGCTGAGGTTCGTCATGTCTGTCTCCATGTGTTTCGGGTTGCTGTCCCCGTGACACCAAGATGGAGGGGCCCGGTTTCGCGCCCATCTCGCGCCGGTAAAGTTGTGTAAAGTGCCGCGATCATGACGATCGTGACCACCGAGCGCCTCTCGCTCAGGCCTTTGCTGCCTGCCGACGCCGAAGACTACGCCGCCATGCGCTTTCACCCCGAGGTGGCGAAATGGCTGCCACCGGCCCCTGGCCAGGCACTGGAAGGCGATTTCGTGGAGGCGGCCCACGCCGCGATCGAGCGCTTCGCCGGTTCCTGGCAGCAACGCCGGTTCGCACCTTGGGGGGTGTTCCGCGAGGGACGGCTGATCGGCCATGCCGGGCTGAATTTCATCGAGCAGTTCGACGGGGTCGAGGTTCTGTGGTCGCTGCATCCCGATGCCTGGGGCCGCGGCTATGCGACGGAGGCGGCACGCGCGGCCCTGGCCTACGGTTTCGAGACGCTCGAACTCGACTCGATCTTCGCGATTACGCTGGAGGAGAACCGCGCCTCGCGCTCGGTGATGGAGCGGATCGGTCTCACCTACCGCAAGCGCGTCGACTACAAGGGCTTCACCGACATCGTCTGGTACGAGGTCGACCGCGAGACCTACGCGGAGAGGATGTCCAGCGCGGCGCGGTGAACGGCGGGGTCGCCGGCCGCGACGACGGCGCCGTCGGACTGCATGTCGAGGGCGTTACCCTTCCAGTCGGTGATCGTGCCGCCGGCGCCGGTGATGACGGGGATCAGCGCAGCATAATCATAGAGCTTGAGGTCGGCCTCGACGACGAGATCGACATGACCCGCGGCCAGCAGTCCGTAGGCGTAGCAGTCGCCGCCCCAGCGGAAGAGCTTCACCTTCTCCGTGAGCGCCTGGTGCGGTTTGGCGTAGCCGCCGACAAACATGGCAGGCGCGGTCGAATACATGTAGGCGCTGGCGAGGTCCGCGCAGGCGCGCACCGAGATCGGTTTGCCGTTCAGGGTCGAGCGCGCGCCGTCTACGCCCAGCCAGCGCTCCTGCAGGATCGGCTGGTCGATGATGCCGAGTACCGGCTTGCCGCGATGAAAGAGGCCAATCAGCGTGCCGAACAGCGGCAGGCCGGTGATGAAGGCCTTGGTGCCGTCGATCGGGTCGAGCACCCAGACATAGTCCGCATCGGTGCGGACCGCGCCATGCTCCTCGCCGAACACGCCATGGTCGGGGACGTGGCGGTCGAGCAGCTCGCGCATCGCCGTCTCCGCTTCGCGGTCGGCGATGGTGACGGGGCTCAGGTCGGACTTGTCGTCGACGGTGACGCCGGTGCGGAAGTAGCGGGCCGCGATCGGCCGGGCGGCGTCGGCCAGTTGGTGGGCCAGCGCGACGAGGTTCGAGGGAACCACCCTAGGGCAGCGGCGCCGGCGTGTCGGCCATGGTGCGCATGTAGGCGATGATGTCGGCGCGATCCTGCTCCTTGGGAAGGCCGGCAAACGCCATCTTCGTGCCGCGCACATAGGCATTCGGCTTGAAGACCATGTGGTCGATGTCCTCGTAGCTCCAGTTGCCACCCTTGGCGGTCAGCGCCGAGGAATAGGAGAAGCCCGCATGGCTCGCCTTGGGACGGTTGACGATGCCCCACAGGTTCGGGCCGACCTTGTTCGCGCCGCCCTTGTCGATCGTGTGGCAGGAGAAACACTGCTTCTGGAACAGGGCCTTGCCCGCGTCGACGTTGGCGCCCGCGAGCTTCGGACCGATCGGTGGAATCTCGACGGCGGCCGGCGCGGCGGCCGTCTGCGTCGGCGCGTCGTCAGAGACGGCGAGCGCCGGCTTGTCCAGCTTGTGCGGATGCACGACGGCATTGGAAACCTTGCCGACCACCATTGCGAAGAGGGCGGAAGCCAAAACGCAGCCTGCGATCGTGTTGAAACTGGCCATGTCAAATCCCGAAGCGGCGAATTCTACGGACGCTGCTGTAGCATGCCCGCACGGCCGCCAGTAGTATTCGATCATGTCCGGAGGATCGCGCGGCGGAACGTCGCAAGTGCCGGATATTACGAGGTTTTTCGCCTATCGAAGGGCCTCGGATCGCGGCACGGGAGAGTTCGGCAAATGGCAAAAGGTCGGGGCGAGAAGCGGCAGGGCAAGGCCGTTGCCAGCAATATCATCGCCTTCCAGGGGGAGCCGGGCGCCAATTCCGACATGGCCTGCCGGGCGGCCTTTCCCTACATGACGACCCTGCCGTGCCCGACTTTCGACGCTGCCATGGGCGCCGTCCAGGCCGGCAAGGCGGAACTGGCCATCATTCCGGTCGAGAACTCGATCGCCGGCCGCGTCGCCGACCTGCACAGCCTGCTGCCGCACACCAGGCTGAAGATCGTGGCCGAGCACTTCCAGCGGGTCGAGCATTGCCTGGTGGCCCTGCCGGGGGCGTCGCTGAAGTCGATCCGGACGGTCAAGAGCCACGTCCAGGCGCTGGCCCAGTGCCGCAACTTCCTCAGGAAGAACCGGCTGCAGCCGGTGGTCCATGCCGACACGGCCGGGGCCGCCCGCGAGATCGCCGAGATCGGCGACGCCAGCGTCGGCGCCATCGCCTCGTCGCTGGCCGCCCGCATCTACGACCTCAAGGTGCTGGCCAGGAACATCGAGGACGCCGACCATAACACCACACGCATGCTGGTCTTCTCGCGCGAGGAGGCTCATCCCGACTGGCGCACCGTGCAGTGCATGACGGCCTTCCTGTTCCGGGTGAAGAGCCGCCCGGCGGCGCTCTACAAGGCGCTGGGCGGGTTCGCGACCAACGGCGTCAACATGGTGAAGCTGGAGAGCTACCTGTCCGGCGCCCGCTTTGAGCAGGCGCTGTTCTATGCCGAGGTCGAGGGCCACCCCGAGCAGCGCAACGTCCTGCTGGCGCTGGAAGAGCTGGGCTTCTTCTCCGAGGAGCTGAAGATGCTGGGTTCCTTCCCGGCCAATCCCTTCCGGCGTAAGGGCTGGGAAGCCCCGACCCGTCCCGGCACCTGAGGCCCCCTTCGAAGGTAATTCATGCCGCAACAGCCCGTCCGCATCGCCCCCTCCATCCTGTCGGCGGATTTCGCCACGCTCGGCCGCGAGGTCGCGGCGATTACCGAAGCCGGCGCCGACTGGATCCATGTCGACGTGATGGACGGGCATTTCGTGCCCAACCTCACGATCGGCCCGATGGTGGTGAAGGCGCTGCGCAAGCACAGCCAGCAGCCCTTCGACGTCCACCTCATGATCTCGCCCGTCGATCCGCTGGTGCCTGCCTATGTCGATGCCGGCGCCGACGTGATCTCCTTCCATCCCGAGGCGGGTCCGCACGTCCATCGCACGATCCAGCTCATCAAGGGCCTCGGACGGAAGGCGGGCGCTGTGCTCAATCCGGCGACGCCGCTTTCCGCCATCGAGCATGTGCTGGGCGATCTCGACCTGGTGCTGGTGATGAGCGTCAATCCCGGGTTCGGCGGACAGGCCTTCATCGAAAGCCAGCTCGCCAAGATCGCCGCCCTGCGCAAGGCGATCGACGCGCTGGGCAAGCCGATCGATCTCGAGGTCGATGGCGGCGTCAACGTCGAGACGGCGAAGCGCTGTATTGAGGCGGGCGCCGACGTGCTCGTCGCCGGCACGGCCGTGTTCACCGGCGGGCCGGAGCGTTACGCCGCCAACATCGCGGCGCTGCGCTCATGAGCGACATGATCCTGCACCACTATCCGAACTCGCCCTTCTCGGAGAAGGTGCGGGTCGCCTTCGGCGTCAAGCAGGCGGCCTGGAAGTCGGTCGTGATCCCGAACATGCTGCCCAAGCCCGACCTGATGCCGCTGACCGGCGGCTACCGCAAGACGCCGGTGATGCAGGTCGGCGCCGACATCTACTGCGATACGCAGTTGATCATGCTGGAGATCGAGAAGCGGGCGCCGACGCCGCCGCTCCTGCCGACGGGCAGGGAAGGCGAGGCGCGGGCGCTCGCCATGTGGATCGACCGCAACATTTTCTGGGCCGCCGTCGGCGTCGTGATGGGTGCGCTCGGCGACAAGCTGCCGAAGGCTTTCCTCGAGGACCGCAGCGCCTTTACCGGCCGCCCGTTCGATGCGGCGGCGTTGAAGGCTGCGGCACCAATGGCGATGCAGCAGACCTTCGCCCAGCTCGCGCTGGCCGAACGGATGCTGGCAGACGGGCGGCCGTATCTGCTGGGCGAGGCGCCGTGCCTGGCCGACTGCGCGCTCTACAATCCCGTGTGGTTCATCAAGGAGCGGCTGGGGGGCGGCAAGCCGGTCCCGCCGCTCGACCGGCTGCCTCTGATCACGGCCTGGTCGGAGCGCCTGAAGGCCGTCGGCAGCGGCAAGCCGACCGAGATGGCGGCCGCCGACGCCATCGCCATCGCCAAGGCTGCGACGCCCGAGGCGACCCACGTGGATCCCGACGATCCCAGCGGCCTGAAGGCCGGCCAGACGGTCAGCGTCACGCCCGACGATACCGGCAAGGTGCCGGTGAGCGGTGCGCTGGTCGGACTCACGAACGACCGCGTCTCGATCTCGCGCCATGACGAGCAGGTCGGCGACGTGGTGGTCCACTTTCCCCGCGCCGGCTTCGTCATCAAGCCGGCCTAGATTCATAACTCGCCTCATCCTGAGGAGGTCGCGGAGCGACCGTCTCGAAGGGTGAGGTCGTTGTTGGATCTAAACGACCTCGACGCCGATCTCGGCCGCGATGCGGCGCAGGGCGGCGACCGAGCGCGCCGTGGCATTGCGCGCGTCCTGCGGGCAGTGCGTCTCGATACTGGCGTGGATCTGACGGATCGGCACGGGAGCCTTGGCCGCCTCCGTCAGCAGCCGCGTGAGTTCCGTGGCCCACGGGACGTCGCCGTCGCCCAGGGGCACGGTGCGCTTGCCCGATACGTCGCGATCCTTGAGATGGAGGAGATCGACGCGCGGGGCCAGGGACGCGATCTCGGCGTCGGTCGGCGGCACACCCATCGCCCAGGCGTTGCCGATATCGACCAGGGGGCGCAGCTGGGCCGGCAGCGGATCGGGCGCCACCTCCTCTTCCATCGCGGTGAAGAAATCGGCGAGCTCGCCGATCGAGCCGATGTTGCAGACCGGCTCGTTCTCGATCTCGACGTTGATCGAATAGGTGAGAGCGAGATCGGCCATCCGCTCGAACCGCCCGAAGAGATCCGTCGGCCTGTAGCCGGCATAGCGCAGGTGGCTGAAGACGCGGATCTTCTCGGCGCCGAAGACCGTGGCCATGTCGAAGGCATGCACCAGCGGATCGTCGGCGGGACAGTCGGCCGGATCGAAGGCGAAGTCGACCTTGCCGCCTTCGCTGCCCTTGCCGGGCGCGGGCCATTTCAGCAGCGGCGACACGAAGGTCGGCACGGTGAGGCCGGCCTGCTCGATCCGGCGCGCGATGGCGCCGCCCTCCTCGAGCGACATGCCGAGCAGATTCCTGCCGTCCACGGTGCGCATGTCGAGGCGCCGCACCTCGTGTTCGGCGCAGAAGGAGATCATCTCGTCGAGGGAGGGACCGATTTCGTCGCCGATGACGGCGAGCGCGAGACGAGGTAGGGGCATGCGGCTAACCTACTATGGACGGACTTCATTGGCTAAAGTCCGGGACGAGCAAGGGAGACGGCATGAGCGACGACGCGGCTATCTTCGTGGGGGCCAGCACTGCCGACCAGTATCTCCTCCTGAAATACGCCAACCGCCACGGCCTGATCGCGGGAGCGACCGGCACCGGCAAGACCGTCACCCTGCAGACCATCGCCGAAGGTTTCTCCGCCTATGGCGTGCCGGTCTTCATGGCCGACGTGAAGGGCGACCTGTCCGGCGTCAGCCAGGCGGGCGGCGACAATCCGCGGGCGCTGGAGCGTGCGACGCAACTCGGCATCGACGGCTATGCCGGCCGCGCTTTCCCGACGATCTTCTGGGACCTGTTCGGCGAGAAGGGCCATCCGATCCGCACGACGGTGAGCGAGGTCGGGCCGGTGCTGATGGCCCGCCTGCTGCAGCTCAACGAGACGCAGGAAGGCGTGCTCAACATCGTCTTCAGGATCGCCGACCAGCAGGGCCTGCTGCTGCTCGACTTCAAGGACCTGCAGGCGCTGCTGCAGTGGGTTGCCGAGAATGCCGGCTCGCTCACGACGGAATTCGGCAATGTCAGCAAGCAGTCGGTCGGCACCATCCAGCGCCAGCTCTTGACGCTCAGCCAGCAGGGCGGCGAAGGGTTCTTCGGCGAGCCGGCCCTCGTCCTTACCGACATGATCCGCTGCGATCCGTCGGGCTACGGCGCCATCAACATCCTGGCGGCTGATCGGCTGATGCAGAGTCCGCGCCTCTACGCGACCTTCCTGCTGTGGCTGCTGTCGGAGCTGTTTGAATCGCTGCCGGAGGTGGGCGATCTCGACAAGCCGAAGTTCGTCTTCTTCTTCGACGAGGCGCATCTGCTGTTCGACGACGCGCCCAAGGCGCTGCTGTCGCGCATCGAGCAGGTCGTGCGGCTGATCCGCTCCAAGGGCGTCGGCGTCTACTTCATCACCCAGAATCCGCTCGACCTGCCGGAGACCGTGCTGGGCCAGCTCGGCAACCGCGTGCAGCATGCGCTGCGCGCCTTCACGCCGCGCGACCAGAAGGCCGTCAAGGTGGCGGCCGAGACGTTCCGCCCGAACAAGGGCTTCAATGCCGCGCAGGCCATCACCGAACTCGGCGTCGGCGAGGCGCTGCTGTCGTTCCTCGACGGCAAGGGCGTGCCGTTTCCGGTCGAACGCTGTTTCATCGCCCCGCCGCAGGGCCGCATCGGGCCGGCCACTGCTGAGGAGCGCGCGGCCGTGATGGCGGCGAGCCCGCTGGCCGGCAGATACGACAAGGCGGTCGATCGCCAGTCGGCCTACGAAATCCTGAACGGCCGGGTTGCGGGATCGGCAAACCCCGACCCGGCACCGGCCCCGCGCCGCCGCGGCCAGTACGGTTCGGTGCCGCCCACCGTTCCCGCAACGACCGGACCCTGGGGGCCGCGTACCGCTCCGCCACCGGCCGAGGTCGAGCAGCCGGTCCCGCCGGCGCCCCGGCCGGAACCGCGTCTGAAGAAGGCACAGCCCCAGCCGCCTACACCGGAGCCGAGGAAGGTGCCGGCAGGCCGCCAGCGCGACTCCGTGGGGATCACGGTGGCCAAGGCGGCCGGCCGCAGCATGGCCACCATCGCCGCGCGCGAGGCGGCGAAGGCGGTGTTCGGCAGGGGCAAGGCCGCCTCGATCGGCGCCAGCGTCGGCGGCGCCGTGTTGCGCGGCGTGCTGGGCTCGATCCTGAGAGGCTGATCCGCCGGGTCCGGCGGACGCCCGCTCAGCTCAGGGGTGGGGCAGCTCAGGCGCTCAGCTCAGGCGGTCGAGTTCCTTGACGATGGCGTCGCCCATTTCCTGGGTGCCGACCTTCTTCACGCCGTCGGTGTTGCCGACCAGCAGATCGCCGGTGCGGTAGCCCGCCTTCAGCACGTTCTCGACCGCGAGCTCGACCATGTCGGCGTCCTTGCCGAGGTCGAACGAGTAGCGAAGCATCATCGCGTAGCTGAGCGTCTGGGCGATCGGATTGGCGAGGCCCTTGCCCGCGATGTCCGGCGCGCTGCCGTGGATCGGCTCGTACAGCGCCTTGCGGCGGCCGGTCGCGTCGGGCGCGCCGAGCGAGGCCGACGGCAGCAGGCCGAGCGAACCCGTCAGCATCGAGGCTTCGTCCGACAGGATGTCGCCGAACAGGTTGTCGGTGACGATGACGTCGAATTCCTTCGGCGCGCGCAGCAGCTGCATGGCGAGCGCGTCGGCATACATGTGGCTCAGTTGGACGTCGGAATACTTCTCCTTGTGCAGCGCGGTCGCTTCCTCGCGCCACAGGACGCCGGTGTGCATGACGTTGGCCTTCTCCGAGGAGAGGACCTTGTTCTTGCGCTTGCGCGCCAGCTCGAAGGCCACGGCGCAGACTCGGCGGATCTCGGGAGCGGTGTAGCGCTGCGTGTCGAAGGCCTCGACCTCACCGGCGGCGTTGACGTGGCGGCCGCGCGGCTCACCGAAATACACGCCGCTGGTCAGCTCGCGGATGATCATGATGTCGAGACCCTTGACGATCTCGGGCTTGAGCGACGAGGCGTCGACCAGCGCATCGAACACCTTGGCCGGGCGCAGGTTGGCGAAGAGGTCCATCTCCTTGCGCAGGCGCAGCAGGCCGCGCTCGGGCTTCTTGCTGAAGTCGGCGGTGTCCCACTTCGGGCCGCCGACCGAGCCGAACAGCACGGCATCGGCCTCGAGGGCGTTCTTCATGGCCTCGTCGCTCAGCGGCACGCCGTGCTTGTCGAGGGCGGCGCCGCCCACGAGGTCTTCCTTGATGTCGAAGCCGATCGCGCGCTTCTTGCCCATCCAGGCAATGATCTTGCGGACTTCGTTCATCACCTCGGGGCCGATACCGTCGCCGGGCAGCACGAGCAGATTGCGATTGGACGCCATGATGGTCAGGTCTTCCGTTGATTGTATGGCTTGCAGTTCAGAAACCCGGTGTCATCCCGAGCGCAGCGAGGGACCCTTACTTGGATCGTGGAAAGATCCCTCGCTTCAGCGCGGGGGTTACCCCGCGCGACTCGGGATGACACTGTGCGGGCGTTACCGTGCGGTGCTCAGGCGGCGCTGTGCAGCCAAGGCTGCGACTCGCTCTGGCGACGCTCGAAGTCGTCGATGTCCGACTTCTTCTCCATGGTGAGGCCGATATCGTCGAGCCCTTCCATCAGGCACTTCTTGCGGAAGGGATCGATGTCGAAATGGACGGTGCCGCCGTCGGGACCCTTGATCTCCTGCTTCTCGAGATCGACCTCGATGATGGCGTTGGAGCCGCGGCTCGCATCGTCCATCAGCTTGTCGACGATCTCCTTCGGCACCTTGATCGGCAGGATGCCGTTCTTGAAGCAGTTGTTGTAGAAGATGTCCGCGAAATCCTCGGAGATGATGCAGCGGATGCCGAAGTCGAGCAGCGCCCAGGGCGCATGCTCGCGGCTCGAGCCGCAGCCGAAGTTGGGACCCGCCACGATGATCTTGGCGTTCTGGTAGGCCGGCTGGTCGAGGACGAAGTCCTTCTTCTGGCCGTCCGCCGTCCAGCGCATCTCGTAGAACAGGCCCTCCTTCAGGCCCGTGCGCTTGATGGTCTTCAGGAACTGCTTCGGAATGATCATGTCGGTATCGACGTTGACCATGGGCAGCGGCGCAGCGACGCCGCTCAGCGTCGTGAATTTTTCCATGAGACCTCCCGGAAAGGCGGGAATTAACGGGCTTTCCGGGCCGCGGTCAAGCCGCCCGATTCTACCGGGTCTTGATGACCAGGGTGCTGGCGATCATGTCGTGCAGGCCGCGCTTGCGGTCGGTGAAGGCGATCATGATGTAGCCGATGCAGAAGATCATGGCCGAGAGGATCTTGGCGAAGTACCGCCCCGTGGCATTCATGAAGCTCAGGCGCTTGCCGTCGTTGGTCACGACCCGCAGCCCCATCGCCATCTTGCCGACCGTGGCGCCCCGCTCGGAGCTCTCCATCAGGGCGAAGTAAAGCCACGCGACGGCCAGGGAGAGAAGGTTCACCGTCGGATCGATCCGGCTCAAGTCGTCCATGTCCATGTACCGGACGCCGAAGATCGACGTCACCACGCCGAACACGAGACTGATCAGGATGGCGTCGATGATGTAGGCCACCACGCGGATCCAGAAGCCGCCATAGCCGACCGGGGTGGTGCCCGGCGGCGTCGCATCCCAGACGGGCGGCGGAGGCGGGGCGGCGGGGCCTGAATTGGGGACGCTGGCCATGTGTCTCTCCGACGATGGTTGGTGCAAGCGAACGCTACATTGGCCATGAGCGTTCCTGCCCGCAATTGGAAACGGGCGGTGCCCTGCGGCACCGCCCGTCCTTCGTCCGTCACGGAGACGGCGATTACTGGAAGTCGCGAACGTCGGCGAGGGTGCCGCGGATGGCGGCGGCTGCCGCCATGGCCGGGCTCACCAGATGGGTGCGCCCGCCACGACCCTGACGGCCCTCGAAGTTGCGGTTCGAGGTCGAGGCGCAGCGCTGGCCGGGCTCGATGCGATCGGCGTTCATCGCCAGGCACATCGAGCAGCCCTGCAGGCGCCATTCGAAGCCGGCCTCGAGGAAGATCTTGTCGAGACCTTCCTTCTCGGCCTGGGCCTTCACCAGGCCGGAGCCTGGCACGACCATGGCCGACACGGTCGAGGCGACCTTCCGGCCGCGCGCGATCTCGGCGGCGGCGCGCAGGTCTTCGATGCGGCCGTTGGTGCACGAGCCGATGAACACGCGGTCGATCGGCACGTCGACGAGGCGCGTGCCCGGCGTCAGGCCCATGTAGGCGAGCGAGCGGGTCCAGGCCTCGCGGCGGTTCTCGTCCGGCGCATTGGCCGGGTCGGGAACGACGTCGGTGATCGGCAGCGCGTCCTGCGGGCTCGTTCCCCAGGTCACCATCGGCGGAATGTCCGCGGCGTTGAGGTCGAGCTGCACGTCGAAGTGCGCGCCCTTGTCCGACGGCAGGCGGCGCCACTGGCTGAGCGCCAGGTCCCACGCCCCGCCCTTCGGCGCGTAGGGACGACCCTGGAGATACTGGAAGGTCGTCTCGTCGGGCGCGATCAGGCCGGCGCGGGCGCCAGCCTCGATCGACATGTTGCAGACCGTCATGCGGCCTTCCATCGTGAGCTCGCGGATGGCGCGGCCGGCATATTCGATCACGTAGCCGGTGCCGCCGGCGGTGCCGAGCTTGCCGATGATCGCCAGGATGACGTCCTTGGCCGTCACGCCGAGCGGCAGGCTGCCCTCGACCGACACGCGCGTGTTCTTGGCCGGCTTCTGGATCAGCGTCTGCGTGGCGAGCACGTGCTCGACCTCGGAGGTGCCGATGCCGAAGGCCAGCGCGCCGAACGCGCCGTGCGTCGAGGTGTGGCTGTCGCCGCACACGATCGTCATGCCGGGCAGGGTCAGACCCTGCTCGGGGCCGATGACGTGCACGATGCCGCGGCGCGGATCGTTCAGGTCGAAGTACGGCACATGGAAGTCGGCGACGTTCTTCTCCAGCGTCTCGACCTGGACGCGCGACTCCTCGTCCTCGATGCCCTGGCTGAAGTCCGTCGTCGGCGTGTTGTGGTCGGCGACCGCAATGGTGGCGTCGGGGCGGCGCACTGGCCGTCCCGCCATGCGCAGACCCTCGAAGGCCTGCGGGCTGGTCACCTCGTGGACGAGGTGACGGTCGATGTAGATGACACAGGTCCCGTCGTCCTGACGATGGACGACGTGGCTGTCCCAGATCTTCTCGAACAGGGTCCGCGGAGGCGGCGGCGGCGCCGGCGGGGTGGCCGACTTCTTGCGGAACGCCATGGTGCGCCTACTTCTTCCCGCCGCCCTTGGCGTTGCGGACGCTCTTCTCTTCCTTGGGCTTTTCCTTCTTGAGCTTCTCGCGGCGCGGACGCTTGAGAGCCTCCTCGGCCTGCACGGCGAGCAGCGCGCGCTGGGCCTCGGTGTCCTCGGCGATACGGCTCGCCTTGCCGCGCAGTTCGCGCAGGTAGTAGAGCTTGGCGCGGCGCACGACGCCCTTACGGACGACCTCGATTTCCCAGATGCTCGGGCTGTAGAGCGGGAACACGCGCTCCACGCCTTCGCCGAAGCTGATCTTGCGCACCGTGAACGAGGAGTTCACGCCGGCGTTCTTGCGGCCGATGCAGAGGCCTTCGTAGACCTGAAGGCGCTCGCGGTTACCTTCCTGCACCTTGACGTGCACCTTGAGGGTGTCGCCCGATTCGAAATACGGAACGGGCCGCTCTTCCTGCACCTTGTCGATCGTCGTCTGGCCGATCGCGTCGAGAATGTTCATCGCATCCATCCTTTCGTCACTTCTCATCGTTTCCCGCCGCGGTCCGGCTGCGGGCCCAAAGATCGGGCCGCCGCCTCCGCGTGATCTCTTCCCGCTGCTTCATCCGCCACTCGGCGACCTTGCCGTGATGACCCGAGAGCAGAACCTCCGGCACGCGCCGTTCGATTCCGTCGGGTCCTGCCCAGGTCGCGGGCCGGGTGTAGTGCGGGTACTCCAACAATCCGTCCTCGAAACTCTCCTCGTGCGCCGAATCCGCCGCGCCCATCACCCCGGGCAGCAGCCGAACACAGCAATCCATCATCGCCATGGCCGCGATCTCGCCGCCCGAAAGCACGAAATCGCCGACCGATATCTCCTCCAGCGCCTGGGCCTCGATGACCCTCTCGTCGACGCCCTCGAACCGCCCGCACACCAGCAACACGCCCGGCCCCGCCGCCAGCTCCCGCCCGCGCGCCTGACTGAACGGCGCGCCGCGCGGCGAGAGCAGGACCTTCGGCACTCCCGGTACGGCGACCGCCTCGATCGCCGCCGACAGCACGTCGGGCTTCATCACCATGCCGGCGCCGCCCCCGAAGGGAGCGTCGTCCACCGTGCGATGCCGGTCTCCGGCGAACCGCCGGATGTCGACGGCCTCCAGCGACCACACGCCTTCCTTGAGCGCCCGGCCGGCCAGACTCTCGCCCAGCGGGCCCGGAAACATCTCCGGGAACAGCGTCAGCGCGGTCGCGCGCCACACGTTAGTCCTCCGCCTCCTTCGCCGGCCCACCCGTCAGCAAACCTGCCGGCGGATCGACCGTAACCTTGCCGCCCTCGACGTCGATCTCGGGCACCGCTGCGTCGGTGAAGGGCAGCATCACCGAATGCCTCGATGCGCTGCCTCCCGACACTTCCATCGTCCGGCCGGCGCCGAAATCGTGGAAGGCCATGACCTTCCCCCAATCCCGGCCCTCCCGGTCGAACGCGGCGAGCCCGATCAGGTCCGCCTCGTACCATTCCCGCTCGCCCGTCTCCGGCAGGCGCTCGCGCTCCACATAGAGCCGCAAACCGCGTACTGCCTCGGCCGCCGTGCGATCGGCTACGCCTTCGATCCGGGCCAGGACCGCGCCCTTTACGGAGCTCAGCGCCTCGACCCGGTACTCCTTCGTTCCCTTCTCGTCCGACAGCGCGCCGTAGGAGGCGATCGCCATCGGGTCCTCGGTGAAGCTCCTGATGCGCACCAGGCCGCGGACCCCGTGGGGTGCCGCAACGACGCCCAGCAGGACGCGACCCTTGCTCATCGAAGCAGCCACCCGATCAGGTGGCCGCGGCTTCCTCGGCGGCCGGCGCGGCGGCCGCGGCGGCGGCAGCCTCGGCCTTCATGCGCTCCTGCGCCTTGGCGCGCGGCAGCGGCTTCTTGCTCTGCTCGCGGCGCTCGCGCGGCTTCATCAGCTCGGCCTGCGACAGGAACTTCGCGACGCGGTCGGACGGCTGCGCGCCGACCTTCAGCCAGTGCGCGATGCGCTCCTTGTCGAGCGTCAGGCGCTGGGCATGATCGCGCGGCAGAAGCGGATTGTAGGTGCCGAGCTTCTCGATGAAGCGGCCGTCGCGCGGGCTGCGCGAATCGGCCACGACGATGTGGAAGAACGGGCGCTTCTTGGCACCGTGCCGGGTCATGCGGATTGCGATCATTCTCTCAGGTCCTCTCTTCGATATCGGTTCGTGTGATCTGTCTGACTAAATCTGGCTGACTTCTTGAAACCTCAGCGCGGAAACCCCGGCGGGCCACCCATGCCGCCGAGGCTGCGCATGAATCCCTTCTCGCCGAGCTTGTTCACCCGCTTCATCATCTTGAGCATGTCGGCATGCTGCTTGAGCAGCTTGTTGACGTCCTGCACCTGCACGCCCGAGCCCTTGGCGATGCGCTTCTTGCGCGACGCGTGGATCAGGTCGGGGTTGCGGCGTTCCTTCGGCGTCATCGACAGGATGACGGCCTCCTGGCGCTTCAGCTGACCCTCGTCGATCTTGGCCTTGGACATCGCGGCCTTGGCCTGCATGGCGCCCGGCAGCATGCCCATCAGTCCCGACAGGCCGCCCATCTTGCGCAGCTGGCGCAGCTGGTTCAGCAGGTCGTCCATGTCGAACTGGCCCTTGCGGACCTTGGCCGCCAGCTTCTCGGCATCTTCCTTGTCGATCGTCTCCGCGGCGCGCTCGACCAGCGAGACGATGTCGCCCATGCCGAGGATGCGGGACGCGATGCGGTCGGGATGGAACGGCTCCAGCGCGTCGAACTTCTCGCCGACGCCGATCAGCTTGACCGGACGGCCGGTGACGGCGCGCATCGATAGCGCCGCACCGCCACGCGCGTCGCCGTCGACGCGGGTCAGCACGATGCCGGTGACGGCCAGCCGGTCGTTGAACGCCTTGGCCACGTTCACGGCGTCCTGGCCGGTCATGGCGTCGGCGACGAGCAGCGTCTCCTTCGGCTTGGCGAGGTCGCTGATGTCGGCGACCTCCTTCATCAGCTCTTCGTCGATCGAGAGCCGGCCCGCCGTGTCGAGGATGAGGACGTCGAAGCCCTCGCGCTTGGCCGTCTCGAGGGCGCGCCGGGTGATGGCGAGCGGCATCTCGAGCGGGACGATCGGCAGGGTCGGAACCCCGGTCTGCTCGCCCAGCACCTTGAGCTGGTGCTGCGCGGCCGGGCGGCGCGTGTCGAGCGAGGCCATCATGACCTTGCGACGCGTCGAGAAGCTGCCGCCGAACATCTCGGCGGCCATGCCCTGCGGGCCCTGGCTCAGGCGATAGGCGATCTTGGCCGAGGAGGTGGTCTTGCCCGAGCCCTGCAGGCCGACCATCAGGATGACGACCGGCGGGATGGCGCCCAGGTCGAGATCGGCGACGGTGCCGCCCAGCATCTCGACCAGGTGGTCGTTGACGATCTTGATGACCATCTGGCCCGGCGTGACCGAGCGGATGACGTCGGCGCCGATCGCCTTCGGCCGGACCTCGTCGATGAACTGGCGGACGACGGGCAGCGCGACGTCGGCCTCGAGCAAGGCGGTTCGGACCTCACGCAGGGCCGCGTCGACATCGGCCTCGGAAAGCGCGCCGCGCCCCCTCAGCTTGTCGAATACGTCGCCCAGACGCTTGCTAAGACCCTCGAACATCGTGCTCCCGTTTGCTCAAAGACGTATCGCGCCGATGCGCGAACCTTCGCGGATCAGCGGAGCTCCCCGAAGGGGGAACCTGGTAAATCGGCACGACCGATTGAGCCGGCGGGGTATAAAGCCTGCCGCGTCAGGAGTCAAAACGCTTGGACGAGCCCGCTAACCCCTTGATCGATAACGCTTCCCGGCGCCTTCCGGGCTGGTCCATGCTGGCCTTCCTGGTCGTCGCGCCGCTGATCGGGCTGGTCGCTTTCTGGCTTTTGCCCGAACGAACCAACCTGTCGGTGCTGGCCACCTTCTTCGGCACCTGCCTCTTGGCCCTCTTCATTGCCGTCCTGCCGCTGGGCCGGGACGCGCCGTCCGCCCTGGGTTTGCGACCCGTCGGCGGGCGCCCGATCGTCCTGGCGGTGCTCGGCACCACGGTCCTGTCCTTCGTCGTCAGCCAGCTGGGGCCCCAGCCCGAGGGGGTGCGGGAGGTCACGCAGGGCCTGCAGGGAGTCCAGGCGCTGCAGACCCTGGCCGTGCTGGGCCTGCTGGCCCCGATCGCAGAGGAACTGGTCTTTCGCGGCCTGCTCTATGGCTGGCTGGCCGGGCGCTGGAGCAATCTCGTCGCCTTCGTGCTCAGTTCGCTGGCCTTTGCCGCCGCCCATACAGAGCCCCTGCACATTCTCATGGTGCTGCCGCTGGGCTTCTGGTTCGGCTGGCTGCGCTGGCGCACCGGCTCGCTGGTCCCGACGATCGTGGCGCACATCATCAACAACACGATCGCGGTGTCGGCGGCGGCGTTCCTCAGTCCCTGAGAAGGGCGCTGGCCAACCGAAGTTCCTGCTATCAGTGGACTGATACATATCCTGGGTGTATATTATTTATACACCCAGGATGAGTTTCAAACCATGGATCGATCCTCCCAACGCGACCGCCTCGCGGTCTTCCTTCAGAGCCACCCGATCGTGCGCGCCTACGAACTGCGGGAGGCCGGCGTATCGGCGCCCGCCATCTCGCGGGCTGTGGCGGCTGGGAGGCTCGTCAGGATTACCCGCGGGCTCTATCGGCGGGTGGACGTCGAACTGTCTGCCGACCAGTCGCTGGCGGAGGCATCCAAGCTGGTGCCGAAGGGAGTGATCGCTCTGACATCGGCGCTTGCCTTCCATGAGCTGACCGACCAGATGCCGAGAAAGGTCTGGGTCGCGATCAGTCCGCGCGACTGGGCGCCTGTCACCTCCTATCCGCCCATTCGAATCACCGAATTTCCCGAGAAGTACATGGCGCAGGGCGTCGAGAAGCATCGGATTTCCGGGGTCGATGTCCCGGTATTTTCGGTGGCGAAGACGCTTGCCGACGTATTTCGCAGCCGGGCGGTCGATCGCTCGATTGCCATCGAAGCGCTGCGCGCCGCGCTACGCACCCGAAGGGCGACGCCCTCGGAGATCGTGCAGGCAGCCCAAAGTGGCGGCGCGTGGAAGGTCATGCGTCCCTATCTGGAAGCTCTGGCGTCCGATGGCTGACGGGCGGCGGACTTCCGCGGCGTCGATCAGGCAGCGTCTGCTCGACGTCGCGCGCGCCGAAGGCCGGGTCCATGAAGTCGTGCTGGTGAGATACGCGCTCGAGCGGCTGCTCTATCGCCTGTCCATCTCCCCGCATCGCGACCGCTTCGCGCTGAAAGGCGGAATGCTCGTGAGCCAATGGATCGATGGAGGCCATCGGGAGACGCGAGACGCCGACTTTCTCGGTTTCGGAGACTCCAGGCCCGATGATCTCAAGGCTGCTTTTGCAGAGATCATGGCTATCGGCACCGACGATGCCCTCGCATTCGACGTAGGTGCGCTGCGCGCAGATCAGATCCGCGAAGGGATGGATTATGGGGGCATCCGCCTCAGAACGACGGCTTACCTCGACAGAACGCGCATTCCGGTGACCGTGGACATCGGCTTCGGTGACGCCGTTGCGCCGAAGCTTGAGCCGCTGAACTATCGCTCTCTTCTGGGAATGGAAGAGCCTTTCATTCAGGCCTATCCGCCGGCGGCTGTCGTCGCCGAGAAATTCCAGGCGATTGTCGCTCTTGGCATGATCAACGGGCGTATGAAGGACTACCATGATCTCTGGGCCCTTCCGAAGGTGCTCGATATCCGCGCGCCCGATCTCGACGCTGCGATCAGCGCAACCTTCGACCGCAGGAAGACCGCAATACCATTGGCTCGCCCTGATGGCCTTTCGCAGGCCTTCGTCGACGATGCGGCAAGGCGGCGCCAGTGGCGAAACTATGCGCTCTCCATCGGCCTCGACACAGTTTCGCTGGCCGAGGTCGTGGACGCGGTATGGGAGCTCGTCGGTCCGTCATGCCTACGTCTGACTTCCGTGGCAGATGGTCAGTGACGGACCGTCGTTTCTGCGAAAGGGGCGTCGTCAGGACGCGAGCTTGCGCTCGACGAAGTCGAGCCGGTCCTGGCCCCAGAAGATCTCGCCGTCGATGACGTAGGAGGGCGCGCCGAACACGCCCTGCGAAATCGCGTGCTTGGTGTAGGCCTCGCGCTTCTCGGCGATGCCCGACGCTTCGCTGGCCTTCAGGACGGCGGCACCGTCGAGACCGCACCCGTCGATGATCGCCTGGAGGGTCGGCAGGTCGCCGGTGTTCTTCTCCTCGGCCCACAGGCCGGTCAGCACCGCATGCGCGACCTTGACCGCGTCCGCCATGCGGCCCTCCTCGCGGAGCGCGATCACGCACTTGGCGGCGGGCACCTCGTTGGCGGGAAAGAACCTGGGCTCGAGCGTGGTCTTGACGCCGAGATGGTCGCGCCAGCGCTTCAGCTCCATCATGCGATAGGCCTGACGCTGTGGCGCGCGCTTGGGCAGGGGCAGGCCGCCCGACACCGCGAAGACCGAGCCGAAATCGACCGGCCAGATCGTGACCGTCGCGCCATGCTTCTTCACCATGGCCTCGAAGCGCGCGGACCCGAGATAGGTCCACGGCGAATTCAGCGAAACGTAGTAGTCGACGTGCTTGCCCATGAGTTCCCCCGGAAAGGCGTTGGTTGGCGCGGACTGTGGCGCAAAGCCCGTCGATACGCCATCTTCGCAAGGTGAGCGGCCATCCCGATTCTCAGCGAGCCATCGCCATCACCGGCGGCGATGCCGCTTATTTCGACCTGATGCGCGACTGCATCGAGTCCCTGCAGGAGACGGGGGAGGGCCAGGCGCTGGCGCTGGGCGTCCTCGATTGCGGACTGACGGAGGAGCAGCGCGACTGGTGCCGCGAACGCGGCGCCACCCTGGTGGTGCCGCAGTGGGATTTCGACTTTCCCGGCCGCGAGTCTTTGAAGGACGGCTACAAGGCGCTGACGGCCCGGCCGTTCCTGCCGCGCTATTTCCCGGGCTTCGACCTCTATCTGTGGATCGACGGCGACTGCTGGGTGCAGCAGGGCGACGCGGTCGCCCTGTTCCTCGCCGCCGCGCGCACCGGCGCGCTGGCGGTGGCGCCCGAGATCCACCGCTCGATGCGGCACTACCGCCATGCTTGGCAGGAATTCTCCTCGATCAACGGCGCGGCGTTCGAAGCCTGCTTCGACCGGGAAACGGCCGAGCGGCTGATCCGCTACCCGCTGATCAACGCCGGTGTCTTTGCGCTCGCGGCCGAGGCGCCGCACTGGCAGGGCTGGGCGAAGCTGCTCGGCGAGGCGCTGCAGCGCTCGACGAACATGACGGACCAGGTCGCGCTCAACGTGCTGGTCTATGACCGCGGCTTCTCCTGCGAGCCGCTGCCCAGCCGCTGCAACTGGCCGGTCCATCACGCCACGCCGGCCTGGGATGCCGGGCGCGGCCTGTTCGTCGAGCCGGCCATGCCCTACGAGGCGCTCGGCATCCTGCATCTCACGATCTATACCAAGCGCTTTCCGACGCTCGACGTGCGCGAGATCGGCGGGGCGCGCCCCGGCCAGGTCCGGGCGCGCTCGTTGCGCTGGCCCGGCCGAACCGCCATATAGCGCCGCATGGCCGGAACGCCGTTCCTCAAGATGCACGGGCTGGGCAACGACTTCGTCGTGCTCGACGCGCGCTTGCATGCGCTCGATCTGACGGTGCCGCGCCGGCGCGCCATTGCCGACCGCCGCCTGGGCGTCGGTTGCGACCAGCTCATCGTGCTGGAGCCGCCGACCGAATCCGACGCCGACGTCTTCATGCGCATCTACAATCCCGACGGGTCGGAGGCGCAGGCCTGCGGCAACGCCACGCGCTGCGTCGCCTCGGTGGTGATGGACGAGCGCAAGTCGGACGATGTGACGATCCAGACGGTCGCCGGCCTGCTCGAATCGCAGAAGGTCGGACGTGGGGCCAACGGCCTGCCGGTGATCTCCGTCGACATGGGGCTGGTGCGCATGGACTGGCGCGAAATACCGGTCGCGAAGGCCTGCGACACCAAACACATGCCGGTCGGACTCGGGCCCCTGCAGGACCCGGTCGGCACCAATGTCGGCAATCCGCACGCGACCTTCTTCGTCGACGACCTCGCCGCGATCCCGATCACAGAGCTCGGTCCGAAGATCGAGCACGATCCGTTCTTTCCCGAGCGCGTGAATGTCGGCGTGGCGCAGATCATCGGCGAGAACAAGCTGAAGCTCAGCGTCTGGGAGCGCGGCGCGGGCCTGACGCTCGCCTGCGGCTCGGGCGCCTGCGCGGCCGGTGTTGCCGCCGCGCGGCGCGGCCTCACGGGGCGCAAGGTCGACGTCGTCGTCGAGCACGGCACGCTTACCATCGAGTGGCTGCGCGACGACCATGTGTCGATGACCGGCGGCATCGCGCTCGCCTACAGGGGCGAACTCGACCGCTCCCTGCTTTCCTGAGGTGCCGCGGTGAGCGAGACGGAACCCGAGAAGAAGGGCTGGTTTGCGCGGTTGCGCTCCAAGGTGGCACCGACCGTCGAGCCGCCGAAGCCGGCCGAACCCGAGGTCGCGCAACCTGAACCGGTAGAGCCGGCCGTCGCGGCCGAGCCCGAGTTGCCGGCCGCTCCGCCCCCGATCGAAGCGGCGCCGGTACCCGAGCCGGTCCCCGTCGAAGTGGTGGCCGAGAAGGAACCCGAGGTCGAGAAGCCCGAGCCCGAGAAGCCCGAGCCCGAGAAGAAAGGCTGGCTGTCGCGTCTGCGCGAGGGCCTCTCGAAGTCGACCCGGAAGGTCGCCGAGAGCATCACCAGCCTCTTCACCAAGAAGAAGCTCGACCAGCAGACGCTCGACGATCTCGAGGATGTGCTGATCCAGGCCGATCTCGGCGTCACCGTCGCCGGCCGGCTCGTGGCCAAGCTGAGCAAGGAACGTTTCGGCAAGGAAGTCACCGACGAGGAAGTGCGCGCGGCCTTTGCCGAGGATATCGCGGAGATCCTGCAGCCGGTCGCCGTGCCCCTCACCATTGACGCTTCGCGCAAGCCGCATGTCGTGCTGGTGGTCGGCGTGAACGGCAGCGGCAAGACCACGACCATCGCCAAGCTGGCCGGCCTCTACAAGGGCGAGGGCCGTTCGGTGATGCTGGCGGCGGGCGACACATTCCGTGCCGCCGCCGTGGAGCAGCTCAAGGTCTGGGGCGACCGCGCCGGCGTGCCGGTCGTGTCGAAGCAGACCGGCGCCGACGCCGCGGGCCTCGCCTACGAGGCGCTGGAGCGGGCGCGCGCCGAGAAGACCGACGTGCTGCTGATCGACACCGCCGGCCGCCTGCACAACAAGACCAACCTGATGGAAGAGCTCGCGAAGATCGTGCGCGTCATCCGCAAGCTCGATCCCGAGGCGCCGCATTCCTGCCTGCTGGTGCTCGACGCGACCACCGGCCAGAACGCCCACGCCCAGGTCGAGACCTTCAAGACGATGTCGCCGGTCGATGCGCTGGTCGTCACCAAGCTCGACGGCAGCGCCAAGGGCGGCGTGCTGGTGGCGCTGGCCGAGAAGTTCAAGCTGCCGGTCGTGGCGATCGGTGTCGGCGAGGGCATCGACGATCTTCAGCCGTTCGAGGCTCGCGCCTTCGCGCGCAGTTTGATGGGATTGCCGGCATGAGCGAGAAGAGCGGCGACGACAACGGCATGCGCCGGCTCTACGCCACGGCGCTGGAGCTCGGGCCGCTGGTCCTGTTCTTCGCAGCCAACGGGCGCTGGGGCATCTACTGGGGCACCGGCCTCTTCATCGTCGCGACCGCGGTCGCGCTGCCCTGCTACCGCTGGCTGGAGAAGCGCTGGCCGGTCATGCCGCTGGTCGGCGGTTTCTTCGTGCTGGTGTTCGGCGGCCTCACCATCTGGCTGCAGGACGACACCTTCATCAAGCTGAAGCCCACGATCGTGAACTGCCTGTTCGCCGTCATCCTGGGGGGTGGACTCGTGCTGTTCAAGAAGCCGCTGCTCAAGCCGCTGTTCGGTGCCGCCTTCAGGCTGACCGACGAGGGCTGGTACCAGCTCACGATGCGCTGGACGGTGTTCTTCTTCGTGCTGGCCATCGTCAACGAAGTGATGTGGCGCAACTTCCCGACCGACACGTGGATCGCCAGCAAGATGTTCCTCAGCTTCCCGCTGACTCTCGTCTTCGCGTTCCTGCAGGTCCCGCTGCTCAAGAAGTATTGGGACGGCGACGACAATCCCTTCGCCCGCGGCAGCTGAGCATCTCTATTGGAGCGCACCACTCCAGTGGCGCGCTCCATTGAGAAGTCTTTGTCAAACCCCCTCAGGCTTGCGCGGCGGCCACATGCGGGCGAGGTCGCCGGTGGGGTTGGAGTAGGTCGAGAAATCGGTCTTGTCGCGCGAGTCGTGGAAGTGCGCGAGCGCCCACACCACGGTCGGGAAGGCGAGCTGGTCCCACGGGATGTCGGCCCAGTCGACCAGTGCCACTTCCTCGCTTTCGACGCCGCAGGCGATGTCGGGCGTGACCAGCCGGGCGCGGTACATGATCTGCACCTGGCCGATGCGGGCCACACTGTACATCGCGAGCAGCCGGTCGATCTCGATGGTGGCGCACGCCTCTTCGAGCGCCTCGCGCCGGGCGGCCTGCTCGGTCGTCTCCCCGAGTTCCATGTAGCCGGCCGGCAGGGTCCAGAAGCCCTTGCGCGGCTCGATGGCGCGCTTGGCCAGCAGGATCTTGTCCTGCCCCTTGTCATCGCGCCACGTGCACACGGCGCCGGCGACGACCTTGGGGTTCTGGTAGTGGATGAACTCGCAGCGGCCGCAGACGAGCCGTTCGCGATTGTCGCCGTCGGGGACCCGCTTCTCGAAATGTTCGGGCGGATCCCACGGCAGGCGCGGGCGATCAGGTGGCGTTGTCGGGGCGCTCATGGCGCCGACGCTACGCCGCCCGTATCAACGCTGCAACGCCGGGCAGGGTCTTGCCTTCCATCCATTCGAGGAAGGCGCCGCCCGCCGTCGAGACATAGGAGAATCTCTCCTCGACGCCGGCCGCGGCCAGGGCGGCCACCGTGTCGCCGCCGCCGGCCACCGACAGGAGCTTGCCCATGCCGGTCAGCCGGGCGACTTCCTGGGCCAGCGCCACCGTTCCGGTGTCGAACGGCTTGATCTCGAAGGCGCCGAGCGGGCCGTTCCAGACGACGGTCGAGCACTCGGCGAGCTCTTTCTGGTAGAGCGCGATCGTCTTGGGGCCGACATCGAGGATCATCTTGTCGTCGGGGCAGGCATCCGCATCGACCACGACGTGCGGGGCGCCGGCCTTGAACTCGTCGGCCGCCATGACGTCGACCGGCAGCAGCACCTTGCACTTGGCGGCCTTGGCCTTCTCCAGGATCTCGAGCGCCGTGGCGGCCAGATCCTTCTCGCACAGCGACTTGCCGACCCTGATCCCCTGCGCATGCATGAAGGTGTTGGCCATGCCGCCGCCGATGATCAGCTTGTCGACCTTGCCGACGAGGTTGCCCAGCAGGTCGAGCTTGGTCGAGACCTTGGCGCCGCCGACGATGGCGCAGACCGGACGCTTCGGACTGCCCAGCGCCTTGTCGAGCGCTTCCAGCTCCTCCTGCATCAGGCGACCGGCGACCGCCGGCAGTCGGTTGGCGAGGCCCTCGGTCGAGGCATGCGCGCGATGCGCGGTCGAGAAGGCGTCGTTCACATAGACGTCGCCCAGCAGCGAGAGCTTGTCGATGAATCCCGCGTCGTTCTTCTCCTCTTCCTTGTGGAAGCGGAGATTCTCCAGCAGCAGCACGTCGCCGCCCTTCATGTTGCGCACGCCAGCTTCCGCCAGCGGGCCGATGCAGTCCTCGGCGAAGGCGACCGGCTTGCCCAGCGCCTTCTCCAGCGGCTCGACCAGTGGCCGCAAGGTCATCTCCGGCACGCGCTTGCCGTCGGGACGGCCGAAATGGCTGAGCACGATCACCTTCGCGCCCTTGGCCGCCAGCTCCCTGATAGTGGGCGCCGCGCGCTCGATGCGCGTGGCATCTGTCACCTTGCCGTTCTTCATCGGCACGTTGAGGTCGACGCGCACCAGCACCCGCTTGCCGGACAGGTCGGCGGAATCGATCGTCTTGAAGGTCGTCTGCGGCATGATCTCTCTCTTGTCTGTCGGACGGGCGTCGTCGGACGGGCGTCTGGCGTTTCCGCCGTCTAGCGTTTCCGAATCACGAATACCAGCACCTCGCCCTCGCGCGTGGCGGAGACCAGCTCGTGTCCGGTCTGCCGGCAGAAGGCCGGGAAGTCGGCCTCGGCGGCGGGATCGGTCGCGCGCACGGTGAGCAGCCCGCCAAGGGCAAGCTCGCGCAGCTTGCGGTTGGCGCGCAGCACGGGCAATGGGCACAGCAGCCCGGTGGCGTCGTATTCCAGCGTCTCGGTCATCGTGGTTTGTAGTACTGCATGGCTTCGGGCAGCCAGCGCCTGATATCGGCAATGCGCGTGCTGTCGGCAGGATGCGTGCTGAGCCATTCGGCCTGCCGCTTGCCGGAACTGGCGGCGCGCATGCGCTCCCACAGGCCGATCGCCTCGCGCGGATCGTAGCCGGCCATCGCCATCAGCACGAGGCCGATCCGGTCGGCTTCCGATTCCTGGGCGCGCGACATCGGCAGGATGTAGCCCACCGTGGCACCGGCGCCGACCGCGGCCATCATCGCGGGCAGGTAGGTGCGGCTGCGGCCGCTCACCGTCGCCGACAGGGCCACCGCCGCGGCGGCGGTGCCGACCGAGGCCACCATCTGGTCGCTCATGCGCTCGGCGCCGTGACGCGCCAGCGCGTGCGCCACCTCGTGGGCGATGACGACGGCCAGGCCGGCCTCGGTCTTCGTGATCGGCAACAGGCCCGTGTAGACCACGATCTTGCCGCCGGGCAGGCAGAAGGCATTCGGCTCATTCTTGTCGACGGTCTTGAATTCCCAGCGAAAGCGCGGCGCGCGCCACAGTTCCTGCGGCGGATGCTCGGCGGCGTTAGCGATGCGACGGCCGATCTTCTCGACCATGGCGTTGACCTGCGAGTCGCGCGACAGCGGCTCCTTGTTCAGCACCTCGCGATAGGCCTGCAAGCCCATCTCCCGTTCCTCGTTCTCGCTCACCAGCATCATCTGGGACCGGCCGGAGACCGGGGCGGTTTCGCACGCAGCGAGCAGGGACGCGAGGCCGCACACGATCAGCAGGGAACGCAGGATGGGGTGCATGGGGCGAAGTCTAGGGGCCCGTTCGCGCCCGGTCGAGGGTGCGTCAGTCGGCGAAGAAGCCCGGTCCGCCGCGTCGCTTCAGTTCTTCGCCGGCGTCGCGGCCGAGGGCGGCTGCGTCTGAAATCGAACCACGCCGCTCGGTTTCGATCACGACCGAACCGTCAGGCCGCGCGATCAGGCCGCGCAGGTGAAGCTCGCCGTCGGTCAGGATCGCATGTCCGGCGATCGGCGTCCGACAGGATCCGTCGAGCACGAGCAGCATCGCATGCTCGGCGCGCACGCAGACGGCGGTGGCCTCGTGATCGATCGCTGCCAGCCAGCCACGCGTCTGGGCGTCATTCTCTCGCGCCTCGATGCACACCGCGCCCTGGCCGACGGCGGGCAGCATCTCGGCTTCCGGGATGGCCGTGCCGACACCGGTCTTGCCCAGCCGCTTCAGGCCGGCCAGCGCCAGGATCGTCGCCTGCACCGTGCCATCGGCGCGCCTGGCGAGGCGGGTGTCGACGTTGCCGCGCAGCGTGACGATGCGCAGGTCGGGCCGGCGATGCAGCAGCAGCGCCTTGCGACGCAGCGCCGACGTGCCGACGATGGCGCCCTGCGGCAAGTCGTCGATGCGCGCGCGGTCGCCGCCGATCAGCACGTCGCGCGCATCCTCGCGCGGCAGGAAGGCCGCAATCGCCAGGCCGGGCGGCTGCGCCGTCGGCATGTCCTTCATGCTGTGGACCGCCGCATCGATGCGACCCTGCAGCAGGGCTTCCTCGATCTCCTTGACGAACAGTCCCTTGCCGCCGGCTTCGGAGAGCGGCCGGTCCTGGATCACGTCGCCCGTTGTCCGGATGGTCACGATCTCGATGGCGCCGGGGCCGGCGAGTGCTGGGACTGCCTTGGCGAGCGCATCGCGCACCAGGCCGGTCTGGGTGAGGGCGAGAGGGCTGCCGCGGGTGCCGAGCCGGAGGAGGGGGGCCGTCATGCGCGCTGCTCTAGCGTAGCTCGCTCCGTCACGCCAGAAGCTGTGGTGCCGACAGGTCGCGGCCGGCGGCAGTTGCGGGGCACGGGGCCGGCAGGCAAGAAGACGGCGAACAGAGCGCGAGCATGAGCCAGGATCTCGAAATCGTACCATTGTTTGCCACGCCGCTCGTCGTCCACGACGTGCCGGACGCGGCCGCCTTGAATGCCGACCTGCGACGGGTCATCGAGGCGCGCGAGAAGTCCCACCCCGGCACACAGGCTTCCAACGAAGGCGGTTGGCAGTCGACCTGGGACATGGAGCGCTGGGGCGGCGTGCCGGCGCTGAAGCTGCTGGCCATCGCCCGCAACACTGCCAATCGCGTGACGATCGACCGCTCGGGCAACGCCGGCGGAGGCCCCCATCCCGGCGTGTTCGCCGTGACCTGGCGCGCCAACATGTGGGCCAACGTCAATCGCAGCGGCCACGGCAACCTGCCCCACACGCATCCCGGCGCCTTCTGGTCCGGAGTCTACTATGTCGACGACGGCGGCATCGCCGCCGATCCGTCGCTGGGCGGGGCGCTCGAATTCCTCGATCCGCGCGGGGCAGGCCCGGTGATGTATGCGCCGCATCTCGGCTTCGCGATGAAGGGCGGCCTGTCGGGCGGCGCCAACGAGGTCCTGCAGCCGAAGGCCGGCCGGATGGTCCTGTTTCCCTCGTGGCTGCTGCATCAGGTGCGCCACTATCGCGGGACGGCCGAACGCATCTCGATCGCGTTCAACCTGAACCTCTAGAGTCGTCCCAACACAACTACCTCACCCAGAGGAGCGCTCCCTCTCGAATACCTCGGGGTAAACTCCGGAGCGCGTCTCGAAGGGTGGGAACGCGCACCTTGCCTGTTGCCCATCCTTCGAGACGGCGCTTGGCGCCTCCTCAGGATGAGGAGGTGGGCGGGACAGAAGGACATCGATGGGTGCGGAGGAGCTGTCTGGCGCCCCGGCGCGTGGGTCGCTAGAAGTCCCGCATGCGCGTGTTGGGCATCGAAACAAGCTGTGACGAGACCGCCGTCGCCGTGGTCGAAGGCGCGGCGGAGACGCAGCCGGTCGGCCGGATCCTGTCCAACACGGTCTACAGCCAGCTGACCGAGCATCGTCGGTTCGGCGGCGTGGTGCCCGAAATCGCCGCGCGCGCGCATCTCGAGCGCATCGACGGGCTGGTCGCCCAGGCGCTGGACGATGCCGGCATGGAACTCGCCGAGCTCGACGCCATTGCCGCGACCGGCGGGCCGGGGCTGATCGGCGGCGTGATGGTCGGCGTCATGACGGCCAAGGCGCTGGCCTTCGCGCACGACAAGCCGTTCATCGCGGTCAATCACCTCGAGGGTCATGCACTGTCCGTGCGGCTGACCGAGCCGGTCGAGTTTCCCTACCTGCTGCTGCTGGTGTCGGGCGGCCACTGCCAGCTCCTCACGGTTCGCGGTCCCGGCGAGTTCACGCGGCTGGGCACGACCATCGACGATGCCGCCGGCGAATGCTTCGACAAGACCGCCAAGCTGCTGGGACTGGGGTTCCCCGGCGGACCGGCCGTCGAGAAAGCGGCGGTCGGCGGCGATCCAAAACGCTTCGCGTTGCCGCGTCCGATGTGGCGCAAGCCCGGCTGCGACTTCTCCTTTTCCGGCCTCAAGACCGCGGTGCGCCAGACGGTCGAGAAGCTGCCCGCCGACGATCCGCGCGCCGTCGCCGATCTCTGCGCTTCGTTCCAGCGCACGGTGGGCGACGTCTTCGCCGACCGCTGCGCCAACGCGCTGGCGCGGGCGCCGTCGTCGACGCTCGTGGTGGCCGGGGGCGTCGCGGCCAATGTTTACTTGCGCGGGCGGCTCGAAGAGGTCGCGGCGGCGCATGGCGCCAGGCTGGTCGCCCCGCCGGTCAGGCTCTGCACCGACAACGGTGCCATGATCGCCTGGGCCGGCGTCGAACGGCTGCGTCTCGGCCAGGTCGATGCGCTCGATTTCCGTCCCCGGCCACGCTGGCCGCTCGATCCCGCCGCCGCCAATCGGATGTAGAGTGCCGCCATGAGCCAGGTCCCGCCCGCCTTCGACACCGTCCCCGCCTTCGCGACGCCGATCCTGATCGCCGATCTGCCGGACGGTCCGCAGCTCAACGCTGCGCTGATCCCGATCCTGGCCAAGCGCGAGGCCGAACAGGAAAATGAGCCGCACAGCACGCTCGGCGGCTGGCAATCGACCTGGGATCTCGACAAGTGGGCGGGCGTTCCGGCGATCAAGCTGCTGGCGATCGCGCGCAACATCGCCAACCGCAGCACCAGCGATCGCGAGGGCAACGCGGTCACCATCGCGTGGAAGGCCAACATCTGGGCCAACATCAACCGCGGCGGTCACGGCAACGAATTCCATTCCCATCCCGGCAGCTACTGGTCGGGCGTCTACTATGTCGACGATGGCGGCATCTCGGCCGATCCGTCGCTGGGCGGCGAGCTCGAGTTCATGGATCCGCGCGGGCCGGCGCCGGCGATGTATGCGCCCTATCTGGCCTTCAGCCTGCCCGGCGGCCTGTCGGTCGGCACCAACCAGACGATCTCGCCGCGGTCCGGCCGGCTGGTGATGTTCCCGTCCTGGGTGCTGCACCAGGTGCGGCCCTATCGCGGTACCGCCCAGCGCATCTCCATCGCCTTCAATCTCAGCCTGTGACGGAGATCGCCCATATCGGCGTCGTGGGCGGCGGCGCCTGGGGAACGGCGCTGGCCTGTCTCGGACGCCGCGCCGGTCGCAAGGTGACCCTTTGGTCGCGCGATCGCAGTGTTTCGGCGGCGATCGCGCATGACCGTCGCAACGAGATCTATCTGCCGGGACAATCGCTCGACGCCGGCATCGAAGCGGCAACGGAGCTCGACGCACTCGCCGGCTGCGATGCCATTCTCCTCGTCTGTCCGGCCCAGGCGTTGCGCACCGTGGCGCACGGCCTGCCGGGCAGCGGCCCCGTCGTGATCTGCGCCAAGGGCATCGAGGCCACGACGGGCCTGCTGATGCCCGAGGTGCTGGCCGAGGTGCTGCCGGACCGGGCCATCGCCATGCTTTCGGGCCCGAGCTTCGCAGAGGAAGCCGTGCAGGGCCTGCCGACGGCGGTCAGCATCGCCACCGCCGATGCCGCCCTCGGGCGCGACCTCGCGGCCTCGCTCGCCGCCGGCATGTTCCGGCCCTACTGGACCGACGATGTGGTGGGCGTCTCGCTGGGCGGCGCGGTGAAGAACGTGCTGGCGATCGCGGCCGGCATCGTCGAGGGCCGCGGCCTCGGCCACAACGCCGCCGCCGCACTCATCACGCGTGGCTTCGCCGAAATGGCGCGGCTGGGGCTCGCCCTGGGCGCCCATCTCGAAACGCTGACGGGGCTGAGCGGATTGGGCGATCTCGTGCTCACCTGCCAGGGGCCGTTGTCGCGCAACCGCTCGCTCGGCGCCGCGCTCGGCAAGGGCATGTCGTACGACACCTACATGCAGGGCAGGCGGCAGGTGGTCGAAGGCGCGGCGACGGCGCCGGCGGTCCTCGAACGGGCCGCGAAACTCGGCATCGAGATGCCGATCTGCGCCGCCGTCGATGCTATCCTGCATCGCGGTGCGGACCTCGACGAATCGATCCGCGCCCTGCTGGCGCGGCCGCTGCGGCGCGAAGGCAAGTAGGAGCAGGGGGAAACGACATGGCGTACTGGCTCATCAAGTCCGAGCCTTCGGTCTATTCCTGGACGCAGTTCGTGAAGGACGGGCAGACCTCCTGGACGGGCGTGCGCAATGCCCAGGCCGCGATCAATCTCAAGGCGATGAAGCCCGGCGACCGCTGCTTCTTCTACCATTCCAACGAGGGCAAGGAGATCGTGGGCATCGCCGAGGTCGTGAAGCCCGCCTATCCCGATCCCACCGACACGGCGGGCAAGGCCGTCACCGTCGACGTGAGGCCGGTCGGCCCCGTGAAGACGCCGGTGACGCTGGCCGCGATCAAGGCCGATCCCAAGCTCGCGGATTTCGGCCTGGTGCGTCAGTCGCGCCTCTCGGTGGTGCCGGTGTCCGCCGAGCAGTGGAAGATGATCGAGAAGATGGCGAAGTAGTCGCTTCGTCAGCAGTCCCGTCATGATCGACAATACCCGCGGCATCGTGGCGATGCTGGCGTCGGTCGTCGTCTTCATCTTCAACGATGCGCTGATCAAGCTCGCCGCCGAGACCGTACCGTCGGTCCAGTCGATCGGCGTGCGCGGCCTCTTCGCCACGCTATGGTGTGCACTGGCCCTGCTGGCGACGGGCGCCTGGCGCAAGATGGCCTACGCGGTTCATCCCAAGGTCATGCTGCGCGGCGGGCTGGAAGCGGGCGCGGCCATCATCTACCTGATCGCGCTGTTCCAGATCCCGTTCGCGATCGCCACCGCCGTCAACCTATCGACGCCGCTCATCCTGACGGTGCTCGCAGTCCTCATCCTGAACGAGGATGTGCGTTGGCGGCGCTGGACCGCGGTGGGCGTGGGCTTCGTGGGCGTGCTGCTGGTCATCCAGCCGCGACCGAGCGACATCAACGGCTGGACCTGGGTGGCGCTGACCGGCACCTGCCTCGGCGCCTTTCGCGACGTCATCGCGCGTCACCTGCCGCCGGCCGTGCCGACGCTCGTCGTCTCCTTCACCACGGCGATCACCGTCGCGGTCGTCGGCTGCGCCTGGGCCCTGGTTGAGGGCTGGCAGCCGATGGATGCGCGCTCTCTCGGCTACATCGTGGCGTCGTCGCTGCTGCTCGCGATCGGCTACCAGTTCCTCGTGATCGCGCTGCGCTCGGGCGGCGAGATCTCGGTCATGGGATCGTTCCGCTACTCCTCGATCCTGTGGGCGCTCGCCATCGGCTACGTCGTGTGGGGCGAAGTTCCCAACACCCTGGCGCTCGCCGGCATCGCCGTGATCGTGGGCTCGGGCCTCTACATCCTGCATCGTGCGCGGGTGTCTCGATAGAGTTTGCCAGCGTGCCTCCCGGCTGCAGTGACGGGCCGCCGGCATCCTATGGAACACTCGGCGACGAGCCTCTCTCGTCGAGAGCCTGGCGGATCATCTGCGCCAGCTCGTGTCGTCGGAAGGGCTTTGCCAGCAGACGCACCCCCGTATCCAGCCGGCCCTGGTGGGTGATCGCATCCTCTGTATAGCCCGACATGAAGACGATGGGAGTGCCGGGCCAACGGCTGGAGACGGCATCGGCAAGGGCCTTGCCGCCGATCGGTCCCGGCATGACGACGTCGGTGAGAAGCAGGTCGTAGGGAGGCTTGGCATTTTCGCATCGCACGAGTCCGGCCATGCCATCCGCCGCTTCGTCGACCGTATAGCCAAGGTCGCGAAGTATTTCGCAAACCCTGGCGCGGACGTCGGCATTGTCCTCCACGACCAGGAGCCGCTCAGTGCCGGTCGCGAGAGAGGCCGCGTTGGCGGCCGGCTGGGCCTCGACGGCGCCGTCCGCTCGCGGCAGGTACATCTTGATCGACGTGCCGCGATTGAGTTCGCTGTAGACCTTTATGTGGCCATTGGACTGCTTGATGAACCCGTAGACCATGCTGAGGCCAAGTCCGGTACCTCGGCCGACCTCCTTGGTCGTGAAAAACGGTTCGAAGACCTTCTCCAGCGCGTCGGGCGGAATGCCGCTTCCCGTGTCGGTCACCGCGAGCATCGCATAGGCGCCGGCAGCAACGTCCGGGTTCTGTGAAACGTAGTCCTGGTCCAGGATCGCATTGCGGGTCTCGATCAGGAGCTGGCCACCGCGGGGCATCGCATCGCGCGCATTCAGGCTCAGGTTCACCAGCGAGGTCTCGAGTTGGGTGCGGTCGACGTTGGTAATCCACAGATCGTCGGCAAGGATCGCTTCGATTTCGATGTGTTCGCCCAGCGTTCGACCCAGGAGTTTGCTCGTCGCGAATACCAGCTCGTTCAGGTCGGTGAGGCGGGGTTGGAGCGGTTGGCGGCGTGAATAGGCCAGGAGCTGCTGGGTGAGTTCGGCGGCACGCGATGCGGATTTCTCGATCTGTTCGAGTCTTTCCCGCGTCCGCGCGGGAACCTCCTGATCCAGCAGCGCTTCGACATTGACCGAGATCAGCATGAGAATGTTGTTGAAGTCGTGAGCGAGGCCGCCGGTCAACTGGCCGACGGCCTCCATCTTCTGGGATTGACGAAGTTGCGACTCGACCTGGTTGCGTTCGCTGAGGTCGCGGATGATGCCGACATAGATCGGTTCGCCGAGATGCGTGGTTTCTCCTACCGCGAGGTGCATCGGGAAGGTCGAACCGTCCTTGCGCTGCCCGACCACTTCGCGGGAGATGCCTATGATCTTCCGGATGCCGGTTGTCTGGTAATTTATCAGGTACTGGTCATGCTCGCGCTCTATGTCGGGCGGCATCAGCATCTTGACGTTGTTGCCGACGACCTCTACCGAGTCATACCCGAACAGCTTCTCGCAGGCTCGGTTGTAGACCTGCACGCGGCCCCTTCGATCGATGATGATCAATCCGTCCACGAGGGTGTCGAGAACGGTGTCGACGAGAGCCTGCAGGCGCGATTCGTTCATGGTCAGGCGGTCGGCCGCTGCGACCCGATCGCTGATGTCCCGGGTTATCTTGCCGAAGCCCAGCAATCTCCCGTCCTCGGCAACGATCGGCGTCACGACGACATTCGCCGAAAACACGCTGCCGTCCTTGCGCACCCTCGGCCCGGTGACTTCGAAGCGACCTTTGGCGGTCGCTTCCTGAAGAGCCAGGGCGGGTTTTCCGGCGGCAATGTCCGCGGGCGTGTAGAAGAGCGAGAAGTGACGGCCCACGACTTGGTCGGCCTCGTAACCCTTGATGGCCGCCGCCCCGGCATTCCATGACATGATGGTGCCGTCGGGCGAGAGTGTGACCACCGAGTAGTCGCGCAGGCCCTCCACGAACAGGCTGAGACGATGCGCGGTGTCGTGCAACGCGGCGGGTGCCGGATTCACCGTAGTCACACTGCCCTCCCTGTTTCCTAGGGAGGTGAGCCGGCTGAAACCAGCGCCGCCAGGCCCCGCAACGAAACGGGCTTGGTTACGATCGTGCAAGGAGGCAGGTCAGCTGCGTGCTGCCGTGCTGATCGAAGGGCATCTGGGTCAGGCGCGCCGGACATCAGAATCCACCGGCAGGAAGGGTGAACGGATGCAAACTCGACGTACAGTTCGGCACCGTTTCCGTCCTGGAGATTGAGGTCGCACAGGACGACGTCCACGGCGTCGTTGGAGGATGGGGAGCGGTCGAGAAAGCTACGCGCTTCCGTGACCGATCCCACTGCTGTGACCGAGAGCGAGCGGCGGCACAGATACTCGCATATCTCACGCCGCAACTCCGTATTGTCTTCCACGAGGAGAACCCGAAGCGTCATTGACCAGCCCGCGGCAACGAAGTGCCTTCGCCCCAAGCCTCTACTCCACGGCGAAATCGCCTTGCCGTCAATGCAATGCCGGCGAAAAAGTGCAGAAATATACGACTTTCTAGTGTTCTGAATCGAACCGATCGATAAGGGTGCAGACCGCGGCGATCTCGCCACCCTTATCTTGCCACCCTTATCTTGCGACCCACGCCTCGTAGTCGCGCGCGACCTCCTCGACGGCGGTGTCGTAGAAGCGTTTGCCGTGCTCGGGCGTCGCCTGGTTGGGGTCCGAGCCGATGCGGCCGTCGGGGAAGGTGCGGCGATAGTCCTCGGCGTCGGCGAACGAACCGTTCGGCGCGATGCGCGGCTCCATCTCCTTGCGCTGGATCGTCTCGGGATACTTGTACCAGGTGAGCGCCACCTCGGAGGCGGTGGCGTGGCTGCCCTCGCCGGTCGGATAGAGCTCCGAACTCAGCCGCTTGATCCCCGGCCCGTCCCACCAGTTGCGCAGCGCACACTTGATGGAGGGCTGGTTGCTCATCCGCTCCATCGAGCGCTCGGCATAGATCTCGGAGAAGGCCGCCGTGACGGTGGCGATGTTGCCGCCATGGCCGTTCACGAAGAAGAAGCGGGTGAAGCCGTGCCGCGCCAGCGACACCACCGTGTCGCGCACGACGGCGATCAGGGTCGTGGGCTTCAGCGTGATCGAGCCGGCGAAGTCGAGATGATGCTGCGCCATGCCGACGGAAATGGTCGGCGCCACCAGCGCGCCCACCTTCTCGCCGGCGCCGCGGGCGATCATTTCCGCCGTCAGCGCATCGGTGCCGATCAGGCCCGTCGGGCCGTGCTGCTCGGTCGAGCCGATCGGGATGATGATGCCGGTCTTGGTCTTGAGATAGTCGTCGACGAACTGCCACGTCTTGAGCTGAAGCTGCACGAACCGAAACTCCTGTGATGTGCCCGCAGGATGCGTCGCTTCGTGCAGTGTTACAAGAATGTCAGTGAACCGATGTCAGGCCGGGACCACCCTGGCGGCCAGCCGGCGCTTGTCGAGATCGGCCAGTGCCTTGTCGCGGGCATCGGCGATCTGCTTGGCCTCGATCGTGCAGAGCTCGCGGTTGGTCGAGCTGCAGCGGGTGTTCACGAGGTCGATTTCGGCCTTGGCGCCGGCTTCGATGCGCTGGCGGATGCCGGCATAGTGGGCATCGCGCGCCTCGTCGCTGGGGAAGCTCGCGGGTGTCAGGATGACCATCACGCGCTCGGGGTACTTGTTGTTGGCGCCGGAGGCTGCATCGATGGCGACGCCGACCAGTCCGCCCAGCAGGAGGTTGCCCACCGTGGCGCCGGTGAAGCTGGCGACCAGGACCTCGTTCGACTGCTCGTAGCCATCGAGGGTGCAGCTCAGGATGACGGTTTCCTTGGAGCGCGAGAGGCCCACCTTGCCCGGTGTCGGCTTGATGAACCCGACGGTGGCGCCCTGGCGATTGACAGCGCAGGTGGCGCCCTTGGGCTCGGTATCGACGTGGACTTCCTGGGTGGTGCCGCCGACCACGGTCGCACAGGCCGCCGTCGTCGCCAGCAGGCCGACAGAAATCATCAGGCGGCCAAGGCCCGCCAGTTTCTCGAAGTTCATTCTCGCGTTTCTCCCCCTGCCGGATGATTCGGCGCGAGGAGTGCTACCACAGGGCGTGGGAGACAGGGAAGATCAACTATACGATGTGTAGTCAGACTCTCAGGACGGCAAAGGCTCGCCCAGGTTGCCTTCGCTGTTGATCAGAAGCACGCGGGAGGTCGGCCCGAGGCCCAGCGCCTTGAAGGCCTCCGCGTCGGTGCAGACGCGCATCAGGCCGGCGAGGCCGGCGCAGCCCGAGGGGCCGGAGATGATGGCGGGATCATTGCCCAACGGGTTGGCGTAGAGCCGGCGAGCCGGCAGGACGCTGTCCTCGCCGATGGTCATGAACCAGTCCGCCGCCGCGCCGATGATCGGCCAGGTCACGGGCGAGATCTCGCGGCAGGCGAGTCCGCCCATCACCGTGTCGGCATTGCCGCTGGCCAGGGTCGGCTTGCCGGCGATGTTGCTCTGGAACCAGCAATCCGCGCTTTCGGGCTCGACCACGATCGAGACCGGCCGCTCCTCGCACACCGCCCAGAGGTAGCCGATTACCGCAGCGGCCAGGCCGCCGACGCCGGCCTGCACGAAGACGTGCGTGGGGGTCTTGTCCCATTGCTGAACGACCGCCTCGTGGACCAGCACGCAATAGCCGCGCATGACGCTGCGCGGCACCTGGTCGTAGCCCTCCCACGACGTGTCGGAGATGATCGTCCAGCCCCTCGCCTCGGCCTGGCGGCGGCACTCGGCGACGGCGGTGTCGTAGTCGCCGTCGACCCGGATCACCTCGGCGCCGCGCGCGCGGATGGCGGCTTCCTTCTCGGCGCTGGTGAACTTCGGCAGGAAGATCACGCAGCGATTGCCGAACAGCTTGGCGCCGGCGGCGACCGAGCGGCCGTGGTTGCCCGAGCTGGCGGCGGTGAACACGAAGCGGCCGGTGATCTCCTTGTGCTCGCCCTTCATCACGCTCTCGAACGAGGGCGTGACGCGATGGGCCTCGCCGACCGCGCCGGTCAGCACGTCGGCGACGGCGATCACGCCGCCCAGCGCCTTGAAGGCGCCGAAGCCGAAGCGCTGGCTCTCGTCCTTGACCCGGATCTCACCGACGCCCAGCCGCTGGGCCAGCGCCGGCAGCTCGTAGAGCGGCGTCGGCTTGTGCGCAGGGCAGGCCTTCAGCTCCTCGCACAGTTCGGGAATCCCGTCGGGATTGATCACGAACTGCTGTTCGGGACCGAGTTTCAGGGGGCGCGTGGCGCGCGGATTTTTGGCCAACCAGGGGGCCAACCGGGGGGTCGTCATGCCCCGGTCATAGCATGCTAAGCTGGTCAAAACGGAGTGGCCCATGAAGGTGAATGTCGAAGTGACCTGTACGCCCGAGGAGGCCCGCGCCTTCATGGGCCTGCCGGACATCAAGCCGATGCAGGATCGCATCATGAACGAGATCGAGGAGCGCCTGCGCAACAGCCTGGGGTCGATGAACCCCGAGACGATCTTCAAGACCTGGCTGCCGGCCTCCATGCAGGGCATGGACCAGATGCAGCAGATGCAGCAGGTCTTCTGGTCCCAGCTCGCCAACATCGCCTCCGGCGGATCGACGAAGAAGGAATGACGGGATCATGAGCCAGCGCGAGAAGCCAGCCGATCCCAAGCCCTACTACGAAGCCCACGTCTTCTGCTGCACCAACCGTCGCCCGGCCGGTCATCCGCGCGGCTGCTGTGCCGAGCGCGGCGGCGAGGCGCTGCGGGATCACATGAAGAGCCGCGCCAAGGCGCTCGGACTCAGGAACGTCCGCATCAACAATGCCGGCTGCCTCGACCGCTGCGAGCTGGGGCCGACGATCGTCATCTATCCGGAAGGGATCTGGTACCGCGTGCCGACCAAGGAAGACGTCGACGAGGTGCTGGATACACACCTCGTGAAGGGCGGCCGGGTCGAACGGCTGATGCTCAAGCCGGAGGACAAGTAGGCGGGGCGAGGCTCCCGACCGAAACAAACAAAATAAACGAAACGATCGAAACGGAAAAAGACCTCTCCGGGCCGTGGCCCGCGGTCGCCGGGGAGGGGGGCATTCTGCATGCAGTGTGCTCGATGGCCCCGGGCCGGTCTCGCCGTCAGGTCCTTGCGAGCAGCTCCGCCGCCAGCGCCGCCCATTCCTCGTCCAGCGACTGCGACGATACCGGCCGCCGCGCGCGCCGGTACCAGTAGCCGGCATTCGCGAGATCGCCCTCCTGGCGATGGAGATGGGCGTGCACGCTGTCGCAATCCGGCTCGCCCTCGTGCGCCTGGACGCATTCGTGGGCGCGGTCCCAATTGCCCCGACGCACCCACCACAGGGCCTGCAAGGCGGGGCCGGCGCCGGCGGGTGGCGCGTCGGCCGTGACGCTGGCGGCGAAGGCAGCGAGGGCGGTCATGGCGGCTCCCGCTAGCGGCGCTTCAGGCGGAAGCGAAGCAGGTGCAGGCGGTGCGAGAAGAAGCCCCAGGCGGCGAACTTCAGATAGCGCTCGTAGCGCCGCGTCTGGTCCTTGCCGACCATGTCGAGCGCTTCGGCCCGCCGGGCCTTGAGGTTGGCGGCCCAGATCTCGCAGGTCCGGCCATAGTCGGTGCGGTCGTTGCGGAAGCGCTCGACCTCGAATATCCCGTTGGCGGCGGTGAGGATCTCCGGCAGGCGCGGCAGTTCGGATTCGGGAAAGATGTCCTCGATCAGCGGGCCGGTCGGGACTTTGTCGTCGGGATCGCCATAGGCGATCGTCTGCAGGGTCATGCGCGCACCGGGCGCCAGCATCTCGTGGCAGCGCGTGAAGAAGTGGCGATAGACCGCGACCTTGGTCGCGGAGTCGTCCTGCTGCCGGGTGAAGTGCTCGAACGCGCCGACCGAGATGATCGCGCCGTAGGGCGTGGCCGGCCGGTGGTCGGCCCAGCTCTCGACGCGGATCTCGACGGGCGGTGAGTCGGCGTCGCGCAGCGCGGCGCGGGCGAGTTCGGCCTGCGCGTCGCTCAGGGTCAGGCCGACGCCGCGCGAAAGCGGCGGGGCGCCGGGCGCCCGCGTGGCGACCGCCGCG
>WOUR01000111.1 GCA_009772935.1 Rhodospirillaceae bacterium
CTCGCCTACCAGGTCATGCGGAATCCGGCGGTGAGGGCCTGGTTGGAATCCTGGCTGGAGATGTCGCCCTCGTAGCGGAAGTAGACCGAGGTGGCGTCGGCGATGGCGGTGGTGGCGGAGAGGCCGAGCACGACGCTGTCGCGCTGGGGCGCGGCGCCGTAGGTCGTGAAGGGCAGCGCCGGCGCGCCGACGAACGAGGCGGTGACGGGCCGGCCGGTGTCGGCATATTCGTGGCCCCAGCCGAGCTTGACCTGCATCGCGAGCTTCTCGCGCCAGCCGAGATCCATCGCGCCGCCGAGCTGGGCGCCCAGCACGCTGCGCAGCGAGTTGGTGGTCTGCGCGGCGACGGAAAGGTCGAGCGACCCCGCGCCCGATTCGGTGAAGGCGTTCTGCGTCGCCGTGGCGGCCTGCAGGCGCGCGAAGGGCGTGACGTAGGCATCCGCCCGTCCGCCGATCTCGAAGCGGTAGCCGGCCTCGAGTTGGCCGAAGAACAGGTTGGCGCCGGTGCGGCCGTTGGCGATGCGCGACAGGCCGGGGAGGGTGATCTGCCGCTGCATGCGGTTGTCGGAATAGGCATAGGCCGCCAGGCCGTCGACATAGACCGCGTCCCGGGCATAGCTGGCGTAGAGGCCGGCCTGGAAGGTGTCGGAGAGGCCGCGGCCGGAGAAGCCGCCCACCCATTGCGTGCCGCTGGTGAAGCCGGCGGTGACGCCGACCAGGAGATCGTCCGTCACGCGCCGGTCGATGCCGGCGGCGAAACCGCCGAGACTGTAGGTGAGGGTGCCGGCATTGGCGGTCCCGCCGACGACGCCGAAGCCGCCGAGCGCGCCACCCCAGGCGCCCCAGCGGCCGGGATCGGTCGTGTCGCAGGCGATGTCGCAGGCTTCGGCCAGGGCGACGCGCTTGCCGCCTCCCGACGTGCCGCCGACCGTGTTGGCGAAGTTGGTCATGAAGACCTGTGTGGTCGCGATGCCGGCCGAGGCGAAGCCGGAATAGTTCTGGCCGCTGATCGCATTCATGGCTGCGACGCCCTGCTGGGCGTTCATCGTCGAGAAGGCGCCGAGCACGGTCGCGAAGTCGCCGGTGGCGCCGATGGCGGCGGCGTCGAGCACGGTACCGACGGCGGCCTGGTTGGACGTCTGCGCCTGGCGGGCGAACCCGCCGACCTGAAGAGTGAGATAGACGTTGTTGGCATCGTA
>WOUR01000112.1 GCA_009772935.1 Rhodospirillaceae bacterium
AAGGCGAAGAAAGGGAAGCAGGCCACTCGTCGCAGTCCGAGAGTGCCGCCCGTTCGGGCGACACCTGCAGTGCCGGCGCCACCGACGGTCCCGCCACAGAGAGCAGTGCCCCGCCGGGTGTCGGCCGAGACGCAGACGCCAGTGACGACGGTGACGGTTTCGGCGGCAGCTTTGGCGGCGGCGGCGGCTACGGGGCCGTCGACGCCGGCAGTCACGGGTTCGAGAGGCGAGAGGCCTGACGATCAGGTCGAGGTGCTGTGGCCAGCCTCCGCGGACATCCCGGAGCGCGACCGCATGCGGCAGGTGATCTACCGTCATCAGATACCGGAGGCGCTGAAGGCAGGCTACGTGCTGCCACAGGCGGAACCGGTCGGCGGCCCTCGCAGAGAGCAGCGGCTTATGGGGGCGGTGCGCCCGCTGGAGAAGGTTGTGCCGCTGGCGGGCCAGGTGGTGAGCGAATTGGCGAAGGCTGCGCCGTCGGAATCCGCTCCGGCCAGGACGAGGACAGCGACCTCGAGCGCGGCGGCGGTGAAGGCAGTGCAGAGCACGCCAGCGATACGCGCGCCGGCCAAGAAGGCAACGACGGCGAAGGCGGCGGCGAAACGGGTGAGCGTGTCGTCGGCGTCAACGACGCCGTCAAAGAAAGGGCGAGCGCGCGGATCGAGCGAGTCGTCGTACTCGTCGGACTCGTCGGCCTCGGGCGAATCGACTGCCGCTGCCAGCCCGACGGGTATGTCCTCGACACCGCTCGTAGGCGGCTGCTCGGGGCCCCGTGCAGGGACTGGCAGGGGCCAGCAACCTGAGGCGGCGGCGCAGGAAATAGCGGAAATGGCGGCACCAGTCGGAAGCGGAGTGCGGGCGTCGCTGAGCGTGTTTGCGGCGCCGGAGCCGTCTGAAGAAAGGGTGGGGACGCCGCTGTTGCGGCTGGGGGCAAGCGATGCCGAGGCCCCGGCGGTCGCTGGGATGACGCCGGTGGCGAGTGAATGGGCGATGGGGATGGCAGGGCAAGTGGCGCGCAGGGCAATGGCGGGAGCGCTCGGGCCGGCAGTGACGCCAGTGCGAAGCACGACGAGCACGACGAGCATGGCGGGGGCGGCGCCGAGTCCCACTTTCGCCGGAGGGCAGCTGGCAGGCCTGACGCCCAGCATGCTCGACTCGACGTCGGGCCAGTCGGCCGGGGGGTTCGGCGAAGAAACATCCGTCCGCTCGAGCAACCGACGGCGATGACGGAGGGCGACTCGGCAGCGGATGAAGGCCTCATGGCGCCACTGCGTTTCCAGGGCGGGCTCTACGAATCAATGAACGAGGGCGACTTTCCGCCGCTGGCAGATGACGACGACATGAAGGGCGCTGAAGAGGAGGCGACGCTGCAACAAGAAGCCGAAGGCGCGGGCAAAATGGAAGGCGAAGAGGGTGGGGAGGAGGCGACGCAGGTGGCCGTGCCTGGGGCGGCGCTCGAAAACAAGCGACGGGACGAGATGTCGCTGCGGTTTTTAAACGATCGCATCCTGCTGCCGATCGTGAAAAATCAGGCGCTCCGAGAGATTGCGCAGCGGATGCGATTCGAATTCGAAGTCGGCGACGTCAGCCTGTCGATTTTGCAGGTGCGCGAGAATTATCCGCGACGGCTGCCGCTGGGGACAATCGAAATTTTCCACCTGTTGGGCGACAGCCCTCTACAACTCAAAGACGCGCAAGGACGGATCGACTTCCACGCGTCGCGCATGCTCTACACGCCCGAGCAGTGGCTCGAAGTGACAATCGAGATGGAGCCGAATCCGATCGAGCGATTGAAGCTGCGGGCCGTCGCACACCTCCGCTGGGCCTACGACCAGCATGTGTGGACCGTCCAGACGAACGGCGCGCCGGCGGCGTTTGCGTTGGTCAGGGCGTTGTTGAAGCAGTGCAAGGCGAACGGTGTGGTCCCGCCGTCGTACACGGCGCTGCGCCTTCTCGACTTTGCGGATCTGGCGCTGCTGGCGGACGAGTTGCGACCGCTCGCAATTTCGCCCGCCCACTTGCTGCGACTCTTTCTGACAGAGGGCGTCGGTGACATAAAGGTGCCCGTGCCCGACCGGCGTGGCGGCGTCGAGCTGAACCTGTTGAGCACTTATTTTCCGGACCAGTGGCAGTGGCAGAAGCCAGAAAATAGACGGGACGAAACGAAGGCGCTGCTGCTGGGCAACGTGCAATTGGACTGGACAGAGGAAT
>WOUR01000048.1 GCA_009772935.1 Rhodospirillaceae bacterium
CGGCGGCGTCCATCGCCTCGCCAACCCGGGCGAGGAGCTCCTCGAAGTGGTCGAGGTGCAGACCGGCGACTATGTCGAGGAAGACGATATCGTCCGCTACGAGGACATCTACGCCAGGGTCTGAGCATGCTGTTCGGCGCACACCATGAGTGGGGAAAGCTGCGCGACGTGGTGATTGGCATCTCGCCGGCCGAAGACTTCGTCGTCTTCCATGAAGACTCCTGCCGCTGGCTGACGCCGGAAGCACTCGAGTTCAGCCGCCGCCTTGCCGGACAGCGCCTGGTCGACATCGATCCGGACTGGGCGCACCGCATCGAGCGCCAGGTCGATGCGCTGGCCGAATGCGTGGCCCGCGAGGGCGTCACGGTTCATCGTCCGCAGCGCCTGAAGGGCGACGAGCGCACCTTCCTTGCCCCGAACGGCGAAGGCGCGCAGCTCTTTGCGCGCGACGGCATGATCGTCGTCGGCAAGCATGTCATCGACGCCTCGTTGCGCCTGAAGTGCCGGCAGCGCGAGCGCTATGGCCTGCGGCCGTTGATCCAGAAGGCCGTCGCGGCCAGGGGCGCACATTGGTCCAGCGTACCGCTGGGCTCGCCCGGCTGCGTCGATGGTCCCTTCCTCGAGGGCGGCGACACGCTGCTCAACGGTCACGAGATTTATGTCGGCATCTCGGGCTGCGCCTCCGATCTTGCCGGCGCGGACTGGCTGCAGACCCTCCTCGGCGACGACTATCGCGTTATCCCCGTCGCCCTGAAGTCGCACGTCCTACATCTCGACTGCGCGATGGCGCTGGTCCAGCCCGGTCTCGTGATACACTGCCCGCAGAAGCTGATCGACGGCCTGCCGATGTCGCTGCGCGACTGGGACAAGATCGAGGTTTCCCCCGAGGAGGCAACGCGCCTCGCGACCAACGGCCTCGTCCTCGAGCCGGGTCGGCTCATCATTGATGCCGACAACCGGCGCGTGATCGACGAACTGCGCAGGCGCAGGATCGATGTCATCCCCCTGCCCTTCGACGGCCCGATCCGGCTGGGTGGGGGCCTGCGCTGTGCCCACCATCCGCTGCTGCGCGAGAGCGTGCTGGATTAGGTCCCGCGTTTGGGCGTGCGGTCGAACACGACCGGTTTGGGCTTGCTGAACATCTTGCGGAAGTGGACGCCGAACGAGCGCAGGACGGTGGCCACCTGGCCGCCGACGAAGCGCAGCAGCACCACGCCGAACTCGAGCGGCGGGATCTCACCGCCGCGAATGAAATTATGCCCGGCCCGCAGGAAGGTCGTCGCACAGACGAGCACCCACGCCACGGTGACGAAGAACAGCGTGAGCAGAAGCGGCACCAGCGACGGCGCCAGCAGGCCCGCGAGAATGCCGGAGATCACACCCACCAGCAGCACCGGCTGGTTCAGCGCCATGCAGAGATGCAGCAGCGCCGCCAGCTTGGCGGAGGGGGTGATGTCCCGGCTCTTCAGGATCTCGGGGAACATCCGCATCGAGACGTGGCGGAAACCGTCCTGCCAGCGCTGCTGCTGACGCAGCCATGTCTTGGTGTCGGCCGGCAGTTCACCCGGCACGCCGACACTGGTCAGGAACAGGGCCCGCCAGCCCTTCACCCAGCCGCGATAGGTGAGATCGAGATCCTCGGTCACGGTGTCGCCCTTCCAGCCGCCGCCGGCGTCGATGGCCGCGCGCTGCCAGATCCCGCAAGTGCCGTTGAACGGCAGCGGGTGGCCGGCCCAGCACCGAGTCGCCTGCTCGATGCCGAGATGGGCGTCGAGCGTCACCATCTGCATCTCGGTAAGCGCGTTCTCGTGCGGATTGAGGAAATCGAAGCGCGCCTGGACGAACGCCGTCTTGGGCTCGGCGAAGAAGGGCCGCATGCAGACGCGCAGGAAGTCCGTCGGCGGAATGTAGTCGACGTCGAAGATCGCAAAGAAATCGTACGGCGTCTTCTGCATTGCCTCGTGCAGCGCCCCGCCCTTGTAGCCGCTGCGGTCGGTGCGCTGCAGCGCCACGACGTCGAAGCCCTTGGCCCGCAGTTCGGCCGCCACCTGGCGGACCATCTCGGCCGTCTCGTCGGTGCTATCGTCGAGGAGCTGGATGTGCAGCCTGTCACGCGGCCAGTCGAGTGCCGCCGCCGACTCGGCGCCGCGGCGCACCACCGGCCCCTCATTGAACGACGGGATCTGCACGACGACATGCGGCAGGTCGGCGTCGGCCGGCAACGGGGTCGACAGCAGCATCTCCTCGCGACGCAGCCCGCTGGCCTTCAGGCGATGATGCAGCACCACCATGTAGAGCAGGCTGCCGATGAAGGCGGCCAGCAGGACGCAGCAGACCGCGAACACGGCGCCGAAGAAAAGAGCCAGGGTGGCGAGGATGGCCATCGACGCTGCCTCAGACGCCCGTCTTGGGCGTGCGGTTGAACTCTGTCTTCTTGCCGAAGCCTGCGCTCACGATCGCGGCGGCATTGGCGACGGCGAGGTATACGATCAGCGCAGGCACACTGGCAGCCGTGACCAAGTAGCGCGCCGCGCCGCCGCGCTCCAGGCGACGGTAGGCGCCCCATGTCATGCCGAACAGCACCACCAGCATGCCGATCAGCCACAGCCAGAGGGCGAACTGGAAAAGTCCCAGCACCCGGCCGTGGCCCATGATCGAGATGGCCAGGGCCACCACCCCGACCACGAGCAGCGGGAAGATGAGCTGCTGGGCGAGAGCCACGGTCGTGGCGAGCTTGGCCTCGGCCGGCCAGGCCGACTTCCAGATCGACCCCAGCAGCTTGCGGGCAACCTGCACGAATCCCTTCGACCACCGGCTCTGCTGGGCGCTGAAATCCTCGACCTTCTGTGGCAGCTCGCCGACCACGTGCGTGTCCATCAGGAACACACCGGTCCAGCCCTTCAGGTAGGTCCTCAAGACCAGGTCGAGATCCTCCGACAGCGTGTCGTGCGACCAGCCGCCCGCCTCCTCCACGGCCGCACGGCGCCAGATGCCGCCGGTGCCGTTGAACTGGAACGGCACGCCGCGCCGCGCCCGGACGTCCTGCTCCACGGCGAAGTGCGCGTCCTGCATGAGGCGCTGTGCCCGTGTCAGCCAGTTGCGCCCGCCATTGCCCCACTCGATGCGGGTTTGCACGAAGGCGGCGCGCGGGTTGGCGAGCATTGCCGCCATGGCCTCTTTCAGCCAACCCGGCGGCGGCACGAAATCGGCGTCGAACACCGCGACATAGGGCGCATCGTCGAGGGCCAGGCCCGCCGCCAGCGCACCGGCCTTGAAGCCGCCGCGGTCGCTGCGGCGGACGTGATGCGCATCGATGCCGTCGCGGCGCAGGCGCGCGATGGCGTGCGAGGCGATGTCGGAGGTGATGTCATTGCTGTCGTCCAGGAGCTGGATGGTCAGGCGGTCGCGCGGCCAGTCGAGGGCGCCCATCGCGGCCATCGATCGTTCCACCACCAGCGGCTCGTTGTAGACCGGCACCTGCACCAGAACGCGCGGCAGCTCCTCCGGCAACGAGGGCGCCGGAGTTTCGTCGTGCGGCAGCTCGAACAGCCAGTAGACCAGGTAGAGGAAATAGCCCGCGATCGCGAACTGTGCGGCGAGGCACAGGAACACGAGGAGATCGATCAGGAACAGCAGCATGCGGGGGCCGCCGCGATCAATGGTAGTGAATGGGAACTTCGAAGCAGCGGCCGTCCTCGATATGAAGGCGGCGCGAGGCCACGTCGAAGATGCGCTCGTCGTGGGTCGACAGGACCACGGCGCACTTCGCGCGCATCGAGAGATCCTTGAGCTGGTCGACCACCAGCCGTCCCGACACGCGGTCGAGCGCCGAGGTCGGCTCGTCGGCAATGATCAGGTCGGGCAGGCCGATCATGGTGCGGGCGATGGCCACACGCTGCTGCTGGCCGCCCGAGAGTTCGTCGGGCCAGGCGGACGCCTTGTCGCCGAGGCCGAGCATGCCGAGCAGATGGCGCGCGCGCGGCTCGTCCCAGGCGGGATCGGCGAGCGGCGTCGTCGAGACGCCGGCGATCACGTTCTGAAGGGCCGTCAGCGAGGACAGGAGATTGCGCTTTTGGAACAGGAAGCGGATGCGGTTGCGCAGGACGTCGAGATCGGAGCCGCCCATCCCCACGATATCGGTTCCTAGCAGTCGCAGCTTGCCCTCGGAGGGCTTGCGCATGGTCCCAAGGATCGTGAGCAGCGTCGTCTTGCCCGAGCCCGACGGGCCGGTGACGATTACCAGTTCGCCCTCGCGGACCTGCATGTTGATGTCGAACAGGACATCGACCCGCTGCGGTCCCTCGCCGTAGTGATGATGAACGTCGACCGCCTCGACGACCGGCGGGCCGAATCCCTGCGCGTCTGCCATCGCGGTCACTCAAACAGCATGATGGGGTCGACCCGCCACAGGCGCCGGATGGCGAACAGGCTGGAGACGAGGGTCATGATCAGGCAGGCAACCAGCGCCACGACCATCTCGCGCAGGCCCATCGTCATGCCGAGGTGCATCGCCGCCTCCGTGACGCCGTAGACCAAGCGCCCGAGGGTGAACGCCACCAGGAAGGCCGGCGTAATGATGGCGGCGCCGATCTGGCCGATCATGAACAGGAAGAACCACCAGTCGTAACCGAGGCTCTTCAGGATGGCGTATTCGGGCAGGTAGAATCGGATGATCTGGTACTGGGCGTAGTAGATGAACACCATGCCGATCATCACGCCCATCACGAAGCCCAGGTCGGTGATGTAGCCGACCGGCGTCTCGCGCGACCAGTAGGTCCGTTCGCGCTTCTCGAAGTCGCGCAGGGTGACGACCTCGCCGCGCCCCGCCAGCGCGGTGTTGAGTTCGCGGCGAACCTGGTCGACGTTCGAGCCCTTGGCCAGCTGGATCGCGATGAAGGCCGGCCGGTCCGACCACCACGAGCCGAACACCTCGGCCATCGTGTCCTCCGACATGATGATCGAGCCGTCGTTCAGCACGTTGGGGCCGAGTGCGAAGGTGCCGACCACGAACAGCTGACGCAACAGCCCGCGCGTGTCGGGCGGTCCCAGGACCTGGAACTCCGGCTTGCCGGGGCCCACCTGCTCGGCGAGATCGCCGAAATAGGGCCTCGATTCGCGGTCGTAGAGCAGCCGCCGGGCCTCGCGAAGGCGGTAGAGGTTGTCGCGCAGGCCGGGCACGTCGATGGCGGGCCGCTCCACGTCGAGGGCGTACCAGGCGATACGACGGCTTCCTTCCATGCCTTTGTGGGTCAGCGACATGACGCCGAACCAGAAGGGCAGCGTGTTGGTTACCGCCGGGTTGGCCGCCAGAACGTCCATCATGGACGCCGGCACTTCGGCATGAAGCTGCAGCGACTTGAAGCCGTAGGGGACCAGCACCAGTTCGCCGACAACGGAGCGGTGCAGCCGGATCGCCGAGTCATAGACGGCACGCTCGATGCCGAGCTGGGCGAAAATTACCAGCAGGCTCGCGGTGACGCCGGCGAGCGACAGAAGGGTGCTGGTCCGCTGGCGCTTGAGCTGCTGGGAGCCCAGCGGCATCCGAGTGGCGGTGATGGCTGCCGCCCGCAAGCGCGCCAACGAGAAATTAGGCCGCCAGCTGAACCAGCGCCGCGGCCGCAGCGGCGGATTGCCTGGCAGCGTGACAGCCATCAGAGAAAGGTGACGCGCGTCTCGCGGCCCAGCACCTGGGGCATGCTGGACGGGTCATCGAGCTGGATCTCGACCTGGACCACGCGCGCGTCGGTAGAGGAGCCACCATCGGGCTCCATACGCTGCATACGCTTCACCGTCGGCGCAACGCGGGAGATCGTGCCCATGTAAACGGTCGGACTGCCGCGAAAGGTCACCTCGACCTTGCCACCTGCTGCGATGCGACCGACATTCAGCTCGTCGACATCCGCCAGCACCCGAAGCTGGGACAGATCGACGATCTTGGCGATGCCGTTCTGGGAGACGCGCTCACCCTGGCGGGAATAGATCTGGATGACGATGCCGTCGAGCGGCGAACGGACCAGCGCCTGCTCCCGCGTGTTCCGGGCGTTGTCCAGCTTGGCCTTGATGATCGAAATATCCGTATCGATCTGCTGCAGGTCGGTCTGCAGCGTCTCCTTCATGACGCGCAGCTTTGCCTGCTCCCGCTCGAGGCTCTGAAGGGAGATGCTCTGCTCGAGCTGCTTCTGGTCCGGCGGCTTGCCTGAACGCTGCATCTCGAGGTTCTTGAGCTTGACCTCTTCGGTCGCCGACCGGACCATGACTTCCTGCATGGCGATCTCGGCGGTGCGATAGCCGCTGACCATCGACTCGCGCGCCCGCTCGGTCTTGACCAGTTCCGCCTCGGTCGTGCGAACGGCGATATCGGCCTTGGGATAGTTCGACAGGACCGCGATGACTTCGTCGCGCTTGACCTTCTGGCCGTCCGTAATCCGCAGCTCGATCAGCACACCACCGCCGGCCGGGTCACCGGCAATCAGCGCCGTGCCCGCAGGCGCGTCGGTATAGCCACGGGAAATCAGCGGCGGCAAAGGACGGGGGCCGTCCTGCGCACTGCTGGTCTGCCGGCTGGGAGTCATCCACAGGGTGAGGGCCGCGCCGACGAGCAGCACGACCAGTCCTGCGGCGCTCCAAGTGAACTTTCTTACCTGCGCCATAACAAATAGTACCAGAAAACCCTCGGGGACGCTGCCCCTAGTTGGAAGTTCGGCGTCAGAAGCCGGTCGTCAGAACATTGCCGCGCGCCACGCCGACGATCGAGAAGGTGCGATAGAGTGATGTCAAAATCTTGTCGTACTCGTAGAGTGGGGCGTTGGTGATGTAGACGACGTCTTTCGGCAGCACCGGAAACTGCTGTGCAATGAAAATGGAGACCGGCTGGTAAAGATCAAGCCGGAAAACCCGTCCGCGGGCTGTGGGATTATTCTGCAAATCCCCCATTCGGAACACATAAACGCCCGTTTTGTTGGCGCGCGAGTCGTTGAGGCCGCCTACCATCCCCATGGCCTCGAGCAGGCTGATCGAATGCTTGGACATGTCGACATTGCCCGCCTTCACAACGGCGCCCAGAACCGTGAACATGCGCGGATTGGGGCGCACCACGATTTCATCGTTCTTCTGGAGGCCGATATCGCCCCCCGCCAGCAGGTCGGAAAATTGCGATTGCAGGATGATCTGGCCGTTGCGGCGCACGACCACCTCGAACTGATTGGCGCCCACGCCGTTGGGAGCCTGCCCGCCGATGCCGGCCGGTCCGCCCGCCTTGTTGATCGCCTCCACCACGGAGCGCACCCCCTCGAGCAGGGAGATGCGCCCGGGATTCCTGACGTCGCCCGATACCATCACGGTGTGGGTCCGGTCGGCGACGAATTCGACGATGACCTGCGGGTCCTGGGCCTTGCCGGAAGCCGCCACCTGCTGGGCGATCTTCTTCTCGATCTGGCTGAGGTCCAGCCCCGCGACCTTGATCGTGCCGACGAAGGGCACGTTGATGGTTCCGTCGTCGGTGACGCGCTGGACGCCGAAGTCTGCTCCCGGCCGCTGGATGGTCGGAAAGATGCTGCCCTCGTAGGGTTCGAAGATGCGCACCTTGATGGCGTCACCAGGCGCCACGGCGATTCGGCCGCCGGCTGGCAGATTGCTCACGCCCGACGGGCGGTCGACAGCCGGTGGCTGGCGATAGTTCGCGATGGTGGTGGGGGTGAGATCGATGACGTCGAAGGGCAAGGCTTCCGTCGTCGTCGTGGCCGCGCCCCCCATCCAGGGGCCGTCGCCGGGCATTGCGGTGCAGGCCGCCAAGCCGACAACCAGGCCGAGGACAATGGCGGTAGGTCGCGCGGCAGCGCGCAGCCAGCTCCAGATTGTCAAATCCCGATCTCCGTCCGGAACTGTCGCGATCTACGCCGCGCCTCGTCCCAACTCATTGATACATCACTCAGCCCGAGCCGTAGTTAACCCGCGGTGCGGCGCGGGTGCAAGCTTTCCCCGGCGGAGAGGCGTGGTTCTCTCTCCAGTCTGGCCGAAGCCTCCTCCGCCGTCCCGGCGATCTCCAGCAGTTCCGAGAAACCGCTGACGAGAAGGCAGTCCCACGCAGCGCCGGCGAACCGGCAGAAAACGACGCGGGCCTGCACGTTCGCCGCTTGATGCAGGACGGACGCGAAGGTCCTGACGCCGGCAGCGCTCATGTAGACGACCTGGCTGCCATCGACGATGACGCGTGCGCCCGGCCGAAGGGCAGCCATCAGCATGGCCTCGACATCCGTCGCGCTCACCGAATCGACCTTGGCCGGCAGGATCAAGGTGGAGATCGGCTGCTTCTTGCTCATGCTACTCATACGGACTTCCCGGATGCGGCATCCCCCTGGCTCTCCTTCGCGGCCACGTGGCGATCACGCCATTGCCCGCCCAGATCTCTGCCACGCCAATAGATGGTTCGACCCCACAGCGCATTCACGATCAGGACCGGCGCCAGGACCTCGCGAACCAGCGCTGCGGCCACCCCGCCAATCCCGAAGGCGAGGCCGCGGCCTGTCATGAACCACTTCTCGGCCAGTAGCCATGCGACGGTATGGAGGACGAGAGCGGTGGCGACCAGGGCAGTGTTCGCCCCCGAACTGACGAGGGCACCGACGCCAGCCAGGCCCGTAGCCGCCCAGCCGATCGCAGGTTCCCACAGCACGAGCGGCCAGACCGGCAACCGCAGTCGCGTTCGTGCCCAGCGAACCTGGCGTTGCCACACGGCCGGCCAGGGCCGCTTTCCGAGCGGCAGGCGTGGCATGACCTCGCCCAGGCGCGTCGAGAGGCCCAGTTCACGCACCGAGCGCACGACCGAATAGTCGTCGGCGATCCAGCGATTGAAGCCCCGCCAGTTACCGATCCGCTGCAGCGTCTCGCTGGTCATCAGTGTGACGCCACCCGACGCCACGGCGAGCCCCAGCCGGTCGGCGGCGAACAGGAACCTCGCCTGATGCCCGTCGATGTAGGCGCGCTCGATCTCGGCCGCGAAGGTCCCGGGCGCCTCTGCCGCCTTGAGCGCCAGCACGAGCCCCGCTCCCTCCGCCAGGGGCGCCGCCGCACGGCACAGTTCGTCGAGGCCGAGCTGGATGCCGGCATCGCACAATCCCACGACCGGGCGGCTGGCCGCTTCCAACCCCTTGCGCACATTGTTCATCTTCGGATTGAACGTGTCGTCCTCGCCGACGAGGATCGGCGCCTCGGGCCAAAGGGCCCTGACCGGTCCCACGGCGCCATCGTCGGGTTGGGCCACGCAGATCAGCACCTCGACCCCGGCCTCGGCCAGGCGTCGCAGGACCTCGACGTAGGCCACCGTCGCGTCCCCGGCGCCGGCCATCGGCGCCACGATGCTGAAGTCACCGGCCCGATGGCTGGCGGCTTGCGTCCGTCGGGGTGTCCGCGCCAGCGCGACACTTGTCCACTGGATTGCCGAACCGAACGACCACCAGCCGAAGCCGAGCCACGCCAGGGTCCCCGGCTCCATGCCGTCTCACTCGCCTGCGGCGACCTGCTTGGCGTTTCCGGAGGAGAAGCGCTGGACGTCGTCCTTCTCGACCAGCAGGGCACGATGGTAGGAGCGGATGACGTCGTTGGGATCGCCCTGCTCGCGGATGCGGCCTTCCTCGATCCAGATCGCACGCGTGCACAGGCGGCGCACTTCGGCCATCGAATGGGACACGAAGAGCAGCGTCCCGGTCTTGCGGAAATTGTCGATCCAGTCGAGGCACTTGCGCTGGAACGCCGCGTCGCCGACCGACAACGCCTCGTCGACGACCAGGATCTCGGCCTCGACATGGGCGCAGATCGAAAAGGCGAGGCGCGTGCGCATGCCCATCGAATAGTGCTTCACCGGCTGGTCCATGTACTCGCCAATACCGGCGAATTCGGCGATCGAATCGAACTTTCGCAGGACCTCGCTGCGTTTCAGGCCGAGCACGGCGCCGCCGATCAGCACGTTCTCACGGCCCGACAGCTCCATGTCGAAGGTCGAGCCCAGCGCCAGCACCGGCGCTATGCGACCCGTGACCCGAAGCTCGCCATGGCTAGGCAGCGTCATGCCACAGACGACCTGCAACAGGGTGGACTTGCCGCAGCCGTTGCGGCCAAGGATGCCGATGCTCTCGCCCTTCCTGACCTCGAGGCTGATGTCGCGCAGCACCCAGAACGGCTTGAAGTACGCCTTCCACCAGCCGAACAGAACCTGCTTCAACCAGTCGTTTCGGTGAGCATAGAGCTGGAACGCCTTGCCGAGGTTCTTCGCCTCGACGACGATCTCAGAGGACGTCGACGATGACATTCCGATACCTGTCAAAGAACCAGTAGCCGAAATAGAAGCTGAACAGCGAAATAAACAATGTCCAGCCGTAGAGGATCATGTTGGGCAATCTGCCCCCGAGCACCAGGTCGCGCAGAATTTCGACAAAGCAAACCAGCGCATTGCCATACATCCAAAAATCGTAGGGCGGCGGCACCATCGACGGCAGATAGAAAATCGGCGTCGCAAACATGAAAAGAGGCACAATCGTGATCATCAGATAGCCGGCATCGCGCGTGAATGCTCCGAGAGCCGCCAGGAACCATGACATGCCGATCAAGAACGCCATGAACGGGATGAAAATGAACGGCAGCAACAGCACTGTCACGGGCAGCTCACCAATCACCGCCAATTGGAACAGCAGCATCACCCCCAAGGAGATCAGCGTATAGGCCGTGGCGCGCAGCGTCGAGATCACCGCCAGCATGTCGCTGGGAAAGATCGTCTGCTTGATGAAATGGGTGTACTCGTGCAGCAGCATCGGTGCACGAAATGCCATCTCTGAGAAGAAATTGAAGATGATGAGGCCGCCGAAGATGAATAGGGCGTAACCGGCCTGGCTCTTGGCCAGATTTTCGGGCAGCGGTAGAGTCAGGGCCGTGCTGAACACCAAGGAATAGACGGCGATCATCAGCAGGGGCGCAATGATCGCCCAGATCCAACCGGCGATGGACCCCTTGAAGCGCTCGCGCACCTCACGCCGCAGGATGGCAGCGATCAGGTCGCGATGCTGCAACATGCGGACGAACGGCTTCACGATGAAGCTGAAGAGGCGCTCGATCGGACCGAGATTCTCGACCACGATCTGCTTGCCGTTGACGACTTTCACCGACGGCATGAGCCGTTCTTCTCCTTCTTGGGTCCAGTGGTGAGCCCGGTGGGGTACGATCCCACGACCCTCTGATTAAAAGTCAGATGCTCTACCGCTGAGCTACGGGCTCTTTCCGGTTCCGCGCCGCGGGCTTCTTCGCCGCGCGGCGCCCATATAAAGTGCGGGCGGCCGATGGTCAACGAGGCCTCCTCCGGCCTCATTTCTTGCCGAATTTGGCCTTCAGGCGCTCGAACACCTTTTTGGACACGAACTGCGACGTATCCCCACCCAGCCGGGCAATATCCTTCACCAGGGACGAGGCGATGAACTGGTGTCGGTCGGACGCCATCAGGAAGATGGTCTCGATCGCAGGCTCCATGCGCGCATTCATGTTGGCCATCTGGATTTCGTACTCGAAGTCCGAGACGGCCCGTAGCCCGCGGATGATGACCGACGCGTTCACGTCGCGGGCAAAGTGGATCAGCAGCCCCTCGAACGGCACCACCGTGATGCGATCGCGGTCGGCCTGTGGAAAATCCGCGATGTCCTCGTTGATGATCTCGATCCGCTCCTCGAGCGAGAACAGCGGCCCCTTGCCCACGTTGATGTGCGGGCCGATCACCAGCCTGTCGACGAGGCGCAGCGAGCGCCGCACCACTTCCATGTGCCCGCTCGTGATGGGATCGAACGTGCCCGGATACACCCCGGTGCGTTCTACGGCCATGTCTCCCCCTTGTGCGCAGACTGCGACCGCGAAGTCTTAGCGACACGACCGATCCTTATCCACCGCTAGTTTCGGAACTTGGCTCGGAACTGCCGTCGCCATTGCCACTACCGTTTCCGGCATCGTCCTCGCCGATGCGCACGGCCGTGACGACGCGCTCGCCCTCGCTCACGTTGACGATGCGTACGCCACGCGTCGCCCGCCCCGCGATGCGAATTCCCTCCACTGGACAGCGGATCAGTGTGCCGCCGTCGGTAACCAGCATGATCTCGTCTGAATCCCTGACGGGAAGCGCCGCGACGATCTCGCCCCCCCTGGCGAGGCTCATGAGTTCGACACCCTTGCCGCCGCGACCGGTCACCCGATACTCGTAGGCCGACGTGCGCTTGCCGAAGCCCGACGAAGCCACGGTGAGCACGAGCTCCTCCTTGGCCTGCAGTTCGGCGAAGCGTTCCGGCGAAAGCGTGGTGGCCGGCGCCGCCGACTCCTCACCCGCGGGGGTGTCCTCCTCCGCCGCTTCGCCCACTTCCGCCGCGTTCTCGGCCTGACGCAGCGCGCGCGACTGGCGCAGGTAGGCGTCACGATCCTCGGTCGGAATGCCCTTGCCGCCGTCGACGAGCGACATCGAGATGACCTCGTCACCCTCGGCCAGCGCGATGCCGCGCACGCCCGTCGAATTGCGGCTGGCGAAGACACGCACGGTCGAGACCGGGAAACGCATGGCGCGGCCCTGGCGCGTCGCCAGCAGCACGTCCTGCTCCTCGGAGCACACGCTGACGCCGATCAAGCGATCGCCCGCATCCTCGCCTTCGAACTTCATGGCGATCTTGCCGCCCTGGTTGACGCTGGTGAAGTCGCTGAGTTCGTTGCGGCGCACGCCGCCGCGCGCCGTTGCGAACATTACGTTGAGCGTCGCCCAGCTCGCCTCGTCCTCGGGCATCGGCATGACGGCGCTGATCGCCTCGCCCTCGCTGAGCGGCAGCAGGTTCACGAACGCCTTTCCGCGCGCCTGCGGCGCGCCCAGTGGCAGCCGCCAGACCTTGAGCTTGTAGACGATGCCGCGGCTGGAGAAGAACAGCACCGGCGTATGCGTGTTGGCCACGAACAGGCTCGACACGAAATCGTCCTCGCGCGTGGCCATGCCCGAGCGGCCCTTGCCGCCACGGCGCTGGGCTCGGTAGGCCGACACCGGCACGCGCTTCACGTAGCCGCCATGGGTCACCGTGACGACCATGTCCTCGCGCTGGATCAGGTCCTCGACGTCCTGCTCGAACTCGTTGTCGACGATCTGGGTGCGCCGCGGCGTGGCGTACTTCTCCCTGATCTCGCGCAGCTCCTGGGCCATCAGCGCGAACAGCTTGTCGCGATCGCCCAGCAGTTCGAGATAGCCCTCGATCAGTTTCGCGACCTCGGTCAATTCCTCGGCGATCTTGTCGCGCTCCAGGCCGGTCAGGCGCTGCAGTCGCAACTCCAGGATGGCGCGGGCCTGCACCTCGGAGAGCCGGTAGGTTCCCTCGGCCGACACTTCGCGGCCCGGCTCGGCGATCAGGTCGATCAGCGGCTTCACGTCGGCGGCCGGCCAGTCCTTGGCCATCAACCGTTCGCGCGCCACGTTCGGATCGGGCGAGCGGCGAATCATCTCGATCACTTCGTCGATGTTGGCGACGGCGATCGCGAGACCGACCAGCACATGGGCCCGGTCGCGCGCATGATTGAGCTCGAAGCGGGTGCGCCGGGTGAGCACTTCGGCCCGGAAGCGAATGAAGGCCTCGAGCAGCTCCTTCAGGCTCATCAACTTCGGACGGCCACCGTCGAGTGCGAGGGCGTTGACACTGAAGCTCGTCTGCAACGGGGTGAAGCGATAGAGTTGGTTGAGCACGACGTCGGCCATGGCATCGCGCTTCAGGTCGATGACCAGCCGCACGCCGTCCCTGTCGCTCTCGTCGCGAATCTCGGAGATGCCCTCGACCTTCTTGTCGCGCACCACCTCGGCGATGCGCTCGTGCAGCCGGGCTTTGTTTTCCTGGTAGGGAATCTCGGTGACGACGATCGACTCGCGGCCTCCGGATTTCTGCTCGATGCTGGTCTTCGCCCGCATCATCATCGAACCACGGCCGAGCTCGAAAGCGGCACGAATGCCATTGCGGCCGAGGATGATCCCGCCAGTCGGGAAATCCGGGCCCGGCACATGCTCCATGAGCTGCGGCACCGTCAGTTCCGGATTGGCGATCAGCGCCAGGCAGGCATCGATCAGCTCGCCAAGATTGTGCGGCGGGATGTTGGTCGCCATGCCCACCGCGATGCCGCCGGCGCCATTTGCCAGCAGGTTAGGATAGGCCGCCGGCAACACCGTCGGTTCGTTCTCGCGCTCGTCGTAGTTCGGCTGAAACTCGACCGTGTCCTTGTTGATGTCCTCGAGCAGAGTCTCGGCGACCGTGGCGAGACGCGCCTCGGTGTATCGCATTGCCGCCGGCGGATCGCCGTCCATCGAGCCGAAGTTGCCCTGCCCCGAGATCAGCGGCAGGCGCATAGAGAAATCCTGCGCCATGCGCACCATGGCGTCGTAGATCGCGCTGTCACCGTGCGGGTGGTATTTGCCCATCACGTCGCCGACGATGCGCGCCGACTTGCGGAAGGGCCGCGTCGAGTCGTAGCCGCCCTCCTTCATCGCGTAGAGGATGCGGCGCTGCACCGGCTTCAGGCCGTCGCGCGCATCGGGCAAAGCGCGCGACACGATCACGCTCATGGCGTAATCGAGGTAGGAGCGGCGCATCTCCTCTTCGATCGTGATCGGGGCGATATCGTGCGGCGAGGGCTGTGGCGGAGGCGCGTCGGGGGGCGGCGGCGCCGGCGGAAGGGTCGTATCGTCGCTCACGGAGACCTGGAATTTTCTCGTTCTTGCAGCCCTTCCGGAGGCTCCGGCAGGGGTATTTCGCAACCTAGCAAACAAGCCTCCCCCGACCAACAAAAATCGCCCGGAAAAGCCCCCTTTAATGCATTGATTTTATTAGCTAAATTCCGCTCGAAATTGCCTCATGAAAAGGCTGCGACTTGCCCCCAGAAAGCACCCCTTCGCGTCCCTCGGTCGTGGTCTTCGACATGGGCGGCGTGCTGATCGACTACAATCCGCGGCACCTCTACCGGAAGCTCATCCCGCGGGAAGCGGAGATGGAGCATTTCCTGGCCACCGTGACCACGCGCGAATGGCACATGCGGCAGGACTACGATGGCGATCCCGCAGTCGCCACGCGTGAACTGCAGGCACTCCATCCGGGCAAGGAGGCCCTGATTGCGGCCTATTACGACCGCTTCGACGAAATGCTCGACCATTCCTTTCCCGCGATGGTCGAACTGGTCGAGTTTCTCGGCGATAGGGGCGTGCCGCTCTACCTGCTGTCCAACGCCCCGGGGTTCCTCGACGCCTGGCTGCGTGGGCCGGCGAAGGAGAAACATCCTTTCGTCGCCCGCTTCCGCGATTTCATCGTGTCCGGGCACGTCGGATGCTGGAAGCCGGACGCCGCGATCTTCGAGCTGACCTGCCGCACGGGCGGCTTCCGCCCCCAGGACGCCGTGTTCATCGACGACGTGGTGGCAAACGTCGAGGGAGCGCGAGCCGCCGGTATGAGCGGCATCCATCACCGCTCGGCGGACGAGACGGTGTCCGAACTGCGGGCGCTGGGCTTTCCTGCGTGAAGGTCCCGGCGGCCCTGGCGGACCTGCCGCAGCCGCTCTACTTCTTCGATGGCCAGTGCGTCCTGTGCAGCCGCTTCGTCGCCTTCTGCCTCGCGCGCGATCCCGACGGACATCTCAAGTTCGCCAGCGCGCAGTCCGCCCTCGGCAGGCGTGCCCTCCTTGCCCTCGGCCTGCCCGGCGACACGCTCGACCGGACGATCCTGCTGCTCGAGGACGGCAGGGTCTACACCCGCTCGACCGCCGCGCTACGAGCGCTGCGCCATCTGCGGGGCCCGGCGCGCTGGCTCTTCCCGCTGATCCTGGTCCCGAAGATCCTGCGGGACCCCCTCTACGACATCGTCGCGCGCAACCGGATCCGCTGGTTCGGCCGGCTCGAGTCCTGCCTGGTGCCGTCGCCGCAGACACGAGACCGCTTCATCGACCTGTGAGGAAGCCGCGATAGCGCACCAGCCGGCCGATCCACGGCAGGCCGATCTCGACATCGAACCGGAAACGCCCCTCCTCATCCCCGGTCTCGGCCGCCCTGATGACAGGCCAGCAGAAGCGCGGCAGAGGCATCCCGCCGAATCGCATCCCCGCCATCACCAGTTCGAGCCGGCCGGCCGTCACCGGCACCGCGAGATCGAAGGCGAAGGGCCCGAACCGTTCGACGATCCACCCGGTGGGCCGGCGCAGCCCGATATATTGCTCGGAGCGCATGGCTCGGCCACCGACCCGCCGGACCCAGGTCTCGCGTCCGCCCCGCACGACGAACTCGACTTCGATCGGGGCATCTGCCGACGCGGGCGGCAATGCGAACAGCCGGGCCACGAGCCGCCCGGCGAGGTTGGCCGGTCCCTCGACCGAGCATCGGCCGCTCCACGTGCCGCCCGCGCCGTCATGAAGCCTTTGCCCGGCTTGGGACATGGCGCCGTAGGCACTGCCCACGACGCGGCGATAGAGCGAGGGGCGGAAAGACGCCCCGTCCTCGCCCCATCCCGATGCGATGCGCAGATGCGCCCGCACCCATTCGGCCTCGATCTCGGCCAGGGACAGGAGGCCGATGCAGGGCACGGCGCCCCGCCGGGACACCTCTCCCCGCGCCAGCTTGCGAACCAGCGCGGCCGCGGGCGTCGCCGGCACGTAGGGACCATCGCCGCCTTCTGCCACCAGAGACCAGGAGCGCATGCCACCAGTGCCCTCGATATCGATACGCAGCCCGCCTTTGTCGGTGCCGAAGGCGCGCAGCCGGTCGGCGATCCAGGCCAGCGGAGTCGCCCCCGGCTTGAGCGAGCGAAGCAACCCCAACCGGACGGGCATGGCCAGCAACCAAAGTCCGAGATGCAGGATGGAGAGCTCCAGCCCGGCGCCGGCATAGGTCTCTGCGACGCCGAAACGCTGGCGAAACAGGGCTGGCTCGGGCAGGTCGCAGGAAGCCGCCCAGCGGCGGCCCAGCCCGGGCACGGCGATGCGGCGAAGGCCGCCCCAGACGTGCCGGCCCGGCTGATCGGGAATGGGCTTCCCCGCGCCCGACAGGATGGCCTCGATCAAGGCGCGGCCGCGCGGCGCGTCATTTCCGGGCACAATGCCGAACGACACGCGGCCGACTGCCATCCCCTCTTGCAACGCTTGCTCCAGGACGGCGCCGGTGAGCGCGGGCGCTGTACTCGCCCCCGAACAAACAAGCACGCCCGCGGCGCCGGCGGCCGCGTCGAGGCGGTCGATGCCGCAGACGAAGGCGCGATCGTCCGAAAGGTCGAGATAGTGGACGCCGTGTCGGATGCAGGCTTCCGCCACCGCATAGTCCTGGTCCTGGAAGGGGCCAGCCACGTGGACGAGGACGTCGAACTGCTGCGAGGCAAGAACGCGATCGAGGTCGCGCCGCCAGTCGAGCGCGAGGCCGGCCACGCCCAATTCGGCGGCCATCGCCTCGACCTTCGCGCGATCGCGCGCGCCGATCGTCAGATCGATGAGAGGATCGTTGGCCAGCAGGCGGCATAGCCTGCCGCCAAAGACGCCCGTCCCGCCAAGGACGAGCGTCCGCATGGCCTAGAACGGAATGTCGTCGTCGAGCTCGGCCTTGCCGCGCGGCGCAGCGCGGCCGCCCCCGCCACCACCGCTCGACATCCCGCCACCACCGCTCGACATCCCGCCACCGCCGGACATGCCGCCGCCGCCGAAATCATCGTCCATGCCGCCGCCCCCGCCGCCCTCACCGCCGCCGCTGCGGCCGTCGAGCATGGTGAGCGAGCCGCCGAAACGCGGGATGACCACTTCGGTCGTGTAGCGTTCCTGGCCGCTCTGGTCGGTCCACTTGCGGGTCGTGAGCTGGCCCTCGAGATAGACCTTGGCGCCCTTCTTCAGGAATTTCTGGGCCACCTCGGCCAGCTTGTCGTTGAAGATCACGACGCGGTGCCATTCGGTCCGTTCCTTGCGCTCGCCGCTGTTGCGGTCGCGCCAGGTCTCCGACGTCGCCACCGACATGTTCACCAGCGAACGGCCGTCCTGCATGGACTTCACTTCGGGGTCGCGGCCGAGATTTCCGACCAGAATGACTTTATTGACGCTGCCCGCCATGGGGGCCTCCTTGGCTTTCCCGGCGCCGCGGGACGCGGCACCTACCTCACGGGCGGCAAACTAGCCCCGGCCGCCTGTGGGCAGCCACCAAATTACGGTTGTGAAGTTAGGTCTGCTCATGGGCGCCCTCCGACAATTCATTGGTTGTGGCGGCAAAGTCTCCCGTATCTTCCCCGGCCATGAGAAAATCCTTCCACGTTCCCCAGGTTTCGACCGGCCAGGCCTACGCCATGTTGGGCGGGGCGGCGCTGATGATGACCCTCGCCATGGGCATCCGTCAGAATCTCGGACTCTTCCAGGCGCCAGCCTCCAAGGAACTGGGGATCGCGATCTCGGACTTCGCGCTGGCGATCTCCGTCCAGCAGGTCGCCTGGGGCGTGAGCCAGCCGATCGCCGGCATCTTCGCCGACAAATACGGGACGCGCTGGGTGGCCATGATCGGCAGCGCCCTTTTCATCCTGGGAATCTGGCTGACGGCGACGGCGCAGGCCGCCCTGCCCATCATCCTGGGTGCCGGTGTGCTGATCGGCGTGGCGCTGGCCTGCACGACCTCGGGCATCACCGCCAACATCGCCGCCCGCGTCGTCGAGCCGGGCCGCCGAACGCTGGCCTTCGGCATCGTCTCGGCCGCAGGCTCCGTCGGCACCATGGTGACGGCCCCCATCGCGGCCTACCTGCTCAACAGCGACGGCTGGCGTGCCGCCGTCTGGGCCTTCGTCATCCTGGCGCTCGCCATGCTGCCGGCCGCCTGGATCGGCAGCCGTGCCGACAAGCTGCCCAACGCCCTGTCGACCGACCGCAACCTCACCCTGGCCGGCGCGCTCGACGAAGCCCGGCGCCACAGCGGCTATGTCGTGATGGCGCTGGCCTTCTTCGTCTGCGGCCTGCAGCTCGTCTTCATCACCACCCACCTGCCGACCTATCTCGCCCAGTGCGGCATGGACCCGTCCTACAGCGCCGTGGCACTGATGCTGATCGGCGGCTTCAACATCCTGAGCTCGTGGCTGTTCGGCTGGCTGGGCGACAAATACCCCAAGCGCCTGCTGCTGGGCGCGATCTACCTGCTGCGTTCGCTGACCGTGGCGCTGTTCTTCCTGTTCCCGCCGACGCCGCTTTCGGTCGTGCTGTTCGGCGCCGCCATGGGCACGCTCTGGCTGGGGGTCATCCCGCTGGTCAACGGGCTGGTGGTGCAGATCTTCGGCCTGCGCTTCCTGTCGACCCTGACCGGGATCGCCTTCCTCAGCCACCAGGCGGGATCCTTCCTCGGCGCCTGGGGCGGCGGCTATCTGTTTGACCTGATGGGCTCCTACGACCTCGCCTGGAAGATCGGCGTCCTGATCGGGCTGATCGCGGGCACCGCGCAGCTTCTGATGAACGACCGTCCGACCGCCCGGGTGCTGGCAGCGCAAGCATCGCCAGCCTGACGCAGGGCACTGGTGGAGTCGGGGGATAATCGCCATATGCGCTGATCCCGCGCTTACCTTATTGTTCCGGTCCTGATGGCAAAGTCCCGCTTACCCGCTGCCGAGCCGCATCGCTTCATCTCCGTCCGGGGGGCGCGAGAGCACAATCTCAAGAACGTCGACGTCGACCTGCCGCGCGACAGGCTGGTGGTGATCACCGGCCTCTCCGGCTCGGGCAAGTCGTCGCTCGCCTTCGACACGATCTACGCCGAGGGCCAGCGCCGTTACGTCGAAAGCCTTTCGGCGTATGCCCGCCAGTTCCTCGAGCTGATGCAGAAGCCGGACGTCGATTCGATCGAGGGCCTGTCGCCTGCGATCTCGATCGAGCAGAAGACGACCTCGCGCAATCCGCGCTCGACGGTCGGTACCGTCACCGAGATCTACGACTATCTGCGCCTGTTGTTCGCGCGCGTCGGCGTGCCCTACTCGCCGGCGACGGGGCTGCCGATCGAGAGCCAGACCGTTTCCCAGATGGTCGACCGCATCAAGACGATGCCGGAGGGAACGCGCCTCTACCTGATGGCCCCGATCGTGCGCGGCCGAAAGGGCGAGTACCGCAAGGAACTGCAGGAGCTTCTGCGCAAGGGCTTCCAGAGGGTCAAGGTCGACGGCAAGCTCTATGAGATTGCCGAGGCGCCCGCGCTCGACAAGAAGTTCAAGCACGACATCGACGTGGTCGTGGACCGCATCGTCGTGAAGCCCGACCTCGGCAATCGCCTCGCCGATTCGCTCGAGACGGCGCTCACTCTGGCCGAGGGCCTGGCCATCGCCGAGAACGCCGACAACGGCGAGCGTACCGTCTTCTCCGCGCGCTTCGCCTGCCCGGTCTCGGGATTCACCATCGAGGAGATCGAGCCGCGCCTCTTCTCGTTCAACGCGCCGCAGGGCGCCTGCCCGTCCTGCGACGGGCTCGGCGTGAAGATGTTCTTCGACCCGGAGATGGTGGTGCCGGACGACCGGCTGTCGCTGTCGGAGGGCGCCGTCGCGCCGTGGGCCGATTCGTCAGGCCAGTACTACATGCAGACGCTCGAGAGCATCGCCAAGCACTTCAAGGTCAAGACCGCGCTGCCGTGGCGCGACCTGCCGAAGAAGGTGCGCGACACCATCCTCTACGGCAGCGGCAGCGAGTCGATCGCGATGCGCTATGACGACGGCATCCGCCAGTACCAGACAACCAAGCCGTTCGAGGGCGTGATCCCCAATCTCGACCGCCGCTGGAAGGAGACTGACTCCTCCTGGGTGCGCGAGGAGCTGGAGCGCTTCCAGCACGAGAGCAAGTGCGAGGCCTGCAACGGTGCCCGTCTCAAGCCGGAAGCGCTCGCGGTCAAGATCGCCGGTCTCAACATCAGCCAGACCACCGAGTTCTCGATCGGCGAGGCCGTGAAATGGTTCCTGGCCCTCGATGCCAAGCTCACGGCCAAGCAGCGCGAGATCGCCGCCCGCATCCTGAAGGAGATCAACGAGCGGCTGGGCTTCCTCGACAATGTCGGCCTGTCCTACCTGACCCTCAATCGCACGTCGGGCACCCTGTCCGGCGGCGAGAGCCAGCGCATCCGCCTCGCCTCCCAGATCGGCTCCGGGCTGACGGGCGTGTTGTACGTGCTCGACGAGCCGTCGATCGGCCTCCACCAGCGCGACAACGACCGGCTCTTGAAGACGCTCACGCGCCTGCGCGACCTCGGCAACACGGTGCTGGTGGTCGAGCACGACGAGGATGCGATCCGTGCGGCCGACTATCTGGTCGACATGGGCCCCGGCGCCGGCGCCCATGGCGGCACCGTGATCGCCCACGGCACGCCCGACGAGGTGATGCGCAACACCGCGAGCCTCACCGGCCAGTATCTCTCCGGCTTCCGCCAGGTCCCGATCCCCAGGGTGCGGCGCGAGCCGCCGCCGAAGAACGGACGCTGGCTGACCCTGAAGGGCGCGAAGGAGAACAATCTCCAGAACGTGACGGCCAACATCCCGCTCGGCACCTTCACCTGCGTCACCGGCGTGTCGGGCAGCGGCAAGAGCACGCTGATCGTGGAGACGCTCTACAAGGCGCTGGCCAAGCGCCTCAACAATGCGCGCGAGCATGCCGGTGCACATGCCGCGCTCGAGGGCGTCAACCATCTCGACAAGATCGTCGACATCGACCAGTCGCCGATCGGCCGCACGCCGCGCTCCAACCCCGCGACCTATACCGGCGCCTTCTCGCCGATCCGCGACTGGTTCTCCCAGCTGCCGGAATCGACCGAGCGCGGCTACAAGCCGGGGCGCTTCTCCTTCAACGTGAAGGGCGGACGCTGCGAGGCCTGCCAGGGCGACGGCGTCATCAAGATCGAAATGCACTTCCTGCCCGACGTCTATGTCGAATGCGACGTCTGCAAGGGCAAGCGCTACAACCGCGAGACTCTCGAGATCACCTTCCGCGGCAAGTCGATTGCCGATGTGCTCGATATGACCGTCGACGAGGGCTGCGAATTCTTCAAGGCGGTGCCGGTCATCCGCGACAAGCTGCTGACCTTGCAGCAGGTCGGTCTCGGCTACATCCATATCGGCCAGCAGGCGACGACCCTGTCGGGCGGCGAAGCCCAGAGGGTGAAGCTCGCCAAGGAGCTGTCACGACGGGCCACCGGCCGCACGCTCTACATCCTCGACGAGCCGACCACCGGTCTGCATTTCGAGGACGTGCGCAAGCTCCTGGAAGTGCTGCATCGCCTGGTCGATAGCGGCAACACGGTGCTGGTGATCGAGCACAATCTCGAAGTCATCAAGACCGCCGACTGGGTGCTCGACATGGGCCCCGACGGCGGATCGGGCGGCGGCCGCCTCGTCGCCGAGGGCCCGCCCGAGGCCGTGGTGAAAGTGCCGGAGAGCTATACGGGGCAGTACCTCGCCCGCCTGCTGCCGCGCAGCGCCACGGCCAAGAAGCGGGCGTAGGAGCCGCGTTTACTTCGGGAAGGCAATCCGTCCTCCCTCGGCCACCAGGATCGTTCCCGGCAGGGACGGGTCCTGGTTCGGGCCCTGTGGCGCGATCTGGACCCAGGCCATCATCATGTCTTCGCCGTCACGCATGCGCACGAACAGATTGCGAAAGAAAGTCGCGAACCCGCCACCGTTCCGGTTTGTCGTGAAGACGAGGTTGGCTGACTTCGGCCCGGGCAATCCGGCTGCCTTGACGATTGCTTCGGAGGGATTGTCGGAGGCGACGACGACGATTGCCGCCTTGGTCGCCTGAACCAGCTGCCGGACGCCGACTGATGTGGGGCCCTTGATCGTCCCATCGGCATTCAGATGAGCATAGACGAAGAGGACGTTGGCGATGGGGATGCGTCCCAACGGGGGCGATGTCGACTGTGCAAACAACGGCGAAAGGACCGAAGCATCTTCCCGGATGAGGGGTGCGAGGTCCTCCCCCGAGAAATTCACGAATCCCAGGCTCAGGGGAATCCTGCCAGCCGATTGTGCCATTCTCGCCGACAGTAGCATGAGGGTGGATGCTGCCGACATGGCGCCCAGCGAACGTCTGAACATGAAGCACTCCTTAGCTGGAGCACGGTAGCAGGAATTCGGTTGCACAAGTAACGGTTGAAGCCACGCCTGTACCATCCGGCTCCCAGCCTGCGACCATCAGCCGGCCGGTCGCGGGGCACATCTCGACCGAGAGGCGCGTGCAGGCGTTTAGGACCGGGGCCGTCACCCAGGCGAAATCATCCGCATCGCGTCCGTTCCAGGCGGCGAGCGCGGTACGGCGGAGGATGTTGTTCTCGACCGGCTCGCCGTCGCCGCAGGCGCGGGGTCGCCAATTCGGATGGCGTTCACGCCAGTCGTTGGCGAAGACCGTGCCGTCGCGATAGGTCCGCGCACCCGCCTCCTCACGCTCGATCACGATTCGCTCGCTGGGCCGCGTCCCGACCAGCAGGAACAGGACGGGTCGTGCGACCGTCACGGTTTCGAGCTGGCGGCGCGCTTCGTCGAAGCTGGTGCAGGTCTCGAAGACGTGGCGCAGGAGATGTTCGGGCGGCAGGCGCCCGCTGCCGCGCAGGCCGTGCAGCGCGTTCAGCACATAGTCGAGCCACAGCAGCCTCGAGGTCCGCCAGCGCCGGCGCATCGGCGCCTGGTTGATCGAGGCGGCGAAGCGCCCCGGCGCCATCGCGGTCAGCACGCCGACGAAACCGGGCCACGTGACGTTCAGAAACTCCCCCGCCGAGCCGCTCTGGCGCCGCACCTCGACGAGGCGCCCGAGACCGGGAAACGGCCAGTCGAGCGTGCGGCGGAGGCGCGGTCCCTTCTCGCTCTCGTCGCCGAGCGCGGTGCAGCCAAAGAGATAGGCGCCGTGCAGCAGCCAGATGCCCGGCTTCTTCAGGGTGCGGGCGACGCTGTCGATCTCGGTGGCATAGAGCGTCCCGGCCCGCTTCATCCAGGCCCGCACGATCGGGTCGGCGATGCGAGCCAGCAGCCCACCCAGCGGCAGCCAGCCGAGGCAGGCGTCGCGAACCTGCAGCGCTTCGGACTCCCGGTGCCGGAGGTGTGCATCTGGCGCGCCCTCCCGCACATCGACCAACGTTATCGGCTTCATAAGTGAGTGATTACTCACTTAATAGAGGCTGGTCAAGGCCCGCTCAGCGGCGCTCCCAATCGATGACCCCCAGATCGTAGCCAAACTGCCGTTCGACGACGGAGGCCGTCGCGTCGGAGGCGTCGCCTTTCCGATCCGTCACGCGCTGCTGCGCCACGTCCTTCGGCACGTCGAGCCAGATGCCGTGGAACGCCACGCCGACCCGTTGTGCCAACGCCGCCGCCGCCGCGCGTTCGTCGGGACGCGCGAAGACGGCATCGAGCACGACGCTGTGTCCGGCGCGCAGCACCCGCTCGGCCCGTGCGAGGCAGGCCGCATACGTTCGAGCCGACGCCTCGGGCGAATAGCTCCCTGCCGGCATGCGCTCCTCAAGCGGAACCCCCGCCTGCCGCTTGCGCTCGACGTCGGTTCGCACCACGACCGCGCCCGGGGTGCGGCCGATCTCCGGGGCGAGCTTGAGCGCCAGCGTGGTCTTGCCGCTGCCCGACAGGCCGCCGATCGCGACCAAGCGCGGCGGCGCGGGCTGAAGGAAGGCGAGCGCCGCCTTCTGGTAGGCGCGCGCTGGCGCATTGTCAGCGCCGCTGACGGCCGTGACGGCAGAATCGACATAGGCGCGGATCGCGGCCCGGCGGGCGAGGAACATCGGCAGCAGCGCCAGCGCCTCCTCGTGCGACGCGCCCTCGACCTCGCCGACCCGCCACAGCCATTCGTTCAGCAGGCGGTTCGCCAGCGGCCCCAGCCCCTGCCGCGCCAGGTCCATGAGGGCAAAGGCGAGGTCGTAGAGCACATCGATGTTGGCGATCTTGTCGGAGAATTCGATGGCGTCAAACGGCACGGGCTGGCCGTTCAGGGTCACGATGTTGCGCAGGTGCAGATCGCCATGACAGCGCCGGATCGCGCCGGCCGCGACGCGGCGCGCCACAAGATCGACGAACGGCTCGAGTGACCGCGGCATCGCGTCGGCCAGCGCCTCGCTGGTCGGCGGGTCGAGGCGCTCTCCGGCATCGCGCATCTGGCGCACATCGGCCGCTACCGAATGACGATAGTCGTCGGGCGAACAGAAGCCAGATCTGATGGCGGGCAGTCCGTCATGGAACTGCGCCACGCGCGCACCGAGTGCCGCCATCAGTTCGGGCGTCAGCGCGCCGCGCGCCGCCATGCGGTCGAGCAGCCCCTCCTCGTCGAAGCGCCGCATCACGACCAGCCAGTCGACCGCGTGTTCGGAGGTCTCGCCGACCTCGCCCAGCGCCAGCTTGCCGTCACGCCGCAGCACCGGGGCGATGCCGAGATAGATTTCCGGCGCCGATCGCCGGTTCACGTCGATCTCGGCGGCGCACATCGCCGCGCGCCGGCCCTCGGTCGAGAAGTCCATGTAGGGGAACTTCACCGCCCGCTTCAGCTTGTAGGCGCGCTCGCGGCACAGGAAGACGACCGCGCCGTGCGTGTCGATCCGGCGCTCGGGCGCCAACTCCACCTCGAGGAAGGCAATCGTTTCCGACTGGTCCTCGACGACGAAGGAAGGCGGCGCGCTCATGGCGCGGGCGAAGGATCGACGTGCAGGATGATCTCGGCGCCGGGATAGGCTCTGGCTATCTCCGACTGCACTTCGAGGCCGATCGCATGGCCCAGCACGACAGAGAGGTCGCGCTCGACCTCGATGTGGAGCTGGATGAACTTGGTGAGCCCGCTCGACCGTGTCTTCAGATCGTGCACGTCCTTCACACCAGGATGCGCCCGGGCGATCGCCTCGATCTTCTTGCCGTCCCGGGACGGCAGCTCATGGTCCATCAGCACGTCCAGGGACTCCCGTCCCACCTTCCAGCCGCCGTGCATCAGGTAGAGCGCCACCAGCGCCGCGACGCCGCTATCGATCAGCGGCTGATCCAGCAGGCCCGACAGGAAGACGCCCGCGCCGGTGACCAGCGTCGCCACCAGATCGGTGCTGTAGTGCGCCATGTCGGCACTGATGGCGAGCGAGCCGCTGCGCCGTACGACGTACTTCTGGAACGTGACCAGGCACAGCGTCAGTCCGACCGCCAGCACGCTGACATAAAGGCCAATCTCCTCCTCGCGGACCTGCTTGGGGTTGCCCAGCCGCTCGACGATCGCCACCAGGAGAGCGCAGCCGGAGGCGGCGATGAAACCGGCCTGGATCAAGCCCGCAAGCCCCTCGGCCTTGCCATGGCCGAAGCGATGATTGTCGTCGGCCGGCACGAGGGCCTGACGCACGGCGAAGAAAGTCACCATCGAACTGACGAGATCGAGCGACGTGTCGACCAGCGAGGACAACATGCTCACCGAATCGGTGACCCGCCACGCCGCGAACTTGGCAAAAATCAGGATGAGCGCCGTCGATATCGAAGCGATGGTCGCCAGCCGCATCAGCCGTTGGGGTTCCATTGCCATCACGCCATCAGGGGTAAAGCGTTCGCGCCGTCCACGGTTCGGCAGGAGAACCACGCCGATATTCCAGGCGGTCGTGCAGACGAAAGGCGCCGTCCTGCCAGAATTCGATCAGCGTCGGCTGCAGCCGGAATCCCGACCAGTGCGGCGGCCGCGGCACGGTGCCGATCACGTGCCTGGCGCCAAATTCCGCCACCCGCTTCTCCAACGCGAACCGGCTTTCCAGCGGCCGCGACTGCTCCGAGGCCCAGGCGCCGATCTGGCTCCCCCGGGCGCGGCTGGCAAAATAGGCGTCGGCCTCCGCCGCCGTCGTCTGGGTGACGGGCCCCTCGAGGCGAACCTGGCGGCGCAGCGACTTCCAGTGGAAAAGCAGGGCGGCCTTCGGGTGCGCCAGCAGTTGGCTGCCCTTGCGGCTTTCATAATTGGTGTAAAACACGAATCCGTCGGCGTCATAATCCTTCAACAGAACCATGCGCGCGGACGGGGTGCCGTCCGGACCGACCGTGGCGAGGGCCATGGCGGAGGGGTCGTTGGGCTCGGAAGTGGCCGCTTCGCCGTACCAGATGGCGAAAAGCTCCAGCGGATCGGTGGTTTCCCTGATCATGACCCACAATATGAGGGGGTCGGCTGCGTTCCACCACCGGCATCTTGTCCCAATAGCCATCCCCAGCTAGAACCACAACATGACCGCAGCTGCACAACTGATGGCCGGTAAAAAAGGCCTCGTAATGGGCGTCGCCAACGAACGCTCTATCGCTTGGGGGATTGCCAAGGCCTGCCACGACCAGGGGGCCGAGGTGGCCTTCACTTTCCAGGGCGACGCCCTGGAGAAGCGTGTGCGGCCGCTGGCCAACTCTATCGGTGCGAAGATCATCGAACCGTGCGACGTGACCAACCCCGCCAGCATCGACGCCGTCTTTGCCAAGCTGGAGAAGGAATGGGGCAAGCTGGACTTCGTCGTCCACGCCATCGCCTTTTCGAACAAGGACGAGCTGCGCGGCCGCTACCTCGACACCACGTCCGACAACTTCAATCTCACGATGAACGTGAGCGTCTACTCCTTCACCGCGGTGGCGCAGCGCGCCGTGCCGCTGATGAAGGACGGCGGCAGCCTGCTCACCCTGACCTACTACGGCGCCGAGCGGGTGATCCCGCACTACAACGTCATGGGCGTCGCCAAGGCCGCTCTCGAGGCGAGCGTGCGCTACCTGGCGACGGACCTCGGCGAGCAGAAGATCCGCGTCAACGCGATCTCGGCCGGCCCGATCAAGACGCTGGCCTTCGCTGGCATCAACGACGGCCGCTACATCCTGAAGTGGAACGAGCTCAATTCTCCGCTGAAGCGCAACGTCACGACCGAGGAAGTCGGCAATGCCGGCCTCTATCTCCTGTCCGATCTCGGCACCGGCGTGACCGGTGAAGTGATGCACGTCGATGCCGGCTACCACGTCGTCGGCATGATCAACACCTCGTCCGCGAAGCAGATCGCCGAATTGCTCGGCAACTTCGAAGGCGAGTAGCGCAGGAGGCCGGCGACCATGGCCGGCAGCAGTTTCGGTACCCTCTTCCGGTTCACCAGCTGGGGCGAAAGCCACGGGCCGGCGATCGGCTGCGTGGTCGATGGCGCGCCGCCGCGGATTCCCCTCGGCGAGGCCGATATCCAGGTGTGGATGGACAAGCGCCGTCCCGGCCAGTCGCGCTTCGTCACCCAGCGCCAGGAGCCGGACACGGTGAAGATCCTGTCCGGCGTCTTCGAAGGCGTGACCACCGGTACACCGATCGGGCTGCACATCGACAATGTCGACCAGCGCAGCCGTGACTATGGCGAGATCAAGGACCAGTTCCGGCCGAGCCACGCCGACTACACCTATCAAATGAAGTATGGCGTGCGAGACTATCGCGGCGGCGGCCGCCAGTCGGCGCGCGAAACCGCGGTGCGCGTCGCAGCCGGGGCCATTGCCCGGAAAATCCTGGGGGATGGCGTCACCATCCGCGGCGCCGTGGTCCAGATCGGCACGCAGAAGATCGACCGCGCCAACTGGGACTGGGACGCGACCGGCGACAATCCCTTCTGGTGCCCCGATCGCCAGGCGGCGCAGAACTGGGAAGGCTACCTGGACGACGTGCGCAAGCGCGGCAGTTCGTGCGGCGCGGTAATCGAGGTCGTGGCCTCGGGCGTGCCCGTCGGGCTCGGCGATCCGGTCTACGACAAGCTCGATGCCGACCTCGCCAAGGCGCTGATGAGCATCAATGCCGTGAAGGGCGTGGAGATCGGCGACGGCTTCGCCGCTGCCGCCCTGAGCGGCGAGGAGAATGCCGACGAGATGCGTATGCTGGGCGGCCAGCCCGGCTTCCTCAGCAACCATGCCGGCGGCATCCTCGGCGGCATCTCGACCGGCCAGGACATCGTGTGCCGCCTCGCGGTCAAGCCGACGAGTTCGATCCTGACGCCGGTTCGCAGCGTCGACCGAAACGGCCGCGAGATCGAATTGCGCACCAAGGGCCGCCACGATCCTTGCGTCGGCATTCGCGGCACCCCGGTGGCCGAAGCGATGATGGCGTGCGTCCTCGCGGACCATCTGCTGCGCCATCGCGCTCAGACCGGCTAGCGCGCCGCAATGGTCGCCCAGCAAGCCCTGCAGGTGCGCTACGGCACCCTCCACAATCTCGGGATGGCGGCCGTCGCGCTGCTGATGATCGGCTCGGCGATCGCGCATTTCACATCGGGCAATTCGGACAACGCGCCCACCCTGTCGCTGAAAGACCCGCGCTTCGTGATGTTCTCGCTTCTGGCGCTGATCATGGCCTACTACATTTTTGTCGGCGTCAGTCGCTATCTGGATCGCACGCCGCAGGTCGTGATCGACCACGAAGGCATCGCGCTAGGTTTCGGTCGCAACGCCCGTATCGCCTGGGGCGACATCGAGTGGGTCCGGATCCGCCGCCTCGGGATGCGCGCCCAGTTGCAGATCGGCGTCGAACCGCAGGCCTTCCTCGCAGCGGACCTGCGCCTTTCCCAGTTCAATGTCGATGACAGCCTGCGCCCGATCCGCGGCGTACCGGCAGCCGTCGTGGTCCGCGACAACGGCCTCGACTCAAATGCCACAGCGATGCTTGACGCCGTGAAGGCGTTCCGGCCGAATCTCGTCCGCTCCTAGTCAGCATTCAGTCACCAGAGGGAAACTCTCGCATGCGGCGTTTCATCGTCGGCTTTCTTGCGACCATTGGCACCCTCGTCCTGCTGGCAGTCGTCGCCGGCGTGGCCTACTTCGCCTCGGGGCCCTTTTCGCCCAAGCCGCTGCCGCAGCAGATGGTGCTGTCGCTGGACCTGCGTTCGCTGCCACCGGAGACCACGTCGACCGGCCTGCTGAGCGGCGGCCTGTTCGGCAGCTCGCGAGACATCGTCGAGACCGTGCAGCTCCTGTGGCAGGCGGCAGACGACCCTCGCGTCGTCGGCCTGTATGTCGAGATCGGCGACGAAGCGGGAGGCCTCGCTCGCGTGCAGGAGTTGCGCCAGGCGATCGCGCACTTCCGCGGCAAGGGCAAGTTCGCGGTTGGATTCGCTGAGTCCCTCGGCAGCGGCGGCAACCATGTCGCCGACTACTATCTCGCCGCCGCGCTGGAGCAGATCTGGCTGCAGCCGAGCGGCGGCTTCGGCGTCACCGGAATCGCCGTCGAGACACCGTTCATCAAGGGCGGCCTCGACAAGCTTGGCGTCAAGGTCGAAGGCGGCCGGCGCTACGAGTACAAGAGCGCGCCCGACACGTTCCTCGAGACGAGTTACACGCGTCCCGCCCGCGAGAACCTGCAGCAGTTGATCGACAGCCTGTTCGGCCAGTTCGTGAGCGACGTGGCGCGTGACCGCAAGATCGAACCCGCGCAGCTTCGCCGCCTGATCGACACGGCGCCGCACGAGTCCGAGCAGGCCCGGCGGGACGGCCTCGTCGACAAGATCGGCTATCGCGCCGACGCGCTCGAGGATGTCTACCAGCGGGCCAACGGCAAGCGCGATCTGGTGACCCTGGCGGAATATGCCGGCGACGAGACACGTCCCGAGCAGCACGGCGAGGTCGTCGCCCTCGTGCGGGTAAGCGGCGCCATCATGTCGGGCGGTGGCAAAGGCGGTCCCTTGGAGGACGACGCGATGGCCAACGCCGAGGACGTGGTCGAGGCGCTGGAGAACGCCGCGCAGGCCAAGGACGTGCGCGCCATCGTCCTGCGCATAGACTCCCCCGGGGGCACCTACCCCGCCGCAGACGCCATTGCCGACGCGGTTGGCCGGGCGCGCGCCGCCGGCAAGCCCGTCATCGTCTCGATGGGTGACGTGGCGGCTTCAGGCGGCTATCTGGCCGCCGTGCGCGGTGACGTGATCGTCGCTCAGCCAACGACCATCACCGCCTCGATCGGCGTCTTCAGCATCTGGCCCATGGCACAGGAGCTGCTGACCTCGCTCGGCGTCAATGTCGAGCGCGTCTCAGTCGGCCGAAACGCCGGCATGCACTCGACCTTCCAGCCGCCGACGCCGGCCCAGCGCTACGCCGTCAACCGGGAGCTCGACGTCATCTATGCGGCCTTCACGACCCAGGTCGCCGAGTCCCGCAATCTCGACGCCAACCGCATCGACGCCGCCGCCCGCGGCCGCGTCTTCAGCGGCACCGATGCCAAGCAAGCCGGCCTGGTGGACGAACTCGGCGGCCTGCAGCTCGCGCTCAACATCGCCAAGGCCAAGGCCGGCATCGGCGAGGGCCGCAAGGTCGAGATCCGCCGCTATCCCGACGAGGGCGACCGCTGGCAGAGAATGATCGACCGGCTGTTCAAGTTGTCGGGCGTTGCGTCGGCACCCAGCATGGGCATGCCCCGCGAAGTGCGCGAGGCGCTCGCGACGTTCGGTGTCGCGGCGCGGCCCGGAAACGTCCGCCTGCCACCCCTGCCGCCGCTCTGGCGCTAGCGCCGTTCCTCCGGAAGAGCGAGCAGGGGTCGGTGCGCGATCCTCATGCGCCGAAGCGCATGCTCATCAACGTTTCAAGGCTGTCGCCCGTTCGCCTCAGCAGTGCCAGCTCCTCGATCCGCCCGGTCATCGGCAGATTCTGGCGGCCGACGATGCGGGCCACCTGCTCGGCCTCGGCAGCGCTGCGAAACCGGCCGAGCGTGATGTGCGGCTCGAACGGCTCGCTGCCGGGAATCTGATTCAAGATGTCGTAGAGCGCCGACAGCTCGGCCGCACCGTCCGACGGTTCGGCATGGAGGTACAGGTCGGACCGGACGATCCGGTCAATCTGGAACCAGAAGGGCCGCCGTGTGACGCTCTCAAGCGCCGCCCGCAATTCGACCTCGCGCTCGTCCGCGACGCCAAACACGAGGGTGAAGTGCGGGCCGATCAGCGCCGCCTCATCCGGATGGTACTGCGCCCGCAGCCGGCGCAGCGCCGTATCGTCGGCCTCGCCGAGCACCGGCCAGGCCACGACGTAGAGCATCTCAGCTGTAGCTCTTGGCCATGCCGAGCGCCGGATCCATCACCGCGCCATAGGGCGGGAACGGATAGCGCAGGCCGTTCTTGCCGAGATGCCCCATGCCCTCGACCGCCCGCAGCAGCTCGTCCGGCGGGCAGGCCATCAGCAGCTCGTCGTCGGCCACGCCGCCGTAACGCCGCTCGGCGAAGCAGGGCAGCGACAGCGACGTCTGACGCGTGGCGAGTGCCCGGCCCCAAGAATCGGCACAGGCGCTCTCGCCCGTCACGGTGAAGTCGTAGCGACGGTAGCGGTGATACTGCAGCCCGTTGATGAAGTAGATCATCTGCCCGGGCGTGCCGTAGAACAGGCAGATGTCGGGCGGGTCGAGACGCGCCGAGCGCAGCGGCGACACGACCAGGCCGTTGTACTTGCCGTTCGGCACGCGCGGCATCTGGGCCTGGTGGGCGGCCGAAGCCTCTTTGTTGCCGAACCAGACGCCGTTCATGTGGTCGCCGGAGAGAAAGCCCTCGCCCGGATGGTTGAGGCCGACGACGCCGCCGCAATTGCCGCCGCGCGTATTGTCGACGGTGATTCCCAGCGTGAATCCGTACCAGCGCGACTGCGTCACCATCTGGCACATGGTGAACTTGAACCCCTCGGTCGGCTTGCGTACGCCTTTGATCTTGTCCATCTCGGCCGGGTCCTCGAACAGGCGCATGCCGATCGGCTGGGTACGGATGCGCAGCAGTTCGATGAGCTTGTTGCTCGCCTCGGCCAGCATGGCGCCGGTGATGGTCTCGGGCGGCGTCCACGGGGCGGTCTTGTAGCCCGGCGGCAGCGTCTGGACATTCATTGTTGTTTCCTCCGTGTCTGGCTAGGTGAGGTTCAACCCACCATCGGCGATGACGATCTCTCCGGTAACGTAGTCGTTGGCGCAAAGGGCGGCCACCAGATCGGCGATGTCCTCCGGTTTCGCAGGTCGCTTCATCGGCGACCTGGTCTTCCAAGTCTCCAGCATGTCGGGCCAGTTCGCCGTCATCGGCGTCTCGACCAGTCCCGGCGCCACGGCATTGACGCGGATGTCCGGTCCCAACGACAGCGCCAGCAGCTTGGTCACGTGATGCAGCGCCGCCTTGGACGCGGCATATGGAATCGACGAGCCCTTGGGCCGCGCACCGGCATGCGTGCCGATGTTGACGATGCTGGCCGGGCGGCCGCCCGAAGCGGAGTGGCGCAAGGCAAATTCGGCCTCCGCCGTCAGCATGAAAGGCGCGATCAGGTTCACATCGAGCATCTGCCGCCACAGCGCCGGCGTCGCGGCCTTGAGATCCGAGTGCGGGATGCGGATCGAGAGGCCAGCATTGTTGACCAGCACGTCGAGCCGCCCATGCGCCTCCAGCACCGACGCGACGAGGCCGCGCGCCGCCGCCTCATCGCCGAGGTCGGCTTGGTGATAGGTCGCCCGTGGCAGCTCGGCGACCATCGCCTTTCCCACCTGGGCGGAGCTTCGTGAATGAAGGGCCACGGCATAACCGTCGCGCCACAGGCGGCGCGCGATGGCGGCGCCGATCCCGGACGTCGAACCGGTGACCAGGGCGACGCGCTCAGACACGGGACTTCAACGCCTCCAGCGTTTCGTCCGGACGCTCCACCATCATGAAGTGCCCGCAATTGGGGATCACGAACGCTTTCGAGCCGGTGACGGCGGCGACCAGCGACTTCGCCTTGGCGGCGGGCGTCATGAGATCGCCGTCGCCGAGCACGAATACGGTCGGGCACTTCACGGCCGCCGCGCGGGCCGGCGCGTCCTTGTAGGCATTGCAGGCCACGAGATCGGTGTGGATCACATCCGGTATGTTGCCCGCCAGTACCGCCAGCGATTCGCGCCGCAACCACAGGCCGGGCGAGACCATGCCGCCTTTGTGAAGGGCATTGCCCATGCCCCAGAAGGTCATGAGCTCCTGCACCTTCACCGTGTTGGCCTTGGCCGACTCGAGCATCTCGGGATGAACCGGCATCTCCGAGGCGATGCCGCACAGGCCGAGCGCCCGCACTTTCTCGCCATGGCGTGCCGCGCAGTCGAGGGCGACCAGCGCGCCCATCGAATGGCCGACGAGAGCCGCCTCTTTCAGTCCCGCCGCCTCGATCAGCCGGGCCGTCCAGTCGGCCATCACCGGGATACTGTCGAGCGCCGGGCCGTCGGACCAGCCATGCGCCGGGAGATCGACGGCCAGGACGGCGCGGCCGTGATGGGCGAACCAGCGTGTCTGTAGGCGCCAGGCGGTACGGTCGAAACCGGCGCCATGGAGGAAAATGATCGCGGGCCTGGCCGCATCGAATTCGGTACCACCGGTCGTCGCGAAGACGGTCCGGCCGTCGACGATGAGCTTCATGGTCAGCCCTTCTGCGAGGCGCGCAGCGCCTGTCCGAGATCGTCGATCAGGTCCTCGGCATCCTCGAGGCCGACCGAGAGCCGGATCATGCCCTCGTCGATGCCGGCCTGCACGAGAGCCACCGCATCGAGCTGGGCGTGCGTCGTCGAAGCGGGATGAATCACCAGCGACTTGGCATCGCCCACGTTGGCCAGATGCGAGAAGATCTTCAGCCGTTCGATGAACCGGCGGCCGGCCTCGCGACCGCCCTTGATGTCGAAGCTGAAAATCGAGCCCGTGCCCTTGGGCAGCATCCTCTGCGCCAGCGCATGGTCGGGATGATCGGACATGTCTGGCGAGGCGATGCGTTCGACCGCCGGGTTGGTCTTCAGGAAGGCCATCACCTTGCGGGCGTTCTCGACGTGACGGGTGACGCGTAGTGGCAACGTCTCCAGGCCTTGGATCAGGTAGAAGGCGTTCTGCGGCGACAGGCAGCAGCCGAAATCGCGCACGCCCTCGCTGCGGGCGCGCATCACGAAGGCATGCGGGCCGAATTCCTCGGCGAAATCGATGCCGTGATAGCCGGCATAGGGTTCGGTGAGCGTCGGGAATTTGCCGGAGCCTTCCCAGTCGAAGCGGCCGGAGTCGACGATGACGCCACCGATGGCCACACCATGGCCGCCCATGAACTTGGTCGCCGAATGGAAGACGATGTCCGCACCCAGGGTCAGCGGCTTGCACAGGATCGGCGAGGCGAAGGTATTGTCGATCATCAGCGGGATATTCGCCTCGTGGGCGATCGCGGCGATGGCCGGGATATCGAGCACCTCGCCTCCGGGATTGCCGATCGTCTCGCCCAGCACCAGGCGGGTCTCGGACCGGATGGCCTTGCGGAACCCCTCATGGTCGCGCGGATGGACGAAGGTCGTCTCGATGCCGAAGCGCGGCATCGTCAAGGCCAGCATGTTGCGCGTGCCGCCATAGAGTGAGGTCGAGGCGACGATGTGATTGCCCGCCCCCATGAGGGTGGCGATGGCGATGTGCAGCGCGGCCTGGCCGCTCGACACCGCGAGCGCGCCCGAGCCCTCCTCGAGCGCCGCCACACGCTCCTCGAACACCGATACGGTCGGGTTGGAGATGCGGCTATAGATGTGGCCGCCGACCTCCAGGTTGAACAGGCTCGCCGCATGGTCGACGTCGCGGAAGACGAAGGATGTCGTCTGGTAGATCGGCACCGCGCGCGCGCCCGTTGCGGGATCGGGGTGCTGTCCCGCATGCAGCGCCAGCGTGTCTGGCTTCAGGAACTTGGCTTCGACCACGTCGTCTCCCTCTCAGCGGGCGATCTTGCCGCTATTTCTTGAACAGCGAGGCCGCTGCCGCAGCATGGCTCTGCTTGGCCTTGATCTTGGCTTCGACACGCTCGAGCTCGGCCTTGAGAACGAGAACGTATTCCTCCAAGTCTTCGACGTTCATGACGTCGAGATTTCTCGGCTGTGTCTTCTTCTGCCTGGAGTCGAGATCGTCGAGTTCGAAGGCCATGGCGCGTCTCCACGGAAGCGGCTAAGGCAGGACTAGCACCGCTCCACCCGCTTCGAAAGGCCGACCATGAGTGCCCTGCCCGCCACGATGACCTGCATCGAGATCACCAAGTATGGCGGCCCGGACGTGCTGGTGCCGGCGACACGGCCGGTGCCTCGGCCCAAGGCCGGCGAAATCCTGATCAAGGTCGCAGCCACCGCGGTCAATCGGCCCGACATCGCTCAGCGCATGGGCAACTACGCGCCCCCTCCGGGAGCCTCCGACCTGCCGGGCCTCGAAGCCGCCGGCACCGTCGCCGAACTGGGCGAAGGGGTCAACGGCTGGACCGTCGGCGACAGGATCTGCGCACTGACGCCGGGCGGCGCCTATGCCGAGTATTGCATCGTGCCGGCGCCGCAGTGCCTGCCGCCGCCCAAGGGCTTCGACCTGCTGCATGCCGCGGCGTTACCCGAAAACTACTTCACGGTCTGGCACAATCTGTTCGAGCGCGGCCAGCTCAAGGCCGGCGAGACCGTGCTGATCCACGGTGGCGCGAGCGGCATCGGCACGACCGCGATCCAGCTCGCCAAGTCGTTCGGCGCGACCGTGCTCACGACGGTGCGAACGCCGGAGAAGGCCGATGCGGTGAAGGCACTCGGGGCCGACCATGCCATCCTCTACAAGGACAATGACTGGGCTGCCGAAGCAAAGAAGCTGTCGGGCGGCGTCGATGTCGTGCTGGACATGGTGGCCGGCGACTACCTGCCGAAGAATCTGTCGCTGCTGAAGCTGGACGGGCGCTGCGTGGTGATCGCCGTCCAAGGCGGCGCGACGGCCACGATCAGCGCCGGCTTCCTGATGGTCAACCGTCTCACGCTCACCGGTTCGACGCTGCGTCCACAGAGTGTCGAGAGCAAGGGCCGCATGGCGCGCGGTCTGAGGGAGAAGGTCTGGCCGCTGCTCGAAGGCGGCAAGATCAAACCGATCATCTACAAGACGTTCCCGCTGCGGGACGCCGCCGGCGCGCATGCCGAACTGGAGCGCGCCGACCATGTCGGCAAGGTGATGATGACCGTTTAGGTCTCTCTATTGCTCGCTGACGTCGGGCTGGTCGGCTTCAGCCGGATCGACGTCGGCGGCTTCCTCGACCAATCCGGACTGCGCCGCTTCCTTCTTGCGCGAGGCATCCTCGCGGGCGGCCTTGCGGCGCGCACGGTCGACGGCGTCGTTCAGGTCCTTCAGCGAGCAAAGGCCGAGCGTCACCGGATCGCGCGGACGCACGTTCTGCATGTTCCAGTGCGAACGATCCTTGACCGACTGCACCGTGCTCTTGGTCGAACCCACCAGCTTGGCGACCTGGCTGTCCTGCAGCTCGGGGTGGGTCTTCAACAACCAGGCGATGGCGTCAGGACGGTCCTGGCGCTTGGCGACCGGCGTGTAGCGCGGGCCCTTGGAACGGGCCTGCGGCATCGGCACGTCGCGCGGGCTCAGTTTCAACCGCGCGTTGCTGTCGGCCTCGACCCGCTTGATCTCTTCCTTGGTCAGCTGGCCGTTGGTGGTCGGGTCGTATCCCGTCATGCCACCCGCGACTTCACCGTCGGCGATCGCCTGGATCTCGAGCGGATGCAGGCCGGTGAAAGCCGAGATCTGGTCGAACGTCAGGGTCGTGTTCTCGACCAGCCAGACGGCGGTCGCCTTAGGCATCAACACTTGCGACATGAATTCACTCTCCTGCGCCCGGATATAGAGGCCGGCCCCGGCGTCGCCAACCCGAAAAGCACATAGCTGAAAATAGAAACGGCCGGGGTCGCCCCCGGCCGTTCCTGAAGTCAGTGCTTCGGATCGTCTTACTGGATGACGATTTCGACGCGGCGGTTCTGCGGCTCGCGGACGTTCGGGCCGGTCTGCACCAGCAGGCCCTGCTCGCCACGGCCCACCACCGCGA